>JBKECK010000062.1:0-23348 GCA_047974625.1 Acidimicrobiales bacterium
CCCCGCTGCCGGACCGCGTACGGGACCGGCTCCCGGGCCACCGCCTCCAGCACCAGGCCCCGCGCCGCGCCGGTGGCGTCGGCCACCGTCTCGGGGTCGGTGTCCTCGGTGGTGGCCAGGCCGTCGGCGACCAGCGCGGAACGGCGCAACAGGATCGCCTCGGCCATGAGCAGGTGGTCGGGGATGACGAATCCGGCGGGCCCGAACACCAGCCCCCGGCGGGCCAGCTGGTAGACGGCCCGGATCCCGAACCAGGCCATCCCCAGGCCGGGGACGAGGGCCACCACGCCCCACACCGGACGGCCCGAGGCGGCCAGGGCGATCGGGCCGGTGAGGCCGAGCACGATCAGCACCCACACCAGTTCCACCGGGCCGAGCAGCACCCCGCCGGGTGGTCGGAGCGCCATCCGTCGCTCCGACCCGTAGGCCGACCCGTTGATCATGCGGTCGCCGGTGAGGGGGGAGAAGGCGACCAGTGAGACGACAAGGCCCGCGCCCACCGCCACCAGGGCGGCGGCCGGGCCGGCGCCGCCGACCACCAGGGCGGCCAGGCCGGCCGCCACCACCGCCGGGCTCAGCACCCGGATCGCGGTCAGGCCCTGGGGCGAGGGGGTCAGGGCGGCCACCATGCCCACGAGGTAGGCCAGCCAGGCCGCCGCCGCTACCACCAGGCGCCCGGAGCGGTCGGCCCCGGCCGCCAGGCCGTCGACGGCCGGTCCGGCCAGGAGGGGGAGCAGGACCCACAGGATCCGCAGCGGCCACAACCCGGCCCGCTCCGCCCAGGCCGGCACCGCCGAGGTCGGCGACGAGCTCGAACGGCTGGCTGCGGTCTTCATGGGCACCAGTGTGGCCGGTGCGGGCTCCGGCGCCGACCGGCCGAACGCGAATCGTCACCCCCGGGTCCCGCCCCTCCCGGTGCCGACGGCGGTGTCCGCCCGGTGTCACCGCCGACCGGTATTCTCCCTCCGATGACCGACCAGCCCGTGTCAGGCGGCGAAGAGGACGTGGCTGAGCGGGCCGCCGAACTCCGCGACCAGATCCGTCACCACAACCAGCGGTACTACGCCGACGACGCACCCGAGATCCCCGACGCCGACTACGACGCCCTGGTCCGTGAGCTGCAGGCCATCGAGACCGCCCACCCCGGGCTGGTCGAGCCGGACTCACCCACCCGGACCGTCGGCGTCCCGGCCTCGGCCAGCTTCGCCCCGGTGGTTCACACCGTGCCGATGATGAGCCTCGACAACGCCTTCGACGACGAGGAACTGGTGGCCTGGGCCGACCGGGTGGCCCGGGGCCTCGATCTGGAGCCCGGGTCGTCGGTTGGTTACGTGTGTGAACTGAAGATCGACGGGGTGGCCTGCTCGATCCGTTACGAGCACGGGGAACTGGTGCAGGCGGCGACCCGGGGCAACGGCCGGGTGGGCGAGGACATCACCCCGAACGTGCGGGGCATCTCGGTGATCCCCGACCGGTTGGCCGGGGAACCGCCGCCCGTGATCGAGGTGCGCGGCGAGATCTACCTGCCGGTCAGCACGTTCGACGCCCTCAACGAGGCCCAGGAGGCCGCGGGCCTGGCCAGATACGCCAACCCCCGCAACACCGCCGCCGGGAGCCTCCGCCAGAAGGATCCTTCGGTCACCGCCGGCCGGGGCCTGGCCTTCTGGGCCTACCAGCTCGGTGTCGTGGACGGCGGCCCGGACCTGGCCGGCCACGCCGACGCCCTCGACTGGATGGCCGAGCTCGGCCTGCCGGTCAACCCCGAGCGGCGCCGGGTCGAGACCATCGCGGAGGTCGAGGCGTTCAGCCGGCACTGGAGGGAACACCGCCACGACCTCGACTACGACATCGACGGTGCCGTGGTGAAGGTAAACCGGTTGAGCCGTCAACGGGCCCTCGGTTCCACCTCGAAGGCTCCCCGCTGGGCCATCGCCGTCAAGTTCCCGCCGGAGGAGCGGACCACGAGGTTGAAGGCCATCGAGGTGTCGATCGGTCGAACCGGCAAGGCCACCCCGTTCGCCGTGCTCGAACCGGTGTTCGTGGGGGGCTCCACCGTCCAGATGGCCACCCTGCACAACGCCGACCAGGTGGCCCTGAAGGACGTCCGCCCGGGGGATACCGTCGTGGTCCGCAAGGCGGGCGACGTGATCCCCGAGGTACTCGGCCCGGTCCTGGCTGAACGTCCCGAAGGTACCGAGCCGTGGACGTTCCCCACCGAGTGCCCCGCCTGCGGGCATGCGCTCGTCCGTCCCGAGGGTGAAGCCCACACCTTCTGCGTCAACCCGGCGTGCCCGGCCCAGCGTCAAACCCGGATCGAGCACTTCTGTTCGCGGGGTGGGATGGACATCGAGGGCATGGGCGAGAGTCGGGTGGCGTTGTTCCTGGCCAACGGCCTGATCGCCGACGTCGGCGACATCTACTTCATCGACTGGGAGCGGGTGGCCGGGCTCGAGGGGTTCGGGGCCGTCTCGATCGAGAACCTGCAGCGGGCCATCGAGGAGTCCCGGCATCGGCCTCTGGCCAATCTGCTGGTGGCGCTGGGTATCCGGCACCTCGGCCCGGCCGGGGCCCGCTTGTTGGCCCGGTCGTTCCCCGACCTTCGGGCCATCATGGCCGCCGACCCCGAGACGATGGCGGCCATCGGTGGGGTCGGCCCCATCATCGCGGCCAGCGTGGCCGAGTACTTCGCCACCCCCGAGGCCGAGGCCCTGGTGGCCAAGCTGGAGGAAGCCGGCCTGAACACCGAGGGCGAGGAACAGCCGGACGTCCCCCAGGTCCTGGCCGGGATGTCGGTGGTGGTCACCGGCAGCCTCGACGGGTTCAGCCGCGACGAGGCCGCCGAGGCCATCAAGTCCCGGGGCGGCAAGAGCCCGGGGGCGGTGTCGAAGAAGACCACCGCGGTGGTGGTGGGGGCTGAACCGGGTGGTTCGAAGCTGACCAAGGCCACCGAGCTCGGGGTGCCCGTGCTCGACGAGGCCGCCTTCGTCCACCTGCTCGAAACCGGAGCGTTGCCGGAGACGGCGGCCCAGTCCGACACAGCCCAGTCCGACACAGCACAGCCCGACACAGCACAGCCCGACACAGCACAGCCCGACACTGTGGGCTGAGACGTCGGGGCTACAACACGTCGAACCGGTTGGTGCTCACCGTGCAGCTCGCCGGTCCGTCCTCGATCCGGTAGACGCAGGCCTCGAGGACGTTGTCGGTGGGACGCAGGACCCGACCGTTGGGGCAGTCGTCCTCCGGTCCGTAGGTGTACTGGCCGAGGGAGCGGGAAGCGGTGACGGCGTTGCTGGGCGCACCGTCTGCGTCGAGGGCGACGTTCATCTCCTCGGGGGCGATACGGATCCCGTTGATGGTGAGGTCAGCGGCGTAGCCCTCGACGAGATCGACTCCGACCGGTTCCCGGCAGGCGCTGGCCTGACCCGATCGGGGGAGGAACTCCTCGATCGGGCTGGTGCTGGCCGCGGCGGCGGTGCCCGCTCCGGCGGCACCGGTGCCGTCCGCCGACGGGTCGGTGCCGTCTCCGGCCACGGTGCCCGACGGGGCCACCGCGTTGGGGAGCACGGTGGCGGCCGCCCCGTCCTGTCCGCCCATACCGTCGCCGCCGTAGGCCGCGGCCAGCCACAGGGTGAACGCGGCGAAGGCGAGACCGACGACGGTGACGATGCGCATGGTCCTCTTCGATGTGGCCACGGCTCCAGTGTGCCCCGGGCCGGGCCGACCTGCGGTCAGTCGGCTGCGGTGATGGCCTGAAGTTGCTGCTGGATCTCCGCCGCCAACTCGTTGCCCCCCTCGGCGGCGGCGGCCGGACCGGCCGCCTGGAGGGCCATCAGTTTCGAGACGTCCCCCTCGACAAGGATCTTGCCGGCGATGAACGCCTGCATCACCGCCTGGGGATCGCCGTCGATGAAGGCGGCTCGGGCCGTCCCGTAGTTGACGGTGATGGTGAGGTCCGGGCCGTCCAGGTGGCCGTGCTCCACCAGGAGCTGACCGGCCGAGGAATCGATGTGGCCGTCGAGGGGACCGTCGCGGTGCGGGATGTCGGTGACCACCACATTGATCCGGGCCGGTACCGGCGGTTCGGGGCTGCGACCGGCGTACCGGCCCCGCAGCTCGCGGGCCGCCTCGATCCACTCGTCGGACAGGAACGGATGGGGGGCGCTCACCCGGTCACGCTAGCGGCCGGACCGCCACTGGAGGTACCGTCGAACATGCCCGACTCCGCTCCTGCCCAGCCCACCGGCCGGCAGCTCCGGATCCGCAACCGTGAACGCAACCAGGTGTGGAAGAACGCACCGCTGCGGATCGACATGGACATCTGCATCAATTGCGATGCCTGTTTCCGAGCCTGCCCCCGGCCCCTGGGGGCGATCTTCAACCACGGGATCGACGTGATCATCATCCCCGAGCTGTGTTCGGGGTGCGACAAGTGCCTCGACCCGTGCCCGGTGAACTGCATCCACCCGGACCCGGGCTGGACGCCCAGCCCGGACGAGTGGTGGGCCGAACCGGAACAGAACGACCCCTACACCTGACCCCCGGTCTATCCGGCTAGCCGGCCGGGGTCGACAGGGCCGTCCGGCTCCGGCGACCGCCGACCGGGTCGAGGAGGGCGCTGGTGGAGATCAGGGCCAGCATGGTGAGGGCGGCGATGAGCCAGGCCGGGCCGGGACCCAGCCAGTCGTAGAGGGGGGCGGCGGTGAAGGCGCCGAGCATGGCGGCCACCGAGCCGCCGGCCTCCCCCAGACCCTGGGCGGCCGCGGCGTCGTCCTCGTCGGCCGCGTTGGCCACCGCGGCCTGGCTGCCCGGGGATTGGATCGCCTCCAGGAGTCCCTGGGGGACGGTGAGCGCGATCAGGACCGGCACCGAGGTCAGGAACCCGTAGGCGGCCATGATGGGCACCGTGGCCAGGGCGGACAGGACCGAGGTGGGTCGGGCCCCGAACCGGTCGGTGAGACGGCCCGCCCAGCGGGCCACCAGCAGCATGGGCAGGGCGAACGACGTGAGTGACAGGGTGATGGTGATGGTGGACGCCCCCAGGTTGTCGAGATGGGGCGCCCACAGGGGTTCGAACACCCCGATCGAATACCGGAACGACAACACCACCAGCAGGGCGGCCACCATCCGACGGCTGCGGATGAGCCGGAGCAGGACCCGCGACCCGGTGGCCCCACCGGACCGGACCGTGCCGGTGATCTCCAGGTTCCGCAGGGCGAACAGGCAGGCCAGGCAGGCGGCGCCGAACGCGAAGAACGGGACCCGGATGTAGGTCAGCTCGGTGAGCGCCCCGGCCAACGGGGGGCCGAAAACGAACCCGGCCAGGTACGCCCCGTAGAACGTGCCCAGTCGTTCCCCCTGGTTGGCCCCGGCAGTGACGATGATGTAGCGGCGGGCCGGGGGGACGATCATCCCCACCCCGGCGCCCAGGACCGCCCGGGCCAGGACGAACTGCCACAGTTCGGTGGCGGCGCCGAACCAGATCAGGCCGACGGCGGACGCCACCACCCCTCCCCGCAGCAGCAGGGTTCCGTGACCCTCGTCGGCGTACCGGGCCAGCCCCAGCTGGGTGATCAGGGCCCCCACGAAGGCGGAGCCGGAGATCCAACCCAACTGGCTCTCGGGGATCCCGTAGGTCCGCTCGATCTCGGCCAGCAGGGCGAACACCGACGACACAGCGGCCATGGTTACCGTGGCGACGATGTACAGCCCTTTCAACCTTGCTCGCTCCTCGGGATCGCTCGGGCCGGACCGGATCGACCCGCGTGCCCTCGTGGGGCACGAGCGTCCCCGGCCGCCACGTTACTAACCGCCGGCGGGGATGGCCCAGCCCCGCTCAGTACTCGTCGCGCCGTTTCACGAAGCTGAGCGAGGAGGTCTCGTTGCGGCCCTTGGGTGCCCGGTCCAGGAGCAGGAGGGTGCCGGCCAGGCTCTCGAGGCCGGTGGCGTACGTCGAATAGGTGTGGAACACCCGACCGTCGTCGTCCCGGGCGAAGGCACTGAACCCCGACAGCTCGTCGCGGTCCATCGGCACCATGGTGTAGTTGTACGGGATCCGTCCGCTGGCCCGCTGCTCGTCGGTGAACGACACCCCGAAGTCGTAGTTGAAGTCGCTCCCGTACGACGACGCCCAGGGGAATGTCCAGCCCATCCGCTCCCGGTAGGCCTGGAGCCGGTCCAGCGGGGCTCGTGACACGGCGGTCCAGGTCACGTCATGGTGGTTGAGGTGGACGAGGTTATGGCCGACGTGGTCGACCATGAACGAGCAGCGGGGGCAGCCCTCGGTCCAGTCGGGCCCGAACATGAAGTGGTATACGAGGAGCTGGCTGCGGCCGTCGAACAGCTCGGCCAGGGTCCGTTCCCCGTCGACGGTGGCGAACCGGTAGTCCTTCCCGACCTCGACCCACGGCAGGGCCAAGCGGGCCTCGTTCACCTCGGCCCGGAGGCGGAGCTCCTCGTTCTCCTTGGCCAGTAGCTCCCGGCGAGCCTCCAGCCACTCGTCCCGGGTGATGACGGTGTGGTCCACGAGCGGGTCCCTTCGGTTCGTGGCGGTGCGGGGCACCGGTCGGTTCGTGGCGGTGCGGGGCACCGGTGGTGTCCCTCTTAGTTCCGTCATGAAACTATGGACGGGTGGGCCCTGTCCAACCGGCAGGGCGAGGTCGCGGGAGCGGCGGGGCTCTCTAGCCTGGGCGGGTGCCTCCTGACCGCTCATCCGACGAGATCCTGACCCGGGCCGAGGTGGCCGAGGTGGCCGATCTGGCCCTGCTCGACCTCACCGACGACGAGATCGACCGGTTCACCCCCCAGCTCGCCGCGGTGCTGGACCGCGCCCGTGAGCTCGATGCCGTCGGCATCGACGGGGTAGAGCCGACCTTCCACCCCTACGAGCTGACCAATGTGCTCCGGGACGACGAACCCGAGATCCTGCCCTGGGTCCGGGACGAGGCACTGGCCGCCGCCCCCGAGGTGGAGGACGGTCGCTTCCGGGTGCCGCCCGCCCTGGGGGAACAGCCGTGACCGCGCCGGCGCCCACCCCCGGCGGCCCCACCGAGACCGCGGTCGGTATCGCCGCCGCCGTCCGGGCCGGCGAGCGGACGGCCCGTGAGGTGGTCGAGGCCCACCTGGCCCGAATCGCCGAGGCCGACGGCACCATCAACGCCTTCCTTCACGTCATGACCGAACAGGCCCTGGCCGAGGCGGACGCCGTCGACGCGGTCGTGGCCGCCGGTGGTGACCCCGGCCCCCTGGCCGGTGTCCCGGTGGCCCTCAAGGACAACCTCTGTGTCCGGCGGACCCCCACCACCTGCTCCTCCAGGATCCTGGAGGGCTGGCGGCCCCCGTACGACGCCACGGTGGTGGAACGGCTCCGGGCTTCCGGGGCGGTGGCCGTGGGCAAGACCAACCTGGACGAGTTCGCCATGGGCTCCTCCACCGAGAACTCGGCCTTCGGGCCCACCCGCAACCCCGTCGACCCCGAGCGGGTGCCGGGCGGGTCCTCCGGTGGGTCCGCCGCCGCGGGGGCCGGCCGGATGGTGCCGATCTCCCTCGGTTCCGACACCGGCGGCTCGATCCGACAGCCGGCCGCCCTGTGCGGGGTGGTGGGGGTCAAGCCCAGCTACGGGGCGGTCAGCCGGTACGGGCTGGTCGCCTTCGCCAGCTCACTCGACCAGATCGGCCCGTTCGCGGCCACAGTGGCGGACGCGGCCGAGACCCTGGCCGTGATCGCCGGGCCCGACCACCGGGACTCGACGTCGATCCCCGACCCTTTCGCCGACGTCCGCCCCGGTCTCGACACCGGGGTCGACGGGCTCCGGGTCGGCGTGGTCCGCGAACTGAGCGGTGGGGGATCGGGGACCGGGGTGGAGGGGATCGAGCCCGAGGTCCTCGACCGCCTCAACCAGGCCGCCGACGCCCTGTCGGGGGCGGGGGCCAAGGTGGAGGAGGTGTCGGTCCCCTCCGCGGTGGCCGGCCTGTCCGCCTACTACCTGCTCGCCCCGGCCGAGGCGTCGTCCAACCTGGCCCGGTTCGACGGGGTCCGCTACGGGCTCCGCCACGACGGCCCGTCCACCGCGGCCATGATGCGGGCCACCCGCACCGCCGGGTTCGGTGACGAGGTCAAACGCCGCATCATGCTCGGCACCTACGCCCTCTCGGCCGGCTACTGGGACGCCTTCTACGGCCGGGCCCAGCGGGTCCGCACCGTCATGATCGACGAGTTCGAGCGGGTCTACCGGGACTACGACGTCCTGCTCGCTCCCACCTCGCCGTGCGTGGCCTTCCCCCTCGGCGCCAAGGCCGACCCCTTCACCATGTACCTGAACGACGTGTGCACCATCCCGTCCAACCTCACCGGCCACCCGGCCATGTCCGTCCCGTTCGGCACTGGCGCCGACGGCCTCCCCGTCGGGGTCCAGGTGTTGGCCCCCATGCGGGGCGAAGCCGTCATGTTCCGGGTCGCCGCCGCCATCGAGGAGCTGGCCCCGTGACGACCAAGACGAGCGAAACGATCCTGCCCGACGGGTGGGAGATGGTTATCGGGCTCGAGGTCCACGCCGAACTGGCCACCACCACCAAGCTGTTCTCCCCGGCCGTCAACGGGTTCGGGGCCGAACCGAACACCAACGTTCACCCCGTCTGCCTGGGTCTGCCCGGCACCCTGCCGGTGCTGAACCGGCGGGCCGTCGAGCTCGGGGTGCGGATCGGTCTGGCCCTCGGCTGCACCATCCAGCGGTGCGTGTTCGCCCGGAAGAACTACTTCTACCCGGACATGCCGAAGGACTACCAGATCAGCCAGTACGACCTGGCCCTGAACGTCGACGGGCAGCTCGAGCTGCCGTCGGGCCCGGTGATCGGGATCGAACGGGCCCACCTCGAGGAGGACACCGGCTCCACCACCCACATCGGGGAATCGGGTCGGATCCACGACGCCGGCTACTCCCTGGTGGACTACAACCGGGCCGGGGTGCCCCTGCTGGAGATCGTCAGCCGGCCCGAGATCCGCACCCCCGATCAGGCCAAGGAGTACGTCGAGGAGCTCCGCTCCATCCTGGTGGCCGTCGGAGCCAGCGACGGAAAGATGGAGGAGGGTTCGCTCCGGGTCGACGCCAACGTGTCGGTACGGCCCGTGGGCGCCGATGAGCTCCGCACCCGCTGCGAGATCAAGAACGTCAACTCCCTGCGGTCCCTGGGCCGAGCCGTCACCTACGAGGCCCGTCGCCACGTGTCCCTCTACGAGGCGGGGGAGCGGCCGATCCAGGAGACCCGGCACTGGGACGAGGAAGCCGGCCGGACCCGGGCCGGCCGGTCGAAGGAGGAGGCCGAGGACTACCGGTACTTCGCCGACCCCGACCTGGTGCCCTTCGCCCCCGACCCGGCCTGGGTGGACGAGATCGCCGCGTCCCTGCCCCCCCTGCCCCGGCGGCGCCGCCTGGCCCTGATCGAGGCGGGCGGCGATCCGGCCACGGCCGCCATCGCCGTGGACCGGGGCCTCGACGCCCTGGCCCTGGCGGCCATCGGGGCCGGCGCCGACCCGGCCCGGGTACTGACCCATGTGGCCAACAACCTGGCCGTCGACGGCGCCGAACGGCTCGACCCCGGCTACCTGGCTGCGCTGGTGGCCATGGAGACCGGGAGCGACCTGACCGCTACCCAGGCCAAGCAGGTCCTGGCCGACATGGTGGCCACCGGTCGGGCCCCCGACGTGATCGCGGCCGAGAAGGGCTTCGAGGCCATGGACAGCGGGGAGCTGGAGTCGATGCTCGACGAGATCATCGCGGCCAACCCGGACGAATGGGAACGGTTCCGCACCGGCGACGACAAGGCCCGGGGCAAGCTGCAGGGCTTCTTCACCGGCCAGATCATGCGGGCTACCAAGGGTCAGGCCGACGGCGCCGCCGTCGCCCGCCTGCTCTCGGCCAAGCGGGCCTGACGGGCCCGGACCTGGTCCCACCCATCGCGCCTCGGCCGGAGGGGCCGATGGTGACTGGGTCTACGGGACGTTCTCGCCGACGACGAGCCAGCGGTCGCCCCGCCAGCGCCACCAGAGGGTCACGGCCCGGATCACCATGAACCCGGTGAGCGCCCACCACAGTCCGGCCAGGCCCGTGTCGAGGGCGACGGCCGCCGCGGCCAGGCCCACGAAGGCCACGGCCGAGGCGGCCATGGCCCGACCCAGGTAACGGAGGTCGCCGGCCCCGATGAGCACACCGTCGAGGGCGAACACGTAGCCATTGACCGGTTCCGACACCGCCACGAGGGCGAGCACCGTGGCCGCGGCGGCGATCACGGCCGGGTCGTCACTGAAGATCCGGGCGATCGGCCCCCGGGCCAGGAACACCACCACCCCGGCGATCGCCCCGACGGCCACGTCCAGCTCGATCATGCGGCGGGCGGCGTCACGGGCCCGGGCCACGTCACCGGCGCCCAGCCACCGGCCGGTCAGGGCCTGGCCGGCGATGGCCACCGCGTCGAGCGCAAGGGCCAGGGTAGACCAGGTCTGCAGCCCGATCTGGTGGGCGGCCAACTCGGCCGGTCCGATCCGGGCCGCCAGGGCCGCGGCCACGGTGAACGCTCCCCGCAGGGCGAGGGTGCGCAGCATCAGGGCTCGGCCGGTCAGGAACAGCCGGCCCATGGCCAACGGTTCGGGCCGGATCGACAGTGACGCCTCCCGGGTTTGGCGGAGGATTCGGGCCACATAGATCACGGCGGCCACCGTCTGGGCCACCACCGTGGCCAGGGCGGACGCCCCGATCCCGAAGCCCAGCCCCGGGATGAGCGCCAGCTCGACGACCAGGTTGAGCCCGGCGCTGCCGACGGCCACGACCAGGGGGGTCGTGGTGTCCTGCCGACCGTAGAAGGCGCCGGCCCCGGCCAGCATGACCAGCATGCTTGGCAGGCCGGCGGCGCTCACCCGCAGGTAGGTGCCGGCCGCGGCCAGCACGTCGGCGTCAGCGGCCCCCAGTAGCCGCAGGAGGGGGTCGCCGGCCATCATCAGGACGCCGGCCCAGGTCACACCGAGGGCGGCGGCGAGCCACATTCCCTGGAGGGACACCCGGGCGGCGGCCACCGGGTTGTCGGCGCCGATGAGCCGCGACACGCTGGCCGTGGTGCCGTAGGCCAGGAAGATCATCAGGCCGTGGATGGCCAGCAGTACCGTCGAGGCCAGGGCCAGACCCGCGAGTTCGGGGGTCCCGATGTGGCCCACGATGGCCGTGTCGGCCAGGACGTAGAGCGGTTCGGCCACCAGGGTCCCGAGGGCGGGGATGGCCAGGCGGGCGATCTCGCCGTCGTGGGGGGAACGGAGGCGCACCGGGGCAAGCCTGGCGCGGGAACCGGTTGTCAGGCGACTTTTGCGTTGTTCAGTCGCCAGGCCGTCAGCCCGGTGGCCACCACGGCCACGGCCACGGGGACGATCAGGCCGGCCGCCATCGACCGTTCGGCCAGGGGGATCGCCACGTCGGTCATGCGGGACAGCACCGACGTCGGGTAGGTCTGGATCGACAGCCGGGCCGCCCCGGCCCCGGCCCGGGCCACGAACAACTCCCAGATCAGCAGGTAGACCAGGCCCCAGATGAGGGCCCGGCGGACCACCAGGCCCAGCAGGGTGAACACCCCGGTGTAGCCGACGGCGGCCAGGGCACCGGAGAGGGCCCCGGCCACGGCGATCTTCCCGGTGCCGCTCTCGGCCAACAGGGCGCCGAGGCCGAGGGCGACAGCGGCGGTGGGCACCGCGATGGTGGCCGCGGCCGACCAGCCGGCGGCGGCCAGGACCCACCGGTTGATGGGGCGCAACCAGAGGTAGACGAGGGTCTCGTCCTCCACCAGCTGACCGAACACGGAACTGCCCAGGAGCAGCGACAGGATCGGGATCGAGAAGCCGAGCCCGAACAGGGCCAGGGAGTCCGCCACGATCGAATCCGGGTTGGACCGCCCGATGATGATGGTGAGCGTGACGATGGTGCCGCTGAAGAACAGGGCGAGGACCAGACGGCCACGGGTCAGCTGCTGGCGCAACAGGAGCTGGTAGAGGGGGAGGAAGGAGCTCACGGTCAGGTCCCCACGAGGTAGCGGAACACGCTGTCGAGGTCGTCGTCGAGCGGGGCCACCTCTTCGAGGCGGGCCTGGTACTCCTGGCAGACGGGGGCGATCCGGCGCCGTAGGTTGGCCACGTCGGAGGACCGCACCTCCAACTCCTCATCGTCGACGACGGTGCAAGCTTGGACCGCGTTGCCGTCCAGCAGGACCGCCCCGATCCGTCTGGCGTTACCGCACCGGATCCGGACCCGCATCGGCTGATCGTCCATCAGGGCGCGGATGGCTCGGTAGTCGCCCTGGGCGGCGAGGCGGCCCCGGGCGATGACGAGGATGTGGGAACCGAAGCGTTCCACCTCCTCGAGGATGTGACTCGAGACGAGCACGGTGACACCCTGGTCGCCCAGCCGGTGGAACAGCTCGATCATGTGGCGCCGCTGACGCGGGTCCAGCCCGTTGAGCGGCTCGTCCAGCACCAGGACCGGCGGGCCGGCCACAATGGCCTGGGCGATCTTGACCCGCTGCCGCATCCCCTTCGAGTAGGCCCCCATGGGACGGTCGAGGTCGGGATCCATCTCCACCGTCTGGAGCGCGGCCCGGGCCCGTTCCTCCGGCGAGTCGAGGTGGTTGAGCTTGGCGGACAGGACCACCATGTCGAGACCCCGCGACCGCTCGAACACCCCATCCTGCTGGGGCACGAGACCGATCCGGCCCCGAACGTCACGGTCGTGGCGCGGGTCCCCGCCGGCCACCCACACCGCCCCCGAGCTCGGGGGCAGCAGGCCACACAGCAGGCGGATGAGGGTCGACTTGCCGGCACCGTTCGGACCGAGCAGGGCGGTCACCCCGGGCCGGACTGCGAACGTCACCTGCGACACCGCCACCAGGCTGCCGAACCCGTAGGAGAGGCCGTGGGCCACGATGGTGGCGTCCGAGGGCGGCCACTCTGGCGCCGGTTCGGCCGGGGGCGATGGCTGGGTAGCCGGCCCGCCGGCCGGGGGCGGTGGTGCTGCCGGGGCGGGTGGCTGTGTTGTCAGCGGTGTTGTCGGCGGTGCTGGCGGGGCCCCGGGTGAGGCTGGAGGCGGGGCGGCCGGGTTGGTCGTCGGGTTGGCTGGGTCGGCCGGGGCCGGTGGCCGGGGGCTCGGTGCGGTACGGCCGCGTGCCGGGGTCGGAGACCAGGTCGTCGGGGACGGCCGGGGGGGCGGCGCCGCCGGGCCGGTGGGCTGATCGGTCATCGGCGCACCTGGAGACGTCGGTAGCAGAACCAGATCCAGACCACGGCCAGGGCCGACCAGCCGAGGACGGCCAGCCACAGCGACCAGGTCGGGTTGGTGGCCGGTGGCCAACCCCCGGTTTCGCCGTAGAGCCGGTAGATCACGGCCCGAGGCAGGAACAGGAGGTTGAGGAGCCGGAGCTGGGGGGAGAGGTCACCCTCCTGGACGAGGGCATCGGTCACGATGCCGGAACCCGGGATGAGAGCCAGGGTGACGGCCGTGGCCACCACCACCCGGTCGGTGCTGGCCGACACGGCCATGGCCACCAGGGCGTAGAGACCCCCGATGAGGACACCGGCCACGATCATGATCCACAGCACCCGGAGCCACTCCTGGAATCCGTCAGGCCCGATGCCCTGCAGGGTGTGGGCCAGGAGCAGCAGCAGTGGGGGCCCGAGGGTGACGGTGAGCATCATGATCACCAAGGCGAGGCTCTTGCCGACGACGTAGGTGAGCCGGGTCAGGGGGGAGGCCAGGTAGACCCCCAACATGCCGGTCCGCCGGTCGCGGCAGAGCAGCTCGGGGGCGGCGAACCCGGCGAGGAGGTAGAGGGTGGCGGCCACGGTGCCGTAGTAGTCGGCGTAGGAGGGGAGGAAGTCCTCGGTGATGGGGAGGATGGCCACTGCGCCCACCATGATCACGGCCGGCACGTAGGCCATGAGGATGATGGCCAGGGCCACCACCTTGTGTCGGGCCGACCGGCCCAGGCCGACGGCGTGGCGGAGGCTGTGCACCACCAGCGCCCGGACCGCCCCCTGTACCCCGGTGCGGGGGCCGTCGTAACGGCGGTAGCCCCGTTCGTAGATCGTGGCCACATCGGTGGAGTTGGGCACGGTCATCCGAGACGCTCCAGGAAGACGTCCTCCAGGGACAGTCGGGACGGGGCGAACCGTACGATGCCGACCCCGGTCTCCACGCAGGCGTCGCGGACGGCGTCGAACACGGCCGTGCCCTCGCCCCGGACCCGGAGCTGCCGGCCCTCGAGGCTGACGGCCCACGCCTGGTGCAGGATCCCGGCCGTCCGTTGGATCTGCTCGAGGGTGCCGTCGAGCTCAGCGGTCACCCCGGCCTCACCGCTTCCCCGCAGGTCGTCGAGCCGGCCCGAGGCCAGGACCCGTCCGTCGCCGAGGATGACCACCCCGTCGCAGATCTGCTCCACCTCGTCGAGCAGGTGCGACGACAGGATCACGTCGATGCCGAACTCCGAGGAGATCTGGGCGATGAGCCGCAGCATGGCGTCCCGCTGGACCGGGTCGAGGCCGTCGGTGGGCTCGTCCAGCATGATCAGCCGGGGATCGTGCACGATGGCCTGGGCCAGCTTGACCCGCTGGCGTTGACCGGTGCTCATGGTGCCCAGGGGCCGGAACCGTTCCTCACCCAGGCCGACCAGCCACAGGGCGTCGCTGGAGCGGGTGGTGGCCTCGGCGGGCGGGAGGCCGTGGAGCAGGGCGACGTGGCGCACGAACTCCTCGGCCCTCAGGTCCGGGGGGAGGGTGTGGTGCTCGGGGGCGTAGCCGATGAGGGCGCGAACCTCGGGGCCCGTCGTCCACGGGTCGTGGCCACCCACCCGCAGGGTGCCCGCATCCACCGGGTGCAACCCCAGGATCAGGCCGAGCAAGGTGGTCTTGCCCGCCCCGTTGGCCCCCAGCAGGCCCGTCACCCCCCGGGACACATCAAAATCGAGGCCGGAGAGCACCGGAACCGGGCCGTAGCCCTTGGTCACCCCCCGAGCCGTGACCACCGGGGCCGTTCGGCCGTCGTCCTGCGGTGTCGCGGGGGCGGTCAGGGTCGGCTGCACCCGCCCACTATGCCACCCAACCCCGATCAGGGGGGTTCACGACACCCCGCTGATGCGACGGAGGAACACGATCGTCCGGTCCCACGCTAGTTCGGCCGCTTCGGGGTGGAACGTGTCACCCTCCTCGAAGAACCAGTGGCGGGTCCCCGGGTAGACGTGGAACTCGGTCGACTTCCCGCCGAGGCGGATGAACGACTCGGTGACCACCCGCTCGTCGTCGGTGACGATGTGGTCGTCCTCGGCGTAGTGGCCGAGGAACTCAGCGCCCGCTTCGTCGAAGTCGATGGCCTGGGTGCCGTAGAAGGCCGCCACCCCGTTGACGACCGACCCGAGCCGGGCCGCGATCCAGTAGGCCAGCGACGCTCCCATCGAGAAGCCGATGACGGCGATGGGGCGGTTCGGGTCGGCGCTCATGGCCCGCAGGGTGTGCGCCGACGACATCACCAGCCCAGACAGCTCGTCGGCATCCTGCCCGGCCAGGACCGCCTCCCCCTCGGCCTCGGTGACCGGCTGCACCCCGTCGAACAGGTCCGGGGCCAGCACCGTGAACCCCTCGGCGGCTACCCGGCGGCAGAACGAGCGGACCCAGTCGTTCAAACCCCACCACGAGTGGAGCACCATCACCCCCGGGCCGTGTCGACCACCGGGCGGGTCGACCAGAAAGGCCTCCCCGGCCCGGCGGCTGGTGAACGGCGAAGAGGGCTCGGCCATGCCAGTGACCCTAATGGAAGCCCGACCCCGGATCACCCGGCCCGCGTCCCGTTTCCGACCCCGGGACAGCAGGGTCCACGATGTGTCCATGGGTGGGTTTCCACGCCTTGATCTCCGGTTTTCCGTAGGGTGGACCCGTGCCGGGTTTCATACGTGCCGCGGCCAGTGGCTGGAGCTTCGTCGTCGAGGTCGCCCGCCGCTGGTACTACGGGGGCATCGGCGATCTCGCCGCCGGGGTCACCTTCTGGATCCTGGTGTCGCTGCCAGCGTCGATCCTGGCCATGCTGGCCACCCTCGGCTCGCTCGACTCGTGGATCGGTTTCGGGTTCCGGACCGAGATCGAGACCACCGTGCTCGAGTTCGTGGACCGGGTCTTCACCGACGAGGCGTCCGGTATCCGTGACGCCGTGGCCGGCCTGTTCCAGGGGGGCGCCAATTCGAGCCTGTTGACCGTGTCGCTGGTGGTGGCGCTGTGGTCGATCAGCCGGGGTTTTGCCGGCCTGATCCGGGCCCTGAACGACATCTATCTCATCGAGAACCGCCGTCCCTGGTACAACGACCGCATCATGGCCGTCGTCCTCGGCCTGGGCAGCCTGCTGGTCTCGGTCCCCCTCGTGCTGCTGGAGCGATGGGTGTGGGACGTGTTTCCCGACGGGGTGTTGGAACGCACCCTGCGTGGCCTGGTGGCCATGTCGATCCTGGTCGGGTGGGCGGCAACCGTCTACCACTACGCCCCGGCCAGCCGGACCAAGTGGCGCTACGACCTGCCGGGAGCGATCACGGCAGCGGTCATGTGGTGGATGCTGTCGGAGGGGTTCGGCTGGTACGTGCGGATCTCGTCGGGTTCCAACGGGGTGACCGCCGCGGTCGGTGCCGGCCTGCTCGCCCTTACCTGGCTGTGGCTGGCCGCCCAGGTGCTCCTGATCGGGGGCACGGTAAACGTCGTTTACGCCGAGCGGCGCGGGATCTCCCGGACCCACCGGCCGTGGGGCGAGGCTCAGGAGCGGATCCGGCGCCGCACCGGCGAGATCCGGGCCGTCACGGCCGCCGGGCCGTCCCTCACGGCCGGCGGGCCGCCCGTACCGGCTGGGGCGGCCCCCACCGGGCCCGGGGCCGGACGCACCACGCCCGGGGAGCTCGCTCCCACCGGTCCGGCCCCCACGGCCCCGGCTCCCGGGGGGTCGTGGCCGCCCACCCGTCCCGACGACCCCGGAGCGGGGGATCAGCACCCGCCCCGGCAGCCCTTGCCCCAGCGGGGACCCGTCGACTAGTGAGACAACCATGACGACGATCAACCTCACCGCTGCGGACGGTCACCGCTTCTCCGCCTACCTCACCGGCCCCGAGAACGCCACCCACGGCGTCATCGTGGTCCAGGAGGTGTTCGGCGTGAATGGGCACATCCGGTCGGTGGCCGACCGGATGGCCGAGGCCGGCTACCGGGTGGTCGCCCCGGCCCTCTACGACCGGGTCGAACGCAACCTGGAACTGGGCTACGACGCCGACGACCTCAACGCCGGGCTGGCCATCGCCGGCAAGCTGGCCTGGGACGACACCCTCGCCGACCTGAACGCCACGGTCGCCGACCTCGACCGGCCCTGCGGCGTCATGGGGTTCTGCTGGGGTGGCACCGCCACCTGGATGGCGGCGGCCAAGGTGCCCGTGGCCGCCGCCGTCGGCTACTACGGCAGCGGCATCCTCCGCCTCAACGACCTCGAACCGAAGGTGCCCACCATGCTCCACTTCGGTCGCCAGGACCAGTCCACCCCGCTGGATCAGGTGGAGAAGGTGGCCGCCGCCCACCCGGACGTGACCGTCCACCTCTACGACGCCGGCCACGGCTTCAACTGCGACCAGCGGTCCAGCTACGACGCCGAGGCGTCCGCCCTGGCCTGGGACCGGACCCTGGCCTTCTTCGCCGACCACATCGGCTGAGGGGCCGCGGCCCGCTCGCGGCCGGTGGGTCCAGCACCGGAGTAGGCTCAGCCGCCATGGCCCGACGGCGTGCTCTCAGTTTCGTCACGTCGGCCGACCGGGTTGATCGGCTGCCCCCGAGCACGGCCGAGGTGGCCGTGGTCGGCCGGTCCAATGTGGGGAAGTCGTCCCTGATCAACGCGCTGGCCGGCCGCAAAGACCTGGCCCGGGTCAGTTCCACCCCCGGCCGGACCCGGCTGCTCAACCTGTTCGCCTTCGACGACGGCGGCACCATGATGGACCTGCCCGGCTACGGCTACGCCAAGGCGTCCAAGGCCATGCGGGCGGGCTGGCAGGCCATGATCGAGCGCTACCTGCTCGAACGCGACGCCCTGGTCATGGTGGTGGTCCTGGTCGACGGTCTGGTCGGGCCCACCGCGCTCGACACCGACCTGCTGGACTGGCTCCGGGCCAACGGGCTGCCCCACACGGTGGTGGCCACCAAGCAGGACAAGGTCAAGGCATCGAAACGGACCCGCCGCCGTCGTGACCTGGCTGCCGGGTGCCGGCTCGAGGAGGGCGACATCATCTGGGTGAGCGCCACCACCGGGTCGGGCGTCGACCGGCTCGGAACCCTGATCGACCGCTGGCTGGCCTGAACCGTGGGGATCTGACCGTCCCCGCCGGCGTCAGGGGCGCCGACGGTCGTTTGGCGCCCGCCACGGCCCGGGTGGTGAAGGCCGACGCGCTCTGGCCACAATGTCGCCATGAGCACCAACCCCGAACAGACGTCGGTCGACGAGGCCATCGACACCCTCCTGGCCGAGCACGACCCCAGCACCATGACGGCCGAGGAGTTCCGGGGCCACCAGTTCGACGCCGGCCTCGCCTGGGTCCACCACGACAAGGAGGCCGGCGGCCTGGGAGTGGTCCCACAGCTCCAGCGCCGGGTCGACGAGCGGTTGCGCGCCGCCGGCGTCCCGGCCATGGACCCCGCCATGTTCTTCCTCTACCTGGCGGGCCCCACGATCGCCACCCACGGCACCCCGGAGCAGCAGCAACGGTTCCTCCGCCCGATGTTCACCGGCGAGGAGCGCTGGTGCCAGCTGTTCAGCGAGCCGGGTGCCGGCAGTGATTTCGCCGGCCTGGCCACCCGGGCCGTCCGCGACGGGGACGAGTGGATCGTCAACGGCCAGAAGGTGTGGAACACCATGGCCCACCTGGCCGACTGGGGGATGCTGGTCACCCGCTCCAACCCGGAGCTGCCCAAGCACGCCGGCATGACCTACTTCGCGGTCGACATGGCCAGCCCGGGGGTGGAGGTCCGGCCGTTGCGCCAGATCACCGGCGAGGCCGAGTTCAACGAGGTCTACCTGACCGACGCCCGGGTGCCCGACGCCAACCGGATCGGCGACGTCGGCGGCGGGTGGCGGGTCTCGCTGACGACCCTGATGAACGAGCGCACCGCCATCGGCAGCGGGGGCGCCCCCAAGCGGGGGTCGGGACCCATCGGCTCCCTGGTCGAGGTGTGGAACAACCTGCCGGACGACCAGCGCACCGCCGTCCGCCGGGACGAGCTCATGAAGCTGTGGGTCCGGGCCGAGGTGGCCCGCCTCACCAACCTGCGGGCGGCCGGCAACCGCCGGGTCGGGAACCCCGGGCCGGAGGGGTCGGTCGGCAAGCTGGCCATGGCCGAGCTGAACAAGGAGATCATGGACACCGCCGTCACCTTCGAGGGCCCGGCGGGCCTGACCGGTTTCGACTACACCTTCCGCCGCCCCGAGAGCCTCTCGGTGTCCGGCACCGAGCACGGCATCGGCTACGGCTTCCTGCGGGTCCGGGCCAACTCGATCGAGGGTGGCACCAGCGAGATCATGCGCAACATCCTGGGTGAGCAGGTGCTCGGCTTGCCCGGCGAACCCCGCGTCGACAAGGACGTGCCCTGGGCTGAGGTGCCCCGCAGCTAGTCCCGCTCCCCGGGGCCGGGACCGGCCGCCGTCAGTGGGCGGCGGCCGGATGGGTGGCGGGCACCGGGCACGACTGGCCCACCATCAGGGTGGGGGTGAGGAGCCGGTCGACCAGGTGATCGCAGCCGTCGCCGTCGAAGGCCTCGTAGAGGATGGTCTGGGTGGTGCGGGCCATGGCCTCGATGGGCTGGCGCACCGTGGTCAGGGTGGGGTTGGCCATCTGGGAGATGGCCAGGCCGTCGAAGCTGACGATCTGGAAGTCGTCGGGCACCCGGAACCCGGCCACCGACAGCCGGTGGACGACGCCCAAGGCGATGACGTCGGCCGCGGCGATCACCGTGCCCGAGGTCCAGCCCTCGTCGAGGAGCCGTTCGATCCCCTCCTCACCGGTGGCGGCGTCGAACGAGCCGAGGATCTCGGGGAGGCCGGAACCGAACTCGCGGCGGAACCCCTCGAGCCGTTCCGAGGCCGACGAGGTGGACACGGTGGCCCCGATGTAGATCGGCGGGAAGCGGTCGAGGTCGACGTAGGCGTGCACATGCCGGGACACCAGTTCCAGGCCTTCGACGTTGTTGCAGCCGACGAACACCGTGTCGGTCCGGTCGACCCGGCGGTCGAATTGGACGGTCGGCACCGATTCGGCCGCCAGTTCTACGGCCGCCCGGCTCGCCGTCTCGTCGGCCGGGGTCATTATAAGAGCGTCGACCTGGCGGCCCAGGAAGGACTGGACACCGCGGAACTCGGCGTCGAGCGACGAGGCGGCGTTGAACACCAGCAGATCGGTGTCGAAGGGAATGAACGCCTCACTGAGTTTGTGCGCCACCGAGGCGAAGAACGGGTTCTGGAGGTCGGGAATGATGAGGCCGATCACCGAGCTCTGCTGGCGACGGAGGGTCCGGCCGATCAGGTTGACGCGGTAGCCGAGCTGTTTGGCCGCCGCCTTGACCTTCGATTGCAGTTCCGGATCCACCCGACGACTACCGCTCAAGGTCCGGGATACCGTGGCCGGCGAAACGCCGGCGAGCCGGGCGACGTCGTTCATGGTCACTGATTGCCCATCACCGGGTCGTCTCACGTGCCGTGTCCTCCATGTCGAGCAGCAACGTGGAGCCTCCCCGGCTCCGAGCCGGGGTCATCGCTGGTCACCCCGACGAGGGCGCTGCCGCTGGCCCCAATCGCAGCATAAGGCCGGTCCCCGAACTGGCCACCAAAATAGCAGGTCGCCCCCCCGGTCATAATCGATTGCTTGCTGAATGCAATGGTTTTGGGGGCGGAGGGCTTACGGTCGGCTTGGTCCATTTGGGGTCTGGTGGGCGTCGGCACCGGCGCTGGTCCGCCGCCGGGGGCGGGACCGAATCGGGGGCGATTTGACGGATGTGACCAGACCGAGGGGGTGATTTCGTTCTACGCTCGCCGTGTGCCCCTGCACCCTGACCGCGCGGGTCGGTTCTTCGCCCAAAACTGGCGTGGTCATCGGCGGGGTGCGACCCGTCGGGCGATGCCCACCGGGGGGATGAGTGGGCGACATCGTGGGGACCGGGGAGGGTCGTTCTGATGAACCGTGCCGGTCGGGGCCGCCCGGTCTTGCTCGATTGTGACCCTGGCTATGACGATGCCCTGGCCCTGTTGTTCGCCCTGGGCTCCCCATCGATCGACCTGCTCGCCGTGACCACCGTGTTCGGGAACGGCCCGCTCGAGCAGACGAGCCGGACGGCGGGACGGGTGCTGGCCCTGGCGGGCCGCACCGACGTGCCGCTGGCGGCCGGGGCGGCCGGGCCGCTCATAGGCGGGACCCGCCGGTTCGGGGGCCGGCGGGGCGGAGCGGAACCCGCAGGCCTGCCGCCTGCCCACCTGGCCGTCGAGCCGGTCGACACCCCGGCCGTCGACCTCATGGCCTCCCTGATCCGGACGGCCAGGGAGCCGGTGACCCTGGTGGCCACCGGTCCGGCCACCAACACGGCCCGGCTCGTCCGGGACCACCCGGACCTGCACCACCGGATCGCCGACCTGGTGGTCATGGCCGGTTCGGCCCGGGGCGGGAACTGCACCCCCACCGCCGAGTTCAACGCCGCCTCTGACCCGGAGGCCCTCGACATCCTGCTGGACGTCCCCGGGGGCGCCGGCCCGGGGCGGCGCCCCCGCCTGGTGGGCCTCGACCTGACCCGTCAGGCCGTCGCCCCCGCTGACGTGATCCACCGGTTGACCCGGTTCGGTCACGAGCCGGCCACCGTCGCCGCCGCCTGGCTCACCGAGCTCACCGGCGCCTGCGCCGGGGCCGGGGGCGGCGCCGACCGGCCGGTGCACGACCTGTGTGCGGCGGCGGCCGTCGTCGACCCCACCGTGATGGGCTGGACCCCGGCGGTGGTGACCGTGGACCTCGACGGCCACGACACCCGGGGCACGACCGTGGTCGACGACCCCGCGATCCGGGGTCGGGCCGCGAACGCCCAGGTGGCGACCGCTCTCGACCTCGATCGGTTCTGGGCCATGGTGATCGACGCGCTCGACCGGCTGGGGTCGGGCCGAGGGAACGACGGATGACGGCAAAGGAACAATGACCGAGAACGAAACCCCGACCACGACCGTGGTTGGATCGATCAATGTGGATCTCACGTTTCGGGTGCCCATCCTGCCCTCCCCGGGCATGACGGTGATGGCTGATCGATCCATCGTGCGCCGCCTCGGCGGCAAGGGGGCGAACCAGGCGGTGGCCGCCGCCGCGTGCGGGGGCGCCGTGGAACTGGTGGCCGCCGTTGGTGACGACCGGGCCGGCCAGGACGCCCTCGACTCGCTCCGCAACTGGGGGGTCGGTACCGCGGGGGTGGGGATCCGCCTCGGCCACCCGACCGGTACCGCCTTTATCGTGGTGGACGACGCCGGGGAGAACATGATCGTCGTCTCACCGGGCGGCAACCTGGAGCTCAGCCCCGACCAGGCCCGCCGCCGGGTCCGGGCCGAGCGCCCCGCCGTGGTCCTGGCCCAGCTCGAGATACCCCTCGACGCGGTGGCCGCCGCGGCCGACGCTCGGCCCCCCGGGTGCCGCATGATCATCAACCCGGCCCCCCTGGCCGAGCCGCTCGACGGCATCCGGGCCCTGATCGAACGGGCCGATCTGCTCGTCCCGAACCGCAGTGAGTTGGGTCAGCTGGTCGGACGGGCCACGCCGGACACCATCGATGAGGTGGACCGTTGTGTCGACCAGCTCGGCTTCGTCGGCGAGGTCGTGGTCACCCTGGGCGCCGAGGGCGCGGCCGTCTACGACGGTGGGCGCCGCGTTGTCCTTCCGTCCGAACCGGTGAAGACGGTGGACACCAGCGGGGCCGGCGACGTGTTCTGCGGTGCCCTGGCCCACCGCCTGGCCGTCGGCGACCGTCTCCTCGACGCCGCCTGGGCGGCCAACCGTCTGGCCGCCCTGAGCACCACCCTCCCCGGGGCCCAGCTGCCGGTCGGATTCGGCACACGGGCCACCGGCCACCAGGAGTAGTGTTGTTGGCTCTTCGGCCGAGGCCTCCTCGCTGGGCCGGGGCCCGTGTTGTTGGCTCTTCGGCCGAGGCCTCCTCGCTGGGCCGGGGCCCGTGTTGTTGGCTCTTCGGCCGAGGCCTCATCGCTGGGCCGGGGCCCGTGTTGTTGGCTCTTCGGCCGAGGCCTCATCGC
>JBKECK010000063.1:0-27606 GCA_047974625.1 Acidimicrobiales bacterium
ATCGTGCTCGGAACCCTTTTCTCCATCGCCGCCCTGGCCGCCTTCCCCGACGGCTTCATCACCGCGGTGGCCATCCAGTGGCAGACTGTCACCTTCGCCATCCTTCTGGCCGCACTGGCCGGGGTGGTGGCGGCCCTGCTGCCGGCCCGCCGGGCCGCCAAGCTGGTGGTCCTGGACGCCAGCGCCACCACCACCTAGGACCCGGCTCGGGCCTGGACGTCCAGGCCCGAGCGGGGTCCCCCCCACAGGACTACCCACGGCCCGATGGCGGCCCAGGAGACGTTCGACCCCCTCGATGCCTCCGAGGCGTGGGCGGCCCGCGCCGCCCCCGCCTCGGGGCGTCAACCCACCCGCCCCGAACTGTTCGCCCACGACCCGGGGCGGGCCGAACGGCTGTGGTTCACCGGCGCGGGCCTCACCGCGGACCTGTCCAAGCACCTGGTCACCGGCGAGACGATGGAGCTCCTCCTGGCCCTGGCCGAGACGGCCGGGGTGGCCGACCGCCGCGACGCCATGTTCGCCGGCGAGCACATCAACACCACCGAGGACCGGGCCGTCGGCCACGTGGCCCTGCGGATGCCGGCCGACGCGGAGATGGTCATCGACGGTGCCGACGTCGTCCCGGAGGTCCACGGCGTCCTGGGGCGGATGGCCCGGTTCTGCGACGACGTGACCGAGGGCCGCTGGGTGGGGGCGACCGGCCGGCCGGTGTCGGCGGTGGTCAACATCGGGATCGGCGGATCCGACCTCGGCCCGGCGATGGCCTACCGGTCACTCCGCCCCTACAGCCGGCGTGACCTCACCGTGCGGCACGTCTCCAACATCGACCCCAGCGATCTGCACGAGGCCCTGGTCGACCTCGACCCCGCCACCACCCTGTTCGTGGTGGTGTCCAAGACCTTCGGCACCCTCGAGACCCTGACCAACGCCCGCTCGGCCCGGCAGTGGCTGCTCGACGGGTTGGGGCCCGAGGCGGGCGACGATGCCGTCGCCCGCCACTTCGTCGCCGTGTCGACCAACGCCGACCGGGTCACCGAGTTCGGGATCGACCCCGACAACATCTTCGGCTTCTGGGACTGGGTGGGTGGCCGCTACTCGGTGGGTTCGGCCGTCGGGCTGTCGCTCATGTTGGCCATCGGCCCCGGGAACTTCACCGCCTTCCTGGCCGGGATGCGGGAGATGGACATCCACTTCCGCACCGCCCCGTTCGATCGGAACCTGCCCGTGCTCCTCGGCCTGATCGGGGTCTGGTACCGCGACTTCCTCGGCCTGCCCACCTACACCGTCCTCCCCTACGCCGACCACCTGGCCCGCTTCCCCGCCTACCTCCAGCAGCTCGACATGGAGTCGAACGGGAAACGGGTGGACCGGACCGGGCGCGCCGTCGACCACCCGACCGGGCCGATCGTGTGGGGGGAGCCGGGCACCAACGGTCAGCACGCCTTCTACCAGCTGCTCCACCAGGGCACCGAGGTCGTGCCCGGCGACCTGATCGGGATGTGCCGGGCCACCGATCCGATCGGCGACCAGCACGACCTCCTCATGGCCAACCTGTTCGCCCAGTCCGAGGCCCTGGCCTTCGGTCGCCGCCACCCGGACCCCCAGCGGGCCTTCCCCGGCAATCGGCCCACCGGCACCATCCTGGCCGATCGCCTCGACCCCGCCACCCTGGGCCGCCTCATCGCCCTCTACGAACACAAGGTGTTCACCATGGGCACGATCTGGGGCATCAACTCCTTCGACCAGTTCGGGGTGGAGCTGGGCAAGGAGCTCGCCACCGCCATCGGGCCGGAACTGGTGGGCGACGGCCCGCTGCGCCACGACCCGTCCACCAACCGGCTGATCGAGCATTTCCGGCTCAACCGCGCCCCCGACGCCTGACCGTGAGGATCTGAGCGCCCCATCCAGCGGCTGACCCGACGACAGCCGTCATACTGTGTCGCGAGTCACATCACAACGGACCACACTACGATTCGACCCTGAACCACCACCGGAGACCGGCCGATCCTGCATCCGGGCCATGTAGTCCTGAGGAGGCACCACACGATGGCAACAGACACCACGATGGGTAATGACACCACCCTCGCCCCGACCAACGTCGGCAGCCACCTGTCCAAGCGGGCCGAGCTCACCCCGGGCCTCGAGGCCGTCGTGGACGACGCCGTCGGCCGTCGCTTCACCTACGCCGAGCTCAACCAGCGCGCCGACCAGGTGGCCAACGCCCTGCTCGAACTGGGGCTCCAGCCCGGCGACCGGGTGGCCACCCTGCTCCCCAACTGCCACCAGTTCGTGGAGATCTTCTACGGGGCCGCCCGGGCCGGCCTGGTCGTGGTCGCCCTGAACTGGCGCCTCGTGGCTGACGAGCTGGCCTACATCCTCGACAACGCCGGAGCCACGGTCATGATCTCGGGCCCCGACTACGACGCCGTGGTGGAGGACCTGGCCAATCGGACCGGCGACGACGCCACCCCGATCGAGAACTGGTTCCGCATCGAAGGTGGGGCCGCCTGGTCGGACTGGGACCTGGAGGTGGGGTCGGCACCTACCACACCGGTGGCCCCCGTCGGCGGCGGCGACGACCCGATGTTCATCATGTACACCTCGGGGACGACCGGGCTGCCCAAAGGGGTCCTCCACACCCACAACTCGGTGGAGTGGTCGATCCTGACCGTGCTCGCCACCGCCGACCTGCGCTTCGGCGACCGGTACCTGATCTGCCTCCCCTTGTTCCACGTGGGTGCCCTCAACCCCCTGCTCGACACCATCTACAAGGGCGGCACGGCGATCCTGATGCGGACCTTCGACCCGGTCAAGATCTGGGAGGTGTTCCGGGACGAGAACATCGACTGCACCCTGGCCGTACCGGCCATGCTCCAGTTCATGCTCCAGACCTACGATCCCCAGGCCCACCAGCCGCTCCGTCTCCGGTGGATCATGAGCGGCGCCTCGCCGGTGCCGGCCTCCCTCATCGAGGACTACGCCGGGCTCGGTCTGGAGGTGCACCAGGTCTACGGGCTCACCGAGAGCGGCGGTCCGGCCTGCCTGATCAGCCCGGACGCGGCCATGGCCCATATCGGCTCCACCGGCAAGGCCTTCTTCCACACCGACGTCCGCATCGTCGACCCTGAGGGCAACGACGTGGGCGTCGACGAACCCGGTGAGGTGATCGTTAGGGGCCGCCACATCATGGCCGGCTACTGGAACAACCAGGAAGCCACCGACGAGGTCGTCATCGACGGCTGGCTCCACACCGGCGATGTGGCCGTCTACGACGCCGAGGGCTTCGTGTTCATCATGGATCGGATCAAGGACATGATCATCTCCGGCGGCGAGAACGTGTATCCGGCCGAGATCGAGGACGTGATCCGCACCCACCCCGCGGTAGCCGACGTGGCCGTCATCGGCATCCCATCGGACCGTTGGGGGGAGACCCCCCTGGCGGTGGTGGTCAAGGCCGACGACGCCCTCGACGCGGAAACCGTGCTCGGCTACTGCGGACAGAAGCTGGCCCGCTACAAGCTCCCGCACCGGGTGGAGTTCGTCGACGAGATCCCCCGCAACCCCACCGGCAAGGCCCTCAAGAAGGACCTCCGAGTGTCGTTCGCCGATGTGACGGCTGACTGACCGGAGCTTTACCGATTCGAGTAGCTGTTGCCCACTACCGGGGTTCGGGCCATTCTTTGGGCCGAACCCCGGTACCCCGCTTGGAGGGCAAACGTCATGCTTGAAGAACTCGGTCGACGATCATCGACAACCCTGATCGTCAGCGGCATCCTCGCCATCGTGTTCGGCTTGGTTGCCGCGTTCTGGCCGATCGGCACGGCAGTGACCCTGGTCATCGTGTGGGGGATCTACGCCCTCGTGGACGGGATCTCCGATCTCGTCGCGGCGTTCGAGAAAGGGATTTCCGGAGGCCTCCGGTTCTGGCTCCTGTTCTCGGCCGTGGTCGGGATCCTGGCCGGGATCCTGGCCATCTTCCGGCCCGGCATCAGCATGGCCGCCATCGCCTGGGTCCTCGGGGTGTGGATGCTGGTCCGGGGCATCTTCGAGATCGTGGCCGCCATCGGCGGCAGCGGCCTGCCCCACCGGTGGCTGCTCGCCCTCGGCGGCGCCCTGTGGATCGTGGCCGGCATCGTCTTCGTCAACAACCCGGCCGAATCGGCCCTGTCGGTGGCCTTGTGGCTCGGCATCCTGGCCATCGCCTGGGGTGTGACCCTCGTCATCGCCGGTTTCATGTTCCGGAACGGATCGTCCACCCCGGCCACCGTCTGACCGCCCTAGGAGGCCAGGAGCCGGCCCCGGGCCCTCTAGGCTCGGTGGAGTGTGGCCGACCTCGCTCATCACCCGAATGGCGCAGGTCCCGTGGGCCGGGCCACGGGCCCTCCTCCGCCTCCACCGGCTTGATCTCGGTTTCGACGCGGTCACCTGGTCCGAGTTCGCCGACCTGGTCCAGGCCGAACGACCGGACGAGATCAGTGTCGACGTCTACGACACCTGCCTGACCCGGGACCTGGCCGCCGACCGGGCCGTCGAGCTGGCCATCGACCACCGCTGGAAGATGGCCGGGTCCGAACCCGGCGGCCGGGACGAGATCGCCGCCGAGCTCGAACGGGAGCTGTGCCGTCCGGTTCCGGCCGCCATCACCGGCCTCAACGCCATCCGGGCCATCGGCCCCAGGATCACGTTCGTGTCCGACACCGACCGCTCCTCGGCGCTGCTCACCGAGCTCCTCCGTTCCCACGGCCTGTTCCGCGACGGCGACCGCCTGTTCGCCTCCTGCGAGATGGGGGCCACCAAGTCCCGGGGCGACCTCTACCCTCTCATCTGGCCCGACCCGGAGGGGGCGGGCACGGTCTGGCACCTGGGCAACAACCCGTGGGCCGACGGGGTGATGGCCGCCCGCCACGGCATCCGGCCCTTCCACGTGGACCAGGCCGACCTGAACCGCTACGAGCGGCTGATCGCCGGCGACGCCCACTCCGCCGGCCCCGCCATCGCCGCCGCCGCCCGATCGACCCGGCTCGAGATCGCCACCGAGGCCGAACAGGGCGAGCTCGACCGCCACCGGGCGGCTGCCCAGACCCAGGGCGTCGACATCGCCGGCCAGGCCCTGGTGGCCTTCAGCGTGTGGCTGGCGGAGGAGGCCCGACGGGCCGAGCTGACCTCGCTCGGCTTCCTGGCCCGGGACGGCGAGCTACCCATGCGGATCGCCGAACTACTACCGGCCGACCACTGGAACGGCCTGTCGATGTCGTACGTCCACTGCTCCCGCATGCTGTGGGGCCTCGCCTCGGCCTCCGCGGTGGGCCTCGGGCCCTGGCTGGAGGCGGGCACCGCGGACGCCGGCGCCTTCCTGGAGACCCACCGCCACGAGGTTCCCCTGGCCGCCCTGCTGGCCCGGATCGGCCTCGAACCGGCAGACCTGGAACGCTTCGGGGACAGCCACGCTGGGCTAGGGGCCGCCGTCGCGGACGAACCCCTCGCCCCGGACGCCGTCGACGGGTGGCACGCCCTGCTCACCGACGAGTCGGTGGGCGAACTGATCCTGGAACGGTCCGACGAACGCCGGCTGCTTCTGATCGACTACGCCCGTCACGTCGACATCGTCGACGGCCATGTGGGCTTGGTCGACGTGGGCTGGCGGGGCCGCCTGGCCTGGCACATCTCGTCGGTGCTCCGCTCGGCCGGGGCCGACGAACCCACCCACTTCCATTTCGGGGGCACGGGCCTGATCCCCGACGTCGAGGCCTCCATCCCCATCCGCCGGTTCGCCTATCAGGGTGGCGTCACTCTGGAACGGAGCACCCCGGTGGCCCGGGTGGAGACCATGACCGCGTCCGGCCGGGCCCGGGTGGTCGACTACCGGCGCGACGGCAGGGGCGAGGTCGAACCCGTCTTCGAGGGCTCGGAGGACGCCGACGACGGCGACCGGGCCGACCTGTGGGAGGGGGCCCTGCGGATGGCGGCCCGCATCCCGTCCCGCAAGGCGCTCGACCAGTGGGCGGTCGAACCGGTCAGTCTCGGCCCGGCCGTTGGCCGGATGCTGACCCGGTGGTGGGAGTCCCCCACCCGAGCCGAGGCCGAAGCCATCTCCGGCCTCCAGTTCGAGCACGACGAGGCCGGCACCACCTTCCGGCCCCTGGTAGCCGCCTACACCGTAGGCGACGTGGTCAGCGGCACCCCAAGCCCCCGCACCTGGACTCAGGGATCGGAATCCCTCACCCCGCTCCCGATCCGGTTGGCGGTGCAACTGGGGCGCCGGGCCAAACTGGCCGCCGGTCGGCTCCGATAGGACCCGCCCGCGCCCAACGACACCGTCCTTCAACGACACCGTCCTTCAACGACACCGTCCTTCAACGACACCGTCCTTCAACGACACCGTCCTTCAACGACGAAGGATCGGTCCCCGGTAGCCGGGTTGGAAGCCGCCGGCGATAAGGGCGTCGACCACGGCCGGACGGTCGGCGGCGGGTTCACCGTCGACCTTGAGAACCTCGATCCGCTCCGGTCCCCGACCCGAGGCGACCAGGTTGGCCAGGGCTGCGACCCAGCCGTCGTCATCCCGACCGGCCGGGACCCGGGCGAGGCTTCGTCCGCCTCGGTCGAGGTGGACCAGGGGCTCGCCGGACCGCAACACTACCCAGGCCCCCACGGCCCGGGACGGCCGGCCGGACGTGGCCGGCCACGGGAGGGCGGCCCCGTAGGGCTGGGCCGGGTCGCAGGCGGCCAACGTGGCCGTCGGGTCGGGTCCGTCCTCGATCCCGGTGGGGCGGTGCTCCCGCAGCCGGTCGACGGCGCCGGGCAGGGCGAACTGGGCCGCCCCGAGCCCGGCTACGAAATAGCCGCGGCGGACCTGGCCCCGATCCTCCATCTCCTTCAGCACCGGGTACACCCCGGCGAACCCGCCTTCGGCTCCCTCGGCCAGCGCCATCTCCCGGGTGAGCACCCCGTAGCGCTCCAACAGTTGCAGGGCCCGGGTGGTGACGGCCTCGGTGGAGCTGACCGGGGGGCGGAGCAGGGGGGCCACGGGGGCCCACCGGCCCGTAGCCGACGGTGGCCCCAGCCGGGACAGGGACCGTAGGGACGGGCGCCGGCCGGCCCGGCCCCGGGGCCCGCCCCGGCGGGTGGGCCGGGGCCGTTTCGGGGTGCCCCCTGCGGCCAGCGCCCGCAGGGGGGTGAAGGAATCATTGGTGACCTCCCCGGTCCACACCAGATCCCACAGGGCGGTGAGCACGGTGGTGTCGTCGTAGTCGCAGCCGGCGGCCTGGGCCGCGGCCACCAGATCGGGCCAGAACGAGGCCCCCCGCTCGGCCAGGTGGGACCGCAGGGCGGCGTGGACGTCCCCGTGGCCGGGGCCGTCACCGGCCGGGCCCGCACCGCTCGTGTCCTCACCGCTCGTGTCCTCACCGGTCGGGCGCTCACCAGCAGGGCCCTCACCGATCAGGGCCGGGGCCTGGTCGCGCCACACAAGCCGGATCCTCCCGTCGGTGGGGCCGAGCGGGGATGCCCCGACCCAAACCAGCTCACCCGCGGTGGCCAGGGTGTCGAGCAGGCCCGGTTCGTAGTCGATCACCCGGGCCGGCAGGATGGCCGTCTCCAGCATCGACACCGGCAGGGCAGCCCCCTGGAGGGTGGTGATCACCTCAGCCAGGCCGTCCATGCCCCGCAGGCGGCCGTCCGCGTGTTGCCACCGGGGCAGGAACCGGGCCAGCACCTCGGGCTCCACCGGTTCGACCTCCCGGCGGAGGGCGGCCAGCGAGCGCCGCCGGAGCTGCCGGAGCACGTCCTGGTGGCACCATTCCCGCTCCACCCCGTCGGGCCGGAACTCGCCCCGTACCACCCGCCCCTGGCGTTCCAGTTCCTCGAGCGCCGCGGCGGCCCGGGCCGGTTCGACACCGAGCCGGTGAGCCACAGCGGCGGTGAGGAACGGCCCGTTGGTGCGGGCGTGGCGGGAGACGAGATCGAGCAGGGGGGCCTCGACCGGTTCGGTGAAGGCGGCCGGTAGCCCGGGAGGGAGGGCCACCCCGAGAGCGTCGCGGAGCCGGGCCGCGTCATCGGCGGCCGCCCAACGCGCTTCGCCGGCCATCACCACCCCGATGAGGCGGCGTTCGGCCACCAACCGTTCGACCGCCGACCCAGCCGCCACCCCGGCTTCAGGGTCGACCCGTATCCCGATCTCGTCGGTGGTCAGCGGACCCAGCCCGCGGACCAGGTCCTCGACAGCGTCGACCGTCCGGGCTCGCCAGCCGGGGGCGGTCCGGGTCAGCTCGGCCTCGAGCTCGCCGAGCACGTCGGGGTCGAGCAGTTCGCGGAGCTCATCCGCGCCGAGTAGATCCCGCAGGAGCTCCCGGTCGAGCGAGAGGGCGGCGGCCCGGCGTTCGGCCAGAGGGGCGTCTCCCTCGTACATGTATTGGGCGATCCAGCCGAACAGGAGGGACTGGGCGAACGGGGAGGCGGAGTCGGTGTCGACCGGCACCGCGGTGATGGCCCGGCTCCGCAGGTCGGTGAGCACCTGGCGGAGGGCGGGGACGTCGAACACGTCGTTGAGGCACTCCCGGCTGGTCTCGAGCAGGATCGGGAAGCTCGGGTAGCGGGCGGCCACCGCCAGCAGGTCGGCGGCCTTCTGGCGTTGCTGCCACAGGGGGGTGCGGCGGTCGGGGCGGCGCCGGGGCAGCAGCAGGGCCCGGGCCGCGCACTCCCGGAACCGGGCCGCGAACAGGGCCGTCTGGGGGAGCTGGGCCACCAGGAGCTCGTCGAGCTCGTCGGGGTCGATCAGGAGCTCGTCCACAGGCACCCGGTCCAGGGCCTCGGGAAGGCGGATGACGATCCCGTCGTCGCTCCACATGAGCTCGACGTCCCACCCCCACTGCTCGGCCAGGCGGTTCTGGAGGGCCATGCCCCACGGGGCGTGCACCTGGGCCCCGAACGGGCTGAGCAGACAGACCCGCCAGTCCCCGATCTCGTCCCGAAACCGCTCGATGACGATGGTGCGGTCGTCGGGGAGCCGCCCGGTGGCCTCGACCTGGTCGTCGAGGAAGGCCAGCAGGTTGGTGGCGGCCCGCTCGTCGAGACCGTGCCGATCCCGGAGCCGCCGCCGGGCGTCGGCCCGGTCGGCGGCGGTGATCTCCCGTACGAAGGCACCCACCGCCCGCCCCAGTTCGAGGGGGCGGCCCGGACCGTCGCCGTGCCAGAACGGCATCTTGCCCGGCCGGCCGGGGGCGGGGGTGACAACCACCCGTTCGTGGGTGATGTCCTCGATCCGCCAGGTGCTGGCCCCGAGCAGGAACGTCTCCCCGGCCCGGGACTCGTACACCATCTCCTCGTCGAGCTCACCCACCCGGGTCCCGTCGGGGAGGAACACCCCGTAGAGGCCCCGGTCGGGGATGGTACCGCCACTGGTCACGGCCAGGCGTTGGGCGCCGGGGCGGCCGCGGACAATGCCGGCCACCCGGTCCCACACCACCCGGGGACGGAGTTCGGCGAATTCGTCGGAGGGGTAGCGACCGGCCAGCAGGTCGAGGGTGTTGATGAAGGCCTCTTCGGACAGCTCGGCGTAGTTGGCGGCCCCCCGTACCAGGGTGAGGAGGTCGTCGACCGCCCACTCGTCAAGGGCCACCGTGGCCACGATCTGCTGGGCCAGCACGTCGAGGGGGTTGCGGGGGTAGCGGGTCTCCTCGATCTCGCCCCGCTGCATCCGGTCCACCACCACGGCGGCCTCGAGCAGATCGGCCCGGTGTTTGGGGAACAGCTTGCCCCGGCTCGGCACCCCGACCTGGTGGCCGGCCCGGCCGATCCGTTGCAGCCCGCGGGACACCGCACCCGGCGATTCCACCTGGACCACGAGGTCGACCGCGCCCATGTCGATGCCGAGCTCGAGCGAGGAGGTGGCCACCAGCCCCTTCAGCTCGCCCCGTTTGAGCCGGTCCTCGATCATGAGCCGCCGTTCCCGGGACAGGGACCCGTGGTGGGCCATGACCAGCTCCCGGCCCGGTTCCGGTGCCGTCCCGTCGGCCTCGGCGCTGCGGTTGTCACCGTCGAGGGCCAGTTCGTTGAGCCGGGTGGCCAGGCGCTCGGCCAGGCGGCGGGCGTTGACGAACACGATGGTGGAGCGGTGCTCCTCCACCAGTTCCAGCAGGCGGGGATGGAGGGACGGCCAGATCGAGCGGCGGGCGGGGCCGGCGGCGGCCGGGCCCGCCCGCGGTTCGTCCTCCACCAGCTCACCCAGTCGGGCCATGTCGTCGACCGGGACGATCACCTCAACGTCGAGCTCCTTGCCCACCCCGGTGTCCACCACGGTCACGGGCCGGGGCTCACCCCCGTCGTGGTACCCGCCGAGGAAGCGGGCGATCTCGGCCAGGGGGCGCTGGGTGGCCGACAGGCCGATGCGCTGGACCGGCCGGTCGGTGATCCGGTCCAATCGCTCCAGGGTGAGGGCCAGGTGGGCGCCCCGCTTGGTGGCGGCCAAGGCGTGGATCTCGTCGATGACCACCGTCTCCACCCCGGCCAGGGTCTCGCGGACCCGGGAGGTGAGCATCAGGTACAGGGACTCGGGCGTGGTGATCAGCAGGTCGGCCGGGTCGGTGGCCAGGCGACGCCGGGCGTCGGCCGGGGTGTCCCCGGTGCGGAGGGCCACGGACGGTTCGTGGAACGGCTCACCCATGCGTTCCGCCGCCAGGCGCACCCCCTGGAGCGGGGCCCGCAGGTTCTTCTCTACGTCGACGGCCAGGGCCCGTAAGGGGGAGATGTAGAGGATGCGGGTGCGGTGGGTCTTGGCCTCGGGCCGGGCCCGCCGGGTGAGCTGGTCGAGCCCCCAGAAGAAGGCGGTCAGGGTCTTGCCCGAACCGGTGGGGGCCAGGATCAGGGTGTGGTCGCCCGCGGCGATGACCGGCCACCCTTCGCTCTGGGGTGGGGTGGGCGACGGGAAGGTGGTGGAGAACCAGGCGGCCGCGGCGGGGCTGAACCCGTCGAGGGCGGAAGGGCTGTCGGCTGCCACCACGGTCACCCTACCGGCCGGCGCCGGCCCCCTGGACAGCAGCGGTCCGGCGGTTCACCATCTCCCGATGGCCGCATCGGTGCACACCCATCTCATGTTCCAGAACGGACGGGCCGAGGAGGCGCTCCACCGCTACGAGGAGGTGTTCGGCGGGGCCTTCACCATCGACGCCATCGACCGCTACGGGCCCGACGCCCCCGGACCGACCGGTCTGGTCCAGCTCGCGGTGTGCACCTTGCTCGACCGCCGGATCAGTGTGATCGACAGCCCGGTCGAGCACGCCTTCGGCATGACCCCGGCGATCTCCCTGTTCGTCGACTGTGACGACGAGGCCGAGCTCGAAGGGCTCTTCGACGCCCTGGCCCAACACGGGCAGGTGCTCATGCCCCTCGACGACTACGGGTTCAGCCGTCGTTACGGGTGGGTGGCCGACGAGTTCGGGGTCCCGTGGCAGCTCAACCTGCCGTGACCGGCAGGTTGAGCCCGAACGGCGTCGACGGGAACGGTCAGTCGACGATGGCCTGGTAGACCAGGCTGCGGAAGTCCCGGTCCGGGCCGAGCACCCCGGTCATGTACTGGGTCATGAACAGCCCGACGAGGTCCTCCGCCGGGTCGACCCAGTAGTAGGTCTTGGCGGCGCCCGCCCATCCGTACTCGCCCACCGAGCCCGGCCCGGCCGAGGCGGCCACGTCGAGCATCACCCGGGATCCGAGCCCGAACCCCATGCCCGGAACGGGCAGGCCGAGCAGCTCGATGGGCAGCAGGCCGGCTGGGAGATGGTTGCTGTGCATCAGTTCGAGCGTCTTGCGTCCGATGATCCGCTGGTCGCCCACCCGCCCGTCGGCCGCCAGCATCAGGGCGAACCGCAGGTAGTCATCCGCGGTGGAGAACAGGCCGAGGCCACCCCGCTGGAACACCTTGGGGGTCCCCGTGGGGTAGGTGGCCGACACGTCGATCCGCTCGTTGAACCCGGCCATCGCCGCCTCGGCCAGCTGGATGACCGAATAGTCGTCGCCCACCAGGTCGGGCAGGCCGTACATGGCCGACAGGCGGTCGAGCTGGTCGGCGGCGACACCGAAACCGGTGTCGGTCATCCCGAGGGGCTCGAACAGGCGCTCGCTGAGAAAGTCCCCGAGCGGCTGACCGCTGATGACCTCGATGAGGCGGGCGGCCACGTCGATGCCGACGCTGTAGTGGAAGCGCTCGCCGGGCTGGAAGGCCAGGGGCAGGGTGGCCAGCTCGTCGATCACCTGCTCCAGGGTGCGGCCGGCGTCGTTCATGATCCGGTGATCGCGGTACTGCTGGGCCACGGGATTGTCGGCCATGAAGTCGTAGGTGAGACCGCTGGAGTGGCTGAGCACGTCGCGGATGTCCATGGGCCGGACCGGGTCGACCAGCGTTCCCTCCCCGGACAGGACCTTGACCGCCCCGAAGGCCGGCAGGTACTGGGCCACCGGGTGTTCGAGCTGGAACCGCCCCTCCTCGTGGAGCAGCATCAGGGCGGTGGACACGATCGGCTTGGTCATCGAGTAGATGCGGAAGATGGTGTCGGCCGTCATCGGCTGGCCGGCCTCCCGGTCGCGGTGGCCGAACTGGGCCCGGTGCACGACCCGGCCCCGGCGGGCCACGACGGTGGAGATGCCCACCACACCGCGGTCGGCCACGTACTCCTCCATGACCGGCCCGATCCGACCGAGCCGGTCGGTGCTCATGCCCACCGATTCCGGTGAGGCGGTTTCCAGGGGGACGGCGTGACTGGTCATGGTGGATGGCTCCTCGGTCGACGTGCCCAGACGCTAATCCCCGGGCCGGGGCGGGACGCAACGCGGACCGGAGCGGACCTCAGGATCGAGGGGTCACGGGCAGGCTGGACCGGAGCTGGGGGACGATCTCGGTGGCGAACCGGCGGAGCTGCTCGTCGTGGTCACGGTCGGGCCAGTAGGACACCCCGTTGATCCCGACGGCGGCCACGGCGGCAATGTCCTCCACCCAGCGGGTCGCCGACCCGGTGAAGGGCCCGTCGGCCCCGGAGCCACCGCCGGACGCCCGGATGGTGCCGTTCAGGTTGTAGACCTTGCGGATCGTGGCCGGATCCCGGCCGGCGGCGAGGGCGGCCCGGTCGATCCGTTCGATGGCGGCCCCCAGCCGGTCGACGGGCAGGAACCCCAGCGACGGCAACCAGCCGTCGGCCTTGGCCCCGGTGAGGGCCAGGGTCCGCGGGCCGTAGGCCCCGAGCCAGACGCCCAGGGTGGGCGACGGCGCCGCCCCGGGGTGGACGCCCCGCAGCCCATAGACGGACCCGTCCACCCGGACGGCCCGGTCGCCGCTCCACATGGCCCGGATCACGTCGAGGGCCTCGTCGAGGGCGTCGACCGCCTCGCCGGGGGCCCGCCGGGGACCGCCCATGGCGGCGATGGCGTCCCAGAAGGCTCCGGCCCCGAGGCCGAGCTGCAACCGGCCCCCGCTCAGCTGGTCGAGGGAGTTGGCCGCCTTGGCCAGCATCGCGGGTGGCCGCAACGGGAGGTTCGCCACGGTGGGAACCAGGGAGAGGCGCGACGTGCGGGCGGCCACATACGAGATGAGGGTCCAGGTGTCGTGGAAGGCCGCCTGGTACGGATGATCCTGGATCGTGAGGAAGTCGTAGCCGAGCTCCTCGATCCGCACCGCCCGGGCCACCGGATCGTCGGGGCCGCGGGTGGGGTCGAGGTTAGCGCCGAAGAGGAACGGAAGGCTCATGTTCGGCGAGCCTACGACACGATGATCGGTTGGCATTGAACCCAGGATCCGGACCCCAGGGCCGCGCCATGGCTCGTCCCGGACGGGCCCGGCGAACTAGCGTGACCCCCAGCACACCCCGGCGGACCGACGGCCGCCGCGGCCAACGCCACCAGGGGGACCGCGTACCATGACCGACACCGCGAAGCGAGACGACACCGCGAAGCGAGACGAAACCGGCACCGGCCCCATGACCAGAGCGGACCACACCGCCGCCATGGCCGACTACATCGGGGCCGGGGTGGAACGGGCCCGCCGGGCCGGTAATCGCGGTCCCCTGCGCATGGTGGACGGGGTGCTCGACGCCTCGTTCCTGGAGCCGTTCACCGAACACGGGTTCTATGTGTTCGAGGGCGTGATCGACGACACCGAGCTGGCCGAGCTGCGGGCCGACGCCGCGGAGTTCATCGGTCGGGCCCCGGTCGCCCCGGGCGCGGACCTTGACGCCGAGGGACGGCCCGCCCTGGGCCGGGACTGGGCCATCGACCCGTACCTCCTGTCCCGGCCCCTGGCCGACCCCTGGGGCGGGACGGACCTGCTCGGCGGACGCCACCAGACCAAGATGACCGAACCCGCCCCGGACGCCGACGCCCCGGAGTGGGTGCCGTTCCTGCTGTTCGGCATGTGTCGGGCCATGCCGTCCGGTCTCCGGCTCTACGGCCACCCGGGCCTGCTGGCCATCGCCGCGGCCATCAACGGCGACGACTTCGTGCCCTACAACGACGCCACGTTCGTGAAACCACCCGGGGTGGGGGGCTCGGTCTCGTGGCACCAGGACGGCGTGACCCACTGGGACAATCCGAACTGGGACCCGGGCATCCACGGCTTCAACTTCCAGGTGCAGCTGTACCGCTCCACGCCGGCCAACGGCCTGTGGATCGTGCCCGGCTCCCACCGCCTGGGCCATATCGACATCCGGGCCCGGGTGGCCGCCAACGGCGGCAGCGATCTGCTGCCCGACGCCGTCCCGTTGTTCTGTGAGGCCGGTGACGTCACCATCGTCAACCGGCAGATGCTGCACGCCTCGTTCGCCAACAGCTCGCCCGACCCGCGGATCTCCCTCACCTTCGGGTTCCACCGCCGTTCGTCGGTCCTCGGGGCCCCGGCGGCGTTGCGGATCAAGGCGACCGGGCCCGACAACGTGGTCTACGACGAGGAACGGATCTTCCGCCGGTCGACGGTGATCCCCCTGGCCGTCGACGCCCGCCACCGCCACCGGCCCGACGAACCCCGGTTCCGCTACGAGCCGTTGGCCGACCGGGCCGACGAGTTCCGCTACGACGAGGCCACCGCCGATGCGGTGCTCCGCGACTACAACGTCAACGACCTGGCCATCTAGGGGGCGTCCAGGGGATCCAGGGGAAAACCGACGGTAGACCCCGGGGTCCGCTCCGGGGGCCTCACCCCAGCACCAGGGAGCTCCCCCGGGACCGGTCACTCGCCCAGCAGGGGCACCTGGGGCCGTTCCCGTCCGAGCAGGGCGGCCCGACCAAGGGCGGATGTCCCGAAACGGGCCCGGACCCGGTCCACGGCTCCGTCCACCCGGCCGGGATCGCGGCCCCCGAACGGGATGGTGAGCTGGGTGGTGTCGGCGGATTCGAGGTTGCTCACGGCCACGCCGATCTTGGAGACACCACGGGCCCGGACCTCGGGCCAGGCGGAGCGAAGCAGGTTCCGGGCGGTGTCGAGGAGGACGGCGGTGGCGTTGGTGGCCTCCGGCAGGGTGTGCGACCGGGTGGCGTCGGTGAAGTCCCCGTAGCGGAGGCGGACCACGACGGTGCGGCCGAGCCGGTCGGCGGTCCGGAGACGACCGGCCACCCGGTCGACCACCTCCAGGAGCACCACCTCGGCGTCGGCCCAGGCGGCCTGCCGGGCGGGGAAGGCCCGTTGGGAACCCATCGACCGCCGCCGTCGACCCGTGTCTACCGGGCGGGGGTCCCGGTTGTGGGCCAGGGCGTGGAGGTGGCGGGCCCCGGCGACGCCGACCATGGCGGCCAGAGCCGGTTCGGCCAGGTCGGCCACGTCGGCCACGGTGGTGAGCCCCCGGGCGGCCAGGCGCTCGGCGGTAACCGGACCGACCCCCCACAGGCGGCGGATCGGCAACGGACGGAGGAAGGCCAGCTCCTCCCCGGCGGGCACCACCAGCAGGCCGTCCGGTTTCGATACCGCACTGGCCACCTTGGCCAGGAACTTGGTGGAGGCGACCCCGACGCTGATGGGCAGGCCGACGTCGGCGGCCACTCGGTGGCGGAGGGCGGCGGCCACTGAGGGGCCGTCGCCGACGAGACGCCACAGCCCGGTGACGTCGAGGAACGCCTCGTCGATCGACAGCCCCTCCACCTCGGGGGTGACGTCGTCGAAGATGGCAAACACCGCCCGGCTCGCCTCGGCGTAGGCCTCCATCCGGGGCGGCACGACCACGGCGTCCGGACACAACCGGCGGGCGGGTCCGATCCCCATGGGGGTGGTGACTCCCCGCCGCTTGGCCTCATAGCTCGCGGCGGTGACCACGCCCATGCCGACCAGGACAGGGCGACCCCGCAGCAACGGGTCGTCCCGCTGCTCTACCGACGCGTAGAACGAGTCGAGGTCGGCGTGCAGGATCGTCCGGGCGCCCGGTGAGGTCACCCGGCCAGTATGACCGGTCCACGCCGGCATGTCGAACATACGTTCGGACCGTAGGGGCCAGACGGCACCATGGCGGTGGAGCCGGCCCGGCGGTGGCTCGCCGAAGCGGGCGTCAAACGGGAAGGCGGCCGGGCCAATCCGGTAGGGTCGGCCCGGGTGCTCCCGGCCAACGCCCCGCGTCGCCGAAACCAGGTCCGACCGGGGTGGAGCGGTCGACCACCGGGCGGCACCGGAGCCACCGTGACGACCACACCGTGAGGGCACCCACGCCCCAGCCCGAACCCACCTCTTGGGCGGCCCAGACGTTCCGTTCGCTGCGGGTACGGAACTTCCGGCTCTTCTACATGGGCCAGTTCATCAGCCAGGGCGGCACCTGGATGCAGACCGTGTCCCTGTCGTGGGTGGTGCTGCAACTGACCGACTCCGGCGTCGCCCTCGGGCTGGTCACCGCGGCCCAGTTCCTCCCCGTCCTGCTGTTCGGGGCCTGGGGTGGGGTGTTGGCCGACCGGGTGGACCGGCACCGGTTCATGCTGATGACCCAGGCCGGGTTGACCCTGGTGGCCGTGGCGTTCAGCGTGCTGGTCCTGTTCGACCGGCTGACGATCGCCGCCGTCTACGGGTTGTCGACCGCCTACGGCCTGCTGACCGCGGTCGACAACCCGACCCGTCGCACCCTGGTGGCCGACCTGGTTCCCACCGACGACGTGGCCAACGCGGTGTCACTCCATTCCGCCATGATGACCGGGTCCCGGGTGTTCGGACCCGCCCTGGCCGGCCTCCTGATCACCACGGTCGGGGTGAAGTGGTGCTTCGTGGTCAACGCCACCAGCTACCTGGCCGTCATCTTCGCCCTGCTGGCCATGGACCGGGACCAGATCCGGCCCGCCCCCATGGTAGCCAAAGCCAAGGGCCAGCTCGTGGCCGGCCTCCGCTACGTCTGGTCGACCCCGGAGCTGCGCGACGCCATCATCCTGCTGGCCGTGGTGGGCACCCTGGCCTTCGAGTACCAGGTCACCCTGCTCCTCCTGGCCGAGCGGACCTTCACCGCCGGGGCCGTTGGCTACACCCTGCTGTACTCATGCATGAGTGTCGGCTCGGTGATCGGTGCCCTCGGCATCGCCCGGCGCCGCAACGTCGACCTCCGATTCCTGCTGACTGGTTCGTGGGCCCTCGTGGGGGCTACGGTGGCCATCTCCCTGGCTCCCACCCTGGCCCTGGCGGCCGCCGCCTCCGTGCTGGTAGGCGGCTCGAACATCATGCTGATGTCCGGGGCGAACGCCCTGATGCAGTTGCACGCCGCCCCCGAGATGAGGGGGCGGGCTCTCGCCCTAACCGCCGTGGTGTTCGCCGGATCGACCCCGATCGGTGGACCGATCGCCGGCTGGGTGTCGGAGCACTTCGGCGCCCGGGCCGGCCTCCTGATCGGGGCGATCGCCACCGCCGTCGTGGCCGCCGCCCTGGGCTGGAGCCGGTACCGCCCCGTCCCCCGGCCGACGAGCCCGGAGGACCCCGGGAGGGAACCCGCCGGGCCATTACCCTGACGCCATGACTGCGCCCGCTTCCCTCTCGACCGAGGCCACGACCGGGCGGCCGGCCCGATCCGGCCCGCTCCGTCCGTTCCGGTTCGGGGTCCAGGCCCGGACCGCCGCCGACCGGGCGGGATGGGTGGAAACCGCCCGGGCCGCGGAGGATCTCGGCTACGCCATCCTCACCATGCCCGACCACCTGGACGACCAGCTCTCGCCCGTACCCGCCCTGGCCACCGTGGCCGCCGCCCCCGAGCGGCTCCGGATCGGGTTCCTGGTGCTGGGCAACGACTACCGCCATCCGGCGTTCGTGGCCAAGGACGCGGCCACCCTGGACCTGCTGAGCGACGGCCGCCTCGAGCTCGGCCTGGGGGCGGGCTGGATGCGGTCGGACTACGACCAGGCCGGCCTGACCCTCGACCCACCCGGAACCCGGATCGAGCGGCTGGTGGAAGCGGTGGCGGTGATGGACGCCTGCCTCAGCGGTCAACCGGTGACACACCAGGGCCGGCACTATCAGGTCGAGGGCCTCGTCTCCACCCCCCTCCCGGTGCAACGACCCCGGCCCCCACTGTTGATCGGCGGCGGCGGACCTCGCATGTTGCGCACCGCCGGGCGCCTGGCCGACATCGTGGGCGTCAATCCCGATCTGCGGGCCGGGGCCATCACCGTCGACATGGCCGCCGACGTCACCCGGGAACGGGTGGCCGAGAAGGTGGGCTGGGTCCGCGAAGGGGCCGGGGACCGGTTCGCCGACATCGAGTTACAGGTGCGCCCCTTCGTGGTGGCGGTGACCAACCGGCGGCGCGAGACGGCCGAGAAGTTGGCGGGCGCCTTCGGCATCACCGCCGACGAAGGCCTCGCCTCGCCCCTGGCCCTGGTGGGTTCCGTGGATCAGATCGCCGACGACCTGCGCCGGCGACGGGAGGAGCTCGGGTTCAGCTATGTCGTGGTGGGGGCCGACGTCTTCCGGGATTTCGCCCCCGTCGTGGCCGAACTGACCGGAACCTGAGCTCGCTCCCGCCACGAGCGGCGGGGTTCGGGCCCGTGACGCCGCGCTGTCGACACCGAGCAAAAACGTGATACCGACACGGGCCGCCCAGAGGCACCGGCCCCGGAACGGGTGATCAGCCGCTCCGGGGCGCGGACGACCAGGGCGCCGAGGAACATGCGGCGTGGTCCGTCGACGGGTTCGCGGCCCGAGCCGACCGGGACCGACCGGACCACCGGGGAGGCCGGGACCGCCGACGGTTGACCGGGCCACTCCGGGCCACTCCGGCCCGGGAGCGGCCCGGTCACCCCGTCACCAGACCTTGCGGGCCTCCTCGGCGAAGCCCTGGAGATCCTCGAAACGGTGGACAGCGCCGTCGTCGGTACGGACCGTGCCCGAGAAGCGGCCGAACACCTGGTGGGTCTCGGTTCCCCCGCCGGGACCGGAGGGCCCGGAGTGTTTGTCGAAGCGGGGATGGAGGACGACGTCGAGCTGGCCGCCGGGGTCGACGATCCGCCAGGGAGCCATCGGGTCGTCCCAGTCGTAGGACCAGTCGAGCTCCCGGCCGATCTTGGTCAGGCGCCCGTCCACCATGAACCCGTTCTCGGTGAACCCGGAGCCCTCGGTCCATCTGGCTCCGAACTGGAGGCCGACGACGTGCCCACCGGACCGGCCGGCCCCGCCCCCCCAGTTCCACACGATCCGGGCCGGCCAGCGACCCCGCCCCACGTCGAGGACACCCCAGGCGTCGCCGGCGGCGCCCCCGATCCGGTGGTGTCGCTCACCCACCACCAGTTCGCCGACGACGGGCCGGGCTTGATGCTTGGACGTGTAGTTGAAAAGGGGCCCCTCCCAGGGGATGACCACGTTCAACGACTCGTGACCGGCGGGCGAGGCCACGATCACGTCCAGCCCGGCCGGCCGGCCGTCGGCCTCGGTCCAGATACCGGCGAGGCGGGTCCCCTCCCCGTCGTCGGTGATGGCCAGCCGCAGGCCGTCCCGATCCACGGTGAGCGGGGTGGTCCCCGGCCGCTCGGGCAGGGGGAAGGCGGCCGTATCCCCAGAGATCACCTCGGTGCCCCCACGGGTCCCGGTGTCCAGATCCGCCCACCACACCTCGGCGGCAGCGCCCACGTCAACGTTGGCGTAGAGCACACTGACCAGCAGGTCGCCGGCCAAGACGGCCCAGTAGTCCCACCGCTTGTTGCCCCCGGCGAAGGGCGCCAGGTTGGCCCGGTGCAGGGGCTGACGGGACCAGCCCAGGGCGTCCGGGTTGAGGGATCCGTCCGAACGGCACAGGTCGACGTCGGTGGTGAGCTCTGTCTCGTCGGTCGTCACCGCAACAGCATGGCGCCATCGGCAACCCGACAACACAGCGCCATCGGCAACCCGATCACCTGTGGACCAGCCACACCCCGTTTGTCGCTCCAACGTGGGCACCCACCCCAGCCATCGCCAGGAACCCCGACCCCGGAACACCCCCGATCCGGCGAGCGCTACCCTCGACGCGGTGTCGAAGCTGACCGTCGAGGGTGAACCGAATCGGGTGGGCGAGTTGGTGGACGCCATGGCCACTGAATGGGCGGCCGGCTGGTACCCCCGGGTCGAGGTGGGCCGCCCGTGGTCGACCCACAACCCCCAGATCGACGGGGAGTTCGCCAACCCCGACGCCATCCGACCGTACCTGTGCCGGGAGCTCGGCTCCCTGCTGGAGCGGGGGGCCTGTATCACGGTGGACGCCGCCCGGCGGGCCGTGCCCTTCGACGACCCCGACCTGTTCGCCGCCGTCGACGAGGGCGGGCGGGACCTCCGGGCCAAGAAGCTGTTCCTGTTCGGCCCCGAGCGGATGCACCTGTCCATGGACCGATTGTCCCACTACACCGGCACCCCTCCGGCCGCCTTCCAGCGCCACGTCCTGTTCACCAACTACCGGATGCACGTCGATGCCTTCCTCGACCGCTTCCCCGACGCCCAGCGGCCCGACCGTGACGGCGTCCAGATGCCCGCCTACCACCATCCCGGGCCCGACGGCCGCGGGGTGTCACTGGTGGAGATCGGGGTCGGCCCGGCCAACGCCAAGACCATTACCGACCACCTGGCCGTGCTCCGCCCCGACGCCATGATCATGATCGGTCACTGTGGCGGCCTCCGGAACCACCAGGCCCTCGGTGACTTCGTCCTCGCCACCTCGTACGTCCGGGCCGACCATGTGATGGACGAGGTCCTGCCCCTCACCGTACCCGTGATCCCCACCCAGCGCCTGAACCGGTTCCTGCTGGCTGAGCTGGAGGACCGCGACGTCGTGTTCCGGATGGGGGCGGTCTACACCACCGACAACCGCAACTGGGAGTTCGACCAGGCCGAGGCGGTCCGCTCCATGGACCTGGCCCGCTGTGTCGCCGTCGACATGGAGTCGGCCACCATCGCCGCCAACGGCTTCCGCTACCGGATCCCCAACGCCACCCTGCTCGGCGTCTCCGACAAGCCCCGCCACGCCGCCCCCAAGCTGCAGGGGGCGGCCCGGGAGTTCTACGAGTCCAGCAAGCGGCAGCACCTCGACATCGCCCTCGGCGCGCTCGAACAGGTCTCGGTCACCCACCCCGACGGTATCCCCAACGCCGACATCCGCTCCTCCGACGAGCCCCTGCTCGGCGGACCGTCGGACTGAGCCCGGATCAGCCGAAGGTGCGGCTCACGGTGTTGGAGCGCCAGCTGGTGTTACCGGCCGCGTCGGCGGCCCGGACATAGTAGTAGTATTCGCCTGGGGCCAGGCCGGCGTCGACATGCCCGGGGCCGGAGGCGGTAGCGACCACCTCGAAGGGGCCGTCCGCCGAGGTGGCCCGGTGCACGTTGTAACCGGTTACCGCGACATTGTCGGTCGAGGCCGTCCAGGCCAGGGTGGCGGTGGAGGCGTCGGTCACCTGGAGGGTCAGACCCCGCGGGGTCGACGGCCGCTCCCCGTCGGTCGGGCCGCCGCCGGCGGTCACCTCGACACGGCGGATCCCGTTCCGCCAGCTCGCGTTGCCGGCCGCATCGACGGCCCGCAGGTAGTACCAGTAGGTGCCGGCACCCAGCCCGGCGTCGTCGTAGCTGGTGCCCGTGGCCCGGCCCGCCACGTTGTAGGGACCGGCCTCCGACGACGCCCGGTAGACGTCGTAGCCGACCACACCGACATTGTCGGTGGACGGATCCCAGGCGAGGGAGACGGTCGAACCCGACGCGGTGAGCGTCATGCCCCGGGGGACCGAAGGTCGCTCGGTGTCGGCCACGGGTACGGGGGCGTTGGTGACGCGGACCGCCACGTTGGCCTGGCTGATCCGGGAGCTGGTGTAGATCCGGACGTACCGGCCGGGCAGGTTGAACCACCGCCGGTTGTTGGCCTCACTGGTCTGCAGCATCCGCGTACCGGCGTAACCGTCCATGCCGGCCAGCTGGGCGGCCGTCTTGTCGTTCCGGAACGGGGTCTCGGAGATCATGATGAAGTTGTCACCGAGGTTCGCGTTCACGTCCACGTTGGCGATCCCCTGCACCTGGCCGAGGTCGAGCTCGTACCAGCCCGGTCCGGAGGTGAACGTCGCCGTGGGCGCCACGTTGGTGCCCGTGCCGCTGAGGCCCACCACGTCACACAGGCGGGCCAGGTTGTCGACCTTGTTGTAGCCCGACTTCCGGATCTCACCCCCGGTCCAGACACAACCGTTGGGGCCCTCGGTTATCGCCCACGGACCCGAGTCGGCGAGCATGTGGGGGTCGAACGAGGGGATCAGGTCCGTGGTGGTGGCGTCGTAGGCCAGCAGGAACGAGATGGGTCGGCGGATGTTCTCCCCCGCCTTGTACTCCTCGTAGTTGCAGTGGCAACCGGCGTACACCCGGTTACCGATCGCCTCCAGGGTCTGGTAGTCCCCGCCGTTCCACGGAGTCGCCTGGCCGACCCGGCCCGTGTTGTGCTGGCTGATGACCCGCATGGTGGCGGCGTCGAGGACGACGAGCAGGTGGTTGCTGCCCCCCACCCAGATCTTCCCCTGGTGGACCACCACGTCGTACGGGTTGAACAGGGTTGTACCGGTGCCCACTTGGACCGCGGCGCCGTTGCTATCGTTGACGGCGATGAAACCGCCGGACTGGAAGGCGGCGAAGTAGACCCGCCGATTGGTCGGGTCGGTGGCGATCCCCCAACCGGAACCGGTAATCGACGCCCGCCAAGCAGTGTCCACCGCGGTGGTCTGGGTGTTGAAGCGGACTACATTGCCCACCGGGGAGGCTTGACCGTTGGCGGTGGCCTGATTGAACGAGCCGATGGCGTAGATGTAGGGGCCCTCGATGGCGAAGTCGCGGACGTTGGCCGGGTTGCCGCCGTACACACCGAAGGCGAACGGCGCCCGGTCTCCGGTGGCCGGATCGAGTAGGGCCATGGCCGGCCGGTTCTCCCCGTTCACGGTGGAGAACTGGCCCCCGATCAGCAACTTCCCGTCGTAGACGGCCATGGCGTTGACCGGACCGTCCAGCTGGGGGTCGAACGAGGCCAGGTACTCGCCGGTGGTGGCGTTGAACGCGGCGAGGTACGACTGGCTGGCGTGCGTGTTGCGGTTGCGGGTGACTGAGGTGAACTTGCCACCGACATAGATCGTGTTGCCGATCGTCTCCATCACCGCCACCCCGGAGGCCGGTCGGGCCCCGAACCTGGTGTCGACCCCGGTCACCCCGTAGGAGGCGGTGTCGTCGGCGAGGTCCGCGGCCGCCGGCCGGGAGACCACGGTGAGCAGGGTGGCGAGGAGCAGGGTGGCGAGGAGGGCGCCGACGAGGGCCAACGACCCAAGGCTGCTCCGCCAGGATGAGAAGGTTCGAGGTCGATCCACATCCAACAGCATAGAGTTCGCATGACGCTACGCTCCGGGCCGAACAGACCGCTCATTAGGTGGAATAGCCCAGATCACCGGCCCGGGACCCCGACCGTGCCGGCCCGTCCGGGTTGTTCAGGGGGCCACCGGTTGGGCCAGGACGGCGGGCAGCGGGAGGGCGTTGACCAGGATGAGGCGCTTGGTGGCCCGGGTCGTGGCCACGTACAGCGAACGGGCCCCCTGCGGCTCCTCGTGGTAGATGAGGCCGGGTTCGACCACCACGGCCACGTCCACCTCGAGCCCCTTGACCAGGTGTACGGGGACGACAGTCACCGGACGACCCAGCCCGTCACGCGGGGCCCGCCCCGCCGGCAGGCCCGCCCCCTCCATCCAGGAGAACACCTCCTCGTAGCGGGACCGGGGGCAGATCACGGCCACGTTCCCCTCCTCACCCCGCTCCAGTTCGGCCCGCACCACCTCGACCAGGGTTACGGCGAGCTCCCCGGGCGGGTCCACCGACAGGATGAGGGGCGGCTCCCCGTCGGTACGGACCGAGGTCGGGGGGCTGAGCTCGGGGGCGGCCTCGGTCAGGACCCGGGCGGCCAGGGCCATGGACGGCCCCGGGATCCGGTAGCCCACCGTGAGCTCGGCGAACCGGGGCGGTTTCCGGTCCGGCAGGTGGTCGAGCACCTCGTCCCACGAGTTGTGGGCCCACGCCCCCGTCGACTGGGCGATGTCGCCGACGATGGTCATGGAACCGTTGAGGGACCGGCGGGTCAGCATGCGGAGCTGCATCGGGGACAGGTCCTGCGCCTCGTCCACCACGATGTGGCCGTAGGTGCGGAACTCGTCGTCGAGCTTCCGTCCCGGGCGGGGCCCAAGCCGTTCCCTGGCCTCGTCGAGGACGGGAACGTCGTCGACGGTCCAGGTGACCCGGGTGGCGTCCATGTCCTCCCGCCACGGGCGGTGGAGGGCGGACAGCTCCTCCTCGCCGAGGCGCGACCCCGCCGACCGGATCAGGGCCCGGGAGCCGTACAGGTCGTGGAGCAGTTGGGCCGGGGTGAGCACCGGCCACATCCAGTCCACCGCCTCGCGCACCACCGGATCCCGCTCGACCCGATCCCGGAGGGTCTCGGCCGACATGCCGTCGGGGTGGGTGGCGGCCAGGGCCTCGAACAGCTCGGCCACCACATACTTCCGGGCCGCGTTGTGGGTCCGGTAGCGGCGCCGGGCCTCGGCCACGATGCCCTCGCTCTGGGCCACCGTCATCCGCACCCGTCGGGCCCCTACCCCGACCACCAGCTCGGACCGGAGCGGGCGCTGGCGGTCGGCCACTGCCCGGCGGACCACCCGGACCATGGCCAGGTCGCCCTTGACCCGGGAGGTCACCCCGACGTCGGTCCCGGCCACCCGGACCCCGGCCACCAGGTCGGCCAGGACGGCAAGCTCGATCCCCGCCTCGCCCAGGGAGGGCAGGACCTGCTCGATGTAGCCGAGGAATAGCCGGTTGGGGCCCACCACCATGACCCCCTGGCCGTCGAGCGGGAACCGGTGGGTGTACAACAGGTAGGCGGCGCGGTGCAGGGCCACCACGGTCTTGCCCGTACCCGGCCCGCCCTGGACCACGAGCACACCGGGAAGCGGGGCGCGGATGATCTCGTCCTGCTCGGCCTGGATGGTGCCGACGATGTCGCTGAGGCGACCGGTCCGGTTCTCCTCCAGGGCGGCGATGAGGGCGCCCTCGCCTCGGAGTTCGCGCCCGTCGACCACCACCCGACCCTGGCCGGCAGCGTCACCGAAGAACTCGTCGTCGATCCCGAGCAGGGTGCGACCCCGGGTGGTGAAGTGGCGACGGCGGGCCAGTCCCTGGGGGTCTCCCCCGGTGGCCCGGTAGAAGCCCTCGGCCACCGGGGCCCGCCAGTCGACCACCAGCGGGTCCATGGTCTCGCTGGCCACCGCCACCCGGCCGATGTGATAGCTGCCCCCACCGGCGTCGGTGGCCTGGTCGATCCGGCCGAAGACGAGGGACCGATCGCCCAGGTCGAGCTCACGAAGCCGGTTGGCGATGTTCTCGTTGATGACCTCGCGCTCCCAGCGGGCCTGGTTGGTGCCGCCCCGCCCCACCTCGACCATGTGCTGCAAGCCGATCGCCTCCTCGCGGGCCTCGTCGAGGCGCCGGTAGGCGTGGTCGATGTGGGCCTGCTCTGCTTCCAGCTCGGGATGCTCGCTCACCGCACTCCTGGCGCTCGGGGGCCGACAGGGAGCGTTCCATACTAACCGGTGGACGGGATCCCGGGGCGCCCGGCCGCTCCGCCCGGGGGGCCGGTAACGTTGGCCGCCATGGTGGGACTCCTGCACGATGCGCCCCTGCTCCGGGCCGCCCGCGGCGAGCCGGGAGACCAGGTTCCGGTCTGGTTCATGCGACAGGCGGGCCGGTCGCTCCCCGAGTACTTCGCGGTGCGCGGCGAGGGCACCATCCTCGACGCCATCGCCAACCCGGAGCGGGCCGCCGAGATCACCCTCCAGCCGGTCCGGCGGTACGGGGTGGACGCCGCCATCCTGTTCTCCGACATCGTCACCCCGGTGTGGGCCACCGGTTTCGGGATCGACATCACCCCCGGGGTGGGGCCCGAATGCGACCAGCCGTTCGCCACGGCCGCCGACCTCGACCGGCTCCGACCCCTGGAACCCGACGACCTCTGGTTCCAGACCGCCACCGTCAAGGCCCTCGTCTCCGAGCTCGACGTCCCCCTGATCGGCTTCGCCGGGGCCCCCTTCACTCTGGCCGCCTACCTGGTGGAGGGCCGCCCGTCCCGGGACCAGGCGAAGGTCAAGACCCTGATGCTCAGCGAACCGGAACTGTGGTTCCTGCTGTGCGACCGCCTGGCCGACCTGGCCATCACCACCCTCACCCTCCAGGTGGAGGCGGGGGCGTCGATGGTCCAGTTGTTCGACTCGTGGGCCGGGGCCCTCCACCCCGACCACTACCGCCGCATGGTGGCCCCCCACTCGGCCCGGATCCTGCGGGCCATGGCCGATCTCGGGGTGCCGACCATCCACTTCGGCCTCAACACCGGTGAACTGCTCGACCAGTTCGCCGGGGCCGGCGCCTCCGTGGTGGGGGTGGACTGGCGGACCCCCCTGTCGGTGGCCCGGGAACGCACCGGTCACCGGGTCACCCTCCAGGGCAACCTGGACCCGGTGTCGTGTCTGGCCCCGTGGGAGGTCGTCGAAGCCGAGGTGCGGCGGGTCCTGGCCGACAACGCCGGCCACCCGGGCTACATCTTCAATCTCGGCCACGGGGTCCTCCCCGCCACCGACCCCGACACCCTGGCCCGAGTCGTCGATCTGGTCCACGCCGAGGGCCGGGCCGACGGGGCCACCCCACGACCGGCCGGCCGATGACGAGCCGGGCCGTCGTGATCGGGGGCGGCATCACCGGCCTCACCTCGGCCTACGACCTGGCCCGGGCCGGTTGGCGGGTCGACGTGTTCGAGGCCGACACCGTGCTCGGCGGCAAGATCCGCTCCCTACCCGTGGGCGACCGAATGGTCGACGCCGGGCCGGACACCTTCCTGGCCCGCGCCCCGGGCGGGGTGGAGCTATGCCGGGACCTCGGCCTGATCGACGAGCTGACCAGCCCGGTGGCCCCGGTCCCCGCCTATCTGGTGCGCCGGGGGGAACTCCACCCCATGCCGGCGGGGGCCGTCCTCGGGGTCCCCACCGACCTCGACGCCCTGGCCGCCAGCGGGGTCGTCTCCCCAGACGGGGCGGCCCGGGCCGCCGACGACCTCACCGCCCCCCCGACCGACCTGACCGCCGACGTATCGGTGGGCGCCGTGTGCCGGGCCCGCCTCG
>JBKECK010000064.1:0-37193 GCA_047974625.1 Acidimicrobiales bacterium
CTCTACACCCTCGATCTCGGGGCCCTGGTGGCCGGCAGCCGGTACCGGGGCGATTTCGAGGAACGGCTCAAGAAGGTCTTGAAGGAGATCAAGACCCGGGGCGACATCATCCTGTTCATCGACGAGCTCCACACCCTGGTCGGAGCGGGAGCGGCCGAGGGCGCCATCGACGCGGCCAGCATCCTCAAGCCGATGCTGGCCCGCGGTGAACTCCAGACGATCGGTGCCACCACCCTTGAGGAATACCGCAAGTACCTTGAGAAGGACGCCGCCCTCGAACGTCGGTTCCAGCCCATCAAGGTGGAGGAACCCACCGTCGAGCACACCATCGAGATCCTCAAAGGCCTCCGTGACCGCTACGAGAGCCACCACCGGGTCACCATCACCGACCAGGCCTTGGTGGCGTCGGCCAACCTGGCCGACCGCTACATCTCCGATCGGCACCTTCCGGACAAGGCGATCGACCTGATCGACGAAGCCGGCTCCCGGCTCCGGATCAAGCGCATGAGTGCGCCTCCGGCCTTCAAGGAGCTGGAGAACGAGATCAACGAGGTTGTCGCCAAGAAGAAGGACGCCGTCGAGTCCCAGGACTTCGAGGAGGCCGGGCGCCTGCGCGACGCCGAGAAGGAGCTCCTCAACAAGAAGGAGGACATGGAGTCGGAGATCAAGGCCTCCGGTGTCGACCTCTTCGACGAGGTCAACGAGGAGTCCATCGCCGAGGTCCTCTCCATCTGGACCGGCATCCCCGTCTACAAGCTGACCGAGGAAGAGACGGCCAAGCTCCTGCGGATGGAGGAGGAGCTCCACAAGCGGGTCATCGGCCAGGAGGACGCCATCCGGGCCATCTCCCAGTCGATCCGTCGGACCCGGGCCGGCCTGAAGGACCCGAGGCGTCCGTCGGGCTCGTTCATCTTCCTCGGCCCCACGGGTGTCGGGAAGACCGAGCTGGCCAAGACCCTGTCCGACTTCCTGTTCGGTGACGACGCCGCCCTGATCACCCTCGACATGTCGGAGTACATGGAGAAGCACACGGTGAGCCGTCTCGTTGGTTCGCCCCCCGGCTATGTCGGCTACGAGGAGGGCGGGCAGCTCACCGAGGCTGTCCGGCGCAAGCCGTTCTCGGTGGTCCTGTTCGACGAGATCGAGAAGGCTCACCCGGACGTGTTCAACGCCCTCCTCCAGATCCTGGAGGAGGGTCGGCTCACCGACAGCCAGGGCCGTTCGGTCGACTTCCGCAACACCGTCCTGATCATGACCTCCAACCTGGGCACCCAGGATCTGCGCAAGGCCACCCTCGGGTTCGCCAAGAACGACGAAGCCGTCAGCTACGAGCGCATGAAGGAGAAGGTCAACGACGCTCTGAAGGTCCACTTCCGTCCCGAGTTCCTCAACCGGATCGACGAGACCATCGTCTTCCACGAGCTCAGTAAGGAAGAGGTCACAGAGATCGTCGACCTGATGATCAAGCGGACCATCGAGCAGCTCGAGGGCCAGGGCATCGGCTTGGAGCTGACCATGGACGCCAAGCGGCTCCTGGCCGAACGGGGCTACGACCCCACCATGGGCGCCCGGCCGCTGCGGCGGGCCATCCAGCGCATGATCGAGGACGTTCTGTCCGAGAAGCTGCTCTACAAGGAGTTCCGGGCCGGGCAGATCATTGTGATCGACGTCGTCACCAACGACGCCGGCGAGGAGGAGCTGTCCTTCGTGGCCCACGAGGGTTTCCAACCCCCGTCTACTCCCGAACTGGCCGAAGCTGGAGACTGAGCACCCCCGGGCGTAACAACGCCTTAGGCCGAACAACGGGACACCCCCGGCCGGGAGGCCAGGGGTGTCCCGCGTCCGTCCCCCGGGGTGGGCGGCGGTCCCGCCGACCGGCCAGGGTCCCCGAGCGGGGCCGCCACACCACTAGGGTTGGTGCCCGATGCAGTCGCCGCTCACCCGTCCGACCGTCCGATCGACGGTGCGCCTGCTGCTGTTGGTCGCGGCGCTGATCCTCGGCCTGTCCGCCTGCCGAGCTTCGGTCGAGGTCACCTCCACGGTGGAGCAGGACGGCTCGGGGGTGGTGGAGGTGGTGGCCCAGCTCGACCCCGCCGCCTCCGAGGCCCTCATCGATCTCGACATCGACGGTGACGGACTGCCCCTGGCCGACCTGGCCCAGGCCGGGTGGCAGGTCGACCCGCCGACGACGGCGCCCGACGGGTCGACCACGATCGCCGTGTCGAAGGCGTTCGGCACCCCCGAGCAGTACGGCGAGGTCATGGCCGAGCTCAACGGGCCCGACGGTCCGTTCCGTGACTTCACCCTCGTCCGGCGCCGGGGGTTCGCCGAGGTGGACTACGCGGTCACCGGGCAGATCGACACCTCGGACGGGTTCGAGTCGTTCGGCGATACCCCGCTGTCCGAGACGCTCGACCTGACCCTCACCCAGATCGCCACCCGCTACGGGGCCGAACCCGACGACGTCCAGCTCTCCGCCGTGGTCGTCCTGCCCGGACAGACCCAGGGCGAACCCTCGGCCGGGGTGGTCTCCGACGAGGACGGGGGCCGGGCCAGCGGCCGGTGGGAGACGACCCTGGCCGAAGGTGCGGTCACCGACGTGGCCCTGGAGACCGGGACCCGCCAGGTCGCCGCCCTGGTGTTCCAGGGCATGGCCGTCCTTACCGGGGTCCTGGCCCTGGTCCTGCTGCTGGCCCAGCTCCTGCGCATCGTCCGGCCGGACCGGCGTCGCCCGACCCCCCGCCGGACGTCCGCGGTGACCGCCCGCACCACCTCCCCGACCCCGGCGGCCCCGGCCACCCTGCCCGACGCCACCGAGGGGGCGGTCAGTCGTGCCCGGGTCATGGCCCTCGACGGCCACGGGGTCCTGTACCGGGAGGCCGACGACGTCGGCAACGTCCTGATCCCGTTCGTCCGGGAACGGGGGACGAGCGTTCCCGACGAGGAGATCGTCGCCCGGGCCCGTCAGCTCCGGCTCGGTCGCCTTACCTCGGCCGAGTTCTGGGCCCTGATGGGGGTCAACGGGGACGCCGACGAGCTCGATGCCGCCTACGTGAGCCGCCATCAACTCTCGCCCGGGGTGATCAGGTACCTGCGGGCCCAACGTGACGCCGGGGTACGGGTGGCGTGCATCACCAACGACTGCCAGGCCTGGGCCACCCGCCTGCGGGCCGGTCACAGCCTGGAACGGTTGATCGATCCGTGGGTGATCAGCGGGTCGGTCGGGGTGCTCAAACCCGACCGACCGATCTTCGAGGTGCTCCGCCGGGTCACCCGGGAGTCGGCCTCGCAGATCATGGTCCTCGACGACGATCTCGACGTGCTCGACGCCGCCCGTGACCTGGGGTTCGCCACCCTGTGGTTCGCTCCCGGGGGAACCCAGGCCGACGCCCGTGGGCACCGCATGCTCCGCTCCTTCGAGGCCGCCGCCGAGGTGGCCGACACCCGCTCGCCCCGACGGTCCGCCCCCTGACCCGACCGGCGAGCCCCCGGGTTGGGCCGGGCCGCCCGGGTCAACCCGGGGTGACGGTGGAGGGGGGAGCGGCGGGTACCCCGCGGTACCCGCCGCGGTGCACGAACAGGCAGCGGGCGATCTCGGCCATGGCCTGCCACTGCCCCGGCTCGAACTCGATGGCCAACGTCGTCTCGCTCCCCCGGCTGATAGTGCCTCGTACGGGCACCGGACCGCCCGGGCCGACGAGGTCGAAGGCCACCGGGCTGTCGTCCGGGATGTAGATCAGGCCGACGGGCCGGGGGGCGTGTAGGACGGCCCCGGTCAGGGACGGCACCGTCAGCTCCCCGACCGATGATCCCACCCGGATCGGCAGCTGCAGGTCCCCGAAGCGCTGACCGGCCCGCCGCTCGCCGCCGAACCGGGTCGAACCGGCCCGGAGCACGGCCACCCCCACGACGACGCCGTTGAGGACCAGGAACCCGGCGGCCACCACGACCGCGGTGAGCTGCCGGTAGTGGACGGGGGTCAGGCCGAGCAGGCTCGCCCCGCACCACATCAGGCCGAGCACCGCCGCGGCCAGGACCGCGACCAAGCCCATCGGGTAGGGGGCGCGTCGACGGTCGTGACCGGTTCGTCCCTTCCGGGTCACCCGGAACAGGCTGTCGCGGCTGCGCATCAGCTGCCGCACGGCGTACAGCCCGGAGGACAGGCGGTACCAGTCGAATAGCAGGCCCGGGCCGAGGCGGTGCCGGCCCCGTGACAGGGCTAGGAGGGTGGCCTGCTGGCTGACCAGGACGATCGAGTAGACCAGCACGTACACGGCCAGGGGTGCGCTGACCGGGCTGACCCCGGAGGCCACCACGGCCAGGGCCACCAGCAGGTAGCCCAGGGTCCGGAGCGGTTCGAACCAGCCCGACAGGGTGGCCGTGTAGGCCAGTTTCTGGCGGACGGTCAAGGTCCGCTCGCTGAGCAGGTGCTCGTTCCGCAGGAGCTGCATCGCCCCGGTGGCCCAGCGCCGCCGCTGCCGGGCGTACTCGGCGTAGCTGGTGGGGGCCAGACCCTCGGCCACCACCTCGTCGTGGAATACCGTGCGCCAACCGAGGCGGTGGAGCCGGAGGGTGGTGTGGAGATCCTCCGTCACGGTCTCCACCGCCACCCCGCCGACGCTGCGGAGCGCCTCGGCCCGCAGCACGGCACTGGTGCCGCACCAGAACGCGGCCTGGTGGGCGTTCTTGGCCGGCTGCATGACCCGGTAGAACACGGCCTCCTCCTCGTGGCCACGGAGGTGCTCGAAGGAGTCGGTGTTGTAGAACGACTGGGGGGTCTGGACCAGGGCGACGTCGGGGTCGTCGAAATAGCCGATGGTGGCGGTGAACAGGTTGGCCCGGGGTACATGGTCGGCGTCGAGGATGGCGAACAGGTCGGCGGAGATGGTGGCCAGGGCGTGGTTCAGGTTGCCGGCCTTGGCGTGATGGTTGGCCGACCGGGCTAGGTAGCGGGCACCGAGCGCCTCGGCCATCTCGGCCACCCACGGCCGGTTCCCGTCGTCGAGGATCCAGGTCTGGTGGGGGAGCTCGACGGCCAGGGCCGCGGTTACGGTGGGCAGCAGGACCTCGGCGTCCTCGTTGTAGCTGGGGATGACGATGGCCAGCCGGCGGCTGGTCCGGTGCCGGGGAGCGGTGAGGGGGGTGGCGTCGGTCCGCCAGGTCGAGTAGACGAATAGGGCCAGGCTGACCAGGCCGGCCAGCTCGATCAGGAGGTAGGGGACCCCGATCCAGGCCGTGGCCAGGGTCAGGGTGGAGGTGGCCCGCCAGGCGAGGTAGGCCACGCCGGCCACGAGCGAGACGATGGCGAGGGCCTGGGAGGCGAGGATGCGGCCGTCGGCGTTAGGCCCGACCCGGCGGCGATCCGGCGGGGAAGGGATGGCTGGATGGTCTAAACGCATTCCCTCCAGGAATACCGGCCTCGTGGCCATCCGGACCGGGGTCGGCGGGCGGATGTCGACCGGGGAAACCTGCCGGCCGGGAGGGCCGTCCGGCCCGTCTCCATCGGGCCGCAACCCCGGTGTCACACCGCCGGATCATGATGGCCCCATGACCGACCCCACCACCCCCGGCCCCGCCCACCCTCCGGAGCGCCCCGGCCGCGGCTCCCGCCCGGCCCGGGGCGGCCGGCGCCGCACCCCCGACTATGTCTGCCGGGCCTGCGGTGCCACCACCGTGGGTTGGGCGGGTCGCTGCCCGGCCTGCAACGAGTGGGCCACGGTCGAACCGGTGGTGGCCGGCGGTGGCGCCCCGGCCCCGGTCCGTTCCCTGGCGTCGGTGGCGGCCGACCCGGTGTTCCCGGCCCCCTCGGGGGTAGACGAGGTGGACCGGGTCCTCGGCGGTGGCCTGGTGCCCGGCGCCGTCGTCCTCCTCGGGGGTGAACCCGGCATAGGCAAGTCAACCCTAACCCTCCAGCTCGGGTTGGCCGTCGGGGCCACCGGTGCGGGGGTCCTGGTGGTGGCGGGCGAGGAGGCCCCCGCCCAGATCGCGGCCCGGGCCGCTCGGATCGGGCCCATTCCTCCCACCCTCACCGTGATCGATTCGGTGGCCCTGGCCGAGATCAGCGGGGCGATCCCCGCCGAGCGGCCCCAACTGGCCATCGTCGACTCGATCCAGATGGTCCGTCACGGCGAGCTGGACGGCCCGGCGGGTTCGGTGGCCCAGGTCAAAGCGGCCACGGAGGCCCTGGCCGAGGTGGCCCAGCGCACGGGCGCCACGGTGATCCTCGTCGGCCACCTCACCAAGGACGGCTCCCTGGCCGGGCCCAAGGCGGTCGAGCACCTGGTTGACACCGTCCTGCTGTTCGAGGGGGAACGGTCCGGGGAGCTGCGGTTCCTGCGCTGTGCCAAACACCGTCACGGCCCCACCACGGAGCTCGGGTTGTTCGAGATGACCGGACTCGGTCTCCAGGCCGTCACCGACCCGTCACGCAGATTCCTGGGCGACCGATGTTGTGACATGTCCGGTTCGGTGGTGGTCCCCACCCTGGACGGGGCCCGGCCCCTCCTGGTGGAGCTCCAGGCCCTCGCCGTGGCCGCCCCACCCCCGGCCGGTGGGATCACCGCCCAGGGCCTGGACCGGTCGCGGCTCACCATGATCGCCGCCGTCCTGACCCGCCGGGCCGGCCGTTCCCTGGCCCAGCACGAGCTGTTCCTTTCCGCCACCGCCGGGGTCACCGTCACCGAACCGGGGGCCGATCTGGCCTTGGCCGTGGCGATCGACTCGGCCCTAACCGACGTGGCGGTCCCCCCGGACCTCGTGGTGTGCGGTGAGCTCGGTCTGGGCGGCGAGGTCCGGTCGGTAGCCCGGCTCGAACCTCGCTTGCACGAGGCGTACCGGCTCGGGTTTCGAACCGCGGTGGTCCCCCTCTCGGCCCCGGATGGTCCCACCGGGCTGCGGGTCATCCGGTGCGGGACGGTGGTCGAGGCCCTCGACGCGGCGCGGCGGGCGGCCCGGTAGGTCGGGTGGTCCGGCGGGTCGGGTCGGCCCCCGCAGGTCGGCTGCCGGCCCCGTCCCGGGCCGATCGGATCCCTGGTCGGCGGGGTGGGTGCCAACGGTCGAGCTGGCAGCAGCCGTGGTGCCCTGGCCCGGTGGTCTACCATGCCTGGATGGAATCTCCGGGCAAGATGGCGCTTCTACGGGCTATGGCCAGCGTGGCGCCCGGATCGCCGTTGCGTACCGGCCTGGACCGTATCCTCATGTCCGGACGGGGAGCCCTGATCGTGATCGGCGACGGGCCCGAGGTGCTCAACATCTGCTCCGGCGGCTTTCTCCTCGACGCCGCGTTCACCCCCCAGCGCCTGTCGGAGCTGGCCAAGATGGACGGCGCCATCATCCTGGCCGAGGACGCCAGCCGTATCGCCCGGGCCAACGTCCACCTCGTCCCCAACCCGAACGTCCAGACCTCCGAGACCGGCACCCGCCACCGGACCGCCGAGCGGGTGGCCCGGTCGCTCAACATCGCCACCGTGGCCGTGTCGGAATCCCGCAAGGAGATCCAGATCTACGTCGGCGACCAGATGCATCACCTGGCGACGGCGAGCCGGCTGCTGGAGCGGTCCAACCAGGCCATCCAGACCCTGGAGCGATACCGGGCCCGGCTCGACGCCATCTCCCTCAACCTGTCCACCCTTGAGGTCGAGGATCTGGTGACCCTCCGGGACGTGGTCGAGGTCCTCCAACGGATGGAGATGGTGGTCCGCATCTCGGCCGAGATCGAACGCAACCTGGTGGAGTTGGGCTCCGACGGCCGCTTGGTCCGGCTCCAGATGGAGGAGCTCATGGTTGGCGTCGCCGACGACCGCCGCCTCCTGGTGGAGGACTACCTGCCAGCCGATCCGAAGTTCAACATCGACGACGCCATGGAGGCCTTGGCCGAGCTGGACGATGAAGGCCTCTTCGACGACGACCTCCTGGCCAAGACCCTCCGCCTGGGAGGGCCCGCCTCCGACCTCGACACCACCCTGGAGCCCCGCGGCTACCGCCTGTTGTCGAAGCTGCCCCGTATCGACCAGGCCGTGGTGAGCAACGTGATCGCCCAGTTCGGCGCCCTGAGCAAGGTCTTCCGGGCCACCGTCGACGAACTGGCCGCGGTCCCCGGGGTCGGCCCGGGGCGGGCCAGGGCCCTCAAGGAGGGCACGGGACGGCTGGCCGAATCGTCGATCCTTGATCGGTTCTGAGTTCCGCCGGTGGGCCGGGTCCGTCCCGGCCGGCCCTCAGCGGGCCCGGAGCTCCAGCTGGTCCCGGTCGAGGATGTGATAGCGACGGTCCCGCTGCTCGATCCAGCCCAGCCGGACGAACGAGGCGATGGCCTTGTTGACCCGTTCCCGACTGGCCCCCACCATCCCGGCGAGCTCTTCCTGGGTGACCGGCAGGGAGAAGTCGTCGGCGGTGCCGGCGATCTCGAGGAGCCGCTTGGCCGTCCGCCCGGTGACGTCGAGGAACACCGAGTCGGCCAGCACACCGTTCATGACCCTGAGCCGGTTGGCCAGTACCCCCACCACGTGCCACAGGTGCTCCGGCTGCTTGCTGTACAGATCCTGCAAGGGGTAGTACGGGATGACCACGACCTCGGATGACTCCAGGGCCCGGGCGTCGGTGGAGCGGTTCTCCCCGTCGAAGAGGGGCATCTCGCCGAAGAGGTCGCCCCGTTCCATCAGGGCCACCACGGATTCCCGGCCGTCGATCGATCGGTTCACCATGGCGATACGTCCCGACATCACGACGTACAGTTCCTGCGGGTCGTCGTCCTCGTTGAACAGGACGTCGCCCCGCTCAAGGCGACGTACCGAACCGGCCGCGGCCAGCAGCTCGGCGGAATCCTCGTCGAGCTCGCTGAAGAGGGCCACGGAGCGGATAAGGGCAGCATCTACCATTCGGGCTACGGTAGACCACGCGGACCCATATTGGCGCAAAGCGCGGCATGCTTCCCCCTGTCGGGGCAGGTCTGGGCGCCGGTGCCCGGGGCTATGGTCGGAGGCCATGATCGCGTGGGCAGTTGTCGTCGCCGGTGGCTCCGGTTCGCGGTTCGGCCGCCTCAAGCAACTGGAGATGCTCGACGGGCAACGCATGCTGGACCGGTCGGTGGAGGCGATGGACGCGGTCTGCGGCGGGGTGGTCGTCGTCGTCCCGGCCGGACTGGTGGATTCGATTCGGTCTGAGCTCGACGGGGTCCGGGTGGTGGCCGGTGGCCCCAGCCGTTCGGCGTCGGTCCGGGCCGGCCTGGCCGCGGTGGGTGCCGACGCCACCCACGTCCTAGTCCACGACGCCGCCCGCCCCCTGGTCACCCGGACCCTGGTCGACCGGGTCACCGACGCCCTGGCGGCCGGGGCGTCCGCCGTAGTGCCCGTCGTCCCGGTCACCGACAGTCTCCGCCTGGCCGACGGATCCGGCCCCCTCGACCGGACCACCGTGGTGGCCGTTCAGACCCCCCAGGGGTTCGCCGTCGAGGTGCTCCGGATGGCTCATCGGGGCGGTGACGAGGCCAGTGACGACGCCACGCTCGTGGGTGCGCTCGGGGTCGATATCGTCCACGTCCCCGGTGAGAGTACGAACCTCAAGATCACCGAACCCCACGACCTGGGTGTCGCCGAGCTCCTCCTCGGGCGGGCGGGTGCCGGGTCGGCTACCGCATCCCCCGGAGTCTGCCGTGTCGATTGAGACAACCCAGCCAACCGAGACGGCCGGCCCGGCCGGTGACGATCTCGGCGCCCTGGGCCGCCTCCGGGTCGGCCACGGTTTCGACGTCCACCCGTGGGCGCCGGACGCCGACCGGCCCCTGGTGCTGGGCGGGGTGCGGTTCCCCGACCATGTGGGCCTGGCCGGTCACAGCGACGCCGACGTGCTCGCCCACGTCTGCATCGACGCCATCCTGAGCGCAACCGGTCTCGGCGATATCGGGACCCTGTTTCCCGACACCGACCCCGCCCTGGCCGGAGCGAACAGCGTGGACCTGCTCGGTCGGGCGTCCGCCCTGGTGGTGGAGGCCGGGTGGCGGCTCGTGAACGTGGACTGCACCGTCGTGCTGGACCGCCCGAAACTGGCCCCGCACCGGGCCGCCATCGAGGCGGCCCTGTCGGCCGCCGCCGGGGCCCCGGTCACGGTGAAGGCCAAACGCACCGAAGGGGTCGGCGGTCTGATCGACGGGGTGCACGGCTGGGCGGTGGCGTTGGCGGTGGCCCCGTGAGTCGGGCCCGCCGGCCCGGCCGTCCGTCGGGAGCGGGCCGGGGACGACGACCGGCCGGGGCGTCGCCCGGCGGCGACCAGGGTCGGAACCGCCGGTCCGGTGCCGGCCGGCCGTCCGGCCGGAGCGGGGGCGGGAAACGACCCGACCGGGACGCCGCCGTCCGGGGCCAGGGGAGCGCTCCGTCCCGGACCGGGTCGTCCCGGTCCCGAACGCCCCGGCTGGGCGGCGATCAGGTGGAGGGCCGCCAGGCCGTGCGGGAGCTGCTGCTCGCCGGTCGTCGCCGGACCCGCGAGGTGCTCCTGGCCGACGACCTCGACCGGGCCGACATCATCGACGACATCGTCTCGCTGGCCGAGGAGCTCAACGTCCCCATCCGGCCCCTCCGTCGCCGAAACCTCGACAACGAGGCCGTCAGCGCCAGCCCGCAGGGCGTCATCGCCCGGGCCGACCCGCTGCCCGACCATGGCCTCGACGAACTGGTGGCGCACCCCGACGCTTTCCTCCTCGTGCTCGACGGGATCACCGACCCGGGCAATCTGGGGGCCCTGCTCCGCACGGCCGAGTGTGCCGGGGTGACCGGGGTGGTGCTGCCCCGCCACCGGGCCGCCCACATCACCCCGACGGTGGCCAAGGCGGCCGCCGGGGCTATCGAACACCTGCCCATGGCCCTGGTCGGGGGCATCCCGGCCGCGTTAGCGGTGATGGCCGACGCCGGGGTGGTCAGTTTCGGTCTGGACGCAGCCGGCTCGGTACCGTTGTTCGACCTGCCCCCTGCTGCGGTGACGGGTTCGGTAGCCCTGGTAATGGGCGCCGAGGGACCCGGCCTCTCATCACTGGTGATGCGCAGGGTGGACCTGCTTGTTGCGATACCGTTGGGGGGCGAATTGAACAGTCTCAACGTGGCGGCGGCTGGTGCCGTAGCATGTTTCGAGCTGGTCAGACAACGAGAAAGAAGTCGACCCGACCCGATGCACACCGAACCGATCTAGAGCGTGGAGTGCCGTGAGCCAGGCGACCTACACAGCGTGGGATGACAAGTCGTACGAATGGCCCCCACCGGCCGGGTGGTATGAAGGTCCAGATGGCCGTTGGTGGCCGGAAGGCCATGGGCCCGACGGTGCCGACGAGCACGGCGCCAACGGGACCCCACCGGTCCCCCAGGCCACGCCGAACGGCGAGGTCGTGGCCGGATCGGGCTCCGGTGGCCAGAACGACGACGATCTGAGTGACATTCTGTTCGTCGACCATGAGGAGGTCGAAGACGACGAGGCCCGCCGTCGGCGGGTTTTCGAGGAGATCCCCAGTATTGATGACCTCCTTTTTGGGGATAGCGACGAAGCCGGGGACGGCGGCGGTCACCCCGATTCCGGCCCGGACACGATTGATCCCGGGTTCGATTCGGCGGCCGCGGCGGCCACCAGCACCCTTCCCGCCGGGGAGGTCATCGACCTCACGGACGGTGTGATCCCGGCCGATGGGGCGCCAACGAACGCGCCACCCGCCACGACCAGCACCGTCGACGCCACGGCCGAACCCGTCGAGTCGGCCGACCCCGACACCCCACCCGACGCTTCCGCCGAAGCCGACCACCACGCCGCGGGGGATCCCGCCACCGGGACCCAACCGGAGGGCCGCGGCGGTCAGGAGCCGTGGTTGGACGCTCCGCCGGAGTCCGGGGTGGCCACCCCCTCCGACGACGCTGTCTTGTCCGGCGACGCTGTCTTGTCCGACGACGCTGTCCTTTCCGGCGACGCTGTCTTGTCCGACGAAGCGGCCTCCGGGGACAGCATCCTGGCGGGCGAGCAGATTCCCATCGACGACGCCGTCACCTCGGGTGATGTCGGCGACCCAGGCCCGGGCGAGGCACCCCACGGGGGCCGTCCCGCGGATCCGTCCCCGGTGGAACGCACCGGGTCGGACTCGCGGAAGTCCCGTCGCCGGTCCCGCAACCTCACCGTGGCTGCTACCGACCCGCGCGCCGAGGCCGAACTCGAGGCCCCGACCCACCGGGACACCCGCGGCGACACCGCCCACGATGACGACGACGCCGACCTCGACGTCGCCGAGGGCGTCCAGCCCGCGGCCGGCGGAGGCGCCCCAGCCGACTACCCCGACGGCACCTGGTCGGCCGAACCCGCAGACCGTGGCGCCGTTCGGGAACCGGAACCGTACGTGCCGTCCGACGACGACGAGCGGCGGACCAGCCCGATGGTCTGGATCGTCGGTGCCGTGGTGGTCGCGGTGATCCTCCTGCTGGGCGCACTGACGCTATGGCCGTCGGACTCGACGGAAGGCACCGAAGGCGAGACCGCCGACGGGACCGCCGGGGCCGAAGCCGGCGGCACCCTCCAGGACCCGTACCCGTTCGGAACCGGGGTCGTCGTCTACTACGACGATCAGAGCAGCGGCGAACAGCGCCGCTGGATCGTCCAGATCCTCGAACCGCTCACCGACGGCACGAGCGACCTGGTCACCGCGGCGGCGGCCGCACCCCCCGCCGCCGACCAGGCCTACGCCGTGACCCGGGCCCGGGTCACCTACCAGGCCGGTCCGGTGCCGGGTGACACCTCGAACCTGGTGCTCGGCCTCTCCGATCCGGACGGCACGCGCTACACCCTCGGCGACAACGCCTGCCCCACCCCACCCGCCGACGCCCTCGACCAGGCCGCCAGCCGCGCCCCGGGCGGCATGGTGGAGGGAGCGCGGTGCTGGCAGGTCCCGGTGCAGGCGGTCGGCACGATGGCGCTGACCGTCGAGGCCGGGCCGGCATCCGGGACGGTGTACATGGGGTTGGGGACCGGCGAGGGCTGACCGGCCGGGCAGGAGCCCGAAGTCGGATTCGAACCGACGACATCTGCTTTACAAGAGCAGCGCTCTACCAGCTGAGCTATTCGGGCCGAGGTGATGGGCTAGTGTACGCCCACCGGGGGCCGCATCCGTGGGCGTAACCACGGGTCGGCCGTCGGCGAGACCCCCAGGCGCCGCCCCCCGGCTCCGGTCCCACCCGGATCCCCGACCCGACGGTGCCGATTCCCTACCCTGGACGGGCGCGTGCGCCAGCGGCATGATGGCAGCCTTCCGTGACCTCAGCCCCTGGGTTTCGTACCGCGTCCTCGACCCACGAGTTCGGAGCCTGATGGAATCCCACGACGACCACCGCGACCACGATGACGGCGAACCCCGGCCCTCGTTCGACCGGTCCGGTCTGATCCGGGGCCTGCTGGTCGTCGTCACCGCACTCGCCATCGGGGGGTTCCTGCTCACCCGGTTCAGCGACGACGGCACGTCGACGGCGGCCGCCACCGACACGGCGGCTGGGCCCACCACCAGCACCGCCGACGGGGGATCCGCCGCCACCGACGACACCACTGGTTCCCCGGAGTCCGACACCGGGGACGCCGCCGGCACCGGCGAGGGCTCCGGTGACGGCGGGGTCATGGTCGGCTCGGCGGACGTGCCCGTCCTGGTGCTCAACGCCGCCGGGACCCAGGGGGCCGCCGGCGCCGGCGCCGAACGGCTGACCGAAGAAGGGTTCACCACCCTTACCCCGAAGAACGCCACCACCCTGGGCGACACCCAGGTCCTGTACACACCCGGCCACGAGACCACGGCCGCCGACGTGGCCGAGGTGTTCAACCTCGACGATTCGGTGGTGGCCGAGCTCGACCCGAACAATCCCCCCGTCGTCGATCTCGAAGGGGCCGGCGTCGTCGTGGTGATCGGTGGGGATGGCCTCATCGAACCCTGACCGGGGCCCCGGGCCCGTCAACCCGCCCCGGAGCCGACCAGGCGGCCGGGTGGTGTTCGCCTTCGACAAATTCCGGGGCACCGCCACCGCCGCCGAGCTGGTGGCCGCCGGGGTGGCCGCGGCCGTCGAAGGGGGCTGGCGAGCCCGGGGCGTCCCGGTGGCCGACGGCGGCGAGGGTTCACTGGCCGCCATCGGCGGAGCCAACAAACGGTCCGAGGTGGCCGACCCGTTGGGCCGGCCCGTGACCGCCGGGTGGCGCCTGGAGGGCCGCCACGCCTTCATCGAGATGGCGGCGGCCTCGGGGGTCGGCCTGGTGGCCGACGTCGGCAACGATCCGGTCAACGCGTCCACCACGGGCACCGGGCAGCTGATCACCACCGCCATCGAACTCGGGGCCCGCACCGTCACTGTCTTCCTGGGCGGTTCGGCCACCACCGACGGGGGCTGGGGCGCCCTGGAGGCCATGCCGCCCCGGGCCCGGATGGCCGAGATCGAGCTGGTGGCGGCCACTGACGTCACCACCCGCTTCCTGGACGCGGCCGATGTGTTCGGCCCCCAGAAGGGGGCCTCACCGGCCCAGGTCGCCCTCCTGCGCCGCCGCCTGGAACGCCTGGCCCAGGTTTACGCCGACGACTACGGCGTCGACGTCACCGACCGGGCGGGGGCCGGGGCGGCTGGCGGCCTGGCTGGCGGCCTGCTGGCCGTCGGCGGACGCATCGAGCCCGGGTTCGAGGTGGTGGCCGACGAGGCCGGTCTGTTCGACGCCCTCGAGGAGGCCGACCTGGTCGTCACCGGTGAAGGCCTGCTCGACGACCAGTCGTTCCAGGGGAAGGTGGTGGGCGGCGTGACCACCCTCGCCGCCGACGTGGACGTCCCCGTCCTGGCCGTGGTCGGTTCCCGGGCCGAGGGCGTCGCCGTGCCCGCCGGGGTCAGGGTCGTCGACCTGGCCGCCCGGTTCGGCCTGGAGGAGGCCCGCCGGCGGCCGGTGGAACTGGTGGCCCGGGTCGTCGCCGAACACTTGGCCGGGCCCGGCGCCGGCTGACCGGGGTCGGCCGCGACGTCTGTCCGGTCAGCGGCCCGGCCCCCGCCGGATCAGGTACCGGGCGGCCAGGCCGACCAGGACCAGACCCACGACGACGAGCACGACCTCCACCACCACGGGCGCCACCCGCAGCAGCAGGGCCCCGACCATCACCACCGCGGCCGCCACCAGCAACAACAGCGGCAGTGGCATGTCTGAGGGGACCCGCTCCACCCCCCGATCCTAGGAGGGGCCATCCCGGCCGCCGGGCCGGGCCCCGCATCCCCGCCGGAGAAACGCCAACGAGTGCCGCCCCGACCCTCGTGAACTAGCACTCCTATGGTTAGAGTGCTAACTGCCCGCAGCCCGACTGCGGCATGGCTCAGTCGAACCACACCAACCGATCGAGTGGGATAGCCCGATCCAGTCACGGAGGTCGCCGCCGATGGCGAAAACCATCACGTTCGAAGACAACGCCCGTCGCCGGCTGGAGGCCGGGATGAACACGCTGGCTGACGCGGTCCGGGTCACCCTCGGCCCCAAGGGCCGCAACGTGGTGCTCGACAAGAAGTGGGGCGCCCCCACCATCACCAACGACGGCGTCTCCATCGCCAAGGAGATCGATCTCGAGGATCCCTTGGAGAAGATCGGCGCCGAGCTGGTCAAGGAGGTCGCCAAGAAGACCGACGACGTCGCCGGCGACGGCACCACCACCGCCACCGTCCTCGCCTGGGCGATGGTGCGTTCCGGTCTGAAGAACGTGGCCGCCGGGGCCAACCCGATGTCCCTCAAGCGGGGTATCGAGGCCGGTCGGGAAGCCGCCGTCAACGCCATCCACAGCATGGCCATCGACGTCGACGACAAGGAGCAGATCGCCCAGGTCGCTGCCATCTCGGCCAACGACCGGGCCATCGGCGAACTCATCGCGGACGCCATCGACAAGGTGGGCAAGGACGGCGTCGTCACCGTCGAGGAGTCGAACACCTTCGGCATGGAACTCGACTTCACCGAGGGCATGCGGTTCGATAAGGGCTACATCTCGCCCTACTTCGCCACCGACACCGAGCGGATGGAGGCCGTCCTCGACGACCCCTACATCCTGTTCGTCAGCTCCAAGATCTCCTCGGTCCGCGAACTGGTGCCCGTGCTCGAGGCCGTCATGCAGGCTGGTCGTCCCCTGGTCATCATCGCCGAGGACGTCGAGGGCGAGGCCCTGGCCACCCTGGTCGTCAACCGGATTCGCGGCACCCTCAACGTGGCCGCCGTGAAGGCCCCCGGCTTCGGCGACCGGCGCAAGGCGATGCTGCAGGACATGGCCATCCTCACCGCCGGCCAGGTCATCTCCGAAGAGGTCGGCCTCAAGCTCGACGGGGTCAGCCTCGACCTGCTCGGCCAGGCCCGCAAGGTCACCATCTCCAAGGACGAGACCACCATCATCGAGGGGGCCGGTTCCGCCGACGACGTCAACGGGCGGATCGCCCAGATCCGGGCCGAGATCGAGAACACCGACTCCGACTACGACCGTGAGAAGCTCCAGGAACGGCTGGCCAAGCTGGCCGGCGGGGTGGCGGTTCTCAAGGTGGGCGCGGCCACCGAAGTGGAGCTGAAGGAGAAGAAGCACCGGATCGAGGACGCCGTTTCCACCACCAAGGCGGCCATCGAGGAGGGCATCGTCGCCGGCGGCGGCGTCACCCTGCTCCGGGCCCAGAAGGCGGTCTACGACCTGGCCGACAAGCTCGAGGGTGACGAGGCCACCGGGGCCCGCATCGTGGGCCGGGCCCTCCAGCAGCCGCTCAACCAGCTCGCCGTCAACGCCGGCGAGGAAGGCGGCGTGGTGGTCGACCGGGTCCGCGGCCTCGATGGGTGGAACGGCTACAACGCCGCCACCGGCGAGTACGGGGACCTCAAGGCCGCCGGTGTGGTCGATGCGGCCAAGGTGACCCGGTCCGGGGTGGAGAACGCCTCGTCGATCGCCGGGCTGTTCCTCACCACCGAGGCCGTGGTGGCCGACGCCCCCGAAGAGGGTGGCGGGGCCCCCGGCATGCCCGACATGGGCGACTTCTGATCCGGTACTCGCCCGCCCGAGCGGGTACATATCTCTGACCCTGGACCCGACCACCGGGCCGGCCACTCCCTCGGCGACGAGCGGAGCGGCCGGCCCGGTCGCGTTCCGGGGGTCCGGTGGCATGATCGGATCATGGAACCCCATCCGGCCCTGGCCCCGTTGGCCTTCCTGCTCGGCACCTGGCGGGGGGAGGGCGCGGGCGAGTACCCCACCATCGGCCCGTTCCGGTACACCGAGCAACTGGTGTTCGGCCAGGTCGGCAAGCCATTTCTGACCTACCGCCAGACCAGCCGCCGCCTCGGCGGCGACGAGGCCCCCCTCCACACCGAGGTCGGCTATCTGCGCCCGGTCGACCCGGACACGGCGGAACTGGTGCTGGCCCAACCCACCGGAGTGGTCGAGGTCCACGGCGGTGTCGTGGACGGGGCCGGCGTGACGTTCCGGAGCCTAACGGTGGCCACCACCCCCACGGCGAAGCCGGTGAGCGAGGTGGAGCGGTGGTTCCGACGCGACGGCGACGAGCTCCACTACCGGCTGGCCATGGCCGCCGTCGGCCGGCCCCTCACCCACCACCTGGAAGGCCGACTCGACCTCGTCGGCGACCCCTCGGCGTCCTGACCAGTGGTCGGAGGCGGTGGCCGCGGCGCCCCAACTAGGCTGGGGCCCATGGTGCGGTCGCGGTCCGAGACGATCCTGACCCGGGTGGTCGGCGACCCCAACCGGGGCCGAGCCCCCGACGACGTGGTGGTGGAGGAGCCGCTCACGATCATGGTCGACGAGACCACGGTGGCGTCCACCATGCGGACACCGGGCCACGATTTCGAACTGGCCGTCGGTTTCCTCCTGGCCGAGGGCGCCCTCGGGGACGGGCCCGTGGCCGGCATCCGGTACTGCGGCACCGGTTCCGCCCTGTCGAGCGAGTTCAACCTGGTCACGGTGGACACCGGGGGCCGGGCTCCCGAGCCCCGGGCCCGGCTCGGGTCGGTCTCCTCGTCGTGCGGGGTCTGCGGGGTCGAGGCCATCGCCGAGCTGACCGAACGCCTCCACGTCCTGCCCGGGCACCCGCCCTGGGATCTCGGCGCTCTGGCCGGGCTGCCCGACGTGCTCCGGGCCCACCAGCCCCTGTTCGACACCACTGGCGGCACCCACGCCGCCGCCGCCGTCGACCGGTCGGGACGGGTGCTCCTGGCCCGCGAGGACATCGGTCGCCACAACGCCGTCGACAAGGTCGTGGGGCGACTCCTGCTCGACCACCGTCTCCCCGCCCACGACCTCGCCCTCGTGGTCAGCGGGCGGGGCTCCTTCGAGATGGTTCAGTAGGCGTGGGCGGCCGGTTTCACCGCCCTGGTGTCGGTGTCGGCCCCGTCGTCGTTGGCCGTGGCCACCGCCCGCCGGGCCGGCATGACCCTGGTCGGGTTCGCCCGCGGGGGTACGGCGAAGCTCTACAGCCCGGATCTCGGGGTGGGACGGTGACCGGCGATCGCGGCCCCGACGACGGCCGGGCCGACCCCGGCCAGGTCGTGTTCCGGGCCTTGAACCGGGGGGTGATCCCCCTGCTCCGGACCGGGGTGGCCAGCCCCTGGTGGGGGCTGGGCCTGTTCCTGGTGGAGACGGTCGGCCGCGTGTCCGGACGGCCCCGACCGGTGCCCTTGCTCGGCCACCGCCTCGGGGACACCGTCACGGTGAGCACGGTGCGCCCCGACAGCCAATGGGTGGCCAACCTCGAGGCCAGCCCGGAGGCCCGGGTGTGGCTGGAGGGCCGGCCCCGCCCGGCCCGGGCCCGGGTTGGACGCCTCGACGGTGGTGGGGCGCTGGTGACCCTGCGGGTCCGGCCCGGTCCCGGCGGCGACCGGTTCGACGGCCCGGCCTGGGTGGGGGGCCGTAGACTCGGGGCATGAGCGAAGCCGCCACCCCCCGTGAAGGTCTCGGAGTACTGCACCTGTTCTGGCGGACCGGCCCGTTGACCGACGCCGCCGAGGTGCTCGACGCGATCGAGAAGGCCGAAGCGGTCGACGTCCAAGTGGTCACCGTGGCCACCCTGGGTCACAAGGCCGACCTGGCCGTGATGCTGCTGGCCCGGGACCTGTGGGAGCTACGCCGGACCCAGACAGCCCTGGCTGCCGCCGGGCTCGACCTGGTCGACAGCTACCTGTCGCTCACCGAGGTCAGCGAGTACGCGGCCGGCGTCCCCGACGAGATGAAACAGGCCCGGCTCTACCCGGTGCTGCCGCCCGAGGGCAAGCAGGCGTGGTGCTTCTACCCGATGAGCAAACGCCGCAACCCGGACCAGAACTGGTTCACCACCCCCTTCAACGACCGGAAGGAGCTGATGTACGAGCACGGTGCGTCGGGGCGGAAGTTCGCCGGCCGCCTGGTGCAGCTCATCACCGGTTCCACCGGGGTGGACGACTACGAATGGGGCGTGACGCTCTTCGCCGAACGGCCCGACGATCTGAAAGACGTCGTCTACACGATGCGGTTCGACCGGGCGTCGGCCGTCTACGCCGAGTTCGGGCCGTTCTACACGGGCCTGATCGATCGGCCCGAACAGGTGCTGGCCCAGCTCGGCGTCGGCTGAACGGGCAGGTGGACCACGAGCGCGGGGAGCCATCGGCCGACCCCGGTCCGGGGAGTCTCGCACCTGGCCGCGGCCCCGCATACGCTGGACCGATGGCCATGGGGGAAGCGCCGGGGCCCGGCTCCAACGATCTGACCGCTGACCACGAACCGGACCGACCGCCCGGGGTCGTCGCCGCCGAGTCGGTGGCGTCGACCGAACCGGCGGTCTCCCCCGAACCTCCGGCGCCGTCCGGGCCCGACCCCACCGGGCCGAACGGCCTCGAGCTCGGCCCAACGCCGGAGGCCGCGCCAGCCGAGGTGTCGGCCCCGGACGAGACGGCGCCACTCGCCACGCCCGGGCCCGAGGCGGCCCCCGCACCGTCGGTCGCCACGACCGGGTCCGCCGCAGCGGCTGTTCCCACGCCGCCGGTCCCGGAGCCCGGTGCGCCAGGCCCGGGCGCCACGCCGCCGACCGCACCTGCGGCGGAGCCGTCCGCTCCCGAACCAGCGCTGTCCCCCTCGGGGCCTGCGGCGTCTGGGTCCGAGCCCGAGCCGTCCGAGCCTTCGGCCGCGCCTGTCGGACCGCCGCAGGCCCCGCCGGCCGAGGTGTCCGCGCCCGACGAGTCGGCGTCGCCGGTCACGGCCGAGCCCGGGGCAACCCCCGCACCGTCGGTCGAGGGGGCCGGATCCACCGCGGCCGCTGTTTCCACGCCAGCGGCCGCGCCGGTGACCTCCGAGTCCACGCCGGCCCCAGAATCCACGTCACCGCCCAGGCCCGAGCCCGCCGCGCCGGCCGAGACGCCCGGTTCCGGTCCGGCGCCGGCTCGGACGGCCCGGGAGTCGGGCAAGCGCAGGAAGCGGTCACCCCGTCGCCCGCCGAAACCACCGACCAAGATCGTGGAGGGCGTGGTCACCGAGGTGTCACCCACCGAGGTGGTGCTCCAGCTCGACGACGGCCGCACCGGTGTGATCAACGGTCAGAACTTCGGTCCCGGGCCGGAGACCCCGGACCAGCTCCTGAGCGTGGGCGACCGTTGTTTCGGCGCCGAACTGGCCCGGCACGACCCGCGGGAGCGGGTGGTGCTCTCACGGGCGTGGGCGCTCAAGACCCGGGCCTGGGAGGGCGTCGTGGCCGCCGCGGCCGACAGCACGGTGGTCACCGGCACGATCACGTCGGCCGGGGGCAAGGGCGCCGTGGTGGACGTCGGCCTCCCCGGATTCGTCCCAACCTCCCATCTGTCGTTGGATCCCATCGACGATCTCCAGGCCTACGTGGGGCAGCGTCTCGAGTTCCGGGTCCTGGAGGCCGATCCGGCCCGCGACCGTCTGGTGCTGAGCCGCCGGGCCCTGCTCATGAAGGAGCAACGCCGCCGAGCTCAGGCCCTCCTGGCTGGGCTCAAGGCCGGCGAACGGCGCACAGGCACCGTCGTCTCCCTGGCCGACTACGGGGCCTTCGTCGAACTGGGTGATGGGCTGAGCGGCCTGGTGCACCTGTCGGAGCTGTCGTGGTCCCGGGTCCGCCGCCCGGCCGACGTGGTCAGCGTCGGCGACGAGGTCGAGGTGGAGGTGATCGACGTCAAGGCCAAGAAGCGGCGGGTGAGCCTGTCGATCCGGCGCCTCGTCCCCGACCCGATGGCCGAGATCGAGGTGGACCACATCTACACCGGCCCGGTCACCCGCCTCGTCGACTTCGGGGCCTTCGTGGCCGTGAACGGGGTCGAGGGCCTCGTCCACCTGTCGGAGCTGGCCGAGCATCGGGTCAACAGCGCGGCCGAGATCGTCGCCCAGGGCCAGGAGGTGTGGGTCAAGGTCCTCTCGGTCGACCGCCGCCGCCGACGGCTAGAACTTTCGATCCGGCGGGCGGCGGAGTACGGGTGAGCGGCGACGCCGAGGGTTCAACCGCTGATCCCGGAACCGACCCCGCGGCCGACGAGGCCCGCCTGGCGGAGTTCGGTTCCGCCCTGGTTGCCGCCGTCGACGACGCCCTCGACCCGTGGACCCGGGCCGTGGTAACCGAGCGCCTCCCCGGCCCCCCGCCCGGTGATCTCGAACGCCGCCTGACCGTCACCGTCACCGAGGTCCGCTCGGCCGTCGTCCCGCCCCTGCGGGACCTGCTCGCCCTCGACGTCGACGACCAGTGGACCAACCCGCTGAGCCTGATCCGCCGGGCCGCGGCCGCCCCCACCGCCCTGCTCGACGAACTGGGCGCCGTCCCCGCCGACCGTGACCGCGACGCCATCCGCATGCACCCGGCCGACGTCTACGACCTCGTACCCTCGGCCTTCGCCGATCTGGGCTCCGCCGTGCACGACGCCGGCCTGGTCTGGGGGGCCGGCAAGGCCCACGTGCACCTGGCCCGCCGCCGCTTCGAGGCCCCCACCGCCGAGGCCGGTGACCGGCCCCCGGCGGCCGATCGGGCGGCGGGCCGCCCGCCCGGGACCCGTCCGGCGGCCCCGGTGGCCGCCTACGTGCCCAACGTGTTCGACCGGTCCCGCTTCGGCCGCTGGCCGGTGAGCTTCGTCGACGACCCCGGCCAGGCCGCCGCCTCCGGTGCCCGGGTGGTGCTGGTGGACCTCGACCGCGCCCCCGACGCGGCCGGCTTCCGCCTCGACGGGGCCACCGTGATCGGGTTCGCCCCCCACGTCGACGGGGACGCCCACGAGGCCGGCGTCGCCGCCGGCTACGACCGGGTGCAGACCAGGTCGTACTTCTTCAGCCACCTCGACCGCCAGCTCGCCGACCTCCTCGACCATCCGCTCGACCCTCCCGGGGGAACACCATGACGACCACCTCAGCGCGGACCAAGGAGGCCCTCCTGGTGGCGCCGGACCTGCGGGGCCGGGCCTACGCCGCCGCCCACAGCGACGCCGCCGACGCCTGGCTGGCCGACCTGTTCACCCGGGAGCTCGGCGACCGGGACGGCTTGGCCCTGGTGGCGGTGGGCGGGTACGGGCGCCGGGAGCTGTGCCCCTACAGCGACCTCGACGTGCTCCTCATCCACGACGACCTCGACGACTACGCCGAAGCGGCCGAGGCGCTCTGGTATCCGGTCTGGGACCGGGGTCTGAAGATCGGCTACGCGGTGGTCACCCTCGACCAGGCGGCCACCCTGGCCACCGAGGAGCTCCACTGGGCCACCGCCTTCCTGTCCAGCCGCCTGGTGGCCGGCTCCCCCGGGCTGGCCGACGGGCTGACCGAGGTGACCCGGTGGGTGTGGGAGGAACACCACGACGACCTGCTGGCCCAGCTGGCCGACGCCATCGACGAACGCCACGAGCGGTTCGGCGACGTCGCCTTCCAGATCGAACCCCAGCTCAAGGAGGGGCGGGGCGGCCTCCGCGACGTGCATGGTCTCACCTGGGCCGCCCAGGTCTCGTCCCTGTTCGATCCCGACCTGGCCGGTGAGCTGGCCGACGCCGTCGACACCCTCCTCGAGGCCCGGGTGGAGCTCCACCGGGTGAGCGGTCGGGCCGAGGAGCTGCTCACCTTCGACGCCCAGGACGACGTGGCCGCGGCCCTCACCGCCGGTTCGGGCCAGGAACTCATGCTGCGGGTGGCGTTGGCCGCCCGCCGGATCTCCTGGCACAGCGACGACGCCTGGTCCCGCTGGAAACGGGCCACCGGCCGGGCCACCTACCGGCCGATCACGGCCGAGCCGATCGCCACCGAGTTCGGCCTGGTGAACGGGGAGCTGGCCCTCAGCCCCGGCGTCGACGTGGCCGCCGACCCCTATGTGGTGCTCCGACTGGCTGCCACCGCGGCGCGCACCGAACGCACGATCTCCCGGGCCGGCCTGGCCGCCCTGGCCGAGCGGGGCGCCCCGATCCCCGAGCCGTGGCCGGCCGAGGCCCGACGCCTGTTCGCCGACCTGCTCCTGTCGGGCCGGCCGGCCATCACCGTCATCGAGGATCTCGACCAGTTCGGTCTCATGGAACGGCTCCTGCCCGAGTGGGAGGCGGTGCGGTGCCATCCCCAACGGAACGCCATGCACGTGTTCACCATCGACCGGCACCTGTGTGAGACCGCGGTGCACGCGTCCGGGCTGGCCGACCGGGTCACCCGGCCCGACCTGCTGGTGGTCGGGGCCCTGCTCCACGACATTGGGAAGGGCCGACCCGGCGACCACACCGAGGTCGGTATGCGGCTGATCGAGACGATCGCCTCCCGCATGGGTTATCCGGACGACGACGTCGCCGTCCTGATCGACCTGTGCCGCCACCACCTCCTCCTGCCCGACGTAGCCACCCGCCGCGACCTGGGCGACCCCGGCACCATCGCCGCCGTGGCCGCGGCGGTCGATTCGGTGGACTTCCTCCACATCCTGGCCTCCCTGACCGAGGCCGACTCGATCGCCACCGGCCCGTCCACCTGGAATTCGTGGCGGGCCGGCCTCCTGGCCGACCTGGTGCACCGGACCGAGCTCGTGCTGGAGGGCGAGGCCCCGGCCACGGCGGTCGGCCCCGATTTCCCCACCCCGGACGTGGCCGAACGTATCGAGGCCGGGACCCGCTCCCTGGACGGCTCGGGGACCACGTTCACCGTGGTCGCCCCCGACGAACCGGCCCTGTTCAGCCGCCTGGCCGGGGTGCTGGCCGTCCACGGCCTCGACGTGCTCGACGCGGTCCACGTCGAGTCGGTCCGCGACGACGGCCCTCCCATGGCGGCCTGCCGGTTCACCCTCCAACCTCCGGCCGGGGGTTCGGTGCACTGGGACGACGTCCTGGCCACCGCGGCCCGGGCCCTGGACGGCGGGGTGGCCCTGACCGCCCGGATCCGTCGACGGGCCCGCCAGGAGGAACGGTTCCGGCGGCGACTCGCCGCGGTGGGCCCCCGTACCGACCTGGTGGTCGACAACGACATCTCAGCCACGGCCACCGTGATCGAGGTCCACGCCCGGGACAGTGTCGGCCTGCTCTACTGGGTGACCCAGGCCCTCACCGAGCTCCGGCTCGACATCCGCACGGCCAAGATCCAGACCTTCGGCCCCCAGGCCGTCGACAGCTTCTATCTGACCGACCTGGCCGGGGCCAAGCTGGAGCGGCCCGAGCAGCTGGCCGAGCTGGACCTGGCCATCCGCAACGCCCTCGACCCGGGGGATGAGCACTGATGGCCGGGACCTCCGGCCCCGGGGAGCGCCCCGGCGCCGGGGACCTGGTGGCCTGGGCCGAGGCCCTGGCCGGCGTGGCCCGCACCGGCCTGGGGTTCACCTCCAGCCTGTACGAGGCCGAACGCTACGAGGAGATCCTCGAGATCGCCGCTGACATGCGGACCCGGGCCGGCGGCCCGGAGGACGCCCCCGAACCGTTGGACGCGGGGGATCTGTGGGCGGCCTGGCTCCGGTCGGTGGGTTCCGGCGTGCCCGGCTACGTGACCCCGAAGGTGGCGGTCGGGGCCGTCGTCGGTGACGACGAGGGCCGGTTGCTGCTCATCAAGCGGGCCGACTCGGGGGTGTGGCTCTACCCCACGGGCTGGGCCGACGTCGGCTACTCCCCGTCCGAGGTGGCCGTCAAGGAGGTCCGCGAGGAGACCGGGATCCGCTGCGACGTGATCCGTCCCCTGGCCATCGTGGACGGTCTCCGGGCTGGGTTCAGCCGGATCCCGCTCTACAGCCTGGTGTTCCACTGCCGGGCGACCGGGGGGGAACTGAGCCCCCACCCCCAGGAATGCAGCGACGCCGGCTGGTTCGGCCGGGACGACCTGCCCGAACCGTTGGCCAACGGCGATACCTGGCTGGAATTGGCGTTCGCCGCCGTCGAGGGGGGTGAACCGGCCGTCGCCTTCGACCCTCCCCGCTCCCGGGTGGTGCACCGGTCCCCCGGGGCCGATCGGGGCCACGGGTAGGAACCCGGCCGGGCGGCACCCGCCGGGCGGCGTCAGTTGTCGCGCAGGAACTCTTCGAGCTCGGAGATCAGCTCGGCCCCGGACTCGACACTCATGGTGTTGTCGTAGGTCTCCTCGAGCTGGGCCACGTAGGCCTTGGTCTCGTCACTGTCGTCCACCATCTCGGTGATCTGCCGCTCGTAGGCGGCCGCCCCGATCTCGAGCGCCGTGGACGGCACCTTGTGGCCGATGAGCTGGCCTACCCGTTCCACCAGGGCGAGGGCGGCCTTGGGGGAGGTGGCGTGGGGGACGTAGCCGGGCACGGTGGCCCAGAGGGACATCGACGGGATGTTGTGCTGGCTGAGGGCGTCGTGGAGGACCCCGACGATGCCGGTGGGTCCTTCGTAAGAGGAAGGCTCCAGGTCGAGGCGCTGGTTGAGCGCGTGGTCGTAGCCGGAGGAGTAGACCGTGGCCGGCCGGGTGTGGACCACGTCGGCGATGAGGGCGCCCAGGCAGACCACCATCGACACGTCCAGACGGTCGATCAGGGTCATGAGCTGCTCACAGTACGACCGCCACCGGAAGTTCGGTTCGACGCCGGAGAGGACGATCAGGTCGTGTTCCCCACCGGGAAGGGGGACGGCGCAGAACTCGTTCTCGGGCCAGTCGATCTCCCGGCCCCCCGGCACCAGCCGCACCGAGGGCCGGACGGTGGTGAAGTCGTAGTACGGCTCGGGGTCGATGGAGGCGAACCCCTCACCGGCCAGACGGTCGCGAACGTGTCGGGCGGCGGTGCTGGCGGCGTCGCCGGCGTCACCCCAGCCTTCGAACGCCGCGATCAGGATCGGGTTCCTCAGCGTCGGGAGGTCGGACGACCAGCGAAGCGTGTCCACCGACCACAGGGTAGTCAACGGGAACCGGTCGGCGCCTGCGTGATCCGGCTCGGGACCCCGTACGTCCCCCGCGGCACCGTCCGCCATACTGGGCGGCGTGAAGATCTCCGAGGTCACTCAGGTAACCGACGAACTGGTGGCCGCCTTCGAGCGGCTCATCCCCCAGTTGTCGTCGTCCAACCCGCCGCCGTCCCGGACGTTCCTGGAGGAGCTCGTCGCCGCCGAGGCGTCGAACCTGCTGATCGCCGAGCTGGACGGCCAGATCGTGGGCAGCCTCACGCTCGTGGTCTTCCCGATCCCCACCGGCATCCGGGCCTGGATCGAGGACGTCGTGGTGGACACCTCGGCCCGGGGGGCTGGGGTAGGGGCGGCGCTGACCAACGCCGCCCTGGACCGGGCCCGCCGGGCCGGGGCCACCACGGTGGACCTCACCTCCCGGCCCAGCCGGGAGGCGGCCAACCGCCTCTACCAGCGCCTCGGCTTCGAGGCCCGCGAGACCAACGTGTACCGCTACAAACTCTGAGCCGAGGGTGCCGCGATGAGGCCTCGGCCGAAGAGCCGACGGTGCCGCCCCTACTCCTCGGTGGGCTCGTCCGCGGTGACACCCTTGGCGTAGAGGGCGTCGATGGTGGCGGCGCTGAGGCCGATCTCGCCGAGGATCTGCCGGTTGTCCTGGGCGAACAGGGGGGCGTGGCGGCGGAGGGTGGCCGGGGTCTCCGCGAACTGCCACGGCCAGGTCGGTGTCGGGTAGACGCCGACCTCCGGGTGCTCGATCGGGGCGAAGAAGCCGCTGTGGTGGATGTGGGGGTCGGCTGGGATCTGCCAGTTGGCCAGGACCGGGGCGGCCGCCACCCCCACCGCCTGGAGGCGGCGAGCCACCGGGTAGTGGCCGAGGGGGGCCGTCCAGGCGCCGATCCGTTCGTCTAGTTCGCGCCGGCGGGCCCACCGGCCGGCCAGGGTGGCGAGGGCCGGGTCGGCCGCGAGATCGTCGAAACCGGCCTCGTCGCACAGCCGCCGCCAGTCGTCGTCGTCCTGGACGGCGATGGCCACCCAGTTGTCGGTCCCGGCGCACCGGTAGACCCCGTGGGGGGCGAAACGGGCGTCGTCGTTGGCCTGGGGGCCCGGTGTCTCGCCGGTGGCGGAGTGGTGGAGGATGGCGTCGGCCACGAAACCGGCGCCGGCCTCGTTGAGGGACAGGTCGATCCACTCCCCGGTGCCCCGCTCGGCCACCCGCCGCAGGGCGGCCAGGGCGGCCATGGCGCCGAGCTGGCCGCTCACCGGGTCGGCGTAGAACAGGGTGGTGCGGGACAGGACTCCGTCGGGGTAGCCGGTCACCGAGGTCAGACCGGAGGTGGTCTCGATGTTGGAGCCGTAGGCCACCCAGTCGCGGTGGGGGCCGGTGGCGCCGTAGCCGGACATCGAGACCATGACCAGCCGCGGGTTCACCTGTGACAGGACGGGCCAGTCGAGCTCCAGGTTGGGCATGACCCGGGCGCTCATGTTCTCGATGAAGACGTCGGCGGTGGCGATCAGGTCGAGGAAGACGTCCCGCCCGGTCGGGTCGGACAGGTCGATGACCACGTCCCGTTTGTTGCGGTTCAGCTCGTGGAAGTACATGGACCGCTCGTGGCCGTCGGGTTCCCGGTCCTGGAACGGGCCGGCCCAGTACAGGGCCCGGGTGGCGGGCCGGTCGGCCCACTCCACCTTGATCACGTCCGCTCCGAGGTCAGCGAACATCCGGGCCGCCACCGGCCCGGCCCAGTTGTTGGTCACCTCCACCACCCGCAGGCCGGTGAGGGGCCCGGTGGCCCCCGGCAGGGGGGTGAACGTATCCCTGTCCGCCGGGGGGCGGCGGGATCCGCCGGCGGGCGGGCCGTCGGCGGCCGGACCGTTCGCTTCGAGGGGGACGGTCCGGTAGGCGGGGCCGGGCAGCCGGAGCCCGGTCGGTACGTCGTGCCGCCACCAGTCGCGGGCGGCCAGTTGGGGGTCGTCGACCAGGTCGGCTGCGGTCAGCACCGGGGTGACGGCCACCCTCAGGGCTTGGCCCAGTTCGACGATCTCGGCCACCGTCCGGGACGCCGCCCACGAGGCCACCCCGGCGAAGATGCGGTCGATGTGGTCGTTCCAGGCCACGATGTCCTCGGTGATGCCCTCGGCCAGGAGATCGTCCTGTCCGGTCATCATGAGTAGCTCCTCGTTGGGCACGATCCGCATCACGTAGCACCACCCGTCGGCCGCCCGGATCAGGTCCGACGGGACCCTCGGCAGGACGAGGCCGCACGCGGCCCACGACGAGGCGAGCCAGGAGTGGGCGGTCAGCACCGAGGCCAGCTCGCTGACGACCACCCGCTGGCCCCGGACCGGCGACGCCGACCCGGGTTGGTTCCCGGCGCCGGGGTCGGCGTGGTCCCGGGCGTGGAGGGCGGCCAGGGCCGCGAATGCGGCCTGGGACCCGGTGTGCTGGGCGGCCTGGCCACCGGCCAGCCACAACGGCTCCCGGTCGGGGGCACCGGTGAACGACAGGTAGCCTCCGAGGGCCCAGGTGGTGAGCTCGCTGGCCCGCCACGACCCGTACGGGCCGGGACCGTAGGTGGTCAGCTCCACCACCACCGTCGAGTCCGACCCGCCGTCAGGGGCCGGATGGGTGGGGTCCACCAGGGCGATGTCGGGGGCGGCCGCCCAGGACGGGATCTCGTCGGGGCCGACCACGGTGGCCGACCGGCACAGGTATCGGAACCAGGCGCTGATGCCGTCGGGGGTGAGCGGAGGCCGACGGGACAGGTCGGATCCGCCGGGTGGTTCGACCCGGACCACCCGGGCCCCGTTGTCGGCCAGCAGTTTGGCGGCCACCGCGGCGGCCAGCGATGGTGACCAGGTCACCACCACGAATCCGGTTCCCGATCCGTCGGTCATGGTCGCAGACCCTAGAGCCTGAAGACGGCACCGATCATCCCGGGCCCCGGGGGGTGGGCCGGGGCCGGCGATGTGGGCCGGATCAGCCGGAGGGGGTGACGGCGTCGAGCGAAGCGGGGTCGACGATCCGGGAGATCGCCCCGCCCTGGGCCACGGTGTACAGCTCGTTGTCCGGGCCGCGGCCGAAGGCGACGATGCCGCTGAGGGCATCACCGGGATCGTTGCCGACCGTGAGCGCAGCCGCAGCCGGTTGGTCGTTGTCCCGGGGCTGGAGACCGACCACCCCGGCCCGGCAGAAGTCGGCGAACAGGTAGACGCCGTACAGGCCCGGGAGGGCGGGGTCGCGCACCACCTCACCCCCGGTCACCGAACAGGCCCCGCCGTCGTGGGTATAGGTGAGGATCGGCCCCACGTGGCCGGTGGCCGGCGGGCCCGGCGAGGTGTCGTAGGGCTCGTCGCCCTCCATCCGGTTCCAGCCGAGATTGTCGCCCGCGCCCGCCCCGGTGCCGTCCGGTCCGGCCGGGAGCCGGTCGATCTCCTCGATCCGGTTCTGGCCGACGTCACCGATCCAGAGGTCGCCGGTGCCGGGGTCGAAGGAGAACCGCCACGGGTTCCGCACCCCGTACAGCCAGATCTCGGGCCGGGCGTCCGGGTCGTCCACCAGGGGGTTGTCGGCCGGGACGGTGTACCCGGCGTCCGCCGACGGGGTGGGGTCGATGCGGAGCAGGCTGCCCAGCAGGGTGCCGGTGTCCTGGCCGCTGCCCAACGGATCCCCGCCACTGCCACCGTCTCCCACGCTGACGTAGAGGAGCCGGTCGGGCCCGATGTGGAGGTCGCCGCCGTTGTGGTTGCTGTAGGGCTGGTCGATGGTGAGCACGGTGCGGGCCTGGTCAGCGGGGCCGACGGTGGCGTCGTCGAGTACCGGGTGGGCGGCCACCACGGTCGTCCCGCCGGTGTCGGTGTAGTTGACGAACAGCTCCTCGCCGTCCACCGACACCACCAGCCCCAGCAGGCCGCCCTCCCCGGCCACCCCGACCCCGCCGGAGAGGTCCAGGACCGGCTCGGGGGCGAGCACGAACCGCTCGGTCCCGTCCGCCACCGTCCGTTCCAGCCGCCGGATCCGGCCCTGGCGTTCGGTGATCCACAGATCGGTGCCGTTCGGGGCGACGGTCAACGCCGTCGGCTGGGTGACCGTGGCCACGGTCACCACGGCCACCGGGGTGGTCATCCAGGCCGGATCGTCGGCTGTCTCATCGGTGCCGGCCGCGTTCGGGGTGGAGGAGGCCGGCGCCGCTGTGGTGGGGATGCCGCCCGTGGCCGGATCGGACGCCAGGGTGTCGGCGCACCCCGCCGTCAGCGCGGCGGCCAGGGCGGCCCCAGCCACCGTCGCCACCGACTGGCGCCACCGGGACGGCCGGGTCGGGTCGGGGGGCGGGAGGAGGTCGGTTCGACGGGGAGAGCGACGTGCCACCGCACCAGTGTGGCGGCCCGGGTCTCCTCGGCGTCGGGCGCGGCCGCCGATACCCTCACCGGGTGGTTCAGGTGTCCCCCCGCCGCCCGGCCGGCCGTGCCGTCGATGCGCTCATCGAGCGGCGCCTCATCGCCGGGAAGTACCTCGCCGTGTCGGCCGTCAACCTGGTCAACCACCAGATCCTGCTCTACGTGGCCCACTCGATCTGGGGTTGGCCCGGCGGCTGGTCCAACGTGTTCGCCGCGGTGGTGGCCGCGGTGCCCGCCTACCTGCTCAGCCGCTACTGGGTGTGGGAGGTCCGTGGCGGTCACAGCCTCCGCCGTGAGGTGATCCCGTTCTGGACGATCGCCCTACTCGGTCTGGCCCTGTCCACCGTGCTGGCCCAGGCTGCCGACCAGCTCTTCGGATCGGGCCTGTGGGTGGCCCTGGCCTCGCTCACCGGCTACGGGGTGGTGTGGGTGGTCAAGTTCGCCGTCCTCGACGGCCTGTTCTCCCGCTCCCTGGAATCGACCGGCCGGCTGTGACCGGTCCCGGCCCGGACCCCCTCACCGGGGCCGAGCGGGCCCGGGCCGAACAGGCCCGTGGGTTCATGCCGATCGACGAGGGCCTCGCCCTGGCCGCGGCGGCGGCCACGGCCGACCCCGGCCTCGGACCGTTCCTGGAGGTCGGCTCCTACTGCGGCAAGTCGGCCTGCTACCTCGGGCCGGTGGCCGCCCGGGCCGGCACCGTGCTCTACAGCGTCGACCACCACCACGGCTCGGAGGAGAACCAGCCCGGCTGGCCCCACCACGAACCCGACCTGGTCGATCCGGCCACGGGCCGGATCGACACCCTGCCCCAGTTCCGGGCCACCATCGACGCCGCCGGCCTGGGCGACGTCGACGTGGCCGTGATCGGCGAGTCTGCCACCGTAGCCCGCCACTGGCGGACACCCCTCGGGTTCCTGTTCATCGACGGCGGCCACGGCATCGAGGTGGTCCGGGCCGACGCGGCCTGGCTCCAGCGGGTCGCCCCCGGCGGGCTGGTGGCCATCCACGATGTGTTCACCGACCCCGCCCACGGCGGCCAGGCCCCCCACGACGCCCTGTACGCCCCGGCCGTGGCCGCCGGCGGGTTCGAGGACCTCTCGGCCTGCGGGTCGTTGCGGATCATTCGCCGCCGCTGAGCCCCCGGGCGGCCCGGTGGTCGCGGATGGTCCCCGGGACGGCGTCGCCGGCCACGGTGGTCTCCCCGACGGCGGGGGGGTGGTCAACGAACAGGCCGCTGGCCGGGCTCGTCCCCGACAGGGCGTCGGCGGCCAGGATCACCGCCGCCGCGGTGTAGGAGCTGCGCTCGGCGGCGGGGAAGTTGACCCGCTCGGGGAGCACGATCCCGGTGAAGTAGTCGCCGTCGGGGCCACGGAGGCCCTGGGCCCAGCGGAACAGGTCGTGGGCCGAGGCCTCGTCGCCCACGGCCAGGTACGCCATGGCGCATTCGCAGGTCTCGGCCGCGGTGACCCACGGCTGGTCGGACACGCAGCGGACCCCCTTGCCGGTCATGAGGAACAGGTCCCGGCGCTCACCGAGGCGACGACGGGCCGCCGCACCGGTGAGGGCCCCGCTGAGCACCGGGTAGTACCAGTCCATGGCCCACCGGTCCTTCGGTTCGAAGGCGTGGGGCTGGGTAGCGATCACCCTGACCAGGCGGCGTCGGGCCTCGGCCCAGGCGGGACGGCCCACCCCGAGTCGGGCGGCGAGGGCGTGACCGCAGGCCAGGCTGTGGGCGATCGACGACGAACCGGTGAGCAGGGCGTAGTCCCACGGGGAACCGTCCGGTCGTCGGGCCCAGATGACCTCCCCCCGACCGGTCTGGAGGGCGAGGACGTAGTCGAGGGCCCGATCCACCACCGGGAACAGGAGCCGGGCGAAGCTCTCGTCGCCGGTGACCAGCAGGTGGTGCCAGATCCCGGTGGCCACATAGGCCACACAGTTGGTGTCGAACTTCGGGTCGCTGACCCTGCCGGCCACGTAGTAGTTGTGCCAGGCCCCGTCGGGCCGTTGCCGGTCGGCCAGCCATTGGTAGGCGGCCTCGGCCTCGGCCCAGCGGCCGGTCACGGTGAGGGCCATGGCCGATTCGACATGGTTCCACGGGTCGGTGTGGCCGCCCGGGAACCACGGGATCATCCCGTCAGGGAGCTGGAGCTCGGCGATGGTGGCCGCGGTGGCGGCCACCTCGTCGACCGTGATCACCCCGGGCACGGCGGGGATGCTGGACCGGGTGGCGGTCACGCCACCTCCGCCACGGCCCGGGGCCGGGGGTGGGCGCCGGTGGCCGGGCCGCGCTCGGCGTACACCACCAGGCTCTTGCCCAGCACCGGGTTGAGCCACCGGTCCGCGGCCCGGGTCACCGGCGGGGCTGAGACGATGTCCCACACCAGCAACCGGTGGTAGGCCCGCACCAGGGGGTGCCCGTCGTTGTCGACCCCCACCGCGCACTTCAACCACCAGTACGGGGTGTGGAGGGCGTGGGCCCGGTGCCGGTCGTAGGGGTCGAGGCCCCGGCTGGCCAGCTTGGTGTGGAGCTCGGCCCGGGTGTAGATCCGGACGTGTCCACCCACGCTGATGGGGGCGTGGTAGGACTCGTCGAGCCACCAGCAGATCTGTTCGGGAACGGTGGCTGGGACGGTGGCGGCCAGACGACCCCCGGGCCGGAGCACCCGGTGCAGCTCGCCCATCACCCCTAGATCGTCGGGCACGTGTTCGAGTACCTCGGAGGCGACCACCCGGTCGAAGGCGCCGTCCGGGAACGGGAGCCGGCCGCCGTCGGCCCGCACCACCGTGGTGCTCACCCCGGGGCCGATCTCCCCGGCCGCCCGCATGGCGGCGAAGGTGTCGGCCGTGGCCTCCAGCTCGTCGGCGGCCAGGTCGACGGCCACCACGTGGGCGCCCCGTCGGGCCGTCTCGAAGGCGTGCCGGCCGAAACCGGCCCCCAGGTCGAGGACCCGCATCCCCGGTTCTACCCCCAACCGGTCGTAGTCGACGGTCAGCACCGGATCACCGCCCGGCCGGGAGGGTCCGGGGGCCGCGCAGGTCCGCCACCTCCCGGTACTGGTCCGCGGTCCGGACGGCGGCTCGCTCCCAGGTGTAGCGGGCGATGACGCGCTCCCGGCCGGCCGCCCCCACCCGGGCCCGGAGATCGGCGTCGCCGAGGCCGCGCCGGATCGCGGCCGCGAGGGCCTCGGCGTTGCCCGGCTCGCACCGGAGCACCGTGTCCCCGTCGGCGCCGGTCACCTCAGGGAGGGCCCCACCGGTGGTGGCCACCAGGGGGGTGGCGGTGGCCATGGCCTCCACCGCCGGTAGGGAGAAGCCCTCGTACAGGGACGGGACCACCGCCATCGTGGACGCGGCGTAGAGCTCCACGATCCGCTGGTCGGGCACGCCGGACACGAAGCTGATCACGTCGGTGAGGCCCAGCCGTTCGATCAGCTCGTGGGAGCGGCCCCCCTCCTTGGGTCGCCCGATGACGGTCAGCGACACCTCCCGCTCGGTGCGGAGCTTGGCCAGGGCCTCGAGCAGGAACCGGAGGCCCTTCATCTCCACGTCGGCCGAGGCGGTGGTGATCAGGCTGCCCGGGATCCGTTCGATCCCGGGCAGGGGCCGGAACAGCGCCGGGTCGACGCCGACGTGGACCAGCCGCATCGCGTCGGGCGACACGCCCATGTCCCGTTCGATGTCCGCCATCGAGTTCTCCGACACGACCAGGATGCGGGGCATCCGGCGGGCCACCCGGGCCTGCATGGTCACGAAGCCGTACCAGCGGCGGGTGCTCCACCGTTTCCACCGGGTGGGGGCCGCCTCCAGTTCGAGCCGCCGATCCACGGTGATCGGGTGGTGGAGGGTGACCAGGGTGGGCAGGATCCGTTCGATGCCCAGGATCCCGTACCCCAGGCACTGGTTGTCGTGCACGATGTCGAAGTCGTCGGTTCGGGACCGTAACGCCTGCCAGGCCCGCACCGAGAAGGCGAGCGGTTCGGGGAACATGCCGAGGGAATAGGTCGACACCTCGAGGTAGTCGGCCAAGGACCGGACCTCCCAGAACGCAGGGAACCGGCCCGGGAAGTGGTCGTTGAAGATGTCCAGGCTGGGGAGCTGGTGGAGGCGGACCCGGTCGTCGAGATCGGGGTAGGGCTGGCCGGAGAAGACCTCCACATGGTGGCCGAGGTCGGCTAGGGCTTTGGTCAGGTGCCGGGTGTAGACGCCCTGGCCGCCCACCGTCGGTTTCGACCGGTACGAGAGATACGCCAGGCGCAACGGATGATCGTCCTGCGATGACATTGGGTGCGAGTCCTCTCCCGCGCCGGCCGGAGTCCCGTCACCGCCCGGGGGCCGACGTCCCGAGCTGCCAACCCGAGCTGCCAACCCGAGCTACTACAGGGTAAGCGGGTGGGCGGATGGTGAGGTGGCTGCGCTTGCCAGCGTGCGATGAGGCTTTGGCCGAAGAGCCGGGAGCATGCGGGTGGGTGGATGGTGAGGTGGCGAAGGAGCGCTGGCTAGCGTGGCCCGATGCGATCGGTGGTGCAACGGGTGGCGGGGGCGTCGGTGAGTGTGGACGGCCAGACGGTGGGCCGGATCGACCACGGCCTCTGCGCCCTGGTGGCCGTCACCCACCACGACACCCCGGCCCAGGCCATCAGGCTGGGCGACAAGCTCGCCGCCCTGCGGATCTTCGCCGACGAGCAGGGCCGGGCCAACCGTTCGGTCCTCGACGTCGGCGGGGGGATCCTCGTCATCAGCCAGTTCACCCTCTACGCCGACACGACCAGCGGGAACCGGCCCGGCTACACCCGGGCCGCCGATCCGGTGGCGGCCGCTCCCCTGATCGACCAGTTGGCCTCGCGAATCGCCCGGGCCGGGGTGCCGGTGGCCACCGGCCGCTTCGGGGCCGACATGCGGGTCGAGCTGGTCAACGACGGCCCGTTCACCGTCATCGTCGAGGTCGACCCGTAGCGGCCCCGGCTGGACCGGGGCGGGGGCACCGGACGGGTCCGCCCGGCCGGCTGGGTAGGGTGCTTTTCGTGGTCGTGATCTCCTCCACCAAGGTTGTAGGGCCCGCAACGTCGGTCGGGCGCCGGTCGGGCGCCGGGTGAGCGGTGTCGAGGGCCCGGCGGCGGGCTGGTACCCGGACCCGGACGACCACGGTCAGATCCGGTTCTGGGACGGGACGCGCTGGACCGATCACCGCGCCCCGTCCGACAACGGGATCGTCTTCGACGCCCTGGCTCCCCTCCACCCGTCCGCCCTGGACCCCCGGCGTCTCGGGGACGTCGGCCGGTGGCTCCGGGACAGTCTCAGCGTGCCCCTCGGTCAGCTCCCCGCCTATCTGGTGCTGCTCTACGCCCTCCCCGCGGTGGCCGTGGCCCTGATGCTGTTCACCATCTACCCGGTCATCGAACCGGTGGTGTTCACCACCAACGATGTGATTGGCGGCCCCACCGATGCGGCGTCGGTGGCCCGGCTCCTCACCGTGCCCCTGATGTGGCTGGTGGTGCTCTACGGCTCCCTCACCTACACCCACGCCATCCACGCCGCCCATGTGGGCGTGCCCACCCCGTTGGGCCGCTCTGCCCTGGTCGGCCTGCGGCGTCTCCTGCCCGTCGTCGGCTACCTGGTGCTGTTCTGGCTGGCCGCCCTGGTGGCGATGATGGTGGCGGTGGTCGTCCCGGCCGCGATCGCGGCGATTGCCGGTCCGGCCGCGATCTTGCTGCTGGGGGTGACGCTGGCGGCGCTGGGCATCGGGGCGGTCTGGATCTGGGTCCGGATGACCTTCTTCACGGTGGCCGCGGTGGTGGCCGGGCCCCGGCCGGTGGCCATCTCGTGGCGGATGACGGCCGGCCGGTTCTGGCCCGTGGCCGGCCGGGTGGTCCTGGTCGGGATCGTGGCCTACGCCGTCATGTCGTTCGGTCAGCTCGTGTTTGGCGCCGTGGCGCCGGTGGTCAACCCCGACGCCGAGACCCTGATGGTCACCGCCGACGGCCGGTTGGCCACCGCCGACGGCGATCCGATCGAGGAGTTCGCCATCGCCGACCTGCTGCCCTCCCGGGATCAGCTGGTGGTGGGGACGCTGCTGGCCTGGTTCGCCACGTCGGCCGGGATGGCGATCTTCAACTCGGGGTTGGCGGCGCTGTACCTGCGGGCGGGTGGTCCGTCGGATCATCCCGTCGAAGCCGTGGCCACCCCCAGCTGAGGGCCACGACGGCCACCCCGTAGACGGCCAGCGGCCACGGACCGAGCCGGGTGGCGATGGTCTCGCCGGAGCGCATCTCCACGGTGTCCACCAGGACCGCTTGTTCGCCGACGTCGGTGCGCTGCTCGACCCGGCCGTCGGGGTCGATGACGGCGCTCAGGCCGGTCGGGGTGAGCTGGAGGGTCCACCGGTCGTTCTCAATGGCCCGCAACCGGTTGGAGGCCACCTGCTGGGTCTGGACCTGGGTCAGCCAGTAGGAGGCGGCGTTGGACGGGTTGATCAGCAGTTCCGCCCCCTC
>JBKECK010000065.1:0-1963 GCA_047974625.1 Acidimicrobiales bacterium
CACGATCTCCCGACGGATTCAGGCTCAAGGCGGAGTCCGTTCCGCTCATTGCAGTGAGACGGTGCGGTGCCCGGCAGGGCCCGTGAGGGTCACGGTCGCACCGTGCCCCTCGGGTATGACGAGCGTGTTGTCGCGGACGGGGTAGACGCGTCCACCGCCTCGCGCAGCCGTGAAGCCGTCGGCGACGAGCATCACCGTCGCTCCCCGGACCGCCAGCGGGATCGCCCCCCGACTTGCGAGGACCGCGCTGGAGTTGCACGTCGCGCCATGGCCACCGGCATCGGCGACGACCAGGCAGACCGTGCTGCTGGTCGTCGGCACGATCCACACGGTGGTCCCCAGCGCCACGACCCGCCGGGCCGCGCTGCGCACAAGTGTCTCGCCCGGCAGAGCCGACGTCAGCCCTGGCGCGACCGATTCGGGGAGGCCGTCGCTCCCCGCCCGGCGGGGGCGCCGCAAGACCGAGAGCCCGGGACTGCCCCGGGTTTGGTTGACACCTGACTTGTGAGGATCTGGTCCTCGCAGGAGAGGATGTCGGCTATGCCGAAGCCCTATCCCAAGGAGTTCCGCGACGATGTCGTGGCTGTCGCCCGTAAGGGCGAGGCTCCGCTGAAGCAGATCGCGAAGGATTTCGGGATCTCCGAAGGCTGCCTGCACAACTGGCTGAAGAAGGCCGACGTCGAGGACGGCAAGCGTCCCGGTCCCACCGAGGATGAGCGCAAGGAACTCCGGGAGCTGCGAAAGCGCGCCCGGCTGCTGGAGCAGGAGAACGAGGTACTGCGACGCGCGGCCGCGTACCTGTCGCAGGCGAACTTGCCGGGAAAATAGCCTTCCCGATCGTCCGCGAGATGGCCGCGGCCGGTGCCCCGATCAGGGTGCCGGTCGCGGTGGCGTGTCGGGTTCTGGGGCTGTCGACTCAGGCGTACTACACATGGCTCAAGGAGCCGGTGTCGCAGCGGGAGTGGGACGACGCCCACCTCATCGACGTGCTCTACGACCTGCACGCCGACGACGCCACGCTCGGCTACAGGTTCCTCACCGACGAGCTGGCCGACGAGCACGGCATCACCGTGGGTGAGAACCGTGTCCACCGCCTGTGCCGCATCGCCGGCATCACCGCCAGCCACCACAAGAAGCGGTCCAAGGCCGGCTCCACCGGGCCGGCGCCGCACGACGACCTGCTTGCCGTGGTCGACGAGCACGGCGTCACCCGTCACGAGTTCGTCGCGGACGCACCGAACAAGGTGTGGCTGTGGGACATCTCCGAGCACCCCACCCGGGACGGGAAGCTCTACATCTGCGCGATCAAGGACATCTACTCCAACAAGATCGTCGGCTACTCCATCGGCTCCCGCATGAAGTCCTCCCTGGCAAGGGCGGCGATGCGCAACGCCATCGCGCTCCGCTGCCCGGTCGGGACCATCTGCCACTCCGACAGGGGCGGTCAGTTCAGGGCCAAACGCACCCAGCTGCTCCTGGCGAACACCGGCCTGGTCGGGTCGATGGGCCGCTCCTACGGAGCCGGCGACAACGCCAGCATGGAGAGCTTCTTCTCACTCCTGCAGAAGAACGTCCTTGACACCCGGCGCTGGGACACCCGCGACGAGCTCCGGCTCGCGATCGTGCGGTGGATCGAAACCAAGTACAACCGCCGCCGTCGCCAGCGGGCCCTGGGCAAACTCACCCCGGTCGAGTTTGAGATGATCTACGCGGCCGCAAATGCGGCCTGACCACTGCACACCCCAAGTGTCAACCAGACCGGGTGCAGTCCCTAGTTGTAACCGGGCATGACGTTGGTGACACCGGTCTTGAGCCGTGAGGCTGGGGGCTGGTTCCCGGCGGCGCTGTGGGGTCGATGGTAGTTGTAGTGGATCAGCCAGGTCGGGAGCCGGTCGCGGCGTTGCTGTTCGGACTGGTAGACACCGGCCCGGAGGACCTCGTTGGCCAGGGTCTGCTGGTATCG
>JBKECK010000066.1:0-1622 GCA_047974625.1 Acidimicrobiales bacterium
CCCATGCGCTGCCTCCATCATCGCTGTGGTGGGGTCGATCCCCTGGTCGGCGGCCCGGGCCTCCGCTTCGAGCACCCGTCGGTAGTCGGTGGGCATGACCTTGACGAACCTGCCCAGCGCGGCGGGCCAGTCGGCCAGGAGCCGTTCGGCCACGCGCGAGCCGGTCTCGGCCTGGTGGCGGCGGACCAGGTCGTGAAGCCGGGCGCAGTCGCTGGGGTCGAGGGCTTCGAGCTCGACCATCTCCGGGTTGACCAGGCTGGGGAAGGTGCCGTGTTCGTCGAGGACGTAGGCCACGCCGCCCGACATGCCGGCCCCGAAGTTGCGGCCGGTGCGGCCCAAGATCACGGCGACGCCGCCGGTCATGTACTCGCAGCCGTGGTCACCGACACCCTCGACGACGGCTTCGGCGCCGGAGTTGCGGACGCAGAACCGCTCGCCGACCACCCCGCGGATGAACACCGACCCGGAGGTGGCCCCGTAGAGGATCACGTTGCCGGCGATGATGTTCTCCTCGGCTACGAACGGGGCGTCCGCCGGGGGGAACACCCGTAGGTGGCCACCGGAGAGGCCCTTGCCGAAGTAGTCGTTGGCGTCGCCCTCGAGGCGCAGGGTGATCCCGTGGGGCAGAAAGGCCCCGAACGACTGGCCGGCCGAACCGTGGAAGTCGACCACGATGGTGTCGTCGGGCAGCCCGGCCCCCCTGGTTGCCTTGGTGACCTCGTGCCCGAGCATGGTGCCCACCGTCCGGTTGGTGTTCGACACCGGTAGGCGGAGCTTGACCCGCTCCCCCCGTCTATCGCCGGCATGGCCAGGGAGATGAGCTGGCGGTCCAGGGCTCGGTCCAGGCCGTGGTCTTGATCGACCACCCGGTACCGGGCGGCGTTCTCCTCGATGTCGGGCCGGTGCAGCACCGGGGTGAGGTCGAGGCCCGACGCCTTCCAGTGGTCGATCGCCGCCGAGGTGTCGAGGCACTCCACCTGACCGACGGCTTCCTCAATGGACCGGAATCCGAGGTCGGCCAGGTACTCGCGCACCTCCTCGGCGATGTAACGGAAGAAGGTCTCCACGAACTCGGGCTTGCCGCTGAACCGGGATCGCAGCTCGGGGTTCTGGGTGGCGATGCCGACCGGGCAGGTGTCGAGGTGGCAGACCCGCATCATGACGCAGCCCGACACCACCAGGGGTGCGGTGGCGAAGCCGAACTCCTCGGCCCCGAGGAGGGCGGCGATGATGACGTCCCGGCCGGTCTTGATCTGGCCGTCAACCTGGACGACGATCCGGTCCCGCAGGTCGTTGAGCAGCAGGGTCTGCTGGGTCTCGGCCAGGCCGAGCTCCCAGGGACCGCCGGCGTGCTTGAGCGAGGTGAGCGGGGAGGCGCCGGTGCCGCCGTCGTTGCCGGAGATCAGCACGACGTCGGCCTTGGCCTTGGATACCCCGGCGGCCACCGGGCCCACCCCGACCTCGGCCACCAGTTTCACGTGGACCCGGGCCGACGGGTTGGCGTTCTTGAGGTCGGGGATCAGCTGGGCCAGAGCCTCGATGGAGTAGATGTCGTGGTGGGGGGGGGGGGAGATCAGGCCCACACCGGTGGTGGAGTGCCGGGTCTTGGCGATCCACGGCCA
>JBKECK010000005.1:0-24326 GCA_047974625.1 Acidimicrobiales bacterium
CCCGGCCCCCATCGGGGTCGACCCAAGCGGCCGGCCCGGGTGGCCGTGGTCGGGGCCGCCCTGGCCGACCTGAGGGCCGAGCCGGAGGCGCTGGTGGCCGCGGCCACCACCGAGAACGCCCGGACGCTGTACCGGCTCGACCCGCCGGACTCGTGACCACGGGCGACACGAACCCGGCGGGTAGAGCCGACCCGACCCGGAACCGGACCCCCGCCGGGGGTGGTACCGCCTCCCGGCCCCTCAACCGGACCCAGGTCCACGACCTCCTGGACCGTCACGACCTGGCCCCCAGCCGGGCCCTCGGACAGAACTTCCTGTGCGACCCGGGCACGGTCGACCGGATCGTCCGTCTGGCCGGGGTCGAGCCCGGCGACCGGGTGGTCGAGATCGGCGCCGGTCTCGGCACCCTCACCCGGGGGTTGGCCGCCGCCGGGGCCCGGGTGGTGGCCATCGAGGTCGACCGCTACCTCCTTCCCGCCCTGGCCGAGACGGTGCACGGGCTCGACGTGGTGGTCCTCGCCGGCGACGCCCGCGAGGTCGACTGGTCCGAGGTGCTCGACTCGTTCCCGGCCGCCCCGGAACCGGGGGCCGGGCCGGTGGGGGCGGACCGGCCCTGGTCGGTGGTGGCCAACCTCCCCTACAACCTGGCTACCCCCCTGATCCTCGACCTGCTCCGGGACCAGCCGGCCCTGGACCGGTGGCTGGTGATGGTGCAACGGGAGGCGGGGGAGCGGTTGGCGGCAGGACCCGGGTCACGCACCTATGGGATCCCGTCGGTGCTGGCCTCGTACTGGGCTGACGTCCGGCTGGTCGGATCCGGGGTGCGGCCCGAGCTGTTCCTGCCGCGCCCGAAGGTGGCCTCGGTCCTGGTCGAACTGCGCCGCCACCACCGCCGGCCGCCCGAGGGGTACGCCGCCGTGGCCGAACTGGTGCGGGCCGGATTCGGCCAACGGCGCAAGATGGTCCGGCGGTCCCTGGCCGGCCTGCTCGACGTGGCCGCCATCGAGGCGGCAGGCGTGAAACCCACGGCCCGGGCCGAACAACTCGACCTTGACGCCTGGGTGCGTCTAGCCGCCGTGGCCCGCCCATCCCCCGAGGAGCCGACCGGATGACGCCCACCCACGATCAGCCGACCACCCGTTTGCGGGCCCCGGCCAAGCTGACCCTCCGCCTCCGGGTCACCGGGGTCCAGGCCGACGGGCTCCACACCGTCGACGCCGAGATGGTCACCGTCGACCTCTACGACGACCTCGACGTGAGCCCCACCACCGCCGGGGCGTCCCGACTCGAACTGCTGGCCACCGGTGCCGCGGCCGGGGTGACCCCGGGGCCGGACAATCTCGTCCTGCGGGCCCTGGCCGTCACCGGCCGGTTGGCCGAGGTCCGGCTGCGGAAACGGATCCCGTCTGAGGCCGGGCTCGGGGGCGGCTCAGCCGACGCCGCCGCTGTGCTGCGGTGGGCGGGGAGTACCGACCCGACCGAGGCGGCCCGCCTCGGGGCCGACGTCGCCTTCTGCCTGGTCGGTGGCCGGGCCCGGGTGACCGGGTTCGGCGAGCTCATCGAGCCGCTCGGATTCGTGCCGCTGACCTTCACCCTGTTCACCCCGCCGGTGCGGTGCCCGACCGGAGCGGTGTTCCGGGCCTGGGCCGAGCTGGGCGGCCCCACCGGATCCGGGGTCAACGATCTCGAGCCCGCCGCCTTGGTCGTGGCCCCCGAACTGGCCATCTGGCGTGACAAGCTGGCCGACGCCACCGGCGAAATCCCCCAGCTGGCCGGAAGCGGCTCCACCTGGTTCGTGCCGGGCGCCCACCCCGGCCCGGGGCGTCACGTGGTGCACACCGTGCCCGCCCACCCGGCCTAGATCCGGTCTGTGACTCGGGACCGTCGGTTCCCGTCGGTCTGTGACTCGGGACCGTCGACTGGAACCCGCCCGCGGCATGGGCCGCGGACGGGGGGACAGCACGGTCGGTAACGGCACGGCCGATAACAACACGGTCGGTAACGGCACGGCCGATAACAACACGGTCAATGACGGCGGAGAAGGCACGACCGAACGGTCGGCTCCGGCGGAGGACCCGAAACAGCCCGGCGTGATGAGCCGGGCTGGGGGCGACGGCGTCCTGACCGGCTGGCCGGTCTCGGGACGGTGACTACTTCTTGTTGCGGCGCTGAACGCGCGTGCGCTTCAGCAGCTTGCGGTGCTTCTTCTTCCGCATACGCTTGCGCCGTTTCTTGATGAGCGATCCCATGGCGGAGTGGAGGCTAGCCGCCTTCTCCGGATCCCCCACCTTCCCGGACGACGAACGGTGTCCGAACTTCGGGACCGCTCGGCCCCGTCGACGGGACAACTCGGCCGCACGCGACGGCCGGGAGCGGCTACCGTCGAGTACGGGGTGCGCCGGAATCGCGGTGTCCCCACCGATCGCGGGTAGTTCAACTGGCAGAACACCAGACTTTGAATCTGGGGGTTGCAGGTTCGAGCCCTGCCCCGCGAACGCTCGTTCGACGTCGGGATCGGCCCAGCCCGGTCCCGACCGTCCGGTGGGCCACCGGTCCGGTGTGGTCCACTAAAACGGTTGGTATGACCAGCCGTTCGATGTCCGCCCTCGTGGTTGCAACCAGCTCGGGGGCTCCGATGCGGTCATCCCGCCCCAAGCCGATCCACCGTCTGTGTGGGCGGGCGATGGCCTCATATGTGCTCGACACCCTGGCCGCCGCCGGCGTCCGCGAGGGGGTGGTCGTCACCGGCGTCGATGGTAGCCGGGTGGCCAAACGCCTCGTGGAGGACACCCCCGGCTTCCCGGTGCGGTTCGTGGAGCAGAAGTTCGATTTCGGTACCGCCGACGCTGTCCTGGCCGGGCTCAGCGGGTTCGACGAGATCGACGACGACGGGGATCTGCTGATCGTGCCCGCCGATCTGCCCCTGCTGCGGTCGGGCCTGCTGGAACGTCTGGTGGACGTCCACCGGACGTCTGGCGCCGCCTGCTCGGTGCTGACGGTGACGGCCCCCGTCCTCCCCAACCGGTTCGGGGAGGACCCCATGGACGGCTCGACGGTCGCCGACGTGGTCCGGCGCGGCCGGCACGACCGGGTGGAGGCTCTCGAGTCGCCCCGACCGGCGACCGAGCGCATCACCCGGGTGGACGCGGCCGGCATCGCCCCCGATGACGTCGCCGACGACCCGGCTGGGGAGGCCACCGAGGAACGCAGCACCGGCGTGTTCTGCGTCCGTCGGGGCTTGCTGGCCCCCGCCCTCCGCCGGGCGGCCGCCGACAGCCCCGACGGGCGGGGCCGCCTAGCCGAGGTGGTCGAGGTGCTGGCCGCCTCCGGCCACCTGTGCGTGACCCTCCCTGTGGCTCCCACAGCCGATCTCGTCCCGGTCGGCGACCGGAACCAGCTGGCCGAGACGGAGGCCGAGATGCGTCGCCGGACCAACCGGTACTGGCTGTCGATGGGGGTCACCATGGTCGACCCGGACCGCACCTACATCGACACCACGGTGGCGCTGGGCACCGACATCACCCTCTTCCCCGGCGTCTTCCTCCAGGGCACCACCACCATCGGCGACGGATGCGAACTGGGTCCCGACACCCGCCTCGACGGTTGCACCGTCGGGGCCAACGTGACCATCGAGCAGACCACGGCCCGCCTGGCCCGAATCGAGGACGACTGCACGGTGGGTCCCTATGCGGTCCTGGCCCCGGGCACCCGTCTCCCCACCGGCACGATCACCGGGGCGTTCTATGCTGGCGACGGGTCGGCAACATGATCGTAACCCGGGCGGTTTGACCGCCACCCCGGATTCACGTTCCACTGATGGCCGAATCCCGGTTCGGTCGAACCTGCGGTGAGCGGCGTGACGGGTAGCGTCGTGAGCGAGGTCGCCGATCTCCCCTCCGTCCGCAGAACCCAACCTCAGCCGGGCTCCGGGTGGCCGGGCTGACGGGAGGCCCCCCATGGAAGTCGTCACGACGAAGAAGCTGCACCTCTTTGCCGGGCGCCACTCACGTGTGCTGGCCGAGGCCATCGCCGAGCGGTTGGGGGAGCCGGTCACTGAGGCCCACCTGAGCCAGTTCTCCAGTGGCGAGACCCACTGCCGGTTCTCCGAGTCGGTGCGGGGATCGGATGTCTTCATCGTCCAGAGCCACGCCGAGCTGGAGGGACGGTCGGTCAACGACGCGATCATGGAACAGCTCATCATGGTCGACGCCGCCCGTCGGGCCTCGGCCAAGCGGATCACTGCCGTGATGCCGTTCTACGGGTACTCCCGCCAGGACAGGAAGTCGGAGGGTCGGGAGCCGATCACGGCTCGCCTGGTGGCCGACCTGTTCTCGGTGGCCGGGGCCTCCCGCCTGGTCTCGGTAGACCTGCACTCCGGCCAGATCCAGGGCTTCTTCAACGGCCCGGTCGACCACCTCACCGCCATGCCGGTCCTGATCGACCGGTTGCGCACCATGGGCGACGACCTGGTGGTGGTCTCCCCGGACGCCGGTCGGGTCAAGGTGGCCGAGCGGTACAGCCAGCACCTCGGCGCCGACCTGGCCATCGTGCACAAGCGGCGGCTCAGTGGGCAGAAGAACCTGGTGGAGGTCAAGGACGTGATCGGCGAGGTGGACGGTCGCCAGTGCGTCCTGATCGACGACATGATCGACACCGCCGGCACGATCTGCCAGGCGGCCGAGCTGCTGGTCGACCGGGGGGCGTCGTCGGTGGTGGCCGCCGCCACCCACGGGGTGTTCTCCGGGCCGGCCATCGACCGGCTCAAGAACTCGGTGCTCGACAAGGTGATCGTCACCGACACGGTCCCGCTCGAGGAGGAGAAGGAGTTCGACAAGCTGGAGGTGGTAACCGCGGCCGGGATCGTGGCCGACGCGGTCCGGGCCGTGTTCGAGGACACCTCGGTGAGCCGGATCTTCAACGGCGAGAACCAGAACTGATCCGACCCCGGTCCGCCATCGGCCCGGTGGGCCCGGGCCACCGACGGAGGAGGCACGGGCCCGGTCCGGTATGCTCGCATGCTGGCAGATCCGCCCGTTGGGGGCGAGAGTCCCGGCGTGCCTTCCCGGGTGCCGCCAGTGTTCGTTCGAGGAAAGCGCCATGTCACAGACCGTTGTCTCCGCCACCACGGATCGCCCCCTGGGGTCGAGCTCGTCCCGCCGTCTCCGGGCCACCGGCAAGCTGCCCGCCGTCCTGTACGGACTGGGTAAGGACCCGGTCACCGTTGCCGTCGACTACGCCGAGCTGCGCGACGCGCTCAAGGCCGGGGCGGGGCTCAACACCGTGCTCGAGCTCGACATGGCCGGCAACCGCGAGACCGCCATCATTCGGGACGTACAACGTGATCCGATCCGGCTCGAGGTCACCCACGTGGACTTCCTGCGGGTCGACACCAACCAGCCGGTCCGGGTGCAGGTCCCGATCCACCTGGTCGGCGAGGCCACCGAGGTGGCCGAGGAGGGCGGGATGGTCGAGCAGATCCTGTTCGAGCTCGAGATCGAGGTCCGCCCCCTCGACATCCCGGGCCAGATCGACGCCGACATCAGCGGTCTCACCATCCACGGCCCGATCACCGTGGCCGACCTGCCCATCCCGGCCGGCGCCACCCTCCTGACCGACGAGGATCACACCGTCGTGGCCGCCAACCTGCCGTCGGCCAGCATCGCCGAGGAGGCCGAGGTCGAGGCCGAGGAGGGCGAGGGCGGTGCCGAGGAGACGGGCGAGGCCGGCGACGGTGACGGCGACGAGGCCGCCGCCGACGACTGATCGGGCGGCGTGACCGAATTCGCCCGCCGTCTCGGATCGGCCGACCGGAGGGGCGCGCCCGCCGATCTCCTGGTGGTCGGCCTGGGCAATCCGGGCGACCAGTTCGTCGGCACCCGCCATAATGTGGGGGCCCAGACCATCGAACTGCTCTCGGACCGGCTCGGGGTGCCCCTCAAGCGGAGCAAGGCCCGGGCCCTCGCCGCGGGCGTCATGCTCAACGACCAACGGGTCGTCCTCGCCTTCCCCCTCACCTTCATGAACAACTCGGGTGAAGCCGTCCGGGCCTTGGTGAAGTCGTACGGGGTGCAGGAGGCCCACCACATCGTGGTCGTCCACGACGAGCTCGACCTGGACCCGGGCCGGATCCAGCTGAAAGCCGGGGGTGGGACCGCCGGCAACAACGGCCTGCGGTCGATCACCCAGCACCTCGGGACCAGCGAGTACATCCGGCTCCGGATCGGGATCGGCAAGCCCCCCCACAGCCAGGCCGGTACCGACTGGGTGCTGAGACGACCGGGAAAGGCCGACGGGGCCCTCCTCGACGACGCCGTCTCCCGGGCGGCCGACGCAGTGGAGCAGATCAGCCTCGACGGCGTGGTGCGGACCATGGCCGAGGTCAACCGCCGGCGCCAGGCCTGACCGGACCGGCCGACCGGACCGTCGACACGGCACGGCCGATCGGCGCCGGCCAGGCCCGAACCCCGGGCCCCGTCCCGGCCAACCCCGGTGAGCTGAACAGGCGATCAGTACGCTGGTTTGGTGCCGTTTCGACATCTTGTTCGCAGTCTCGCCGAGGACCCCGCCATCGAGCGGGTGGTCGGCCGGGCCACCACCGTGCTGGCCGTGCCCGATCCGGCCCGGGCACTGGCCGTGGCCGCCCTGGCCCGGGCCTCGGAACGGCGGCCGGTGGTGGTCGCCGTGCCCACCACCACCGAGGCCGACCGCCTGGTCGCGGACCTGTCGACGGTGCTCGAACCCGACGACGTGGCCTCCGTCCCGGCCTGGGAGACCCTCCCGTTCGAACGGATCAGTCCCTCGATCGAGACCATGGGGCAGCGGCTCCGGACTCTCTGGCTGCTGGCCGATCCCGTCCGCCACCCCCGCCTGATCGTCACCCCGATCCGGGCGATGGTCCAGCAGCTCAGCCCGGGGGCCGAGGATCTCGACCCGGTGATCGTCGGGGTCGGCGACCAGATCGACAGTGACGATCTGGTCCGCCGCCTGGTCTCGCTCGGATACCGCCGGGAGCCCCAGGTGGAGCACCGGGGCGAGGTGGCGGTGCGGGGTTCCATCGTCGACGTGTTCCCGTCCACCGCGGACGGCCCGGTCCGGATCGACCTGTGGGGCGACGAGGTCGACCGCCTCTGCGAGTTCGCGGTCAACGACCAGCGCTCCACCATCGATCGGGCCGAGGTCACCATCTTCGGTTGTCGCGAGCTCCTGCCCAGCGACACCGTCCGGGAACGGGCCCGAGCCCTGGAGGCCGCCGAGCCGTGGGGTCGTGAACAGTGGCAGCGGTTGGCCGAGGGTGAGCTGTTCGACGGCATGGAGTCGTGGCTCCCGTGGATGACCGACGAGCCCCGGGTCCTGCCCGACCTGCTCGACGCCGACTCCCTCCTCGTCCTGGTCGAGCCGGGCCGGCTCCGGCACCGGTCGCTCGACCTTTTGGCCGAGGAGGCCGACCTGGCCACCAGCCTGGCCCGGACCTGGGGCGTCACCGTCGACGCCGCCCCGGACGGCACCGACCCGGCCGGGTCGGACGGCGGCGACCGGTTCCCCCGCCTGCACCTACCCTTCGAACGTATCCTGGCCCGCTCCGACGCCCCGTCGGCGGCGGTCACCGCGGTGCCCGAGAACCCCGACGTGGCCGTCCTCGACGCCTCCGGTTGGGACACCCCTGGAGAGGCCCTCCAGGCCCGGCTGATCAAGCTGGTGGCCGAGGGCTACCGGGTGGTGGTGGCGGCCGAGGGCACCGGCTCGGCCCAGCGGGCCGTCGAGGTGGTCACCGGTTGGGGCCTTGACGTGACCGACCACGGAGCTGAGCTCCCCGATCCGGTCCCGCCCGGCGTGCACGTGACGGTCGCCCCGTTGGAGCGCGGGGTGGTGCTACCCGGGATCGGAACCGCGGTCCTCACCGACGCCGACCTGACCGGCCGGCGACGGGCCCACCGCCGGGCCCGGCCCCGGAAACGCCAGACCGAGGGCTTCTTCGACCAGCTCACACCGGGCGACTACGTGGTGCACCACACCCACGGGGTGGGCCGTTTCGGGGGGATGGTCACCCGGACCATCGGGGGCAGCGAACGCGACTATCTCCTGCTCGAATACCGGGGCAACGACAAGCTCTACGTCCCCTCCGACCAGATCGAGCTGATCCGTCCCTTCAGCGGATCCGACAACCCCACCCTCCACAAGCTGGGCGGTTCCGATTTCGCCCGTTCCAAGGCCAAGGTCCGCTCCGCGGTGGCCGAGATCGCCCAGGAGCTGGTGGTCCTCTACCAGGAGCGTCGGGCTACGGTCGGCCACCGGTACGGGGCGGACACCCCCTGGCAGGCCGAGCTGGAGGCCGCCTTCCCCCACGAGCTCACCCCGGACCAGGCCAAGGCGGTGATCGACGTCAAGGGGGATCTGGAGACCGCGTCACCCATGGACCGCCTGGTGGTGGGCGACGTCGGCTTCGGCAAGACGGAGATCGCCCTCCGGGCAGTGTTCAAGGTGGTGCAGGAGGGCCGCCAGGCCGCCGTGCTCGTCCCCACCACCCTCCTGGCCCAGCAGCACTACCAGACCTTCAGCGAACGGTTCGCCAACTACCCGATCCGGGTGGAGGTGCTGAGCCGGTTCCTGACCGCGGCCCAGACCAGGGCGGTGGCCGCCGCGGTGGCCGCCGGCGAGGTCGACGTCATCATCGGCACCCACCGGCTCCTGTCGGCCGACGTCACCTTCGCCGACCTGGGCCTGCTGGTGGTCGATGAGGAGCAGCGCTTCGGGGTCAAGCACAAGGAGGCCATCAAGGGTCTCCAGGCCGACGTCGACGTACTGACCCTGTCGGCCACGCCGATCCCGCGCACCCTGGAGATGAGCTTCACCGGGATCCGGGATCTGTCGGTCCTCAACACACCCCCCGCCGACCGGCAACCGATCCTCACCTATGTCGGCGAGTACGACGAGCGGGCGGCGGCGGAGGCCATCCGCCGAGAACTGCTCCGGGACGGGCAGGTGTTCTTCGTCCACAACCGGGTACAGACCATCGAGAAGGTGGCCGCGGACCTCCGGAACCTGGTGCCGGAGGCCCGTATCGCCGTCGCCCACGGGCAGATGGACGAGGGTTCCCTGGAGGAGGTGGTGCTCGACTTCTGGGACGGCCGCTACGACGTGCTGGTGTGTACCACCATCATCGAGTCCGGCATCGACATGCCGGCGGTGAACACCCTCGTGGTCGACCGGGCCGAGCTCCTCGGTCTCGGCCAGCTCCACCAGCTCCGGGGCCGGGTGGGCCGGTCGGGGCAGCGGGCCTACGCCTACCTCTTCACCCGACCCGACGCCGTGCTCACCGAGGACGCCTACGAGCGGCTCCGCACCATCGGCGAGGCCACCGACCTGGGATCCGGTTTCAAGATCGCCATGCGTGACCTGGAGCTGCGGGGAGCCGGCAACCTGCTGGGCACCGGCCAGTCCGGCCACATCGCCGCCGTGGGCTACGATCTCTACTACCAGATGGTGGTCGAGGCGGTGGCTGCCCTCAAGGGCGAACCGGTCGCCGAGCCCACCGAGATCAAGCTCGACATCCCCGTCGACGCCCATCTCCCCGCCGACTACGTGGCCAACGAGGCCCAGCGGTTGGAGGCGTACCGGCACCGGGCCTCCATCCGGACCGGGGCCGAGGTGGAGGATCTCCGGGCCGAGTGGTCGGACCGTTACGGCCCGATCCCCACCCAGGCCGAACGGCTGCTCGAGGTCGCCCTGGTCCGGGCCCAGTGCGCCCGGGTGGGCGTGACGGAGCTGATCGTGGTGAAGGGCCCGGGGTTCGGCGGGCCGGAACTGGTCGTCCGGCTCGGACCGGCCCGGCTCAAGGTGTCCCAGGAGATGCGCTTCTCCCGCCTGTTCCCCAACGGGGTCTGGAAGCCGAACGAGTATGGCGACGACGGCGGCCAGCTCCAGGTCGGCCTCATGAAACGCAACAACGTCCTGGGCGACCTGCTCACCTTCTTCACCACCATGTTCCCGGCCGACGATGCCGTCGCGGCCTGAACCCGACGGCGGGTCGATCCCCGGTGGGGGAGGGCCCGCCCCCCACTGGGAGCGGGCCCTGGTGACGGGGGCATCAGTGGGGATCGGCCGGGCCATCGCCCTCCGCCTCGCCGCCCAGGGCACCGCCCTGGTGCTGGTGGCCCGGGATCGGGGCGCCCTCGACCAGGTGGCCGCCGCGGTGCCCGTCCCCGCCGAGGTCCTGGTGGCCGACCTGGCCGATCCCGAAGACGTGGCCAAGGTGGCCGACCGGATCGCCACCGGGCTCGACCCCGTCGATCTTGTGGTGAACAACGCCGGGCTCGGCTGGGAGCACGATCTGGCCGACGCCGACCCCCGTCGGGAGGCCGCCATGGTGGCGGTCAACGTGGCCGCCGTCTCGGTCCTCACCACGACGGCGGCCGCCGCCCTCGGCCGGCGGGGGCGGGGCGGGATCCTGAACGTCTCCTCGGTGGCCGGGGCCCTCCCCGGGGCCGGCTCCGCCACCTATGCGGCCACCAAGGCCTACGTCACCTCCCTTACCCGGTCGGCCCACATCGAGCTCGCCAGCCGGGGGGTGACGGTGACCGCCCTGTGCCCCGGTCTCACCCGGACCGAGTTCCACCGCCGGGCCGGTGTGATCAACTCCGCCCCCGGGTTCCTGTGGCAGACCGCCGACCAGGTGGCCGCAGCTGGACTGGAGGGGGTGGCCGCGGGCAAGGTGACGGTGGTGCCCGGGATCCATAACCGGCTCGGTGTCCTGCTCGCGGGGGTCGCTCCGTTCGGACTCGTTCGCGCGGTGGTCACTCGGGGCCGCGCCCGCATGCGCCGCTGATCCCGAGCCATCTGCAGGAGGAACATCCAATGAGCCAACAGACCGAACAGCCGGTACACCTCGACGGCGCCCCCTACGACTGGCCCGGCCTGGTCGACGACCTGAACCGCCTGCTGCGTCTGCGGACCACCCCGATCGGCATGAAGCTCTTCGAGACCCGCGAGGCCATGGAGGCGGTACCCAAGATCCGCCGGCCCCGAGCCATCCACACCACCGACCAGATCGTGGGCATGGCGTCGCGCCTCAACTGGACCGTCGGGATCACCATGGACGACCTGGTCGGGGCCCAGTGCGGGGCCGTCATCGGCCTCCACCCCCAAGACGACGAGTGGCTCTCGGGCGACAAGATGGCCGGGGTCTGGTTCGAGACCATCGAGGATTCCTCCGCCCACCAGCACGCCATGCACACCGTGCCCTTCGGCACCTATGGGGCCATGGCGGTGTCACCCCTGGCCACGGGGCGGCTCGACCCGCCGGACGTGTGCCTCGTCTACGCCACCCCGGCCCAGATGATCCTGCTGATCAACGGGCTCCAGTGGTCCGGCTACAAGAACTTCGAGTGGGGCTGTGTGGGCGAGTCGGCGTGCGCCGACTCCTGGGGTCGGGCCCTGACCCGGCGCGAGCCGAGCGTGAGCATCCCGTGCTTCGCCGAACGGCGCTACGGCGGAGTACAGGACGACGAGCTCCTGATGGCCACACCCCCCGAGTTCCTGCCCAAGGCCATCGCCGGGCTCGAGGCCTTGGCCCGAAACGGTCTGCGGTACCCGATCCCGCCGTGGGGGGTCCAGAACGACGCCGCCGCCGGACTCGGGCACTCATACGCCAACTGACGACCCAAGATCCTGACCGGCCGCCGTGGGTTCGCAACTACCCACGGCGGCCGGTTTGCTTGTCGTCCACTCCAGGGCCCGGCCCCAATGCGGACCACCGGGTGGCGACAGATCTGGTGCCCCGCGGTTGGGGCTGACGACGGGGCCCACCGCTCAGGGAGTGGTCGACACCACCAGTTCGGCCGGGTCCGACCGGGTCCCCGCCGCGTCGACGGCGACCACATGGTAGGTGAAGGTGGTGTCGGCGGGCAGGTTGGTGTCGGTGTACCACAGGTTGGTCTTGGTGCCGACGTCGACCATGCCGGTGCCGTCATCGCGGGCGATCACGTACTCGACCGCATCGGGGGAGGCCACCCAGTTGAGCACGATGCGCTCCCGGGTCTGGAGGGTGCTCCGCAGCCCGGTGGGGGCGGCCGGTCCGGTGGCTACCTGGTCCCAGCCCGTGGTGCCCGCTTGGAGGGCGGCGGGGTCCGAGACGTTGCCGGCGGTGTCTACCGCCACCACCTCGTACTGGTAGGCGGTGCCCACGTCGAGGCCGGAGTCGGTGAACCAGTACTGGGCCGACGAGCCGTGGGGCTTGGTGCCGACCTCGACCCCGTCCCGGTACACGGTGTAGCTTGCCACCGCCGTGTCGTCGGTGGAGGCGTCCCACCGGAGGACCAGCTTGTAGTCCTCGGTCCTGGTCTGGGTCAGGTTCCCGGGTGCGCTCGGCGCCGTCGTGTCCCCGGCCGTCCCACCCGTGGTCGACGCGTCGATGGTGGCCGGAGCGGACACGTTGCCGGCCTGATCGAAGGCGACCACCTCATAGGTGTAGGTCGTTCCGGCGTCGAGGCCGCTGTCGGTGAACCAGTTCTGGGCCCCACCGGCGGTCTTGGTGCCGACCTCGACCCCGTCCCGGTACACGGTGTAGCTCGCCACCCCTAGGTTGTCGACCGACGAGTCCCAACGGATCACGATCTTGTAGTCCTCGGCCCGGGTCTGGGTCAGGTTGGTGGGGGCGTCCGGGGCGATGGTGTCGCCACCACCGCCGGAGCAGAACTTGGCGAAGGCGCCGGCGGCCCTGTCCTGGCCGGCGATCGTGGTGTAGCGGCTGATGTCCCCACCGATCCAGAGACAGCCGTTGCTGTCACCGTGGATGGCCCACACGCCGGCCCGGGTCGCCGAGGCGTCGACCCCGAACTCGGGGATGTAGGCCCCGGTCACGGCCGAGTAGGCGGCCAGGTACTTGATCGGGGTGATCTGCACCTGGTTGGGATTGATCACCGTGCGCCGGTTGGGCCAGTAGTCGAAATCGGCGTAGTGGTTCGTGTAGCAGTGGCAGGACCCGTACACCCGGTCGCCCACCACCTCGAGGTCCTGATAGTCACCACCACGGTCGGTGCTGTGCTGGGTGACGAGGGACATATCGCTGGCCCGGTAGACCCGCATCACGTGCTCGCTGCCGGCGAAGAACACCAGACCGTTGACGGTGACGACGTCTTGGCCGTACCGGTTGTTGATGCTGGTGCTGTTACCGCCGATCTCGCTCTGCGGGCCGTTGAGATTCCCGGCCAGATCCAACACCGCCATATCGGCGCCGCGGGCGTCCCCATTGACGGCGTCCTGGTAGCCGACGACGAAGATCTTGCCCAGCGTTTCGTCGACGGCCACGCCCCACAGGGAGCCGCCGGTCACGGTGATGGAGAGGCTGGTGTCCGGGGTGCCGTCCGCGAGGGAGACGCGGGCCAGGTCGTCGGAGGCGTGGAGGGGACGGGGGCCGCCACCGATCTGGTCGAACCGGCCGACGACGTAGACCTGGTCGCCCACGACGTCGATGTTCTTCACCACGGGGCGGGCGCCGTTCGCGTTGCTGGCCTTGGCCCGCCACGAGGTATCGACCGCGCCGGTGGCCGGGTCGAGGGCGGCCAGGCCGCGGGCCTCGTTGTCACCGTTGATCGACCGGAACTCGCCCCCGACGAGGAGGCGAGAGCCGTCCGGTGTGGCCTCCAGGGTGTAGACCGCTCCTTCGAGGGCCGGGGTGAAGTCCTGGAGGTAGTTGCCGGTGGTGGCGTCGAAGGCGGCCAGGTAGGGCTGGGCCACCGGCGCCCCGTTGGAGGACGGTCGGGCCTCGGTGAACTTGCCACCGACGTAGATCCGGTTGCCGATCTGCTCGATGGCGAACACCTGGGCCTGGATCCGGTCGGTCTGGGTGCCGGTGGCGAGCCCGTAGACCCCCCAGGTGATCTCCCCTTGGGGGTTGATCTCGGCCACCGCTGGTGACGCCACCATGAACCCAACCACCAGCAGGAGACCAGCCAGGATCCCCTGCCGCCGACGTGGTGTCAGCCTGATTCGTTTCTGATCCTTGGCCAGCAACGGTCGCCTCCCTGCGTCGCGTACGCCGAACATTGGTCGAATCTGTCACGTGGTCCGGCGGTGAATGTCCAGTACAGCCCGGATTGAGTGAACAAGGATGAGCAGGCCGGCCGTCTGCTTGTGGGTTCAAATGCCCACGTCCGGCGATAGGTGGACGGTCGCCGGTTCCCGGCCGAACGGGCGGCCGGAGGAGGGCTAGAACCGGGTGACGCTCTCGAACACGAAGGTTCGACGCCCCAGGGCGACGGTGGCCCCGGGGGCCAGGTCGCTCGGCACGTGGGGGGGAATCCGGTGCCAACGCTCGTTGGTGGCGTCCCACACGAAGGTCCCGTTGGTCGAACCACGGTCGGTGATCGTCACCGTCCAGTCCACCAGCTGGATGTCGGCGTGCCGCCGGGACAGTGTCTCGTTGTGGTCGTGCACAGCCAGGGGCGACATCGTCGGATCGTCACACGGGCCTGGTTCCCGGCCCACGATGTACCCACGGTCGAGACCGAAAGTGGTGCCGTCGTCGAAGACGAGGAAGCCGAGGGTCGGGCGCGGCCCGGGCACCAGCCGGTGGGTGACATGGACCATCGAGATGCCGCACACCATGCAGTAGGCGGCCAGCGGATTGTTGAAGTGCTGGCGGGAACAGATGATGCCGCGCACCACCACCGTCGAAGGGGCCAGCGGTCCGAGCTCGGCCTCCACCACCTCCCGGTCGGTGGCCTGCCGGTGGGACGGGGCGGGGTGGCCACCGCGGCCGGCGGGGACCGAGGTCGGCGGCTCGAATCGGAGGTCGGCGGCGATGGGCAGGGGGGCGAGCGGGGCCGGAGCCGGTGCCCGGCCGAGCGGTATCGACCGGAACGGGATCCCGGAGTTGTACGGCTCGCGATGCCCGGGCGCTGGGGGTGGACGGTGCCGGGGGCGGGGAGGGGATCCCACGCCCGGACGCGACTCCTCGGAGGCCGCCGGCGTGCTCCGGGTGACCACGGCGGCGCTGGCGGGGTCGACGGCGGGGAACTCCGTCGGCTCCGGGGGAGGGGGCTGCTGGTAGCCGTTGGCCGCTCCGGTGGCCGACGGGTTGGTTTGGCGGGCCGCCTGGACGGGGTGGACGCGTCCGCCGGCGGCGTCGGGCCGGGCCAGGTCATCCCCCGGTCCCGGGGTGTCAGCATGCGGGGTCGCACCGTCGGCGTCGTCGCGGGCCACGGCCGGGAAGTAGGCCGTGTCCTCGTCGGTCACCGGCGGTGCCTCGGTCGGGGTCGCGGTCGGAACCGTCGCCGGCCGATCCACCGGGCCGGGGGGCGGGGAGCCGGCGGGTGACGGGACGGGCTGGACGGGGGCGGCCGGCGGCTCCGGCGCCGGGCCGAGAGCGGCCCGGCGCAGCAGCGAGCGGGAGGGTGGGGCGGCCGGGTCCGAACCGAACGGTTCGCTCGGCCGGTCGACGGTGATCCCGCCGCCCGAGATCACCCCTTGCCGGAGGTTGAACGTGGCCGCCGCCTCGGCGGCGCGGGCCAGGCCGGCGGTGCGCATGGTGAGCCGGCCGTCGCGTTCCCAATGGGCCTCGACGAGGCCGGCGCGGCCGTCGGCGACGGTCCGGCCATCGACCAGGATCTCCACCGAACCGGCCGCCCGGCCGACGAGCTCGTCGTCCTCGATGGTGATCAGGCCGACCGAGCGGATCAGGCCATCCTCGAGCGCGTCCAGGAAGGCGGTGACGGCGGGTTCCGGCCCGGGTTCCGGCCCGAGCCGTTCGAGCAGCTCACCGGCGGTCCGGTCGTGGGGGGGATCCGACGGGAGCACGAGCAGCAGGCCCGGCCAGCGGGCCACGAAGCCGAGGCCCCGGTGGATGCGGCCGGGACCGGAGTCGATGGCGATCGCCGTCCTGATCATCGTGGCCCGGCCTCCAGTTCGCGGCCGGCCAGCTCGTCGAGGACCCGGGCCAGGTCGGCGGCGGTGGCGAAACGGTCGATCGGATCGGTGGCCAGGGCCCGGGCGATGAGTCGTCGTTCGTAGGGCAGCAACGAATCGTCGAGCTGGGGGACATGGTCCAGGACGTGCCTCAGGGCCTGGATCAACGAGCCGGACAGGGCCTCGGGGAAGGTGGACCGCCCGGTGAGGACTCGGTGGGCGGTGGCCCCGAGGGCCCAGATGTCGGTGGCCCGCGACGCCTGCTCGCCCCGGATCAGCTCCGGGGCGAGGTACTCGATGGTCCGGATCTGGTCGAGGCCGGTGACCGTCTTGCCCGGCTGGAGCAGGGCGAGCACCTCCACGTCGCCGAGGCGGGCATCGCGGCCGTCGACCAGGATGTTGGACGGCTTGATCGACCGGTGGGCCAGGCCGGCCTCGTGGAGCGCGTGGGCCGCGTTGGCGGCGCACGCTACTGCTCGCAGCACCGCGGCCCGGCTGAGGGGCTGGGTCGGGCGGCCCAGGGAACCGTCGGGCAGGTATCTGGCCGAGTAGTAGAGCTGTTCGCCCTGCTGGCCGCAGTCGTACAGCTCGACCAGGTGCGGCGACCGGACGGCGCGGTGGCGTTCCAGGGCCTCGGCCATCCGGTCCAGATCCCCGACGGTGGCCAGGTGGCGGAAGACCTTCACCGCCACCCGGTCGCTGTCCAGGCCGAGACGGTCCGGGGCGTCGGCCACCCAGTAGGTGCCGTGGCTGCCCTCGCCGATCTGGTGGAGGAAGCGGTAGTCGGCGATGCCGTTCACAGCACCTTCCCGCCCTGGTAGCGCCACCGGAGCAGCACCACCCGCATGGGGCCGTTGGCGGCCAGCCAGATCACCACCCAGGTGGTGGTGAAGTGGAGGAACACCGTGATCAGGTTGGCGCCCGGGATCAGGACGGCGATAAGTATGGCGATCACCAGGAACTCGGGCAGGCCGGTGAGCAGGCCGAACAGGATCGGCCAGTCCTTCTCCCACCGCCGCTGCTGGATGGCGTGGTACAGGGCCTCGGCCCCGACCCCCACCACACCCACCAGGATCAGGGCGAAGAAGGCCACGGTGTAGACGGCGCCGATCGAGGCCCCGAACCGGGGCAGGAAGGGGACCACGAAGATGGTCCACACCGCTCCCACCGTCACCAGCAGGAACAGTCGGGTTTGAATGCGTCCGATCAACGTCGGTGTCATCGATCGTCTCCTGGGGGTCCGCCGGGCGCCGGGACCCGATCGGCCGAACCTTCCGGCCGGTCGGCGGGAGTCCGTGGGCGTCCACCTCGGTTATAGCGCCCGGTCACGTGTCCGTCATTCCCGGTCCGGCCATCTCTGGGGTGGGAAACCGCTTGCCCCGGGCGGGAGGGCGACGGCGGCGCCGATCGGAGTGTCATGGAGGCGTCATCCCGGTACGGGCCGGTTCCGCATCCAGCGCAACCACTCCCGGACCGACTGGGACGTCCCGATGCGGGTGCCGAAGCCCTGGGCGGCCAGATCGTCCACGATCCGCACCGCCGCGTACTGGAGGCCCAGGAACGAATCCACGCCGGCGTAGTAGCCCCCCAGGGTGCTCGAGCCCGAGGCGTACATCCGACCCGGCTCGTTCCGGGTGCCGCGGATCTCGAAGGTCGGCTCCACGTCGAGGCGTCCCGACGGGTTGCGGCCGGCGGCGCTGTGCTCCAGCAGGTCGGCCAGGAGGCGGTGTTCGGAGATGTCGGACTCGAGCCCGGTGGCGTCGATGATGAAGTTGGCGGCCAGCGGGATCGACCGGCCGGCTGGGTCGGTGATGGTGGTCACGATGGTCTGGTTCGGCCCCGGGGCGACCGACGAGACCTGGCCGACCCATTGCTGGTACCAGCCGCCCTGGCGGCCCCGCTCCAGCAACGCCTCCCAGGCCCGGCGGTGGGGCACGTTGGTACCACCTAGCAAACCGATGTAGCGGGCCCGCTCCGGTCCTTCCAGCTTCTCCAGCGACTCCTTGAGCTGGCCGCCCCAAGCTGCCTTCGGGTAGTTGAACCCCTGGTAGGCGAACCCGTTGCGGCCCGGTCGTCGGAAGTTGGGGTTGTCGCCCTGGGGTCCGCTGACGTAGTTGCGGAACAGGTGGAAGATCGTGGTGTTGGCCCCCCGCCGCTCCCGGTCCTCCAACAGGCGGACCAGGATGCGCATGCCCACGATGCCACTGCCCCGCACGACCACCGTCGAGGGTCGGCGCAGTAGCTCTTCGTACACGTGGTCGTGGGCCTCGTAGGCGTTCACGACCCGGCTGAAGTCACCGTGGGCCTGGCGGTAGGCCTGGAGGTCGTCGAGGAAACGCAGGCCCGGGTAGCCCACCGCCAGGTGGACGTAGGTGGAGCGGACCACCATCCGGGCCGGCGTGTCCGGGGACGGACCTGGGGGTGGGGGCGGGGTGAGGACGCTGAAGTAGCCCCCACCGTGGCGGGCCCGGATCATGCGGACCGCACCCTTGACCAGCATCGACGACCAGCCGATCCGCGCCGCCTCCCGATCCACCGAGCGGTAGACCTGCTCCGCCTTCGGGGTCCAGTAGTCGGCGCCCACCGGTTCGAGCAGGACGTTGATCAACGGGTCGAGCTTGGCGCTCAGCCCCTTGGCGGACCACGCCTCTCGCACCGCGTAGCTGGGGAAGCCCCAGATGTTGTCGATGGTCGAACCGGCGTCGGAGCGGATGCGCTCGTGAAGGGGGATCTGGGAGTTCTGAGCTAGCAGCCGGTACGTCTGATAGGGGATGTCGATCGTGGTCAGCACCCGGAGCGCGCTCCGGGGGGCACCGGCGATCCGCAGGGTGTCGGTCAGGGCGAACGAGCCGAGGCCACCGCCGATCGTCACCAGGGCGGCGTCGGACACCGGCATCCCGGACGCGGCCACCTGCTCGTCGGTCCAACGGGACGCCGAGATCAGTTCCGGGGTGAGGTCGCCGCTCACCGGGCGGTGTCGACGGGCGGTGCGAAGGCCCGTGCGGAGGGGTGAGCGCCTCGGTCCATGGCTGCGAAGTATGCCCGCCAGATCGGTGTCCGCGGCCGCGGCGCCCGTCCCGGCCCGGGCCGATCGGCGCCCGTCCGCCCCAGCTCCCGGGCCTGCGACCTGCCCGGACGGAGCCGACCGGGTCCCGGCCGTGCCCCGGCCGAGGCCCTGGCGTCAGGCCGGTCGATCTGTGACAATGCCGGGTCATTCTGCCCAACAGGTGGCCAACCCTGGGGTTGGCTGGGGCAGGGTGCTCTCCGAGTTCCATGACTGCGCCGGCCTCGCTCCGTATCCGCCTCGACGGGCTCACCAAGGTGTATCCCGGGTCCGCGGCCCCGGCGGTCGAAGGCCTGAGCCTCGACCTGCCGGCCGGGAGGATCACCGCCCTGATCGGGCCGTCGGGCTGTGGCAAGACCACGGTGCTCAAGATGATCAACCGGCTCATCGAGCCGACCGCGGGCACGGTGGTCATCGGGGAGCGTGACGCCGCCTCGATGCCGGTCCACGAACTGCGGCGCGGCATCGGGTACGTGATCCAGCACGTCGGCCTGTTCCCGCACCGGTCCGTGGGCGACAACATCGCCACCGTGCCCCGCCTGTTGGACTGGGACCGGGACCGCATCGCCGAGCGGGTGTCGGAACTGGCCGACCTGGTCGGCCTGGCCCCGGAGCTGCTGACCCGGTACCCGGCCGCCCTGTCGGGGGGCCAACAGCAGCGGGTCGGGGTGGCCCGGGCCCTGGCCGCCGACCCGCCCATCCTGCTGATGGATGAGCCGTACTCGGCCGTCGATCCGATCGTCCGCGGCCGCCTCCAGGACGACCTGCTCGACCTCCAGGACCGGCTGGGCAAGACGATCGTGCTCGTCACCCATGACATCGACGAGGCCGTAAAGCTCGGCGACCGGATCGCCCTGCTGGCCGTGGGGGGCCGCTTGGAGCAGTTCGCCGCCCCCGACGATCTGCTGTCCGCTCCGGCCAGCCCGTTCGTGGAGGAGTTCGTGGGTGGGGAGCGGACGCTGCGGCGGATGGGTCTGCTGACGGTGGACGACATCGAGGTCCAGCCCCCCTTCGTGGTCACCCCCGACCTGGATGCCGCCGAGGCCCTCCGGCGCATGAAGCGGCGCAACACCGGCTGGGTCGGGGTGGTCGGCGGGGACGACCGGCTCCTCGGGTGGGCGGCCGCCACCGACCTGGAGCGGGTGGGCAAGGTGGGGGAGGTCGAGCTCCGGGCCTGGTCGGCCACGGTGCGGTCCGACACCCCGCTGAGGGAGGTGATCGACCTCATCATCGCCAGCCGAACCAGGGTGGCGGCCGTGGTCGACCCCGCCGGGCGTCTGGTCGGGACCCTCGGCTTCGACCACCTCAGTGAACAGGTCCGGGCCGCGGAGCCGGCCACCGTCGCGTGATCGCCTCCGACGCCAAGTCGTTGATCTGGTGGGACTGGGTCGACCGGCACCGCGGGGAGATCGGCGACCTGGTCCTGCAGCACCTCGGGTACACCGTGTTCGCGGTCGGGGTGGGCCTGGTGATATCGATCGTCCTGGCCGCGGTGTCCATCCGCTGGCGGCGGCTGTACGCCCCGATCGCCTGGGTGACCGGGGCCCTCTACGCCGTCCCGAGCATCGCCCTGTTCGGGCTCCTGGTACCGGTGCTCGGCCTCGGTTTCGCCCCCGCCCAGGTGGCCCTGGTCAGCTACACCCTGCTGATCCTGCTGCGAAACCTGGTCGAGGCCCACGACGGCGTCCCGACCGACATCATCGAGGCGGCCGACGCTATGGGCTACACCCGCCGGCAACGTCTGGTGGCCGTCCAGCTCCCCCTGGCCGTCAGTCCCGTCATCGCCGGCCTGCGCATCGCCACGGTGTCCATCGTCGGCCTGATCACGGTGGCGGCGATGGTGGGCGCCGGCGGGCTCGGTGTCTACATCTTCGACGGGCTCGACCGCAGCTTCCCCACCCCCATTGTCGTCGGGGCCGGCCTGTCCATCGCTCTGGCTCTGGCCTTCGATCTGCTGTTCGTGGGCCTGGAACGGGTGCTCACCCCGTGGACCCGGGCACAGCGGGGCCGATGACCGACGTTGTGGACTTCCTGACCGACCCGCAGACCTGGTGGGGGCCCCGGGGCCTGGTGGTGCGGGGCGGCAACCACCTGCTGATCTCCGTGGTCGCCACCGTCGCCTCGGTGGCCATCGCCCTCCCGTTCGCCGTCTACCTCGGCCACCGCCGGGTCGGGTCGTTCGCGGTGAGCGCCCTGGCCAACGTGGGCCGGGCCGTGCCCACCCTGGCCGTGGTGGCCCTCGCCTTCCCGGTGAGCATCCGCTGGGGTCTGGGGATCGGCTTCTGGCCCACCCTGGTGGCCCTCATCGTGCTGGGCCTGCCCCCGATCGTGGTCAACACCCACACCGGCATCGTCGGCGTCGACCGCCGGGCCGTCGAGGCGGCAAGCGGGGTCGGGATGCGCAGCCTGCAGGTCATCACCGAGGTCGAGATCCCGGCCGCCCTGCCCCTGATCATCGCCGGCATCCGGATCGCGGCCACCCAGATCGTGGCCACGGCCGCCCTTGGCGCCCTGGCCGGCCACAACAATCTCGGGGTCTTCGTCACCGCCGGGATCGCCAGTCGCGACACCCCGGCCATCGTGGTCGGGGCGGTCACCATCGCCGGGCTGTCCATCCTGACCGAGCTGGGCCTGACCCGGGTCGAACGGTGGTTGTCCCCCTGGCGCCGCCCACCCGCCGAGCCGGAGCCCGCACCCCTGGCCCTGGTCCCCGAAACCGAAGCGGCGTCCAGCCCCGGATGATGTCCGATCCTGAATCTCCTACCATCGCCTCCCATCCTGCGGACCCGGCTCGTGGCCGGGCCGCTGAGAAAGGAACCCTCCACATGACCTTCCGCCCCACCCCACGCCGGTCGGCGCCCTGGCGGCTGCTGGCCATCCTGCTCGGACTCACCGTGCTCGCCGCCGCCTGCGGCGACTCGGCGGACTCCGACACCTCGGCCGGGACGACGGAGTCGACCGCCGCGGACGACACCGGCACCACCGCTCCCGCCGATGACGCTACGAGCGACGACGCCACGACCGACGAGGCCACCACCGGCGACGTGCCGGACGGGCCCACCATCACCATCGGTGCCCAGGACTTCGGTGAGTCGACGATCCTGGCCGAGGTCTACGGCCAGGCCCTGACCGCGGCCGGATACCCGGTGGGCCACCAGGCCGTGGGCGGCTTCCGGGACGTGTCATTCGCCGCGTTCGAATCGGGCGACGTCAACTTCACGGTCGAGTACGCGGCCTCGGCCCTCGAGTACCTGAACCAGTTCGCCGGTGAGGCGTCGTCGGACCTGGACGCCACGGTCACCGCGCTCGACGCCCAGCTCGAGACCCGCGGCATCGTGGCCATGGCCCCCTCGGAGGCGGTGGACTCCAACGCCTTCGTGGTGAACCGGCCCACCGCCGACGGGGGCGTCACCAAGATCAGTGATCTCACCGAGGACCTGACCCTCGGCGGGCCGCAGGACTGCGAGGAGAACACCTCGTGCATCCCCGGCCTGGAGCAGGTGTACGGCATCGACCTGTCGGCCAACTTCGTGCCCCTCGACGGTTCCGGACCCCTCACCGTGGCCGCTCTGGCGGGCAACGAGGTCGACGTGGCCGTGCTGTTCTCGACCAACGGCGCCATCGCCGCCAACGACTTCGTCGTGCTCGAGGACGACAAGGGCATGATCGCGGCGGACAACATCATCCCCATCGCCTCCGACGAGGTGTTCGACGCCTACGGCCAGGACCTGGTCGACCTGGTGGACTCCATCAGTTCGGCGCTGACCACCGAGGAGCTCACCGAGATGAACAAGGCGTTCGACATCGACTACGAGGACGCCGAGACCATCGCGGCCGATTGGCTGACCGCCAACGGTTTCGGGGAGTAGGGCCCCGCCCACCGCTCGCGAAACGGCCCCCGAGGGCCAGGTCGCGAGCGGGGTCGGTGGGTCGATGGACCCACCGCCGAGTGGTGCGTAGGGTCGGCCCGGTGGGGTGGTGTTCGCTCACCCCGCCGGGCCGATACGGTGGCCGACAGCCTCAATTGTCCAAGGGCTCAACATCGGTGTCATCGTGGTTTTCGCGGATGCGGTAACAGGTGGTGCCGCGAAACGGGGGCTCGCCCGTCCACCGGGCCGGCTCCGGATCAGGGGAACAAGTGACTGACACAGCAGAGCGGCCGGACGTCGAGCTCGATCATGTTGTCATCCGGTTCGCGGGAGACTCCGGCGACGGGATGCAGTTGACCGGGGATCGCTTCACCTCGGCGAGCGCGCTGGCGGGCAACGACCTCGCCACGCTGCCGGACTTTCCGGCCGAGATCAGGGCGCCGCAGGGCACGTTGGCCGGGGTCTCGGCCTTCCAGGTGCACATCTCGGACCACGACATCCACACCCCGGGTGATGCGCCCGACGTGCTCGTGGCCATGAACCCGGCCGCCCTGCGCAGCGAGCTGGGACGGCTTCGCTCCGGCGGCACCGTGATCCTCAACGACGACGCCTTCGACGAACGGAACCTGGAGAAGGCCGGGTTCGACAAGGACCCACGCGAGGACTCGACCCTGGCCGACTTCACCGTCCACCGGGTGCCGATGACGAAGCTGACCCTGGAGGCCACCACCGATCTCGACGTCAAGAAGCGCGACGCCGAACGGTCCAAGAACTTCTTCGCCCTGGGCCTGATCTCCTGGATGTACGCCCGCCCGGTGGAGCCCACCATCGACTGGATCCGAACCAAGTTCGGCAAGGTCGAGATGGTCATGGCGGCCAACCTGGCCGCCTTCAACGCCGGCCACGCCTACGGCGAGACCGCCGAGGTGTTCGGCAGCCCCTTCAAGGTGAAGGCGGCCCCCCAGGCCCCCGGCACGTACACCAACATCACCGGCAACACGGCCACGGCCTGGGGCATGATCGCCGCCGGCCAGCTGGCCCGGCTGCCGGTGTTCCTCGGCAGCTACCCGATCACCCCGGCGTCGGACATCCTCCACGAACTCAGCCGGCACAAGAATTTCGGGGTCCGCACGTTCCAAGCCGAGGACGAGATCGCCGGGATCGGCTCCGCCCTCGGGGCGGCCTTCGGTGGTCACCTGGCCTTCACCACCACCAGCGGTCCGGGTGTCGCCCTCAAGGGCGAGACGATCGGCCTGGCCGTGGCCACCGAGCTGCCGCTGGTCATCATCGACGTCCAACGGGGCGGACCGTCCACCGGCCTGCCCACCAAGACCGAGGCCAGCGATCTGATGCTGGCCATGTACGGCCGGCACGGTGAGGCCCCCCTGCCCATCGTGGCCGCCCACAGCCCCGCCCACTGCTTCGAGATGGCCATCGAGGCGTCCCGCCTGGCCCTGGCCTACCGGACGCCGGTCATCCTGCTCACCGACGGC
>JBKECK010000067.1:0-11243 GCA_047974625.1 Acidimicrobiales bacterium
CCCCCGAGGTCCGGGAGTTCGTGGCCAACGACTTCGACCACCACCATGTCGCCGACCCGGCCGAGGTCGCCGAGGTGATCGGCTGGCTCTGCTCCCGGGCCGGTCGGATCGTCACCGGCAACATCATCCGGCTGCGGTAGCTGGCCCGCCGACCCGTATCGGGCCAGCCGGGGTCGTGTCGGCGGACGCTGACCAGCCGGTATCGCCCCGCCCGGGGCCGGTGGGTGCCGCACCGCGGGTAGGAGCGGACGCCCCCCCTGTTCCAGCCGGCCCACCGGCCCGCCCTCGGGTGTCCATGGCGGCGGCTACGGTTGCCAGCGATGAGGCCTCGGCCGAAGAGCCGGGAACCGGACTGGGGAGTGGGAATGGGAGCGTGGGGAACCGGCGTCTACGACAACGACGACGCCGCCGACTGGGGGTTGGAGCTCGGAGGAGGGGGATTGCCGCTGCTCGAGGCGGGCCTGAGTCCGGCCGACGGATACCTCGTTTCGGAGGACGGGGCCATTGCGGTGGCCGCCGCCGACGTGGTGGCGCGGTTGCGGAGCGGCGGGGGCGAGCAGTCGGCCTACGCCTCGGATGTGATCGACTGGGTGCAGGCGAATCGGGGCGTCGACTGGCAGCCGCTCGTCGCTCCGGCGATCGCCGTGATCGATCGTGTCCTGTCGCCGGGCGACAACGAGCTCTACGAGGTGTGGGCCGACACGGACTTCCTCCCGGAGCGGTTGGCGGTGCTTCGCGAGGTCCGGGGTCGTCTGACCCAGACCTGACCAGCCGCTCGAGCAGCGAGCCTCGTTCGTCAGCCGGGTGGTGCCGTAATTTGTTGGCCCCGCCCGGGGGGCCTGACCAGGATGGAGCCATGGCTCTGTCCGCGCATTGGCCCTTCTTCGCACTTCGCATCAAGACCCCCCGCCTCGTTCTCCGCCCGCCGACCGACGCCGATCTCGAAGAGCTTGTGGAGGTGGCCCGCCGGGGGGTGCACGACCCGGCCATGATGCCCTTCGTCATTCCTTGGACCGATGTCCCCTCCCCCCGGTTCGAGCGTGAGGCGCTGCAGTACTGGTGGCGGTGCCGCTCCGAGCTCACGCCGCGACGGTGGGATCTGGTGTTCGCGGTCGAGTACCGGGGCGAGCTGGTGGGGGCGCAGAATCTCGGCGCCGTCGAGTTCCCTCTCCTCCGAACCGCCGAGACCGGATCCTGGCTCGGTCTCGAACACCAGTCCCGGGGCATCGGCAAGGAGATGCGGGCGGCCATCGTCGCCTTCGCCTTCGAGTGTCTCGACGCCACCGTCATCACCAGTCGTGCCTTCGTCGACAACATGTCGTCCCAGAAGGTGTCGTTGGCCACCGGCTACGAACCGAACGGCGTCGACGTCGTCGCACGTCGCGGTGAGCCGGCCGAACAGATCTGCTTCCGCCTCAGCCGTGAGCGGTGGCTCGACACGAGGCCGAGTACATCGGTGGACGTGACGGGCTTCGAAGCGTGCCGGTCCGCCCTCGGCCTGGAGTCCTGAGCCACGGCGTCACCGAGGGTTCAGGCTCCACAGGAGGGTGTCGATGAGGAGGTTGGTGACCGGGGCGATCGTCCCGGCCAGATCCGACTCGTCCGGCTAGCTGGAGACGCCAGGTGGACGGCTCGGGCCCAGCCATCCTCCTGACCCACGGGTACTCGGCCACTTCCGAGATGTGGCGGGGCCAGGTGGACACGCTCGGGGCCGGGCACACCCTGATCAGCTGGGACATGCGGGGTCACGGCCGCAGCGACAGCCCGGCCGAACCCGCCGCCTACAGCGCCGCACTCACGGTGGCCGACATGGCCGCGCTGCTTGGACCACACCGGCTTCGACACCGCCGTCATCGGCGGCCTCAGTCTCGGCGGCTACATGTCATTGGCCTTCCACCATGAGCACCCCGACCGGGTCCGAGGTCTGCTCATCATCGACACCGGTCCGGGCTTCAAGAACGACCAGGCCCGGGAGGCCTGGAATGCTTACGCCGTCACCTTCGCCGAGGATCTTGCCGAACACGGATTGGCCGCGCTGGCCGACCAGTCGAGGGAGCAGGCGACCGCCACCCATCGCAGTGCCGAAGGTCTGGCGCTGGCGGCCCGTCACATGCTGACCCAGCACGACGCCACCGTGATCGAGTCGCTCCCGGCCATCGCCGTGCCGACCCTGGTCCTGGTCGGACACGACGACGAACCGTTCCTGAACGCCACCGACTACATGGCGGCCGAGATCCCGGGGGCCCGCAAGGTCGTGCTCCCCGACGCCGGCCACGCCTCCAACCTCGACCAACCCGACGCGTTCAACACCGTCGTCGAGGCCTTCCTGGCCGACAACGACCTCTGATCACGACCGCCGAAACCCCGCCGTGGACGGCGGCGACGGCGCCGGTTCGTCCTGGCCCGGCCGGGGCCCGGTCGGCCGCGGCCGGGATCCGAGGTGGCTGCGGTAGGCGGATTGAACCGGGCAAGGCCGATGGCCGAGGGTCGAGCAGGCCCTGGCGAGGGGTTCAAATAGGCTCGGCCCAGTAGCCCGATGGGCCCGACCGAATCGCCCAATGGGATCGGCGTGATTTGGTCGTATGTGTCGGCGTTGGGACCCCCCCGAGCCGGATGTTGACGATCACACCAGCGCTGGTCCGGCCCCGCCGGTGCTCAAGGTTCTCTCAAGCTGGCCTCGGACGTTCTAGCGCGTCGTTCAGGGAGCCTCCGCTGCTGCTCAAGATTATCTCAACCTTGGTCTGAGGCTCTCCAGTACCTACGGACAGCCCTCCGAAGGAGGCATTGGTGTGGGCGACCGCCGTCGAGGCGGGATCCCCCCAGCTCCAGTCCAACACGACCAGGCCCGGGCTCGTGGAGAGCGCAGTCCCCCGAGGAGAGATCCATGCGATCCCGCTCACTTCCATCCGTTCGCAAAGCCCAGATATGGGCAATCGTCACGGTGGCCATCGTCCTCGTGGGGCTGGTGCAGTTGCCCGGCGCCGACGCCTTCGCCAACGCGGCGAGCGCCACGGAGACCGACACCAGCCACGGCTCGTTCAATTTCCCCGGGGGGGTGGTGGCGAACGTCACCACCGCAACGGTCGACGTGCCGACGCAGTTGAACGGCGTCGGCTCGACCGCGAGTCTCTGGTACGACCCCGCCTACTACAAGCCTGTCCAGCCGTTCGCCTCACCGGCGCTCAGCCTCCTCACCATGAGTACGACGTGCTCCGCGAGCGGGATCTGTGGTGGCCAGTCGACCCTCGATTTCGCGTTCAACTATCCGGTGAAGAACCCGACGCTCCACTTCGCCAACATCGGCGGCGGCGCCTCGGGCACAGGTTGGACCAAGTCGGTCAGCACCACTTTGTTGGGGACCGACCCGAACATCCCGCTGTCCGTCTCGGACGGCAGTAACCTGGCCGTCTCGGGGAACATGATCCAGGCCGCCGACAAGCGCGCCAACGGGACCTGCATCGGTGGTACTGCGGCCTGCGGTAGCGTCCTGGCGAACGGCATCGTGTCGACCCTGTCGTTCAAGGTCGGTCAGGTCGTCTTCCCGACGACCGGCTCTCCCGACCTGACCACGTCGACGAACGACGGATTCCAGACCATGCTGACCCTGCCCCAGGACTACGGCGACGCCCCGGCCGGGTACGACCAGGCCGACGCGGCCCGGGCGACGTTGACCAGCTACACGCTCGGGGCCACGGCCTCGGAGGACGCCCCCAACGACGCCAACCTGGCCACGTCGCCGAATGCCTCCGACGACGCCTTCGGCGACACCGACGACGCCTTCGGCGCCGGCCCGGCGGATGTGATGACCTTCCCGGGCGCCTCGACCCACTCGGTCACCGTTCCCATCACCCACACTCGCTTCAATCGGGCGTTCACCGTGTGTGGCTGGATTGACTTCAACCGTGACGGCCTCTTCCAGGCATCGGAGCGGGCGTGCTCGGGTACCCAGACGGCGGGCGCCACCTCGGCCACCCTCAACTTCAGTGTTCCCGCCGGGGCGGTCGACGCCTCGACGTTCATGCGTCTCCGGATCGGGGAACCCTCCGACCCCGCCGTGTCGAACCCCACCGGTACGCAAGCGGTCGGTGAGGTGGAGGACTGGCCGGTCTCCCTCGTGAACGGCACCGCGGCGCTCACCCTCACCAAGGCGGCGGGCGCCTTCGCCGACGTCAACAACGACGGCCTGGTCGGGGTGGGCGACACGGTGGCCTACACCTTCACCGTGGCCAACCCATCGGCCTCCACCGTCCACGCAATCTCGCTCAATGACCCGAGGGTCGGCGGTCCGGTGACCTGCCCCCGCTCCCTCCTCGGCTCGGGCGAGTCGATGACCTGTGGCCCGGTGACCTACGCCCTCACGCTGGCCGACGTCAACAGCGGAACGGTCGACAACACCGCCACCGTCTCTGGCCTCGGACCGAACAACGAGAGTGTCGGCGACACCTCGTCGACCAGCTCCCCGATCCCGACCCACCCGGTGCTTACCCTCGACAAGACGGCGGGCACTCCATTCGACTCCAACGCCGACGGGCTGGTCGATGCCGGTGACACCATCGGCTACTCGTTCGTGGTGGCCAACGCCGGCAATGTGACGGTCACGAACGTGGCCGTGATCGACCCGAAGATCGGTGCGGTCACCTGCGCCGCCACCTCCCTGGCCCCCGGGGCCTCGACGAACTGCCTGGCCAACTCGCTCTACGTGATCACGGCCGCCGACGTCAGCACCGGCGCCGTACTCAACACCGCCACCGCCAACGGTCGCGACCCGGGCCTCAGCCCCGTGGTCAGCAACGAGGACTCGACGGCCACACCCACCCGGGCGCCCCAACCCCGCCTGTCCCTCGACAAGCGGGCGGGCACGCCCATCGACGTCAATGGCAGCGGCCTGGTCGACGCCGGTGACACCATCGCCTACGAGTTCACGGTGACGAACCCGGGCAACGTCCCGGTCACCACGATCGCCGTCGTCGACGACACCGCCGGCCCGGTCAGCTGTGACGCCACCTCGCTCACGCCCGGGGCGTCGACGACGTGCCGGACCGGCGCCGTCTACGTGATCACCGCCGCCGATGTCAGCGCCGGCGGGGTGACCAACGTGGCCACCGCCACCGGGAGGAATCCGGACGGCGGCACGGTCACCTCCCCCCAGGACCAGACGACGACACCCACCGAGAGCCCGGCTCCGGGCCTCGTGCTCGACAAGGAGGCCGGGACCCCCTCGGACGTCAACGCTGACGGTCTCACCGATGTCGGCGACCGGTTGACCTTCACCTTCACCGTCACCAACACCGGCAACGTCCCGATTACCAACGTCGGGATCAACGACCCCAAGGTGGGCCCGGTCACCTGTGCCAGCACCACGCTCGCCGCCGGCGCCACCACGACCTGCACCAATGACGACGTCTACGTCATCACCGCCGCCGACGTCAGCGCCGGCCGGGTGGAGAACACGGCCACGGCGTCGGGTCTCAACCCCGACGGTGGTGCCGTCACCTCCCCGCAGGACACCTCGACCACCCCGACCCAGACGCCGGCCCCCCAGCTGTCGATCCTCAAGCGGGCGGGTACCCCGGTGGACGGGAACGGCAGCGGCCTGACCGACGCGGGTGACACCATCGCCTACACCTTCACCGTGACCAACACCGGCAACGTGCCGGTCACCTCGGTGGGCGTGAACGACCCCCTTATCGGTTCCGTGACCTGCACCGCCACCAGCCTGAATCCGGGTGCCTCGACGAGTTGCAGCGCCAACAACACCCATGTGGTCACCACCGGTGACGAGACGGCCGGCCAGGTGGAGAACACGGCCACGGCGTCGGGTACCGATCCGGACGGCGGCGCCATCGGCTCGAACGAGTCGTCCACCACCACCCCGACCCAGACCCCCCTGCCCCAGCTGACCGTCGACAAGCTCGCCGCCCCACCCACCGACGTGAACAGCAGTGGCCTGACCGACGCCGGTGACACCATCGCCTACTCGTTCACGGTGACCAACACCGGCAACGTGCCCCTCACCGGGGTGGCCGTCGACGATCCTCTCGCCGGGTCCGTCAGCTGCGCCGCCTCCACGCTCGCCGTGGGCGCCTCGACGAACTGCACCGCCGACAGCCTCTACACCATCACCGCGGCCGACGAGACCGCTAGGGCGGTGACCAACACGGCGACCTCGGCCGGGACGGACCCGGACGGGGCCCGGATCGTCAGTGGCCCGGACGAGACGACAACGCCCACCCAGGCCCCGGCCCCCCGCCTGTACCTGGCGAAGCGGGCGGGTACTCCGGTGGACGTGAACGGCAGCGGCCTGACCGACGCCGGTGACACCATCGCCTTCACCTTCACGGTGACCAACACGGGCAACGTGCCCCTCACTGGGATCGTCGTGAACGACCCCCTGGTCGGGTCCGTGACCTGCGCCGCGACGAGCCTGACCCCCGACGCCTCGACCAGCTGTACTGCCGACAACGTCTACGTGGTCACCACCGACGACGAGACGGCCACGAAGGTGACCAACACGGCCACTGCCTCGGGCGTCGATCCGGACAACGGTCCGGTGACCTCAAACGAGGCGTCCACCACCACCCCGGTCCAGACCCCGGCCGCCGCCCTGTCGCTGGTCAAGCGGGCGGCCACCCCGGTGGACGTGAACGGTAGCGGTCTGACCGACGCCGGTGACACCATCGCCTACTCGTTCACGGTGACCAACACCGGCAACGTGCCCCTCAGCGGCGTGGCCGTCGCGGATCCCCTCGGCGGGCCGGTCACCTGTGCCACCACCGACCTGGCCGTCGGCGCCTCGACCAGCTGCACCGCCGACAACGCCTACGTCGTCACCGCCGGTGACGAGGTGGCCACCGGGGTGACCAACACGGCCACGGCCTCGGGAACCGACCCCGACTCCACCACCGCGACGTCACCCGAGGCGAGGACGACCACGCCGGTGGCCACACCCCAGCCGGCCCTGGCGATCGACAAGCGGGCCGGGGTCCCCCAGGACCTCAACGCCAGCGGCATCCCCGACGCCGGTGACACCATCACCTACACCTTCACCGTGACCAACACGGGCAATGTGCCCGTCACCGGGGTCTCGGTCGACGATCCGGCGGCCGGGGCGGTGACCTGCAACGCCACCGACCTCGCCGTCGGCGCCTCGACCGCCTGCCGGGCCGACGCCGACCACGTGATCACCAACGCCGACGAGGCCAACGGTTCGGTCTACAACACGGCGACCGCCCGCGGTGTTGATCCGAACGGCGGCCCGGTGGCCAGCGCCCCGGACGACACCACCACCCCGGTGGTCACCCCCGACGCATCCCTGCTGTTCGACAAGCGGGCCGACGCCCCGGTGGACGTGAACGGCAGCGGCCTGACCGACGCCGGTGACACCATCGCCTACTCCTTCACCGTCACCAACGTCGGCAACGTGCCCCTGACCACCCTGACGGTCACCGACCCGCTGCTCGGGTCGGTGACCTGTGGGCAGACGAGTCTGGCCCCAGGCCGATCGACCATTTGCACCGCCGACGCGCCGTGGACGGTGACTGAGGCCGACGAGACGGCGGGGGCCGTGGTCAACGCCGCCAACGTGGCCGGCCTGGACCCCGACGGCGGGACCGTCACCTCGAACGACGACACCGAGACCACACCGGTCCAGTCGCCGTCACCCCTGCTCCAGTTCGACAAGCGGGTCACCGGCGTCGCCGACGGGAACGCCAGCCGTCTCAACGACGCCGGCGACACCATCGGCTACGAGTTCACGGTGACCAACATCGGTAACGTGCCCATCACCGATGTGGCCGTGGTCGACCCCCTGATCGGTTCGGTCACGTGCCAGACCACCGTGCTGGCCCCGGGCCAGGCCACCGGATGCACGGGAGACGCACGCTACATGATCACCGAGGCCGACGAGGTTGCCGGCCGGGTCGACAACCAGGCTCGGGCGACCGGGCTCGACCCCGACCGCGGGGCCGTCACCTCGGAGCCCGACGACACGACCACCCCGGTGACCACCCCGGCCCCGAGCCTGGTGATCGACAAGCGGGCGGACGCCCCGGTGGACGTCAACGGCGACGGTCTGACCGACGCCGGTGACACCATCGCCTACACCTTCACCGTGACCAACACGGGCAACGTGCCGGTCACCTCGGTGGGCGTGAACGACCCGATGGTCGGTTCGGTCACCTGCGACCTGGCCGAACTGGCTCCCCGTGAGGCCACCGAGTGTGCCGCCGACGCGGTCTACGTGGTCACCGCCGCCGACGTGGAGGCCGGAATGATCACCAACACGGCCAACGGGGTCGGCACCGACCCCGACGGTGGTGACGTCGTCTCGCCTCCGGACTCGGTGACCACCGCCACCCGGGCCCCGGCTCCGCAGGTGCGGATCGACAAGTTCGCCGGCGACCCGGTCGACGTCAACGACGACGGTCTGACCGACGCCGGCGACACGATCGCCTACACCTTCACGGTGACCAACACGGGCAACGTGCCGGTCGCCGGGGTGGCGGTGAACGATGCCAAGGCCGGTCCGGTCACCTGTGAGGCGACGGAACTGGCTCCCGGCGAGGCCACGGACTGCGCCGCCGATGAGGCCTACGTGATCACGGCCGAGGACGAGGACGCGGGGACGGTGCATAACGTCGCCACCGCCTCGGCCACCGATCCTGATGGCGGTGAGGTGGTCTCGCAGCCGGACGACACCTCCACCCGGGCCGATCCGGCGAGGCCGAGGCTCTCGTTCATCAAGAAGGTCTCGGGCGTCAACGACGTGAACGACAGTGGGTTCACCGATGCCGGGGACGAGATCACCTGGACCTTCACCGTCACCAACGACGGCAACATCCCCCTGGCGTCGGTGGGCGTCAGCGACGCCAAGATCGGCGACGTCGTCTGTGAGCAGGACCGGCTGAAGGTGGACGAGTCCACGACCTGCCGTTCGGTCACCGTCCACACGGTGACCGCGGCCGATGCCGCCACCGGCCGGGTCCACAACTCGGCGGTCGCCTCGGCGGACGGGGGCATGGCGTCCAGGGAGTTCTCCAACGTGGACACCACCGACACCCTGGTCGCCCGGCCCGGGACCACGAAACCCGAGACCAGGATCCCCGTGTCCACCGACCCCACCCGGCGGGTACCGGCGGCGGCGACGCCCCGGGGATCGCTGGCCTACACCGGGCTCGCCCTCGGGGGCCTGGTGATGGTGGGTATCGGCCTCGCCGCCGCCGGGGTGGCCCTGGTCCGCCCCCGCCGGACTGCGTGACCGGGTAGGACGGGTAGGACGGGAGGTGTGATCGGGTAGCGGAAGCAGAGCGGCCTCGGCGGATCCGGGCCACGCCCCAGAACGGGGCGTGGCCCGGTGTCGTTACCGCGCCGGCCCCACCGGGTCATAATCGGGGGGTGACCACCTCCCGTTCCGGTCCGCTGCCCCCACCGCCCCTGCCCCCCTCCGCGTGGCCGCCCTTGCCTCCGTCCCCGTCCCGGTCGGTGTCACCGTCCCGGGGAGGCCGGTGCGGCCGGATCCGTCTGGCTGAGGTGGCCACGGGGGCCCGGAGGTGACGCCCGCCGAATCCCCGTCGATGGTACTGATCGCCCCGACCGGGGGGCTTGGGCTGCCCGGGCCGGAGACGCTCCGGGGCTGGGCCCGCCGCCTCCGCTCCGAGCTGCCGGAGATCGAGGTGGTCGTGGCCGGCGACGACGACGCGGCGCTCGCCGCCCTGCGGCACGCCACCGCCGCCTACGGGACGTTGCCGACCGCCTGGTCGGCTCCGGGGCTGGCCTGGCTGCAGGCCCCGATGGCGGCTCCGCCCGTCGGCTACTTCACCCCGGAGCTGGCCGCCCATCCGGTGGTGGTCACCAACATGCGGGGGATCTACGACGATCACATCGCCACCCACGTGATGGCCTACATCCTGGCCCTTGCCCGCGGATTCCCGGCCCATCTGGCCCACCAGCGGGACCACTCGTGGCGGCCGGAGGAGGTTCCGACCCTTCACCTGCCCGACGCCACCGTCCTCCTCGTCGGCGCCGGGGGTGTCGGACGGCAGGTCGCCGCCTACCTCCGGCCCTTCGGGCCCCGGGTGGTGGCCGTCGACGCCCGCCCCGACCGGGTAGATCGCGAGAACATCACCCGAGCCGTCGGTCCGGATGAGCTGGACGGGGTCCTACCCCTGGCCGATGTGGTGGTGATGACCGTGCCCCACACCCCCGACACGGAAGGGATGATGGACCGGGCCCGGTTCCAGCGGATGAAGGACACCGCGGTGCTGGTCAACATCGGTCGGGGCCGGACGGTGAAACTGGATGACCTCACCGAGGCCCTGGCGACGGGGGTGATCGCCGGCGCCGGGCTCGATGTGTTCGAGCACGAGCCGCTCCCGGCCGACCATCGGTTGTGGGATCTCCCCAACGTGCTGATCACGCCCCATTCCGCCATGGCCGGCCCCTATCTCGACGACCGCCGCTACGAGCTGATCGCCGGCAACGCCCGCCGCTACCTGGCCGGTGAACCGCTGATCCACGTGGTCGACAAACAGCAGGGGTTCTAGATGCCCCGGTGGGCGGGGCCGGGCCCACCGACCGTAGGCCCGGCCCGCCGGCCACCGGATGCGCATCGCCGAGTTGGTCGGCCAGTACCGCTATCTACCGCTGGGGACGGTCGATGCACCGGTGGCGGCGGCCGCCGAACGCCCTGGGTGCGCCTCGATCGCGACGCGCGATCGGCGGCACTTCACCGTCGTGCGTTCGACCCTGGGCGAGCTGACGCTGCTGCCCACACTCCGCTGATCAGCCACTGGTGACCGAACGGGTCGACGAGTCGGCCTTGTCGAGCACCGTAGGGTTGGTCGGCCAGCGGGAACCGCACCGTCGCACCGGAGGCGATCGCACGCTGCCACACCGCGTCCGGGTCCGACACGGTGAGCTCGAGGATCACCCCGGCCGGGTTTGCCGTGGGGTCGAAGGCGTCGGCGTCCTTGAGCTGCACCTCGACGGAACGTCCGAGCAGGCTGAGCTGAGCGAACACCACTATTTCGCGTCCGTCCGCCCCGTCGTCGGTCGCGCGCACATCGACGGTGGCGTCGAAGGCAGCCGCGTAGAAGGCGATCGCGGCGTCGGCGTCCGCGACCATCAGCTTGGCCCGCAACTCGACGACCCCGAGAGCACCGGCATACGAACCGAAGCTGAACTCGTTGCCTTCCGGGTCGGTGACGCTGGCGCCTCGCCCGCCATCGTCCTGGTCGGTCGGTTCG
>JBKECK010000068.1:0-151543 GCA_047974625.1 Acidimicrobiales bacterium
GCGGATGAAGATCCCGGTGCAGGCCGCGACCGCGCCGGGGGTGGCGTCGATGGCGTCGAACTGGGCGGCGAGCTTGCCGGGCAACCACTCGTCGTCATCGTCGCAGAAGGCGATCCAGTCGGCCGAGCCGGCCGTGATCCCGGTGTTGCGGGCTCCGGCCAGCCCACCGGCGCGCTGGTTGGTCATCACCCGCAGGGTGAATCGTGGATGATCGAGGGTCAGCGCCGGATCGGGGTCGGTGCGGTCGTAGACCACGATGACCTCCAAGGGTCCGTCGTGCTCCTGGGCGGTGACACCGGCCAGGGCCCGCTGGAGCATCTCGGGGCGATCACGGGTGGCGATGATCACCGACACCGAACGACCGGCCGACCGGGGGGCGGCCCCCTCGGGACCGGGTGCGGTGGCCCCGTCCGATTCCGGCTCCGGGGCCGACGATTCCGAGGGCGGGGTGGCGGTCATCCCGTGCCCGTCCGGGACGGACCCGCCGATTCCGACGAGCGGGGGACCGCCAGATCGGTGGTCACCCCGAGCAGCCGGTCGGCGACGGCGCCGAAGGCGACCAGACCGGGAATGGCGTCGGGGCTCACCGGCACGGTGAACAGGTCCGGGTCGGCCAGGGCGGCGGCCAGTTCGGCCTCCAGCCGCTTCCGGTCGTTGGCCACCCGGGCCAGGCCGTGGCGTTCCAGATGGGCTGCGAACCGGATCTGGTGTTCGTCGACGTGCTCCCCCCGTTCCGGGCGGCGCGGCATGACGATCGGGAGCCGTCCCATGGCCCGGGCGTCCATCACCGTCGACGGGCCACCGTGGGTGACCACCGCCACCGCGCTGCTGAACCGCAGGCACAACTCGGCGTGGGGGATGAGCGGCACGCTGGTGGCCACGGTGGTCTCCGCCGCAGTGCCCCGTTGGATCAGGACCTCCACGTCGGGGTGCTCGGCCGCCCATTCGTCCATCCATCCCACCATCCGGTCGAAGGGATGATGGTCGGTACCCACCGACGCCACCACCAGTGGCCGGACCCGACGGTCGGCACCGGGCGAGATGCGCCGGTCGGCGGCCCGCCGTCCGGCGGCGAGGTCGGTGGGGACGACCTCGGGACGCGGGGTGCCATGACCATCGCCACCCTCGGGTGGGCGGGATTCGGCCGTGAGCTCGATGTCGGACATCAGTACAGCGTTCCAATCAGGGTGGAGCCGCGATACAGATCCTGCTGCTCAGGCCACTGGACCAGGAACTCGCTGGTCAACGGCTGGCACAGCCGACCGGTCACCGTGCGGCTGTCGATCCGATCGTAGACTTCGAGATAGATGGTTGGGATCCGCAGAGCCCGGGCGACGACGAAGAACGGGAAGGCCACTCCGGCCCCGTTCGACACGACGAGGTCGGGTCGATCCGAGCGCATCACACTGGCCGCCAGGCCGAGGTTCCGGACCATGTTGCGGAGATTGCGCGTGGTGGGGTGGTATGCGCCGATCAGATGTTCACCGGCGAGCTTGGACCGAGCGTCGGGGAGGTCGAAGGTGACCCAGCGGCGACGGTGCCGTGACCACCACGGCCGGAGCTGCAGCAGTTGGGAGAGGTGCCCACCGGATGAGCAGACGAACAGCACCGACCTCACGTCAGACGTGGTTGCGTTGGCCCTTGTCTGGAGCGGTGCGGTATCGCCATTGGTCATCGGTACCTCCATCGACCGCTGGCAGCTCCGACCTGAGAAGACCGGTAGGTGAACTCAACCCATGGCGCGCCGATGAGTAGAGCTATGGCCGATTCCGCCGACCAGCATTGGCTGGAAGAGACCCTCGGATGGATCCCCAACGAGCCCACGATACGTTATTCGGCCCGACCAACGAGCGGACCGGTGAGTCTGCTCATCCCGGCGCGACCAACACGGGCTGCTGTCGCCGCCCTCCGCCGTCCCAGTGACGACCGATCATCCCGTGTCGCGGCCACTGCGGGCCTCGCTCAAAGCGTAGCCCGTTTGGGCCTCATGGGTCGACTGCCCGGCCGCCGGCTCGACCTTCCCCCCTTCGCGCTCGTCGCGGCGTTGCAGCGAACCCTCGGCGAACCGAAGCTGGTTGCCGCCGTCACCCTCGGCCCCCTGCGCCGCAATCGGAAACCGGTGTTGCAGCTGATCCGGCCCGACGGGATCACCGTCGGGTTCGCCAAGGTGGGGTGGTCTCCGATGACCGCGGCGCTGGTCGACGCCGAGGCGGCCGCCCTCCGTCGTATGGCCGGCCGGCTGCCCGCCGATCACACCATCCCCGCGGTGATTCATCACGGACCGTGGCGTGACGGCTCGGTGGTGGTCCTCACCTCCGTGACGGGCGGCGACGGCGGGCCGGGCTCCCTGCTCGCCGCCCTGCGGCGCCGGCGGGGCGGGACGGGCGACGACACCACGACCCCGCCCCTGGCGGCCACGATCGCCGCCATCGCCTCGGTCGACGCCGAACCCGGGCGGGCGGTGGCCGACCTGGCCGTGTTCCAGGAGTGGCGCCGGCTCGAGGCGACCGCCCCCCTCTACCCGGGCCTCGCCCTCGACGCGGTGATCTCCGTCCACGGCCGCACCCGGCTGGACGTCGGCTGGTGGCACGGCGACCTGACCCCGTGGAACCGGTGGCGGGGCGGCGGTTCGGTGGTGGTGTGGGACTGGGAGCTGGCCGGCCCGGGCCGGCCCGTCGGGGCCGATGCCCTCCACCACCACTTCGAGCTCCACCGCCGGACCGACGGTGACCACCGGTCGGCCCTGGACGCCGTGGTGGACGCCGCCCCCGACCTGCTCGCCGGCGTGGGTGTGGACCCCGAACCGGCGGTGGTGGCGGCCACCATCGACCTCTACCTCTGTGATCTCCTGGCCCGGGAACGCCGGCTGGAGGGTCAGCGGTGGGATGGTGGGGCGATGGCCGGCCTGGCCGACGTGGCCGGCCCCCTGCTCCGGCGACGGCTCGCTGCCCCCACCCCGCCCGGGGCCGACCCGGCCGGGACCGGCCGTCGGTGACCACCACCACCGCTCCCGGCGGGCAGACCCCGCCCCGCATCCAGTCCGCCGGTCGGGCCACCGGCTGGTCCCTGGCCGGCGCGGTGTCCACCACGGTGGCCAACTTCGCCATCGCCGTGGTGGCCACCCGGGCCGGCGCCGCGGTGGCCGGCCTCTTCTACACCGTCACCGCCATCGCCACCATCGCCGGCAACACCGGCGGCCTGGGTTCCATGACCGGCCAGGTCTACTTCATGCCCCGGGTGCTCGACACCGACCGTCCCGACCCCGGTGGCCTGGTTCGCCTGGCCCTCGGCCCGGTCACCGTCGCCGGTGTGCTCGGGGGGTCGGCCCTGGCCCTCGCCGCGCCGGCCGTGGCCGACCTGGTGGCGTCGACCCGCGCCGCGGATGCCGCCACCATGCTGCGGGTCGTGGCGGTGGCCGTCCCGTTCTGGGCCGTGACCGTGCCCCTGCTCGGCGCCACCCGCGGTCTGGGTTCGATGACGCCGACCGTGGTGGTCAACCAGATCTTCCGACCGCTCGGGCAGCTCGGCCTGGTGGTGGGGTTCTCGGCCACCGGCGAGCTCACCCCCACCATGCTGGCCGTGGCCTGGACGGCCCCGGTGGTGGTGGCCGCCGCCGTCGCCTTCGGCTGGCTGGTCCAGATGGGCGGCCTCCGCCGGGCCCCCGCCGGCCGTGCCCCCGCCGTGACCCGTTCGGAGTTCTGGGCCTACACCCGACCCCGGTCGGCCTCGACTGCGTTCCAGATCGCCCTGGAACGCAGTGACGTGGTGCTGGTATCCGCCCTGGCCGGCGAGGCCGCCGCCGGGATCTACGGGTCGATCAGCCGGTACGTGACCGCCGGGAACGTCCTCGTCTTCTCGATCGCCCAGGCCGCCGGCCCGGGGCTGCGGCGGGCCATCGCCTCGGTCCGGTGGGCCGAGGCCCAGCGGTTGCTGACCCAGGCCACCGGCTGGATGGTCCTGCTGGTGTGGCCGTACTTCCTGATCGTGGCGGCCAAACCCGGGACCCTGGCCGGCCTGATCGACCCGGCGGTGGTGGAGGGCGCCACCGCCCTGCGGATCCTGGCCATCGGCATGCTGGTCAACGCCCTGGCCGGACCGATCGACCTGACCCTGCTGATGCTGGGGCGGAGCCGGACCTCGCTGCTGTTCACCGGGGTGGCACTGGCCATCGACCTCCTGGTCGGCTGGCTGCTGATCCCCCGGTACGGGATGGTGGGCGCCGCCATCGCCTGGGGGCTGGCGACCGCCACCGTCAACGGGGGCGCCGCGGCTGCGGTGGCCCGGATCAGTCCCCTCCGTCCCGGTGGGCGGGTGGTCGCCCTGGCCGCCGTCGGGGCGGTGGCCGCCGTCGTCCCCGTCGGTGTCGTCACCCGAGACACCTTCGTGGGTCTGGTGATCACCCTGGGTGTGGCCGGGCTGATCTGGCTGGGGTTCGTGGCCCGTTACGCCGACCGGCTCGGGATCAAGATCCCTCGGGTGCGAACCGGCTGACGTTGCCGGCCATGGCCTCGGCCGCCGCCGGCGTGGAGTCGTACGACCAGTCACAGTCCGGCCACCCGGCGTCGTGGACGTCGAACCAGGCGACGAAGGTGATCGGGTGCCGCGCCGACAGCGACGCCACCGTGTCGCCCAGGTCGACCATCCACTGGGCCTTGCGGCCGGGATCGGCGGGGTCCTCGGTGGAGGCCACCTCGGGAATGGCCATCGGTTTGCCGTGCTCCTCGGCGAAGACCACCGCCGGTTCCAGCAGCTCCGACGGGCTGAGCCAGGGCCGGGGTGAGCCCTGACAGTCGAACCAGTTGTAGGCGTCGACCCCGATGATGTCGACCGCGGCATCGCCCGGGTACCACTGGTCGACCCGGCCATCGCCGAACGCCCCCCGGGTCAGCACCACCACCCGGGGGATGTCCCCGGCGCCGTGCTCGGCCATCACCTCGTTCCAGCGCCGAAAGGCGGCCACGAAGTCCTCGGCACTGCCGTTGGCCGCGCTGTCACGGGTCTCGGGCTCGTGGTTGAAGGTCAGATAGAGCTGGTCGGCGTACGGGGCGACGGCGTCGGCCCACTCCACCATGCGTTCGTACACCGGTGAGCCGGGCCGGGCCGCGGCCACGTCCGACCACAGCACCACCGTCCCGTCGTCGAACCGGGGTCGGACCGACAGGTGGATCCGGTGGCCGCTCTCGAGCAGGGCCAGATGGTCGGCGGTCGGGAACTGGGTGTCCCACCGGGCGAAGGTCCGCACCACCCCGAGCGGGGCCCCGGCGTCGGCCTCGAGCGTCTCCACCGCGGCCGCATCCGAACCCTTGAGTGCGGCACCGAACCGGGGGGTGTCGGCCGTCAGCGCCGGTCCGGACGCCTCGGGGAACGATGTCCCGCCGGCTCCGGGGTCGGCCTCGTCGTCGGTACAACCCACGGCGGCGACCATGACCGCGACGGCGAGGAACACGGCCGGCAGGCCGCGGGGGTGACGGGACGGCATGGTCAGATCCTCGACGACATCGGGGCCACGAGCTGCCGGTCCTCGAGGTGGCGGCGCCCGAGCGGGGTGCTACCGACGGCCCGGGGCGACTCGACCAGGGTCCGGGCCGCCACGGCGACGCCGGCCATGACGACGAACAGGGCGTTGGGAATCATCAGGTAGAACCCGATCTGGGTGATCCCGATCAGGATGACGGCGTTGGCCCAGACCCCCACTGCCGTTCTCTGCTTCCTGGTGTGGAACCAGAAGCTGACCAGGGCGCCCACGAAACCGACGGCGCCCACGAAACCGTGGGAGAACGTCACCATCCACAGCTGGCCGTGGGTGCCGATCGAGGGCAGGCTCCGGACGTTCGGGCGGGGAGCCCCCCAGCCGAACAGGGGCCGTTCGGTGGCCCCGCTGATCGCGGCGGTGGCCAGTTCGGTGCGGTCGTTGTCGGAGTGACCGTTGTCGATACGGCTGGTGACCAGCCCGCCGAGCGGGGACAGGACGATGATCAGGGCGAGCACCACCGCCCCGACGGCCAGGCGGACCAGCAGCCGGGTCTGACCACCGACGCCGAACCGGATGGCCGCGTACACCAGACCGACCGTGAGGCTCAGCCACAGGCCACGATTGAGCGACACCACGGCGGGGATGACCGAGGCGAACAGGGCGAATCGGACGACCCGTCGCGAGATCCCCACCCCGGGCAGGTTGAGGGCCATCAGGGCGAACGGGGTGAGCAGGGCCAGGTTGGAACCCCAACTGTTGGTGTAGGGGAACGGCGCCTTGGGACGGGGGATGGGGATCCCGATAATGTCCTGCAGATCGGCGAACCCCGGGGTGAGCAGGGAGTTGACGAGCTCGTTCGACCGCAGCACGTGAGGCATCAGGTACCAGGTCGGGGACCGGAACGACCAGTCGCCCAGCACCAGGGCCAGGTAGCCGCCGGTCACCGTGGCCAGGTAGACGATGGTGAACACCCGGACGATCCGGGACACCGGGAGACTCGTCCCCGCGTTGAGCAGGTACAGCAGGAACACCGTGGCGGCCCCGTAGTAGCCGAGCCGCAGCAGGTAGCCGGCGGTGCGGCCGAACCCGTCGAGGCTGGTGGCCGAACCGACCACCGCGGCCAGGAACAGCAGCCAGAAGCCGAACCCCTTGGGGACCACGGCCTGCCGCCGGCGGAGCAGGGCCACCGCCATCGGTACGGCCAGGATCACCCACATGAACCCGCCGAGCCCGGTCAGGAACCAGACCGGGTAGCCGGCGATCATCAGGGTCACCGGCCAGTGGGGCAGGGGGCGTTCGGCCTCGACCCGGTAGACCTCCACCCGGTCGCCGACCGCCGTGGCCGTCACCGGGCCGAGGAGTGGTCGTCGGCCACGATCACACCGATGATCTCGGCGCCCACGCCTCGCAGCTGGTCGACCGAGTCGGCGATGGCCTGACGGGTCTCGGTACCGCCGTCGGCCACCAGGACCGCGCCGTCGCAGACCCGGGCCACGTCGACGGCGTCGGCCACCTTCAGCACCGGCGGAGCCAGCACCACGACCAGGTCGAAATCGGCCCCGACCGCGGCGACCAGGCGGGCCAGGCTCTGGCTCCGCAGGACCTCGGCCGGGCGGTCCCGGCGGGTCCCGGCCGGGAGCAGCCAGAGATTGTTGACCCCCCGGACCGGGGTGACGGTGGCTTGCAGGCCGACCCCGTCGAACACCACATTGCTGAGACCGGCATCGACCTCCAGGCCGAGATGGCGGGCCAGCGGTGCATTGCGGAGATCGGCGTCGACCAGCAGGGTCCGCCGACCCCCACGGGCCGCGGTGGCGGCGAGGTTGGCGGCCACCGACGTCGGGGGGGCCGGCTCGGTCACGCCGGCGACCACGATGACGGTCTTGTCGGTCTGCTCCAGGCTGAAGGCCAGGGTGCTCTGGATCCGCCGGTAGGCGTCGCCCGCCGCGGTGTCGGAGCCGAACAGCCGGGCCGGCTGCTCACCCCGGCCTCCCCCGCCGCCCACGCCGACGAGCTCGGGGGCCACCGCGCTGCGGCCGGCACGTACCGGAGCGGTGCCCAGCATGGGCACGCCCAGCGCCGCCAGTTCGACCCGGCTGCTGCGGAGCCGGTCGTCGCTGCGATCGAGCAGGAAGGCGGCCGTGAAGGCGATCACCAGCCCGATGAGGGCGCCGATCACCGGCCCGGCCAGGAACGGCAGGCCCTCCGGATCCGAGGGCTGGTCGGCGTCGGTCAGGATCACCCCCGGGTTGTCCGCCAGGGTGGCCAGGTTGGCGTAGGTCCCGCCGATCGAGGACAGCTCCTGGACCGCGGCCACATCGGCGTAGTTGGTGGTGGTGGGCGGGCTCTCCTGACCGGCGGCGATCTGCTCCTGGACCTGGGCCGCCTGGGCGGCCTGCTGCTCGTTGAGCCGGCCGACCAGTTCGTGCTCACGGGCGTTCAGCCGTTCCAGGGTGGCCTGACGGTCCTGGATGACCCGATCGTTCCGGAAATCGAGGTACGCCACGGCGCTCGACTGGGCCAGGGCCTCGGCCGAGTCGGCCGTGTCGGTGGTGGCGGTGAAGACGAGGATCTGGGAATCGTCGGGGGCGGACACCACGAGCTGTTCGAGGGCGGTGGCCACCGAGGCCGGGTCGACCTCGACGGTGTCGGCCTCCTGGCTGACCTCGAGCGATGAGTAATTCTCCGCGTCGAGCTCCGTCGCCGCTGTGCGCAACGCCGAGGCCCGTTCGGCCACCCGCTCCGAACCGGCCACCGCCAGCTCGGTCTCCATGCTGATCTGGCGGGACACGTCCGCGGCCTGGTCGATCTCAGCGGTGAGGGGGGTGATTTGCACCACCGCTTCCGAAACGTACATCGTGGACTGCAACCGCATGGCCAGGGCGCCCACGACGGCGCCCAGGATCGCCGCGATGGCCAAGATCCAGAACCATCGTTTGACCACCCCGCTATAGTCGGTTACCGAGACCACCGGAGTCCCGCTGTCGGTCATGGGGATTCGCCGCCCTTTCCACGCATGGTGTGCACCTGCTGCAGCCTGTTCATCGTCGGCAGCGAACCACACGACCTGAACCGTTCCCGCGAAGACCGAGATTCACGATGCAAACCCAGTTGTCGCACCTGGACGCCCTCGAGGCGGAGGCCATCCACATCATCCGAGAGGTTGCGGCCGAGTTCGAACGCCCGGCCCTGCTGTTCTCGGGCGGTAAGGACTCGATCGTTCTGCTCCACTTGGCCGTCAAGGCGTTTCACCCAGCTCCTGTGCCATTCCCGATCATGCATGTCGATACGGGCCACAACTTCGACGAGGTTATCGAGTTCCGCGACCGGCGGGTGGCCGAAACCGGGGTCCGCCTGGTTGTGGCCTCGGTCCAGGAGGCCATCGACGCCGGCAAGATCACCGACGAGACCGGCCCCCGGGCCTCCCGGAACCGGTTGCAGACCTCGGTGCTGCTCGAGGCCATCGAGGACAACCGCTTCGACGCCCTCTTCGGTGGGGCCCGCCGAGACGAGGAGAAGGCCCGGGCCAAGGAGCGGATCTTCAGCTTCCGCGACGAGTTCGGCCAATGGGACCCCAAGGCCCAACGGCCCGAGCTGTGGAACCTCTACAACGGCCGACACCGACCCGGTGAGCACATCCGGGTGTTCCCCATCTCCAACTGGACCGAGCTCGACGTGTGGCACTACATCCGCGACGAGGACATCGCCGTACCCTCGGTCTACTTCGCCCACCACCGCGAGGTGTTCGCCCGCGACGGCATGTGGCTGGCCGTGAACCCCTACATCGAGATGATGAAGGACGAGGAACCCGAGCAGCGCCTGGTCCGATTCCGCACCATCGGTGACGCCACCTGCACCGGCGCCGTCGACTCGTCGGCCTCCGAGCTGGACGCGGTGATCGAGGAGGTGGCCGCCACCCGGATCACCGAGCGGGGGGCCACCCGGGCCGATGACCGAACGGCCGAGGCGGCCATGGAGGACCGGAAACGAGAGGGGTACTTCTGATGGATCTGCTCCGTCTAGCCACCGCCGGGTCAGTCGACGACGGCAAGAGCACGCTGATCGGGCGCCTGCTCTACGATTCGAAATCGATCTTCGAGGATCAGCTCGAAGCCGTGGAGGCCACCAGCGCCAGCCGAGGCGACGAGCACACCAACCTGGCGTTGCTCACCGACGGGCTACGGGCCGAGCGGGAGCAGGGCATCACCATCGACGTGGCCCACCGCTACTTCGCCACTCCCGAACGCAAGTTCATCATCGCCGACACCCCGGGCCACATCCAGTACACCCGCAACATGGTCACCGGCGCGTCCACCGCCGATCTGGCCATCATCCTGATCGACGCCCGCAAGGGGATCATCGAGCAGTCACGGCGCCACTCGTTCATCGCCAACCTGCTCCGCATCCCCCACCTGGTGCTGGCGGTCAACAAGATGGACCTGGTCGACTACAGCCAGGAACGGTTCCTGGAGATCAAGCGGGAATACACCGAGTTCGCCAGCCGCCTCGAGTTCACCGACCTGACCTTCATCCCGATCTCCGCCCTCCACGGCGACAATGTGGTCGACCGGTCGGTCCACATGGACTGGTACCGCGGCGCCACCCTCCTTCACCACCTGGAGGAGGTGCACATCGCCTCGGACCGGAACCTGGTCGACGTCCGGTTCCCGGTCCAGTATGTGATCCGGCCCCAGAGCACCGAGCACCACGACTACCGCGGCTACGCCGGCACCGTGGCCGGGGGCATGCTCCGCCCCGGCGACGACGTGATGGTCCTCCCCTCCGGGTTCACCAGCCGGATCGCCTCGATCGAGACGGCCACTGGCCCGGTGGACTCCGCCGTGGCCCCCATGGCCGTCACCGTCCTGTTGGAGGACGACCTCGACGTGAGCCGGGGCGACATGATCTGCCGCCCCAACAACCAGCCGACGGTCACCCAGGACCTCGAGGCCATGGTGTGCTGGATGTCGGAGTCGTCCCGGCTAGGACCCGGCTCCAAGCTCGCCATCAAGCACACAACCCGCTGGGCCCGGGCCCTGGTCAAGGACTTCCGCTACCGGCTCGACATCAACACCGGGCATCGGGACGAATCCTCCACCGGCCTCGACCTCAACGAGATCGGCCGGGTCCGGCTGCGGACCACACTGCCGCTCCTGGCCGACGAGTACCACCGCAACCGCAGCACCGGCAGCTTCATCCTCGTCGACGAGACCACCAACGTCACCGTCGGCGCCGGGATGATCGTCGCCACCCAGTGACCGGGCCCCGGAACCCGATCCGATGACCCGAACCCACGATCCGGGACCGGACGATCCGGTCTCGGCCAACACCCTGTGGCATCCCAGCGACGTGGCCCGCTCCGAACGGTGGGCCACCGTGGGCGGTGACGCCCCGGGGCTGACGGTCTGGCTCACCGGCCTGTCCGGATCGGGCAAGTCGTCGGTGGCCGTCGAGCTCGAGGTGGGCCTGGTGGCCCGGGGCCGGGCCGCCTACCTCCTGGATGGCGACAACCTCCGTCAGGGCCTCAACGGCGACCTGGGTTTCTCGGCCGCGGACCGCGACGAGAACGTCCGGCGGGTCGCCCACGTGGCCCGCCTGTTCGCCGACGCCGGCCTGGTGGGCATCGTCCCCCTCATCAGCCCGTACCGGACCGGGCGGGACCTGGCCCGCCGCCTCCACGACGCCGCCGAACTCCGGTTCGTCGAGGTGTTCGTCGACACCCCCCTGGCCGAATGCGAACGGCGGGACCCGAAAGGCCTCTACGCCAAGGCGCGGCGGGGCGAACTGTCGGGCATGACCGGTATCGACGACCCGTACGAACCACCGCTCGACCCCGAGCTCCGGTTCACCCCGGCCGACGGCGACGCGGCCACCGTCGCCGCCCACATCATCGACGCCCTGTAAGGGGGCCGAGGCCTCAGTGCTTACGACTCTTCGGCCAAGGCCTCAGTGCTAACGACTCTTCGGCCAAGGCCTCAGTGCGCGCGCGGGTCAGGCGCAGGCGGTGCCTGCCTTGGGGTCGGCGGCGGCGATGCCGACCTCGTCGATGGCGAGCTCGGCGTGATCGGCGGCCGGGTCGTTGACCACGTTCGGATCCGCGGCGGCCGGTCCGACGCCCTGGAAGTCGGCGCCCAGCACCAGGGTGATCTCGGTGGCGGTGGGATCGAGCTTGAACAGGGGGGCGGTGGTGAGGGCCCGTCCGATCTCCGAGGCCTCCGCTTCGGAGCCGTCGGGGTAGAGGATGACCGTGTCGGTCTCGGCGTCCTCAGCGTCGCCGACCTCATCGACCACGAACCCAAGCTCCCCCAGGTCGGTGCTGGTGGACGCGGCCAGGCCGCCGATCCCGGCACCGTTCTGCACCACCAGATTGACCGTGGCGGGATCCACCCGCTCCTCGGAGGGGAAGTCGGGGGAGGCGGCCGTGCCCCGGAAGATGTCCAAAACCGGCTGGGCCTCAGCCACTTGCAGGTCCAGGACGTCGGCCCCGCCCGAGGTCCGCCGGTCGGTGACAGGAAGGGCGTGGTTGCGGATCCCGTCACTGCCCACGCTGGAGAACGTCCGGGCCAGGCTGATCAGGTCGTTGGCCCCCGAGCCGTTGTCGATCAACAGGTTCGAGCCGCCGGCCCGCAGGACGGCGTCGAGCGTGCCGAGGTCGGTGAGGTCAATACTGTTGCTGGCCTGGTCGGCCACCTGGGCCATCAGGAACTGCTGGCGGGCCGAACGCCCGTAGTCGCTGGAGGTATCGGGCACCCAACGGCCGTCGATCTCGTACTCCAGGTGGCGGGAACGGGCGAAGGCCAGAGCGTCGAAGCCGTCGAGCATATGACACCCCGGGGTCTCCACGTTGAGGCCGGAGTTCATGTCCCGAACCGGGTTGTCGAACCACACCGGCACCCCGCCGAGGGCGTCGATCACGTCCTGGAAGCCGACGAAGTTGACCTCGGCGTAGTTGTTGATCGGGATGTCGAGGACGTCGTTGATGGTGGACACCAGGCGCTCCTGGCCACCCTCACCGCTGAACGCCGAATTGATCCGGCCGCTCTCCCCGGAACCCGAGATCGGGACCCACAGATCACGGGGGACCGACAGCAGATCCACGGTGCGAGCGGTCGGGTCGACCCGGGCGATGATGATCGTGTCAGTCCGTTTGCCCTCGTCATGTTCGCCGCCCACGAACACCGCGGCGTTGGGGTCGTTCGGGTCGATCCCCTCCCGGGTGTCGACCCCGACGAGCAACCAGTTCTGCGGTTCGCTGGCCTCCACCGCGGTCACGTTGGGCACGTCAACAAAGGTGATGGCCTGGTAGCGGCGCAGGCCCCAACCCAGCACCGCGGCCACGAGCAGCAGGGCCGCGCTGGTGAGAGCCCCGAAGGTGATGAGCAGCCGTTGGCCCCACGAGCGCCGCAACCGCCGACGGCGGGGCGGCTGCGCTCGCCGGAGGTCCGGCTCGGAGGTGATGGTCATGGGATCTCCACGGGCGAGATCCCATGACAATACCAGTGGGTCATCTCGGTGAGGCCTCATAGCCAGGGCCCCACCGGGGCCGCACGGCCAGGGCCCCACCGGGGCCGCACGGCCAGCGCCCCGGTGGGGAACCGCTCAGCCCGGGCGGGGTTCCTTGGGCAGGCCGAGCACCCGCTCGCCCACGATGTTGCGCTGGATCTCGGCCGTGCCGCCCCAGATCGTCTCCGACCGGCTGAAGAAGAACGCGGCCTGCATGGCGTTGACCGGATAGTTCTGCTTGCCCCGCCGACGGCTCGGATTGGTGCTGTCCGGCTCGTAGACACCGTCGAGGACCAGGCTCTGCATCCCGGCTACCCGGGTCCACAGCTCCAGCACGTCTCGGTGGTATTCGGACCAGAACATCTTGTTGGTGGCCCCGAGGGCGGCCACACCCGGGTCCTTCTTCTTCTGCACGGTGGCGGTGAGGCTGCGGAGACCGTTGATGCGCATGATCTGCACCTTGGAGTAAGCCTTGGCCAACTCCTGGCGGGTCACCGCGTCACCGATGGTGCCGTTGTCACGGGCGGTGTCGATGATCTCGTTCAGCTCGGTCTCGAACCGGCGGTAGCCGGTGGTGGCCGAGGTGCCCCGTTCGAAACCGAGGGTGGTCATGGCCACCTTCCAGCCGCCGTTGACCCCTCCCACCACACTGTCGGCCGAGCAGCGGGCGTCGGAGAAGAACACCTCGTTGAACTCGGTGGAACCGTCAACCTGCTCGATGGGCCGGATCTCGATCCCCTCCTGGTCCATCGGGACCAGCATGTAAGAGATGCCCTTGTGGAGGGGGACGTCAGGATCGGTGCGGGTGAGGAGGAAGACGTAGTCGGCCTCCTTGGCCCGGGTGGTCCACACCTTCTGACCGTTGATGATCCACTCGTCCCCGTCGAGCACGGCCCGGGTCTTGAGCGAGGCCAGGTCGCTACCGGCCTCCGGCTCGGAGAATCCCTGGCACCAGGCGATCTCGCCCCGCAGGATCCCGGGCAGGAACTCCTTCTTCTGTTCCTCGGTGCCCCACTGGAGGATCGTGGGGCCCACGAGCGTGTCGCCGAAGAAGTCACCCCGCATGGGTGCCCCGGCCCGGGCGAACTCCTCGTTGAGGACCACGGCCTCCATGGTGGACAGGCCCTTGCCGCCGTACTCGGTAGGCCACGAGGCGCAGATCCACCCGCCCTCGAAGAGCTTCCTGGTCCACGACTGGTTAAAGCTGTCGCGCTCGGCATCACTCATCTCGAGCGTGCCGTCGATCCAACCGTCAGGCAGGTTCTCCTCCAGCCACGACCGGAACTCCCTCCGGAACGCTTCGGCTTCTGGGGGGTACTCGAGGTCCATGCCGCCTATGTTGACCGGTGGGTAAGGTCAATCACAACCAGGCGGTCCACCCGACCCACAGGAGGCGCCCGATGGCCCAGGAGCCTGCCCCCCCTCCGGGGGATTCATCCCCGGATGATCTCGTCGTCGGGTCCGACGGACAGGCCCGGTGCCGCTGGGCGGCCGGCTCCGACGACTACAGGGCCTACCACGACCACGAGTGGGGCCGGGCCACCGACGACGAGCGGGCGCTGTTCGAGAAGCTGTGCCTGGAGGGCTTCCAGGCCGGCCTGTCGTGGATCACCGTGCTCCGGAAACGACCCCGGTTCCGGGAGGTGTTCGCCGGTTTCGACCCCACCGTGGTGGCCGGGTTCGGTCACGACGACGTCGAGCGGCTGCTGGGCGACGCCGGCATCATCCGGCACCGGGGCAAGATCGCCGCCACCATTGCCAACGCCGGAATCCTCAACGCCCTCCACGCCGACGGGCAGAGCCTGGCCGGGGTGATCTGGTCGTTCGAGCCACCCCGCCGGGCGGCCCCGAGATCGTTGGCGGACGTGCCCGCCACCACGCCGGAGTCACAGGCACTGTCCAAGGAGCTGCGCCGGCTCGGCTTCCGCTTCGTGGGACCGACCACCGTGTACGCCGGGATGCAGGCCATGGGCCTGGTCAACGACCACGTCGACGGGTGTTGGGTGCGCGGCGCCTGCGAGGCCTCCCGGCGGGATCTCGACCCACCGCCCGCGACGCGATAGGGGCGGTCAGGCCGAGCCGAGTCCCACGCGAACCTCGGGGTTGGCCCATTCCGGCCAGCGGGAACGGCTCTTCGCCGCGAGCTTGTGCATCAGAGCCACCGCCCCCGGGTCGTCGTCACCGGGCCGGGTCTCGATGACACCGTCGGTGATCATGGCGTCGATGATGGCCCGACCGAGGTCGGTACGGACGATGGTGAGGGTCCAGTCCGTCTCGTCGCCGATACCGCCGGTGGAGATGTCGGCGTGCTCGGCGGCGAAGTCCGGGCAGTGGTTGCAGCCCTCCCGCGTCCAGGCGTGGCACTCCTTGAGGTTGATCTCGTGGTAGTCGCCGTTGCGCATCCACACCTGGAACACGCCCTTGATGTTCATCTTGACGATCTCGTCCTTGGCCAGGCCGTACTTCAACCAGAACAATTCGTCGAACAGGGAGTCGTCGAAGCTCTTCGAGCAGAGCAGCCCGATGTTGAGCTTGATGGGCCGCGACACCTTGCCCACCCGCCGGTGCCACATCACCGGGGCCACCGAGGTCTGGCAGCTCATCCCCACCAGGGCCAGGTTCTCCAGGCCCTTCTCCACCGCCTCGTCGAAGGCCATCGTGTTCGCCGAATAAGTGTAGCGGCTACCCGCACCGGCCAGGACCTCGTCCCGGTTGGTGGCCACCCCGGGGGTGGCCTTCCACCCCGTCCCGCCGCCCTCCAGCATCGACACCAACGCCCCGTCGATGATGTTGTTCTCCAGGCACCAGATCAGGATCGCCGACACCAGACCGCCGTCTTGGCCGGTCTCGTAGACATGGTTGTCGGCCGCCCGCACCAGCAGGATGTCCTTGTAGATGCCGGCTAGTTCGTCGGCCTCCCGGGTCCGGCCGAAGAGGTGGTCGTCGGCCTCCACCTCCCAGTCGCGGAACCGGGGGCAGGCCCGGGTGCAAGAGGTGCAGCCCTTCTCCCCGTGGATGCAGTTCGAGGCCCCGAGCTCCTCCTCCAGATGGAACGGGCGGTAGGCGCCCGGCTCGTGGCGGTAGCCGATCACATCGTGGGGGCACGAGATCACACAGCCAGCGCACCCGGTGCACAGACCCGAGGTGACTACCTCGTCGTACAGCTCCTTCCACTGGAAGCTCCACCGCCCCGTGGACGCGCCGGAAGTCGCTGCAGATGCGCCAGTTTCGGTCATGGGGCGAGGCTAGCCAAAACCCCGGCCGCCGGTCAGCCCGGGCCTGTGCGTTCTGCTCTTCGGCCAAGGCCTCATCGCGGGGCCTGTGCTTTCTGCTCTTCGGCCAAGGCCTCATCGCGGGGGCTGTGCGTTCTGCTCTTCGGCCAAGGCCTCATCGCGGGGGCTGTGCGTTCTGCCGTTCGGCCAAGGCCTCATCGCGGGGCCTGTGCTTTCTGCTCTTCGGCCAAGGCCTCATCGCGGGGGCCAGGGGTCAGACTCCCATTAGAGGTCGGCCTCGGCCACGAGGCAGTCGGCCATGATCTTGGCCAGGGCGTCGGGGAGGGCGGCCATGGGATCGAGGATCAGGCGCTGCTCGGTGCTGGCGAAGTCCTCGTAGGGGATCGAGCGCTCGGTCCGGTCGTAGGTGCATTCGCACACGTCGCGCACCACCCGCGGATCAGCGTCGGCGTCGGTACATGCGGCCAGGAAGGCCGCCTTGCTCTCGGCCGAGTAGCCGGCCGCGGTCTCGGCCTCCGAACCACAGCCGGCCAGGGCCCCGCCGGCCAGCAGCACCGTGGCGGCGACGAGGCCGACGGCCCGACCCGGGCCGACCCGGAGCGGGCCGGCCCGGAGGCGGCGACGAAGGATCGGGGCGGGATGGACCATCATCGGCCGGACTCCAGCAGTTCTCGGGCTCGGACGAACACGTCATCCAGCATGCCTTCGGTGAGCCGCCCCGTGAAGGTGTTGTGTTGGCTGACGTGGTAACTGGCCAGCAGGGTGCGCCCGGAGCCGTCCACCACCTCGACCCCGTGGCCGAAGCGGGGCCGGGGCCGGAGACCGAGCACGTCGCAGCAACTGGCGAACCCGAAGGCACCGAGGGCCACCACGACCACCGGGTCGGTGAGGGCCACCTCCCGCTCCAGGAACGGCTGGCACCGTCGCCGCTCCTCGACGGTCGGCCGGTTCGCCGGCGGGGCGCACTTGACCGGTGAGGTGACCAGGGTCCGGTGGAGCACCAGGCCGTCGTCGCGGTGCTCACTCCGGGGTCGGGACGCGAACCCGGCCCGGTGGAGGGCCCGGAACAGCCATTCGCCGGACCGGTCGCCGGTGAACATCCGTCCGGTTCGGTTGGCCCCGTGGGCGGCCGGGGCCAGGCCGACCACGAGCAGGTCGGCGGCCGGATCACCGAAGGCGGGAACGCCCCGGCTCCAGTACGTCTCCCCCACGAACGCCGCCCGCTTCGTCACCGCCACCTCCTCCCGCCACGCCACCAGGCGGGGGCAGCGGACGCACGACGACACCTCGGCGGCCACCACCCGAAGGTTGTCACCCGGTGACGGCCGGGGCGGATCCGGCCGGCGGGGGCCGTCGGCGCTGGTCGGGGGTTCGGAGGGCACGACGTCGAACGGTAGATACCGTGGAAGACAATGCCTAGTCCCACCGCCCCGAAACCGACGGTGGTCCTGATGGTCCGTCACGGTGCAACCCCGACCACCGGCCAGGTTCTCCCTGGTCGGGCCCCCGGATTACACCTGGCCGACCGGGGCCACGCGCAAGCAGAACGGGCGGCCGAACGGATCGCCGCGCTGGAGAAGCCGCGCGTCGTCGCCGTGTACGCCTCGCCGATGGAACGCACCCGGGAGACCGCGGCCCCGATCGGGGCCGCCCTCGAGCTCGACGTCGTCGTCGACGACGGCCTGCTCGAGGCCGATTTCGGGGCCTGGACGGGCCGCAAGCTCAGTGAGCTGATGAAACTCCCGGAGTGGGTCACCGTGCAGCGCTACCCCAGTGGCTTCCGGTTCCCGGACGGCGAGTCGTTCGTGGAGATGCAGCGCCGGATCTGCACCGCCGTGCAGGGCCTCGTCGCCCGCCACCCGGGCGAGACGATCGTGGTGGTGTCCCACGCCGATCCGATCAAGGCGGCCGTGGCCGACGCCCTCGGCACACACCTCGACCTGTTCCAGCGGATCATCATCGGGCCGTGCTCGATCTCGGCGGTGAGCTACGCCCCCACCGGACCGTCGGTGCTCGGCGTGAACTCCACCGGTGGTGATCTCTCCGACCTCGTCCCGGAGTGAGCCCATGAGCGAGTCGTACGACTTCCGACACGTCACCCACTTCACCGCCGGCACCGAGGGCCGGCCGGGCCAGCGCGTCTTCTACCTCCAGGTGGGCGACGAAACGGGCCACGTCTCGGTCCGTCTCGAGAAACAGCAGGTTCAGGCCTTGGCCCAGTTCCTCCGCAGCGTGCTCGACGAGCTGCCCTCCCCCGGCGGGGTGCGGGACGACCCCGTGCCCATGATCGAGCCCGCCCTGGCCGCCTGGACGGTGGGCCAGATCGCGGTGGGGATCGACGAGGCCGACGGGGAGGTCGTCCTCGTGGTCGACGAACTCGTGCCCGAGGAGGACGACCCCGACCACGACGATCCGCTGGCCCCGGTGTCCGACGGAGCCCGGATCCGGGCTTTCATCAACGCCGACCAGGCCAGCCGGTTCATCGCCACCTCGGAACAGCTCATGGCCGGGGGGCGGCCACCGTGCCGCCTGTGCGGCCAGCCGCTCGACCCGGACGGGCACAACTGCCCCCGGCTCAACTGAGCGCTGGACCGGTGATGGACGCCACGGTGGACGGCCGCGGGTGACCGCCGAGTCGGCCTTCGACCTGCCCGTCGACCAGCTGGTCGATCTCCTGGAGCACGGTGACATCGAGATCGAGGGCCGCATGCCCCGCAGCTCCAACGCCACCTTCCTGGTCACCGTCACCGCCGATGGCGATCCCGACGGGGACGAGCCGGCCACAGTCAGCCACCCAGCCACAGTCAGCCACCCAGCCACAGTCAGCCACCCAGCCACAGTCAGCCACCCAGCCACAGTCAGCCACGAGGCCATCTACAAGCCGGGCCGGGGGGAGCGTCCCCTCTGGGACTTCCCACCCGACCTCTACAAGCGGGAGGTGGCCGCCTACCGGCTGGCCGACCAGCTCGGCTGGTCGGTGATCCCCCCCACCGTGATCGCCACCGGCCCCTACGGCGAGGGGTCCCTCCAGGCCTTCGTCCACGCCGACTTCGGCCACCACTACTTCAGCCTGCTCGAGGAGGGGATCGGCACCGACGACCTCCACCGCCTCTGCGTGCTCGACCTGCTGGCCAACAACACCGACCGGAAGTCAGGCCACTGCCTGCTCGGCCGCGACGGTCGGGTGTACGGGATCGACCACGGCCTGGCCTTCCACGCCCAGTTCAAGCTCCGGACCGTCATGTGGGACTTCGCCGGCGACCCGATCGACGACGAACTCCTGGCGCCGGTGGCCCGGCTGGTGGAGGACGGCCCGACCGTGGAACTGGCCGCCCTGCTCGACCGGTTCGAGGTCGACGCCCTGGTGGCCCGGGCCGCCGCCGTGGTCCGGAGCGCCCGGTTCCCCGACGACGACACCGACGGCCACCGCTATCCCTGGCCCCTCATCTGAGGACCGCCCGACGGCGCCCACCAGTTCGTCACCCTCCCCGCCCGCGACCGAGAATGCGGGCATGACCTCATCCACCGAACCCTCCCCGGCCGCCCCGACCCCGGCCACCACCGAGCCGCCCGCCTGGGAGCGGGTCCGCTTCGACCGTCCCGGCCCCGGAGTCGGCCGGGTCACCCTCACCCGGGCCGACCGGGCCAACGCCCAGGACTACCAGATGCTGTCCGAGCTGAACCAGGCCTTCGACTTCGCCGCCGGCGACGAGGCGACCAGGGTGATCGTGCTCGCCGCCGAGGGACGCCACTTCTCCGCCGGCCACGACCTGGCCGACGCCACCGACATCAATGACCTCCCCACCATCGGCACCCAGTGCCACTTCGACGCCCCCGGCGCCGAGGGCTACATGGCCCGGGAGGCCGAGATGTACGTCGGATTGTGTTGGCGGTGGCGCAACCTGGCCAAGCCGACCATCGCCCAGGTTCAGGGCAAGGTGATCGCCGGGGGCCTGATGCTGGTGTGGCCGATGGACCTCATCGTCTGCTCCGAGGACGCCACCTTCAGCGACCCGGTGGTGGCCTTTGGGGTGAACGGGCACGAGTACTTCACCCACCCGTTCGAGGTGGGTGCCCGCCTGGCCAAGGAGATGCTGTTCACGGGTCGGGCCCTAACCGCGGCCGAGGCCCTCCAGCACGGCATGGTCACCAAGGTTGTCCCGGCCGAAGAGCTGGAGACGGCCACCCTGGCCATGGCCGTTCACATCGCCAAACGGCCCCTCTTCGGCCTGACCCTGGCCAAGCAATCGGTCAACAACGCCCTGGACGCGATGGGTATGTACACGGCGATCCAATCGGCGTTCGGGCTCCACCATGTGGGCCATAACCACAACCGCCTGTTGTTCGATCAGATGGTCGATCCCAGCGGAATCGAGGTCATCCGGGCCGAAGCCTGACCCCGTCGGTCGGGACCGTACCGGCGGACCGGGAAACAAGGGTAGTTGAGGGTTATCATTTGGCCATGATCGACTGTGACGCCGACCGGGTACTCCGGGACGACGGCTACGACGCGGTACGCGCCGCTTATCCCCCGATCCTCAACACCGCTCAGGTCGCCGAACTGCTCGACCTCAACGCCCGCACCGTGCTCAACATGGCCGGTGACGGCCGGCTGCCGGCCAGCCGATTGCCCGGCTCCCGGAAGTTCCACTTCGTCCTCGACGACATCATCGAGACCCTCAAGGCCAACCGGGTGACGGCCCGGCCCTGAACCGGCCGCGAACGGCGCCAAAACCGGGTCGTTGCCCCCCGACTGGGAGCGGGCAGGTTGCCCATTCCCAGCTAGCACGCCGCAACTAGCATGGCCACGCACCCGGTTCGGTGCCGCCGCAGTAGCCGTGGAGGGCAGCAAGAATGAACAGCAGGATCGCCGGTCGTGTCGCGCCCGCCGGTGGGCGCGGACGTCTCCGGATCCGTCGACGTTTCTGGATCAGAGCGTCAACCGTGATCGTGGCCTGCCTGGGACCGGTCGCCGCCTGTGGAGGCGGCTCGACCACCGAGAACGCCGACACCGTCGACCAGCTCCAGAGCGAGACCACGGTCGTGGCCGGCGGCACCACCAACGACGGCACCACCAACGACGACGGCACCACCAACGACGACCAGCCCCCGGATGACGCCGCGGATGGCGGGGCGACGGACGCGTCGTCCGACGGGCCCGAGGGGACCACCCCGGTCGCCGCCGACGAGGAGTCCCCCCTGCTGGTCCGGGTGAGCGGCGGGGTCCTCTACATCGAGGGCCGCATCGGGACCGAGGAGTCCCGCCAGCTCATGGAGCTGAACATGAACCTCGTCATCGGTGACGACATCCCGATCGTCAACAATGTCGTCGTCGATCCGGAGGCACCCGCCTTCCCCGACGGGGCGCCGGTGATCATCGAGGACGTGATCCTGTTCGACACCGCCTCGGCCGAGATCCGGGACGAGTTCAAGCCCCTGCTCAGTGCCGGGGCTCAGATGCTGATCGCCCTGCCCGAGCTCAGCCTCGACATCACGGCCCGGGCCGACGCCGTCGGGCCCGACGACCTGAACCTGACCCTCTCCGAAGAGCGGGCCCAGGCGGTCAAGGCCTACCTCGTGGGCCTGGGGGCGCCCGAGGACCGGATCACCACCAAGGGGCTGGGTGAGCAGGGGTCGTCGCCCGACGCCACCCCCGAGGAACGGGCCATCGACCGGCGGGCCGAGTTCTTCATGAACGCCGAGCCGATCACCGCCGTCGTCGGGGCTGACGGCGGTGGCTGAGGTCGGCCACCAAACTCCGACCAGGCGCGCCATACGTCGTCACGGACCGGGCGTTAGCATAACGATCCCAACTACCACCACGAGTGAGGACTGCGCCGTGGCTGGAACCGCCGTACGCCCCGGTCATCGCCACGATCCCGGAGGAGAACATCGCCCCATCGCCCGCCTCGTCGCCGTCGCGGCGTGGCTCGTGGTCGCGGTCGTCGTCGCCGGCTGCACCGAGGACCAGTCGGCGGGCACCGTCGGTGGAGACCCGGAGCTCCGGAGCGAGACGTCGACCGATCCGGCGTCGACCACCGGCACCACCGCCGACCCGGCCGGTGGTCCGACCGGTTCCGATTCGACTCCGGCCGGACCGGGCACCGCCGGTGATCCGGTGGACGCCTCGGGCGGCGGGATCCGCTGGGCCCGCATCGCCGGCGGCACCATCTACCTCGAAGGCACGATCCCGGACAAGGCGGAGAGCGACCGGTTGGCCGCCGAGGTGGTCCTGGTCGCCGGAGGCGTGCCCGTGGTGAACAACCTGGTGGTCGACCCGTCGAGCCCCGCCTTCGTGATCGGCGTGCCCATCTACATCGAGGACGTGGTCCTGTTCGACGTCAACTCGGCCGAGATCCGGCCCGAGTTCATCCCCCTGCTCGACATCGGGGCCCGGCTGCTGATCCTCCAACCTTCCTACACCGCCACCGTCGAGGCCCACGCCGACGCCTCCGGCCCGAGCGAATACAACCTGACCCTGTCCCAGCAGCGAGCCCAGGCGGTCAAGGACTATGTCGTGGCCATCGGTGTCCCCCCGGAGCGGGTCATCACCGAGGGGTTGGGCGAAGCCGACGCGGCCACCGACGCCACCCCGGACCAGCAGGCGGCCGAGCGCCGGGTCGAGTTCTTCTTCAACGAGGTGATCCCCGAGGACCAGTCGGCGCCCGACACCCGGCCGGCGGAGACCGAGACGACGCCCCAGCCACCCACCACCGTCGCCGACGGGTGACCGGTCCGGCGTCGGACCAGGCCCGGGAACGGCAGCGCCTCACCGTCGACCACCGGCTCGACCTGGCGGCCCTGTTCCGCTCGACGCCGGGTCCCCGCTGCTTCGGGCCCGGTGATCTCTGGTGGGCCACCCGTACCCCGGACGGGCCCGGGACGGTCACCCTCCACCGCTCCCGACCCGACGAGGTGATCGCCGAGGCGTGGGGCCCCGGGGCCGGTTGGCTGATCGGCCAGACCCCCGGTCTGCTCGGCCACCGCGACACCCCGGCCGGATTCCGACCCGACGGCCGGCTCGGCGCCCGCTGGCGGTCGCATCCCGTGGTCCTGCCCCGCACCGACCGGTTGTGGGACGCGGCGGTGAGCGCGGTGTTCGGCCAGAAGGTCCAGGCGGTCAAGGCCGGGGCCGCCACCCGGGCCCTGGCCCGCCGGTTCGGCACCCCGGCCCCGGGCCCCCGGGCCGGTTGGATCCTGCCCGCCCCGGCCACCGTGGCCGAGCTCGGCTCGTTCCGGTTCCACCCGATCGGGGTGGAACGACGCCGGGCCGAGACCCTCCAGCGGTTGGCCCGAGCCCTCCCCGGCAGCGAGGCCCCCGGCACCGCCGACCCGGCCCTCGTCGAACACCGGCTCCGGGTGGTCAGGGGGGTGGGACCCTGGACCTCCGCCATGATCACCGCCACCGCCCTCGGTCACGCCGACGCCGTGCCGGTGGGTGACTTCCACATCCCCGACTCGGTGTGCTGGATGCTGGCCGGCGAGCCCAGTGGCGACGACGACCGCATGCTCCAACTGCTCGAACCCTACGTCGGCCACCGTTGGCGGGTGATCCGGCTGGCCGAGACCACGAGCCGCCCACCCCGCCGCGGCCCCCGCCTGGCCCTCGACGGCGACGGGATGAGCCGCGGCCGCTGATCCCCGACCCGACCACCGGGTCCACCACCCGCCCGGCTGCCCGACGGCGGGGTCGGGCCCGGGGGCGGGTCACCAGTGCCGGAGGTCCACCGGCCAGCGGTCCACCACCCGGTTACCGTCGGCCACCCAGAGCAGCCGGTGCTTGGCCACGGTCGGGTCGACGTGGGCGGGGACGAGGGCGATCCGGTCGCCCACCGCCGGCATCGGCTCCCCCTCGGCGGGACGGAGCGTGGTGTGCTCGTCCGAGCAGAACTGGACGTCGCCGGTGAGCGACGCCGGGTTCCCGTGGTCCATTCCCATCGCCTTCAGGCCGGCGTCGACCACGAACCAGCCCTTGGGGTGGACCGACACCACCGTGGCCGCCACGGTGAGCGCGGTCCGGAACGGCACCTCGAGGGTGGCGTACTGGGTGTCCATCAGCAGGTACGAGCCGGCCTGGATCTCCGTGGCCCACGTGTTCACCGCGTAGGTGCCGGTACCGCCGGCGGACACGATGTCGCCTCCGACCTGCTCGTGGGCGGTGAGGAGCCTGGCCATGGCCCGCTCCACGCGAGCCCGACGTTCGTCCGGGTCGGCCACCATCATCAGGTGGCCCTCGTAGCCCATGACCCCGCGAACCTCGAGGTCGGCCGCCCGGGCTCGTTCGGCCAGACGACCGGCGTCGGCCACCAGGCATCCGCACCGGGGCAGCCCGACCTCGACGTCGATCAGCACCTGGCGCACCCCACCGGCCGCCGCGGCATCGACGGTGGCGTCGGAGTCGACGGCCACGGTGATCCCGGCCCCGGCGTCCACCAGGGCACCGAGCCGGGTGGTGTCGAGCACCTCGTTGGCCAGCAGCAGGTCCTCGTCGATCCCGGCCGCCACCAGCCCCTCTATCTCCCGGATCGTGGCTGCGCACAGGCGGCGGTGGCCGGCGTCGACCAGCAGCCGGGCGATGGCCGTCGACTTGAACGCCTTCACGTGTGGGCGCAGCGACGCCCCGGGGCGGACCTCGGCCATGGTGGCCAGATTGGCCTCGAACACGGGCCGATCGACCACCAGGGCCGGGGTCGGAATCCGGTCGACCGTCTCCGGGTCGGACCGCCCCGCCGCAGCATCACCACCCGTCACACCCGTCACGCCCGTCACACCCGTCACCCTAGTCGGATGCCGGTCGCCGCTCCCCGGACGGGGCCACCGCTGCGATGACGGACGGCTCCGGGGCTCCGGGACCGCCGCCGGTCAGGCCGAACCGTTCCGGGGGCCGGGCCGGGCGTCGAGCCCCTGGCGGTGGCCGAGGCCCTCGAGCCAGCTGACCAGCAGGCGGTACATGTTGTCGGCCCCGACGACCATCTCGTCCGGGGCGGCGAACTCCGCCGGCCACACCACGGCGGCGCGGTCCTGCCAACCGCCGAGCCCGCCGTGGCAGCCGACCAGCCCCTCGAAGGCGGCCACCTCGCCGAGGTCGTCCAACAGGCTGTTGACGTAGATGTCGGGCGTCTCGGCCATGGTGGCCGCCCGCAGCACGAACTCGGGGGCCTCGGGGCCGAAACGGGCCAAGGGATCGTCACCGATCACGGTGCCGTCCCGGACGTGGTGTTCACCGCCCGCCCCCATGGCCACGGGGCCGTGCTCCTCGGTGCCGACCACGACGAAGCCGACCCCGGGATGGGCGACCAGTCCGGGGACGAGACCGGGGAACCGGTCCATGAGCTCGTCGAGCGAGAGCTGGTGGTCCTCGCCGGCCACGTAGACCAGGCCGAGGTTGCCCGATCCGAAAACCAGGAACCGATCGTCCTCCGGGACCCGGTCACCGCCCGAGGCCCGGTCACCATCCGAGCCCGCGTCCCCGCCGGCGAGGCGCCGTTCGGTGGCCTCGAGGGCGTCGAGATCACCAAGGCGGCGGTTCGACAGGCGGTCCGACGCCCGGCCCACGGCCCGACCGAGCACGGTGTCGGAGCGGCTGGAGCCTACCAGCATCGAGTTGATCGCCCCCTGGGCCTCACCCACGAAGGCACTCCCGTCCACCCTCACCTCCGACAACCGTTGCACCACCGAGGCCAGGTCCTCGTGGTAGCGGTCGGCGAAGGTGGTGCCCTGGCTCTGACCATGGTCGGACAGGACCACCACGTGGTATGGGCGGGGCGCCTCGCTGATGATCTGCTCGAGCTGGGCCAGCACGTCGTCGATCCCCTCGAGGGCCGACAGGGCCTCCGGCTGCATGATCCCGGTGTGGTGGGCCACCCCGTCGTAGTCGACGTAGTCCACGTAGATCGAACGCCGGCCGGCCAGGATGGCGTCGCCGACCATGCTGGTGTTGAGGTCCCGCATGACACCGTTGAGGGCGGCCCGTTCGAAGGTGAAGTTCCATCCCCGGTGGCAGCGGGGCTGGACGTCCCGCCTTCGGGCTCGGCTCGACTGGAACCGTTCCCGGGCGATCTCCGAAACCGACCGCGACACCGATCGGGCCAGCCCGGCCGGCGAAGCCAGGAACTGGGACAGGGCGGTCCGGGTGCTGCGGTCCTGCTGCATCCGCTGGACCGCGCTCATGGTGGCGTAGGCCACCACGGCGTCCCCGGTGAACAGGTTGCCCACCGACACCCCGTCGTCGGCCAGCAGGCCGCGACCGTCGGAGTGGCGGGCCTCGATGGCGGCCGCGTCCCTGGCCCGGTTGGCCACGTACACCCGGCCCTCCGCCCGGTCCACCCAGCGGAACGCCGGCACCCCGTTGGTGGTCCCGTGGAGGATCCCCAACTGGCTGGCCGGGGTGGTGGCCGGTAGCTGGGGCCGCCATTCGGCCATCTGATGGCTGCCGGACCGGATCCAGCGCGACATCGTGGGCAAGGTGCCGGCCCGGATCCCCCACTCGAGCACCGGGTAGGGCACCCCGTCGGCCTGGACGAAGACGATGCCCGGCACCTCGGGATCGTCCACGGTAGCCGGCGACCGGCGGGCGCGCCGGACCAGCCCGGCGATCACGGCGTCGTTCGTCCCGGCCGTGCCGAGCCATACCGCCAGGGTGGAGCAGCCCGCCACCAGCCAGGAGGCGGCGAACGCCGACCAGAAGTTCACCTCGTCGGACCGGCCGAACCGCAGGGTCAGCCAGATCAGGCCGGCCTGACCGAACAGCCCGATCAGGATCGAGCCCAACCAGCCGAGCAGGACGGCTCCGTTGATGAGCAGGGGACGGAAGAGGGTGCCGGCCACCGCCACCATGACCGCGACCGCCAACGACTGGCCCCAGCCCCCCACGCTGAACCCGGGGATCACCACCGAGGCCAGTTGGTAGCCCACCGTGGCCCCGGCCAGGGCCAGGACACCGCGCCCCAGATCGCCGGTCCGCAACGCCCAGCGCTCCGGATGCCGGTCGCGTTCCCGATCCGTCTCGGGTTGGCGTTCGCTTCCAGCCACTCGTTCTCCGTTCGCTCGAGATCGGCCCAACACCGTCCCGGCCCGATCCCCCATCCCACCGACACGGGGGGATCACACCCGGTCGGCCCCGAGCCGACCAGCGTACGCTGGTGCCGTGCAACCCGGCAGCAACTCACCACCCCGGGCCACCGGGGCCCTCCAGGTGGCCTGGCTCGGCCACTCGACGGTCTCCATCGAGCTTGACGGCACCCGCCTGCTCACCGATCCCCTGCTGGAGGCCAACGCCGGCGTCCTCCGTCGCCGCTACCCGGCCCCGCCCAGGGAGCTGTGGCAGGACCCGGACGCCGTCCTGATCTCGCACCTCCACCACGACCACGCGGAGTTGTCGTCGCTGCGGCTGCTGCCCCCGGTGCCGATCCTCTCCTCGCCCGGCAACGCGGCCTGGATCCGCCGCCGGGGCCTGAACGGGGTCGACCTGAGTGACGACTGGAACCGTCCCATCCCCGGGAGCGGGGTGGAGCTCCAGCTCACCCCGGCCATCCATGGCCACCGGCCGATGCCCCACCGCCCGAACGAGGCCAACGGCCAGCTGGTCCGGGGGTCGCAGTGGCGGGTGTGGGTGGTGGGTGACACCAGCCTGTTCCCCCGCATGGCTGATGTCCCGGATCTCCTGGGCGGTCCGCCGGATCTGGTGGTGATCCCGATCGCCGGTTGGGGCCCCCGCCTGTCGGAGGGTCACCTCGATCCCCACGACGCGGCCGAGGCCTGCCTCCGGTCCCGGGCCCGGCGGGCCATTCCCGTGCATTGGGGCACCCTCCACCCGCCCCTGATGGACCGGATGTGGTCGGACTGGATCGAACGCCCCCTCCCGGAGTTCCGGCAGGCCCTGGCCCGGACCGCCCCGCATTGCGAGCTGATCGATCTCCGGCCCGGTGAAGTCTGGACGAGCGGGACCGCCTGAACCATCGGGACCAGTAGGGTCCGAGCTGTGCATGTGGTGGTGATCGGAGCCGGACTGGCCGGGTTGGCGGCCGCCATCGAGCTCGACCGTCGGGGTCATGACGTCGAGGTCTTGGAGGCCTCCGACCGGGCCGGGGGCCGAGTGGCCACGGACACGGTCGACGGGCACCTGCTGGACCGAGGGTTCCAGGTCGTGCTGACCGCCTACCCGGAGCTGGATCTGCTCGAGCGGGACCGCCTCGACGTGCGACCGTTCCACCCGGGCGCTCTGGTCCGGGCCGACGGTGCATTCCACCGAGTGGCCGACCCGTTCCGTCGCCCGTGGGAGGCCTTCGGGTCCCTCCGGGCCCCGATCGGCAGCCTGGCCGACAAGACCCGGATCCTGGCCCTGCGACGGGCGGTCCGGTCCGGCTCCCTCGACGACCTGTGGGGCCGGCCCGACCAGCCCGCCATCGACCGCCTGCGGGACCTGGGGTTCTCCCCCCGCATCATCGACCGCTTCTTCCGGCCCCTGTTCGCCGGCATCACCCTCGACCCCGACCTGCAGGGCTCGAGCCGGATGTTCGAGGTGGTGTTCCGGATGCTGGCAAACGGCTCCGCCGGCGTCCCCGTCGACGGCATGCGGGCCATCCCCGAGCAGCTCGCCGGCCGCCTGGGGGACCGGATCCGGCTCGGACACCATGTGGTCGGGGTCTCGACCGGCCGGGTCACCGTCGACGGTGCGGGCCGGATCGGCGCTGACGCCGTCATCGTGGCCACCGACGCCGCCACCGCCCACCGCCTGATCGGCAGCCCCGACCACGGCAGCCGGGGCTCCACCACCGTCTGGTTCCGGGCCCCGTCCACCCCGGTCACCGACCCGATCCTGATCCTCAACGGCGACCGGAACCGACCGGTCAGCTCGGTGGCCGTGCTCAGCCAGGTTACCGCCACCTACGCTCCCGCCGGGTCGGTCACCATCGCGGTGGCCGCCCCGGGGGTGGCCCCCGGACTCCCGGCCACCATGCGGGCCACGGTGCGGGAATGGTGGGGCCCGGCGGTGGACGGCTGGGAGGAGCTCCGGGTGGACTCCATCACCCACGCCCACCCCGTCATCCCCCTGGGTCGCCCCCACGACCAGCCCGCCGCCGTGGACGACGGGATGTGGGTGTGCGGCGACCACCGCCGGGACGCATCCATCGACGGGGCCCTCGCCTCGGGCCGGGCCGTGGCCGCCGCCGTCGACGGCGCCCTGACCTGATCGGGCCGAACTCCGGTGCCGGAACTACCCGAGGTCGAGACCATCCGCCGCCAGATCGAGCCGGCCGTGGTGGGACGCCGGGTGGTCGACGCCGGCTCCCACCCCTCCGAGAAGTTCCGGCCCGCCCGGGCCCTGGTCGGGGCGGCCTTCACCGGTGCCCGGCGCCGCGGCAAGTTCCTCCTGTTCCCCACCGACGATCACCGCGAGCTCGTCGTCCACCTGGGCATGACGGGCTCGTTGGCCGTCCGCTCGGGGGCCGACGGCGGGCGGAACACCCCGGGACCCGCTGACCCCCACCTGAGGGCCTGGTGGATCCTCGGTGATCCCGCCGGAGGGGCCCCACCGGCCCGGCCCGAGCGGCTCGACTTCCGCGACATCCGCCGGTTCGGCCGGATCCGGGTGGTACCCCTCGGCGACCACGGGTCGATCCCCGGCCTGGTCACGATGGGTCCCGAGCCGTTCGACCCCGGATTGGATGCCGCCCGGTTCCACCGCCTGCTGCGCCGGAGCCGCCGACGCATCAAGACCCAGCTGTTGTCCCAACGGCCGATCGCCGGGGTGGGCAACATCTACGCCGACGAGGCCCTGTGGCTGGCCCGGATCAACCCCAACGCGACCCGGCTGTCCGAACACCGGGCCGGGGTGCTCCTCGACGCCCTCCGCACCGTGCTCGCCCGGGGGCTCGACAACGGGGGTACCACCCTGCGGGACTACCGCGACGCAAAAGGGAACCAGGGGGCCAACCAGCATGGTCTGGCCGCCTACGGCCGGAAGGGGCTGCCGTGTGTCAGATGCGCAACGGAAATGCGGTCCGCAACCATCGACACCCGGACGACCACATGGTGTCCCCATTGTCAACGCCACTGATGGAATACGATTGCCGAGTCTGGAGGGCCGCTTCCTCCCTGGTCAGGAGCCACATCGGCCCTGTGTCACTAAGACGCGATCGGGGTGTAGCCCAAAACGGGGGCATTTGGTGACGAGTCGCGAGCAACGACCGGCTTTACTGACACCGATGGTTGAAGAGGTTCCCGCTATGGAAGAGCTGATGAATCCGGACGAACGTCAAGCATGGCGACGCTTCCGGTCCGTCAATATCCGGTTGCTCGAGCACCTCGATCAAGAGCTGCAGCGACGCTCCCGTCTGTCCCTGACCGACTTCGAGATCCTCACGGTCCTGGCTGAGTCAACGCACCAGCGGGCCCGGATGAGCGAGGTTGCCGACCGGGTGATGGTATCCCGCAGCCGGCTGACCTACCGGATCGACCGGTTGGAACGGCTCGGGCTGGTGCGTCGCGAGGAGTGTCAGGTCGACCGCCGTGGCCTGTTCGCTCAGCTCACCGACGAGGGGCTCGAGACGATCACGACAGCAACACCCGGCCACCTGGCCGATATTCGAGCCTGGTTCATGAACTCCATGGACACCGACGAGCTCACTAGGATGGACGCCGTGATGCGGCGTCTAGATGCCAACCTCCCTTCGGTCTGATCGGTCCCCCCGCTATGTGATCGTCGGCCCTGGGCGGGCCGGTCGGTCATTCGCGGCCGCATTGGAGTCAGTTGGCTGGCAACCGGCCGGCGTGTTCGGCCGCAACGATGACCCGGCCGAGGCCGCCCAGCTGGCCGACATGGTCATCATCACCGTTCCCGATGACGCCATCGCCCCGGTGGCGTCATCGATTCGTCCGGGGCCCGCCGTGGTGGTGCACACCTCCGGTGCGGCCCCGCTCGACGTTCTCGCCCCCCACACCCGCCGGGGCTCGGTCCACCCCCTGGTGTCCCTGCCCGACCCCGCCACCGGGGCGGCCCGGCTGACCGGCGGAGCCGTGTTCGCGGTGGCCGGCGACCCCGCCACCACCGTCCTGGTGGAGGCCCTCGGGGGCAGGGCGATCGTCGTCGACGACGCCCACCGGGCGCTCTACCACGCCACCGCGGCCATCGCCGCCAACCATCTGGTGGCCCTGTGTGCCCAGGTCGAACGCCTGGCGGGCCGCGTCGGCGTGCCCGTCGAGGTGTACTGGGACCTGATGGCGAGCACCCTCGAGAACGTCCGACGCGTGGGGTCGGCGGCCTCCCTCACCGGTCCCGCCGCCCGGGGGGACCTGGCGACGATCCGCCGACACCTCGATGCCCTTCCCGATGGGGAACGGGACCTCTACCGTGGTCTGGCGGCGGCAGCCGCCCGGTTGGCCGGAAACCCGGTCGACGCCGATGTGTTCCACGGCTAGAGAGGCCCGCGACGACAAGTGACGGTCACCATCATCCGCACCATCGACGAGCTCCGTCGACGCCTCGACCAGGCGAGACGGGGCAGCCAGACGGTGGGGTTCGTCCCCACCATGGGTTATCTCCACGACGGCCACGGGTCCCTGATGCGCGCCGCGGCCGCCGACACCGACACGGTCGTGGCCAGCGTGTTCGTCAACCCCCTCCAGTTCGCCCCCACCGAGGACCTCACCACCTACCCCCGCGACCTCGAACGTGACGTGGCCGTCGCCGGGGCCAACGGCGTCGAGCTGGTGTTCGCCCCCGCCGACGACGAGATGTACCCGGAGGGCCGGGTGCTGACCACGGTCGACGTGGGCGGGGTGTCGGCCCGCCTCGAAGGGGAGAGCCGGCCCAGCCACTTCGCCGGTGTGGCCACCGTGGTGTCCAAGCTCCTCAACATCGTGGGTCCCTGCCGGGCCTACTTCGGTGAGAAGGACTTCCAGCAGCTCGCCGTGATCCGGCGCCTGGTGTTCGACCTGTCGATCCCGGCGGAGATCGTGGGCTGCCCCATCGTCCGGGAGCCCGACGGGCTGGCCATGTCGAGCCGCAACGTCCGCCTCGACCCCGACGACCGGGCGGCCGCCGTGGTGCTCAGCCGGGCCCTCGCCGCCGGCGCCGACGCCATCGGGGCCGGGGCGACCGACCCCGCTTCGGTGGCCGCCACGATGGCCGGTGTGGTGGCCGGCGAACCCCGGGCCAGGCTCGATTACGCTGCCGTCGCCGATCCTGCCACCCTGGAGACCCCGAGCGAGATCCGATCCGACGTGCGGTTGCTGATCGCGGCCCGCCTCGGCCCGGTCCGGCTGATCGACAACCGTGGGGTGACCGTCACCCCACCAAGCCCGTGAGGACACCGTGAACCTGAGAACCGTCCCGGCGATCCGTGAGGCGAAGCGGCGCCACGGTGCCGCCCCCCTGGTCATGGTCACCGCCTACGACGCCCCCACCTCCCGGGTGGCCACCGAGGCCGACGTCGACCTGATCCTGGTCGGTGACTCGCTGGCCATGGTGGTGCTCGGTTACGACGACACCCTCCAGGTGACCGTCAACGACATCGCCTACCATGTCGGGGCCGTGGTGCGGGCCAAGCCCACCGCCCTGGTGGTGGCCGATCTGCCGTGGATGAGCTTCCACCTGTCCACTGTCGACACCCTCAACAACGCCGCCACCCTGATCCGGGCCGGGGCCACCACGGTGAAACTGGAGGGCGGAACCAAGCGGGTTCCGATGATCGAGGCCATCGTGGCCGCCGAGATCCCGGTGATGGGCCATATCGGCCTGACCCCCCAGTCGGCCAAGATCATGGGCGGCTTCAGGATCCAGGGCCGGGAGGCCGCGGCGGCCCGGGCCCTGGTCGAGGACGCTCGACGCCTCCAGGACGCCGGCTGCTACGCCCTGGTCGTCGAGGGGGTCCCGGACGTGGTCGGCGCCATGGTCACCGAGGCTGTCGACATCCCCACCATCGGGATCGGGGCCGGGCCCGACACCGACGGGCAGGTCCTGGTATTCCACGACCTGGTTGGCCTGGAGAACCGGTTCAAACCCAAGTTCGTCCGGCGCTACGGCGACGCCTTCGCCGACCAGGCCGCCGCCGTGCGCGCCTACGCCGAGGACGTCCGCTCCGGCTCGTTCCCCGGCCCCGACGAGACCTACAGCGCCAACGACCAGCTCACCGAGGCCCTGGGCCTGTACGGATCCCGGCCCAGCCCCGCTTCACCGGAGGCCTGACGTGGGCCAGGTGGTGCTCCGGGCCCCCGCCGTCCTCCGGCAGGGGTTCGACCGGATCCGCCGCGAGCAGGAGGTCCCCGAGGCGTTTCCCGCCGAGGTGCTGGCCGAGGCCGAACGGGCCCGGCCGGCCACCGGTGACGACGACCGGCGGGACGCCACCGGAATCCCCCTGGTGGCCGTCGATCCGGCCGGATCCACCGACCTCGACCAGGCCTTCGGGGCCGAACCCCTCGGGGACGGCTACCGGGTGCACTACGCCATCGCCGACGTCGGCGACGTGGTGGCACCGGGCGGGGCGGTCGATCTCGAGTCCCGCCGCCGGGGGGTGACCCTGTACTCCCCCGACGGGCGGGCCCCGCTCCACCCCCCCGATCCTGAGCGAGGACCGCATCAGCCTGCGCGCCGGTCACCGCCGGCCCGCCCTGCTGTGGACCATCGACCTCGACGGGGAGGGAGGGCCGGTGGTCTGGCACCTGGAACGGGCCACCGTGGCGGTGGCGGCCGCCGTCTCCTACCAGAGGGCCCAGGAGATCGCGGAGCGGCTCCCCGGCGGGGCCGCCGGGCCCTGGTCCGCCGCCGCCCCCGACAGCAACCCCAGCACCGGCACCGACCTGGTGGCCACCATGGTGGCCCGTCTGGCCGCCATCGGCCGGCTCCGGCAGGCCCGGGAGGCGGCCCGGGGCGGGGTCAGCTTCAACCTGCCCGCCCAGGAGATCGAGGCCGAGGGGGACACCTACGCCCTCCGGTGGGACCGGTCCCGGCCGGTCGAGAACTGGAACGCCCAGATCTCCCTGCTCACCGGGATCGTGGCGGCGCGCAGCCTGGTCGACGCCGGAACGGGCGTGCTACGGACCCTGCCCCCGCCCCTCCCCGAGGACCTGGCCCGGCTCCGGGCCACATCGGCCGCCCTCGGCCTGACGTGGCCGCCTGGGATGACCTACCCGGACCTGGTGCGCAGCCTCGACCCCGACCGCCCCGAGGCGAACGCCTTCATGCTTCAGGCCACCCGGGTCCTGCGGGGCGCCGGCTACTTGGCCCTGTCCCCCGGCGGTCCCGGGCCGGACTCCCCCGAGGCCCGGCATTCGGCCATCGCCTCGGTGTACGCCCACGTCACCGCCCCGCTCCGCCGCCTCGTCGACCGGTTCGACAACGAGATCCTGCTCGCCCACTTCGCCGGTCGAACCCCTCCAGCGTGGGCCACCGAGGCCCTGGAAGAGCTGCCGGCGATCATGAATGACGCCAACCGGCGCCAGTCGGGCCTGGACCGGGCCCTGCTCGACTTCACCGAGGCCGTGGTGCTCGCGCCCCGGGTCGGCGAGCGGTTCAAGGGCCTGGTCGTCGACGTCGACGACCAGCGGCCCCGGGCCCGGGTCCAGATCGCCGAACCGGCCGTGGCCGCCAGCGTGACCCGGCCCGACGGCTGGTCGGTGCAGCTCGGCCAGCAGCTCGAACTGCGCCTCGACGCCGTCGACCCCGACGAGGGCACGGTGACCTTCCGGCCCGTGGCCGACAACGGGTCCTGACCGCCCCCGGTCCGGCCGTCCCGGGTCGGGGGGCGTCCCCGGCCGGTGGGCCGGCAGTGGCTACCGTTGACGCCGTGCGTCCCGTTCTCCTCCCTGCCGTGGTGGCTGCCGTCGCCGTGCTGATCGCCGGTTGCTCCGGCGGTGACGAGGCCCAACCGGCCGCGCCGGGCTCCGACCCGGCCCAGGTGGCCACCTCGATGATCGAGACCACCATGGCCGCCCGGCTCGACATCGGCCCCCTCAACGCCGGCTGCAACGATCCGGGCCCCCTGGCAGTGGGCGCCTCCTTCACCTGTGCCGCCACCACCGAGACCGGCAACCCGGTGGACGTGGTCGCCGCCGTCGCCGGTGACGGGCACCTCCAGCTCACCACCACCAACGTGATCCGGGCCGATGCCCTGCCCGGCTTCGAGCGGGAGGCGGCCTCGATGCTCAACCAGTCCGAGGGCACGAACTTCACCGCCGAGGCGGTGGACTGTGGCGACGCCACCGTCGTGCTGGGCGACGACATGGTCCTGGCCTGCGGCCTGGCCATGCCGGTGAGCGGTGACGTCTACGACCTCACCCTGACGATCACCAACATCGACCTCCGCCATTTCGCCCTGGCCGTGGCTCCCCAGGCGCGCCCCTGAGGCCCGGCCCGAGCCGGCCGCCTCAGACGCTGTCGGGCTCGGGTGGCCGGGCCTCCACGCACACGTCGAGATCGAGGCCGTCGGCCAGCAGCCGGGCCCGCTCGTTGGCCGAGAACACCTCGATGTCCAGGTCAGCCCCGACCTCCCGGGGCACCGGCTCGATGACGATCCCGCCCTCGACGGACCGAACCGACACCGCTTTGACCAGGCCGCGGCGGCGCCGGTCGAGGCCGATGGCTACCCGCATCAGGCCGGACAGGATCCGGATCGTCTGCTTGGTGGTGTCGTCCAGGACGGCGAAGTCGGGGTGTTTGTCGCTCGGGCGGCTCTTGCGGTGGTACCGGGCCACCAGGGCGACCAGCTCGATCTCCTCCTCGGAGAAACCGGTGAGCTGGTTGGTGTTGCGGATGATGTAGGCCGAGTGCTTGTGGTGACCGGAGTGGGCCACCACAAGCCCGACATTGTGGACGACGGCGGCGACGTCGAGGAGTTCCCGCTCGGCCGGTCCGAGCTGGTGGAGGTGGGCGGTCCGGTCGAAGAGCTGGACGGCGAGCCGAGCCGAGGTCTCGGCGTGATCCGGGTCGGGGTCGAGCTGGCGGGCCAGGCGCTGGGCGTTGGACCGGCGCAGGTCGTGGAGGTGAGCGTCGCCGGCCGGGAACCGGTCGAACAGGACGCCCTCGCGCAAGGCGTAGTCCGAGATCACCATCGATTCGAGATCGAAGGCGGTGAAGATCTCCTCCAGGAGCAGCACACCCCCGATGATGATGTCCTGGCGGCGGACGTCGAGCCCGGGGATCTCGCCCCTCCGGGCCGGGGGACGGCTGGTCACGGCGTCGACCACCGTGGCCAGCTCACGGGCCGTGAACCGGTAACCGTTGAACTGGCGCACCTCGTCGCCCCTCCGGGCGGCCACCATCGCCGCCACCGCCTCGATGGTGCCGGAGCTGCCCACCGCCACCTTCGGTCGATGACCCCCGAGCTGGCCGGCCACCACGCTCAGCTCGGCGGCCAGGTACTGCCGACACCGCTTCACCTCAGAACGGGACGGTTTGCGGTCCGGGTCGGTCTTGAAGAAACGCTGGGTGAGACGGATGGCCCCGAGGCGCAGGCTGCGGGCCTCGATCACGTCGGACCCCTCGGCGATCACGAACTCGGTGCTGCCACCCCCGATGTCCACTACCAGCATCCGCTCCCCGGCCAGGGATAGAGCGTGGATCACGCCACGGTGAATCAGGCGGGCCTCCTCGTAGCCGCTGATCACGTCGATCCGTAGGCCCAGCTCCTCCTCCACCCGGTCCACCAGGGCGGCCCGGTTCTCGGCCTCCCGTACCGCCGAGGTGGCCACCGCGGTCACGTCGGCACCCAGGCTCCGGGCCGTCCCCACCATCCGGGTCAACGCCACCACCCCCCGCTCGATCGCCTCGGGGGTGAGCCGCTTCATGTCACCGCCACCGGAGCCGAGCCGGACCGACTCCTTCTCCGTGGTGACAACCTCGAATCCTCCCCCCTCGGCCTGGCGGGCCACCACGAGGTGGATCGAGTTGGTGCCGATGTCGATGGCGGCGTGCAGGTCCTCGTCGATGGGATCGGCCCCCGAGGCTCCCGCCGGCGGGCCGGCGTCGGACGATGCGGCGGAGTCGTGATGATCAGTCATGCCCTGGCCAGTGTGGTTGGCGTCGGCGGGGTTCGCTACCGGCCCCGGTCGGGGTAGCCGGCCCGGGGCGCCGACACCGACGGCGGGACGGACCGCGGCCCGGACGGCGGGACAGACGGCGGCCCGGACGGCGGGACGGACCGCGCAGCACGGGCCACGGGGCACAGGCCCGGCTGGATAGTCTCGGGCCGTGGCCTGGACCCTGCGGATCAGCCTCCCCCGGTCCGGGTCGGGCCTGGCCGGGCCGGACCCCGAGATCGTCGCCACCGCCCTGTGGGACCTCGGCACCACCGGGGTGGCCGAGACGGAACGGGCCGGCGGGCACCGCGAACTGGTGGCCGGGTTCGCCACCGAGCCGGCGGCCGAGGCCGCGGCCCGGGCCGTGGGCGGGCTCCTGGGACCCGACGCGGCCACGACGGTGGAGCCGGCCGACACGAGCTGGGTGGACGCCGTGCCCGAGGCGACGGTGGAGCTGGGCGGGGGCCGGACGGTGACCATCGAGGTGGGCCCGGCGTTCGGGCACGGGGCCCACCCCACCACCCGGCTGGCCGCCGCCCTGGTCGCCTCCATCACCGGGCCGGGCGATCGGGTGCTCGACCTGGGCACCGGGACCGGCGTCCTGGCCCTGGTGGCCCTCGCCGCCGGGGCCGATCGGGTGGTGGCGGTGGAGACCGACCCGGCCGCGGCGGCGGTGGCCGCACGGAACCTCGCCGCCCACCACGACCTCGGCCCGGGTTCGGCCGCCGTGGTCGCCGGGGCCGACGCGGTGGCGCCGGGCGACCGGGGCCGGTTCGCCCTGACCGTGGCCAACCTGGTGCTGGGCGACCACCGTCTCGCCGCCGCCGATGTGGCCGACCTGACCGCCGGCCGGGGCCGGTTGGTGCTCACCGGCGTCCTCGCCCACCAGACCGACGACCTCCTGGGCCTCCACCCGGGCCGGACCCGCCTCGACGAACGGCACGACGGGGACTGGGTGGCCCTGGTGCTCGGGTGACCGTGTGACCAGCCGCCCCGACGACCCGGTCTGGTACGCGGCCTACGGGTCGAACCTGCTGGCGGCCCGGTTCTCCACCTACCTGACCGGTGGTCCCGTCCCGGGGAGCACGGGGCGGGTCCAGCCGGGCGCCCGGGACCCCGCGCCCCCGCGGGACGAGGCCACCATGACCGTCCCCCACCGGCTCCGTTTCGCCCGCCGTTCCCCGTCGTGGGGTGGCGGCGGGGTGGCCTTTCTCGACACCCGGCCCGGGCCCGCCGGACCGGGTCGTCGCCCCGGGACGGCCGGTCGGGCCCCGGGTCCCTCCCTCCCCACCCGGCTCCGGCTGTGGCTCCTCACCGCGGCGCAGTTCGCCGACGTCGCCGCCCAGGAGAACGGTCGACGGCCCGGCACGGTTCGGGTGGACCTGGCCGGGGTGATCGCCCGGGGATGGCTCGACGTCGATCCCGGCTGGTACGGCCGGGTCCTGGACCTGGGCCCCGGGCCCGGCGGCCATCGGGTGGTCACCGTGACCGCGTCCCGGGCGGCACCGCCCAATCCACCGCACCGGTCGTACGCCGAGGTGGTGGGCGCCGGTCTGACCGAGAGCTTCGGCCTCCACCACGACCAGGCCCGGGCCTACCTCCGGGACCGCATCCACACCCCCTGACCGCCCCGACCCGACGACCCCGCCGGTAGCCAACAGATACTACTCATGGTGGCTGCCAGGTAGTACCCTGGGGGCCGTGAAGGTCAGTGTGAGCCTGCCGGACGAGGACGTGGCCTACCTCGACGCCTACGCCGAGGCCCAGGGCCTCCAGTCCCGGTCGGCCGCCCTCCCCCGGGCGGTCCGGCTCCTGCGGGCCTCCGAGCTCGGCGCCGCCTACGAGGACGCCTGGGCCGAGTGGTCCACCAGCGAGGACGCCGACCTGTGGGAGCACGGCCTCACCGACCCTGACGACGCCGGCACCGGCCCCGGACCGTGGGATGCCGATCCGCCGGCGCCCACCACCGACGGTCCCGGCGGCCCCTGATGCGCCGGGGGGAGATCCGCTGGGTGGACCTGAACCCGGTCCGTGGGGCGGAGGCCAACAAGCGCCGTCCGGCCGTTATCGTGAGCAACGACGGGGCCAACACCACCGCCGGCCGTCTGGGTCGGGGGGTCGTCACCGTGGTTCCGATCACCAGCAACACCCGCCGGGTCCACCCGTTCCAGGTGTTCCTGAGCGCCGCCTCGACCGGCCTCCCGAGGGACTCCAAGGCCCAGGCCGAACAGGTCCGCTCCGTGGCCGTCGAACGGATCGGGCCCCGGGTCGGGGTGCTCAGCGGGAGCGACGCCGCCGCCCTCGACGAGGCCCTCCGCCTCCACCTGGCCCTGTGAACCGGTCCGGCCCGGCCAACCGGTCCGGACCGGCCCGGTGACGGGCTGGCCCCAGGGGTGACCCGGCCGTAACGTCGAGCCGGTGAGCACCACCGACGGACCCTCGCCCGAGACCCCGGCCCGGTTCGACAACCGGGTCACCCGCCAGCTGGGGATCGAGATCCCCATCGTCCAGGCCCCGATGGGGTGGATCGCCCGCAGCCGGCTGGCCTCCGCGGTGTCCAACGCCGGGGCGATGGGCATCATCGAGACCTCGTCGGGCGAGCTCGACGAGGTCCGCACCGAGATCGCCCGGATGCGGGATCTGACGGACAAGCCGTTCGGCGTCAACATCGCCCAGGCCTTCGTCCGCGACCCCGGCATCGTCGACTTCGTGGTCGACCAGGGTGTCCGGTTCGTCACCACTTCGGCCGGCGACCCCACCCGCTACACGGCCCGGCTCAAGGAGGCGGGCCTCACCGTCTACCATGTCGTGCCCACCCTCCGGGGTGCCCTCAAGGCGATGGAGGCCGGGGTCGACGGCCTGGTGGTGGAGGGCGGCGAGGGCGGCGGGTTCAAGAATCCCGACCCGGTGGCCAGCATGGTGCTCCTCCCCCTGGTCCGGTCCAAGGTGGACGTCCCCATCGTGGCCGCGGGCGGCATGCTCGACGGTGCCACCATGGCGGCCGCCTTCGCTCTGGGCGCCGAGGGGGTCCAGATGGGGACCCGGATGGTGTCGGCCGCCGAGAGCCCGGTGCACGACAACTGGAAGCAGGCCATCGTGACCGCGGCCGAGACCGACACCGTGTTCCTCAACTCCCGCCACTCCCCCGCCCTGCGGGCCATGCGGACCGGACGCAGCGAGAAGCTGCAGTTCGCCGACCACAACGTGTTCGGCGACTTCGGTGACGCCCAGGCCCTCTACTTCGGCGGCGACATGGAAGCCGCCCTGGCCCTCGGCGGGGAGGTGGCGGGCCGGATCGACGCCGTCGTCCCGGTGGCCGACGTCATCTCCTCGTGCGCCGAGGAGTTCTTCGCCGTTCTCGACGACCTGGCCGACCGCTACCTTGCCGGATCATGAGTGACGCCATTCCGGGGGAACCGGATCTGACGATGCCGCCACCGATCGTGACGCCCACCTGGGTGATCGACCAGCTCGTGTCGGCCGGCATGGGGCTGGGCCGGGTGGTGCGGCTGGTGGACACCCGCGCCTACCTCGACGGGCGGGACGGTCACGAGGCCTACCGGGCCGAACACATCCCCGGCGCGGTCTGGGTCGACCTCGACACGGTGCTGGCCGGGCCCCCGAGCGCCGCCGGGGGCCGTCATCCCCTCCCCGATCCGCAGACCTTCGCCGACGGCTTGGCCGAGGCCGGGGTCGGCTTCGACGACCTCGTCGTCGCCTACGACGACCTCGGTGGGATGGTGGCCGGTCGCCTGGTGTGGATGCTCCGGCTGATCGGGGCCCCGGCCGCCCTCCTCGACGGTGGCCTGGCCGGCTGGCCGGGCCCGCGGGAATCCGGCGAGGTCGACCTGGAGCCGGCCCCGGCCCGACCGGCGGTGCCGTGGCCCGCCGATCGGATCGTGGACGCCGCCGGGGTCCAGGCCCACCTGGCCGCCGGCGGGGTGGTGGTCGACGCCCGGGCCGCCGACCGGTACCGGGGCGAGCACGAACCGATCGACGCCCGGGCCGGTCACATCCCGGGCGCCGTCAACCTGCCCTTCGCCGACAACCTCGACGACGACGGCCGCTTCCGGTCGGTCGACGAACGGGAACGCCGCTTCGCCCCCGTGGTGGGCTCGGACCCGGCCCCCGTCTTCTACTGCGGCTCCGGGGTGAGCGCCTGCCACGATCTCCTAGCTCTGGAGAGCACCGGCCTCACCGGCGCCCGCCTCTACGTGGGATCGTGGTCGCAATGGTCAGCCGACCCGGACCGACCGGTCGCCACTGGCGACGAGCCCGACCGGCCGTAGGCCCCGGGCGGGTCACCCCCCTCCGCCCACCCGGACGACCCCGGTCGGGCGGCTGGTTGGCCATTGCCGGCCCGGGATCGGGTCGCGACTGCTAGCGTGTCGGTGCGGCGGGGTAGGGTCCACACAAGGAGCCATCCGTGTTCGCGTCCGTACTACCGCTCGTCGTCGCCGCCGCGTTGGCCGTCGCGCCGTCGTTCGCTCCGGTCGACGCGCCCACCCCGGCCCGGACGGCCGACCCTCCCGACGTCGCGACCCGATCGTGGATCGGGGCGACCAACCAGCCGGCCGTCCCCGGCTGGTTGCCCTTCGACGCCCCGGTGCCGGGCCCGACCACGGGCGGACCGTCCACGACCGCTGGCACCTCGGACGCCGAGGGCACCCTGACCACAGGCGGCGGTGTGACCTACCCGAGCGGGTCCTGCCCCCAGATGACCGATTCCATCCGGCGCCTGTACCGGGCCTACTTCGGCCGGGACCCCGACGAGACCGGCTTCCAGTTCTGGGTGGCCCAGTACCAGTCGGGGGCGATGAGCCTGGAGGAGATCTCCCAGCACTTCGCCCGTAGCTCCGAGTTCACGGGCCGGAACCTGAGCTCGACGGCCGAGTTCGTGGAGTGGGTCTACACCTCCGACCTCGGGCGGGACACCGACCCCACCGGCCGCCAGTACTGGATCGACAACATCAACGGTGGTTACTCCCGCGGCTCGATGATCCTGACCTTCAGCGAATCCGAGGCCTACGTGGCCCGCACCGGCACCTCCGTCCCCCTGGCCGGCTACACCCGGTGGTACCCCCAGGGTTCGCACTGGTACTGCAACATCGGCAGCCAGGCCGTACCCGTCCGGGCGCTGGTCGGGTCGGTGGGGGCCGATTTCTACTTCAAGAACCGCAGCGCCGAGGTCGACCAGGTCGGCCTGTGGACAACCTACGAGGACGGCCGCCGCCAGGTCACCATGAACGCCGGTGAGCTCCAGGCCGGCTACACCGACTACGACTGGGACGGCAACTTCCGGGGCGACGGCGACTACGGTCAAGGCATAGACGTGGAGGCTGGCCCGATGACGGACTGGATCGTGGTGTTCTACCCCAACTCGATCGGTTCGGAACGCCTGGGCTGGCAGCTGTCCTGAAATCCCACCCGGCCCGCCTCGGATGGGCCGCCGTCGCCGTCACGGTCGGCTTGGTGACGGCGGGATGCGGTGGTCCGGACGCGTCCCCGCCCCCCACCACCGCCGCCCCGTCCAACCTGGCCGGCGTGGATCCGGGGGCGCCCCCGGTCAACCCCGGCGGAACCGGGTCGGGGGCCGATCGTGACCCTACCGCCCGGGCCAGCACCCCGACGGCCGTCGACGGCCTCCGGCTACCCCGCACCCCCGACGAGCTCACCGGAGCGCTTGGCGAGGCCGAACTTGCTGTGCGCGACCCGGCGGTCGCCGGCGGTCCGGACCCCGACGGCGCCGCCACCCGGGCGGACCCGGCCCTGCTGGCCGCCTGGGGCCGGCGGCAGCAGGTCCTGTACCGAGTACTGGCCGCCCACCCGGAATGGGCCGACGAGGTGACCGCCGGCGTCGACCCGGCCGTGGCCCCGGCGGTGGCGGCGAACTGGCGGGCCCAGAAGGCCCTGCTGGACCTGGTGCTGGCCGCCCCGCTGAGCCCGACCCTGCCGGCCTGGACGATCCGGGAACCGGCCCCGGCCGCCAACCTGCTGGCCCTCTACCAGGAGGCCGAGGCGGCCACCGGAGTACCGTGGGAGACCCTGGCCGCCATCCACCTGGTGGAGACCCGGATGAGCCGGATCGACGGGGCGTCGAGCGCGGGGGCGGTCGGGCCGATGCAGTTCCTCCCCTCCACCTGGGCGGCGTGCTGCCAGGGGGACCCCACCGTCGACGCGGAGGCCATCATGGGCGCGGCCGTGTACCTCGTCTCCCTGGGTGCCCCTGGAGCCATGGACGAGGCACTGAGGGGCTACAACAACTCCGAGGCCTACGTGACCGCCATCGAGGCCTACAGCACCGTGATGACGGACGACCCGGCCGCCTACGGCGGCTACCACGGGTGGGAGGTGATCTACCAGTCCAGCGCGGGCCTGATCCGCCTGCCCGCCGGCTACCAGGAGACCGAACCCGTCGACGCCGCCGCCTGGGTGGCCGCCCGTCCGGACCTGATGGTGATGCCGGCGGCCACCCCATCGGAGTGACCGGCGACCCACCGCGGACCCGCAGTTTCCATCTGGGCCCGGTCACCCGCTACACAAGAGACCCATGACCGACGGGCACGACACGGAATCGACCAACCCGGCCTCGGGCGTCCCAGTGGGGATCGACGCCGAGCCGGTGGCGGCGTGGCTGGTGGACAACATCGACGGGGCCAAGGCCCCCTTCCGGTTCGAGCTGATCACCGGGGGTCACTCGAACCTGACCTACCGGGTGGTCGGCGACGACGGCACGGCCTACGTGCTGCGCCGCCCACCGCTCGGTTCGGTGCTGGCCACCGCCCACGACATGGCCCGCGAGCACAAGATCATCTCGGGCATCAACCTCACCACGGTGCCGGTACCGGCCGCCCTCGGCCTGTGCCAGGACGATGCGGTCAACGGGGCCCCGTTCTACGTGATGGCCTACGTTGACGGGGCGGTGGTGCACGACGGGGAGATCGCCGAGGCCGAGCTGCCCTCGCCCGACACCCGGGCCACCCTGAGCCGGTCGGTCATCGACGTGCTGGCCGACCTCCACACCGTCGATCCGGCCCAGGTGGGCCTGGGCGACCTGGGCCGCACCGAGGCCTACCTCGACCGTCAGTTGAAGCGGTGGCGGCTCCAGTGGGAGAACTCCAAGACCCGGGAGCTGCCGGACATGGAGGCGGCGTTCGAGGCGCTCACCGAGGCCAAACCGCCCCAGCGGTACACCGGAGTGGTCCACGGTGACTACCGGTTGGGCAACATGCTGACCGACACCACCGCGGGATCGGTGGCCGCGGTGCTCGACTGGGAGCTCTGCACCCTGGGCGACGTCTTGGCCGACGTGGGCTACCTGGCCAACAACTGGCTGCAGCCGGGTGAGGAGAGCCCCCGGGGCGCCACCTCCTACCCGACCATGATCGGAGGGTTCTGGACCCGCGAGCAGATGCTCGACCGCTACGCCGAGCGGACCGGGTTCGAGGTGGCCAACGTCGACTACTACCGGGCGTTCCAGTACTGGCGTCTCGCCGCCATCGTGGAAGGGGTGATGGCCCGGTATCTGAAGGGGGTCATGGCCGACGAAACGGTCGACACCGACGAGTACCGGGTCCAGATCGACATGATGGCGGCCGAAGGCCTGCGGCTCGTCCGCAGCCTCGGGTGACCAGCCCCGGATGACCGTCCGCGGGCCCGGGACCGGCGGATAGGTTGCGGGCCATGGATCGCCCCCGGATTCTCCTCACCAACGACGACGGCATCGACTCGGTCGGCCTCCACACCATGGCCCGCCGGCTCCAGGAACTGGCCGAGGTCGTGGTGGTGGCCCCGGACTACGAGTATTCGGGGGCCGGCGCCTCGATCGGGGCGCTGCACACCATCCAGCCCCAAGCCCACCTCGTCGACCTGGACGGGATCGAGACCGCGTACTCGGTCAACGGTCCCCCCGGCCTGTGCGTGATGTTCGCCAACCTGGGCGCCTTCGGCCCCCGGCCGGACATGATCGTGTCGGGGATCAACCCGGGCGCCAACGTGGGCCGGTCGATCTATCACTCGGGCACCGTCGGCGCCTGTCTGACCGGCCGGAACTACGGCATCCCGGGCGTGGCGGTGTCCCAGGGGGCGGCCGGTTTCGGGTTCGAGGGCCAGGCCTACGAGGACATGCTGGCCAACCAGATCTGGGACAGTGCGGCCCAGGTGGCCCTGGTGGCGGTGGAGGCGATGCTCACCCTGCCCACCGACGAACCCCATCTGCTGAACCTCAACGTCCCCAATCTGCCGATCGACCAGTTGGCGGAGTGGCGGTGGACCGAGGTGGCCCGCTTCCCGACCCGAGCCATGTCGAAGGCCACGTTGGTGCCCAAGACCGGCCACAACCGGGCCTTCACCGTCGAGATGGAGTGGGGCGACCAGCTCCCCCAGCCGGAGGGCACCGATACCCAGGCCATGGTGGACGAGGTCATCTCGGCCAGCTGGCTGGGTCGGATCGAGGCCGCCGACCGGGACACGAAGGCCATCGACGCCGCCTTCGACCAGTTCCGGGCCGACCTCGCCGGCTGACCGTGCCCAGCCCCGGGGGTGACGCTCCGGGGCCCATCGGGCCGCGGCCGGTATAGTGGCCCCTTCGGATGGTGCCTCGCACCGCACCGGAGGGCCCGATCAACCGCCGCCGGCTCCACAAGGGCCGGAGAGTGGGTTCCTCCCGCGGGTCGTGCGTCGGGAGATAACGACGAAGTCGGCGACCGGAATCGGACAGCTGGCGCGGCATCGATCGCTCAGAGCGAGGTAACGCATGCTCGATTCCGGACCGCTCCGGACCACTCCCCTCCACGATCTGCACCGTGCCCGTGGTGGCAAGCTGGTGGACTTCGCCGGATGGGACCTACCCCTGTCGTTCGAAGGCGTGATCGCCGAACACACCTGGTGCCGTACCCACGCCGCCCTGTTCGACGTGAGCCACATGGCCACCGTGGAGCTCCGCTCCCTGGCCGACGAACCCGACCCGGTCCAGCGGGTGGCGGCCGCGCTCGAGACCCTGACCCCGGCCGCCGTCACCTCGCTCCAGCCGGGGCGCCAGCGCTACGCGGTCCTCACCACCGCTGACGGGGGCATCCTCGACGACCTGATCATCACCAACCGGGGGACGTTCCTCCAGCTGGTACTGAACGCCGGGCGCCGCGAGGTGGACCTGGCCCATCTCCGCAAACACCTGCCGGCCGAGATCGAGGTGGTGGAACGCCTCGACGTGGCCCTGCTGGCCCTCCAGGGCCCGGAGGCGGCCGCGGTGATGGCCCGACTCAACCCGGCGGTCGCCGACCTGGTGTTCCTCGACCACGCCGAGCTCGCCCTCACCCTGGGTGACGGCCCGGGTCACGACCCGGTCACCGTGGGGGTGTCCCGGTCGGGGTACACCGGTGAGGACGGCTTCGAGCTGGCCGTGCCGGCCGAACGGGCGGTGGCGGTGGCCGAGCGCCTGCTGGGCCAGGCGGAGGTGGCCCCGGCCGGCCTGGGCGCCCGGGACACCCTGCGCCTCGAGGCCGGGCTTCCTCTCTACGGGCACGACCTGGACGAGACGACCAGCCCGGTCGAGGCCGGCCTGACCTGGACCATCCCCAAGCGCCGACGGCTCGAGGGCGGCTTCCCCGGGGTGGAACGGATCATCCGGGAACTGGCCGACGGTCCGGCCCGGATCCGGGTCGGGTTGAGGGCCGAGGGCCGGCGCCCGGTCCGCGATGACGCCCCCGTCGTCGACGAGGCCGGCCGGGCCGTCGGCCTGGTCACCAGTGGCGGCTACGGCCCCACCGTGGGCGGCCCGGTGGCCATGGGCTATCTGTCCCCCGAGCTGGCCGACCCGGGCCGTTCCCTGGCGGCCCCCATCCGCTCCGCCCGCGTCCCGATCGAGGTCACCGCCCTCCCGTTCGTGCCCCACCGCTACCACCGAGGTACCCCGTCATGACCGACGCGTTCGTCGACCGCCATATCGGCCCCAGCCCCGCCGACGAAGGCAAGATGCTCGCCGACCTGGGCTACACGTCGGCCCGGGAACTGCTCGCGGCCGCGGTCCCCGACACGATCCGCCAACACGACGATCTCACCATCGGCGACGCGATGGGTGAGGCGGACGCCCTGGCCGAGGTGCGGGCGTTGGCCGACGCCAACCAGGTGTTCCGATCCCTGATCGGGATGGGCTGGAACGATTGCGTCACCCCGGCGGTGCTGCGCCGGAACCTGATGGAGAACCCGGCCTGGTACACCAGCTACACCCCGTACCAGCCCGAGATCAGTCAGGGCCGGCTGGAGATGTTGCTGACCTTCCAGACCATGGTGGCCGATCTGACGGGCTGCGAGATCGCCAACGCGTCCATGCTCGACGATGCCACCGCGGCGGCCGAGGCCATGACGATGCTCCGCCGCCTGGCCCGCACCGGGCGCGACGGGTTCTTCGTCGACGCCGGCTGCCACCCCCAGACCCTGGCCGTCATGACCACCCGGGCCCGACCCCTCGGGATCGACCTGGTCGTTGGCGATCCCGCCGTCGACCTGGTGCCCGACGAGGTGTACGGGGCCCTGCTGGCCCACCCGTCGTCCACCGGGGAGATCCGACCGCTGGAACCGGTGATCGCCGACCTCCACGGGGCCGGGGCCATGGTGGCGGTGACCACCGACCTGCTGGCCTGCTGCCTGCTCACCCCGCCCGGGGAACTGGGCGCCGACGTGGTGGTGGGCTCGGCCCAGCGGTTCGGGGTGCCCATGGGGTTCGGCGGCCCCAACGCCGGGTTCATGGCCACCGCCCAGCGCCACGCCCGATCCCTGCCCGGCCGCCTCGTCGGGGTGACCATCGACTCGGCGGGCGGCCCCGCCTACCGGCTCGCCCTGCAGACCCGGGAGCAGCACATCCGGCGGGAGAAGGCCACGTCGAACATCTGCACCGCCCAGGCCCTGCTGGCCAACCTGGCCGCGGCCTACGCGGCCTGGCACGGCCCGGACGGCCTCACCGCCATCGCCACCCGGATCCACGGGCTCACCGCCGACACGGCCCAGGCCGTCGCCGCCCGGGGCCTCGCTGTCAACGACACCTTCTTCGACACCCTCACCGTGACCGTCCCGGGGCGGGCCGGGGCCGTGGTGGCCGCCGCCGCCGCCCGGCGGATCAACCTGCGCCCGATCGACGCCGACCGGTTCGGGCTCAGCTACGACGAGACCAGCACGCCTGACCTGGTGGCCGACGTCCTGGCCGCCATCGACGAGGGTGCCGTGGCCCCGGCCGGGAACCCGGGGGCGGCCCCCGGCGGCGGGCTCCCCACCGGCATCCCGACCGGGGCGACCCGCACCTCGGCGTTCCTGGCCCATCCCAACTTCCACCGCTTCCGCACCGAGCACGAGATGCTCCGCTGGTTGCGCCGCCTCGGCGACCGTGACCTGTCTCTCGACCGCACCATGATCCCTCTCGGTAGCTGCACCATGAAGCTCAACGCGGCGGCCGAGATGGAGCCGATCAGCTGGCCCGGATTCGCCGGCATCCACCCGTTCGCCCCCGCCGACCAGACCGCCGGCTACCGGAAGCTGATCGCCGACCTCGAGGTCATGCTGGTGGACATCACTGGCTACGACCGGGTGTCCCTGCAACCCAACGCGGGCAGCCAGGGCGAATACGCCGGCCTGCTGGCCATCCGCCGCTACCTCGACGACCGGGGCGAGGGCCACCGCGACGTCTGCCTGATCCCCTCGTCGGCGCACGGCACCAACGCGGCGTCGGCGGTGTTGGCCGGGATGCGGGTCGTGGTGGTGGCCTGCGACGACGACGGCAACATCGACCTCGACGATCTGCGAGCCAAACTGTCGGCCCACCACGGCGAGGTCGCCGCCCTCATGATCACTTACCCCTCCACCCACGGAGTCTATGAGGAGACCGTGGTGGAGGTCTGCGACCTGGTCCACCGGGCCGGCGGGCAGGTGTACACCGACGGGGCCAACCTGAACGCCCTCGTCGGGGCGGCCCGGCCGGGCCGGTTCGGCTCCGACGTCAGCCACCTGAATCTCCACAAGACGTTCTGCATCCCGCACGGTGGGGGTGGACCCGGGGTCGGCCCGGTGGCGGTGGCCGCCCACCTGGCCCCCTATCTGCCGGGTCACCCGGTGGTCACCGACCCCGAGATCGGACCCGACGGGGCGGTCTCAGCGGCCCCGTGGGGTTCGGCCGGCATCCTGCCCATCTCGTGGATGTACATCACCATGATGGGGGCCGAGGGTCTGCGTCGGGCCACCGAGGTGGCCGTGCTGGCCGCCAACTATGTGGCCGCCCGGCTCAACGAGCACTTCCCGGTGCTCTACACCGGCGCCCACGGCCTGGTGGCCCACGAGTGCATCATCGACCTCCGGCCGATCACGGCCAGCACCGGGGTGACCAACGACGACGTGGCCAAGCGCCTGGCCGACTACGGCTTCCACGCCCCGACCATGTCGTTCCCGGTGGCCGGGACCCTCATGATCGAGCCGACCGAGAGCGAGAGCCTGGCCGAGCTCGACCGATTCTGCGACGCCATGATCGCCATCCGCCAGGAGATCGAGGAGGTGGCCTCGGGGACCGTGGCCGTGGAGGATTCGGTGCTCCGGCACGCTCCGCACACCGCGGCGGTGGTCATGGCCGACGAATGGAACCGGGCCTACAGCCGTCGTCGGGCGGCGTTCCCGCTCGCCGGGATGGAGGTCGACAAGTACTTCTGTCCGGTGGGCCGGGTCGACAATGCCCACGGTGACCGCAACCTGAGCTGCTCCTGCCCCCCGCTCGACGCCTACGAGGGCTGACCGTTCCGCCGGAGCCCATGCCGCGCGCGCGACCCGGGGACAGGCCGTCAGCCCACCGAGGATCGGAAGGCCCGGGACAGCAGGGGACTCTTGGCCTTGAGCTGGGCCGGTTCGTCCTCGTCGTCGAAGTGGTGGTGCCAGGGGAACTTGTCGTCGTCGGTTCCGGCGGCCGTGTCATTGGTGCCGGTGCCACCACCGGCCGTGTTGCCAGAGCCGGTGCCACCACCGGCCGTGTCACTGGTGCCGGTGTTGCCGATCGCCGTGGCCTCATCGTCCGCGGCGCCCCGACCCCGGCGGGTTTCGACCGGATCGTCCACCCGGTCGCGCCGGCGGGTGGGGCGACCGTGCAGGATGTGCCCGGCGGCCGTGGGGACCGCCGCCCCGGTTGGATCTGGGACGGGGCGGGCTTCGCCCGGCTCGACGTCGAACCGGGCGGCGACAGGTTCCCGGACGGCGGGATCCTGGGCGGCACGGCGACCGGCGGAGCGGTCCGAGCCGACCGAGACATCCAGGTCGGCCAGACGGCGCGACACCGAGAACCGGAGCGGGTCGGTGTGCTCCGCCGGTTCGGAGCCGTCGCCCTCATCGTCACGGTGGCCACCGACGGCCTGACCGTCGTGGCGGCGGGCCGGACGCGACGTGGGCGCCGAGGCCGCACCCTCGGAGGGAGCCGTATCGGCACGATCACGGCCCGAGTGGGGGCGGTCCGGAGGGGCCGTTCTCCGGAACAGGGACTGTTCGCCCCGGGAGGCGGGGCGAAGCCGAACGGGATCCTGGGGTGATTCGAGGATCTCGCCCGTCTGGGGACCGATCGGGTGGACCGGGGCCAGGGGCGCCCGATGCTCACTCCGCAGGTCGTTCATGGTCCAGCCCATCGGTGGCGTGGTGGCGTCCGCGTGCTGGGGGCACAGCCCGATGCCGTCCCGGCTGACGCGGGGATCGACCAGAGAGATGGTCATCGACGGCGCGTCGATCTGGAGTGTCGCCGTGGACTCGCGTCCGCATCCTGGGCGCCCGCATAGAAACACCACGCGATCAACTTAGCAGTTCAGGTTCGCTCCATCGGTCACCAAGGACGTCAGAGCCCCTCGAACGCCGCGGCAGTGCGCTCGAGGGGCTCTGACGTCCGGGGGCGATTCCGCCCCCGGACCGACCGGGGTGGACCGTGCCGGGGAACACGGACCGACCAGCGATCGGATCGCCCGGTCAGCTGACCGTGTCGACCTCGGCCGGGACCGTCTCGGCGCCGAGCGCCGGACCGTTGACCTGGACGGCGATCTTGCGGGGCTTGGCCGCCTCGGCCACCGGGATCCGCAGGGTCAGCACCCCGTGGTCGTAATCCGCCTCGATGTCCTGGCCGTTGAGGCCCTCACCGAGATGGACCTGCCGGCGGAACGCGCCCTGGGCCCGCTCCGAGGTGTACACCTGGTCGCCCTCAGACCGTGACCAGTGGCGCTCGCCGCTGATGGTCAGGACGCTGCGCTCCACATTGACGTCGAGCGAATCGGGGGCGACGCCGGGCATGTCGATGTGGACCCACACGTTGGAACCGCGACGGTACGCGTCCATGGGGAGAACCTGGCCGGTGGCGGCGTCACCGGACACCAGGCGGCTGAATACGGAGTTGAAGAACGGATCATTCTGCAAGAGCACGGAAACCACTCCTTGGTCGGGCCGGACCGGAGGGCCAACTGGTCCTCCCAGCTGTGTCTCCGACGGCACTTCACCTGTTGATAGAAGTCATGATACGGACCAGACCAATTTCTTGACAACTATCGACTTAGATTTTCTGACTCGATTGACAGGTGCCAGAACTGGGGTGTCGCGGTAACCTCGTGGCCCAGTGCTCAACCCTCCCCTTCCCCCCGGCGCAGCCACCTCCAGTAACGGGTCGCGTCCGCCGATGCTTACGAGATGAACCATCCCGCGCTCGCCGATCAGGCCCCCAGCGTCACCCCCTACGGGGCCCGGCACGTGCCGCCAGCCGGAGTCCCGGCCCGGGCCCGCGCGGTGGCCCGCCGGCTGATCCGCCGCTACGGCATGCTCACGGCGGGGGCCCGCATCGGCCCCGACTACCTGATCATCGGCACCAAGCGGGGCGGGACGACCTCGCTGGCCCGCTGGTTGCTCGACCACCCCCAGGTCCAGTCCCTGTTCCCGGCCCGGGAGACCCGCAAGGGCACCTACTACTTCGACGTGAACTACGCCCGAGGCGAGGCCTGGTATCGCTCCCACTTCCCCACCCGGGTGGCCCACGCCCGGGCCGAAGTGCGGGCCGGGCGCCCCCTCCAGGTTGGGGAAGCCACCCCCTACTACCTGCACCACCCCCACGCCCCGGTACGGGCCCGCCGCCTGGCCCCGGACGCCAGGATCATCGCCCTGCTCCGCAACCCGGTCGACCGGGCCCACGGCCACTGGGCCGAGCGCCACCGACAGGGGGTGGAGACGCTCGACTTCGACGCCGCCCTGGCCGCGGAACCGGGCCGCCTCGCCGGTGAGGAGGCCCGGATGCTCGTCGACCCGAGCTACGTGAGCTTCGCCCACCAGCATTTCTCCTACGTCGACCAGGGCCGCTACGCCCGCGGCCTGGAACGTTGGATGACGGCGTACCCCGAGGAGCAGCTGATGGTCGTCCGCAGCGAGGACCTCTACGCCGACCCGATGGCCGTCTACCGGGAGGTCCTCGTCTTTCTCGGCCTGGACGACCACCGGCCCGACGCCCTCGTGGCCTGGAACAACCGCTCCCGTGACGACCTCCCACCCGAGACCCGGGCCCACCTGACCGACCTGCTCGCCCCCGACGTCGCCGCCACCGAAGCCCTGCTGGGCCGATCGATGGAGTGGCTGTGACCACCTCCCCCCGACCCTCGCCGGAGACCGAACCGGACGGTGGGTGCCAACGGGTGCTGTTCATCGGCGGCCTCGGCCGGTCGGGCTCCACCCTGATCGAGAAGCTCCTAAACGAGCTCCCCTGGATGGTGTCGGTGGGCGAGACCGTCCACCTGTGGGAACGGGGCCTCCGCAACGACGAGCTGTGCGGCTGCGGGCTGCCGTTCTCCGCCTGTCCCCACTGGACCGCCATCGGCGACGCCGGCTTCGGGGGCTGGGACCAGGTCGACGTGGAGGCGGCCATCGCGGCCCGCTGGCGGGAGGACCGGACCCGCCGGATGCCCCTCATCCTGGCCCGCCACCGCATCGGCTCCCCCACCCGGGCCCAGGCCGAATATCTGGACCTGCTCCGCCCCGTCCTCCAGGCGGCTGGACGTCTCGGCGGGCCGCGGTCGGTGGTGCTCGAATCCTCGAAACACCTGTCCACCGGGGCCCTGTTGGCCCTGGATCCCGCCCTAGACGTCCGGGTGCTCCACCTGGTGCGGGACCCCCGGGGGGTGGCGTACTCGTGGACCAAGACGGTGTCGCGGCCCGAGACCGACGGCGAGCTGATGCCCACCTACCGGCCGAGCCGCACCGCCGGCCGCTGGGTCACCGACAACACCGGTTTCGAGCTGCTCGGCGTGGGGGTGCCCACCATGCGGCTCCGCTACGAGGACTTCCTCGACGACCCGGCCGGACAGCTCCGCCGGATCGTCGAGTTCGCCGGCGTCCCCCCGGACACCGAGGTCGATCTCGGCTTCCTCGAGGGCACCACCGCTCACCTCGGTCGGCCGATGCACTCGATCGCCGGCAACCCGATGCGGTTCGGCCAACAGGACCTCGAGTTGCGGGCCGACACCGGCTGGAGGGACGGGCTCCAGCCGGCGGCCCGCCGGGTCGTGGAGCGGATCACCACGCCGGTCCGCGTCCGCTACGGCTACCGCGACTGACGGCCCAATCCGCGGCCCTCCAGCGAGGGCCTCACCGCCCGCGGCCCTCCAGCGAGGGCCTCACCGCCCGCGGCTCGTCGCCGCCCCGCCCCAGCCCACGACGTGCCCGTCGCGGCAGCGCACCCCCTCGGCGGCCAGGAGCCCGGCGTGCCGGTCCGGGTCGTGGGGGATCAGCCGGCCCGACGCGGTGACCACCCGCCACCACGGCACGTCGTGGAGCCGGCCCAGCAGGTTGCCCACGGCCCGGGCCGCCCCCGGATAGCCGGCCTCGGCCGCCACCTCGCCGTAGGTCACCACGTCGCCGGGCCCGGTGGAGCGCAGCACCCGGACCACGGCCGCGTCGAACCCGGCGGCCGGGACGGTCGGGTCAGGCGTCATCGGTGGCCGGCCGGTCACGGTCCGCCCACCACGCGTCGAGTCGGGAGCGGACCTCGGGTTCGGGCAGGACTCCTTCGGTCCGCTTCAGCTCCAGCAGGTGGGCGAGGGCCTCGCCGACCGCGGGCCCACCGTCGATGCCGAGGTGCTCCATCACGGCCCGGCCGTCCATCTGGGGGCGTTCCGCGGCCCGGCGCTCCTCCTGGGCCAGGGCGAGGATCCGCTGCTCCAGCTCGTCGATCTGGCGTTGCAGCCGTTCGGCCTTGGCCTTGTTGCGTGTGGTGCAGTCGCAACGCACCAGCTCGTTGAGGTGGCCGAGCAGGTGGCCGGCGTCCCGCGCGTAGCGGCGCACGGCGGCGTCCGACCAGCCGTCCGCGTAGCCCTTGAACCGGCCCGACAGGCGGACCAGTTCGGTCACATCGGCCACCCGGGCCCGGTCGAACCCGAGCTCCCGGAGCCGGGCCCGCGTCATCTTGGCCCCTACCGCCTCGTGATGCCGGAAGGTGACCCCGCCGTGGCGGAACGACCGGGTGGCCGGCTTGCCGACATCGTGGAAGAGGGCGGCCAGGCGGATGGTGAGCTCGGGGCGGGTCTTGGCCGTCACCGCGATGGTGTGGGCCAGGACGTCCTTGTGCCGGTGGATGGGGTCCTGTTCCAGCCGGAGGGCGGGGAGTTCGGGGACGATCTCCTCGGCCAGGCCGGTGTCGCAGATCGACCACAACCCGGAGGTGGGGTCGTCGGCCAGGAGGACCTCGGTGAGCCGTTCCCGTCGTTCGGCCGGGGACCGATCGGTGACCACCTCGAGCAGACCGACCGGGGTCCGGCGCCGGGGCGGGGCGCCCCGGCCTCCCCCGCCGGTCGGCGGGGCGTCCGTGGTCTGTTCGGTTGCCACCTGACTGACTGCCACCTGGTCACGTGCCACTTGCTGCTTGCCTACCTGCTCGATCGCCGTCCGGTCGGACCTCCCAGGTTAACGCTCGTCATCGTCGACCACCGGCCAATTGATGGGCCCGACGGGCTCCAGATCGGCCGACGACCACCCCACCAGGAGCTGGTGGGGTCCGGGCACGTCCCGCCAACCGTCGGCCCACCGGGCCAGGGCCCGGGCCGGCACCGGCACGGTCACCGACCCGGTGGCGCCGGGGTCGAGCCGAACCACGTCCGCCCCAACGAACACGCGGTCGGGTCGGGGCCAGGTTGACGGGGCGAGCTCGACGGCCGGGCCACCGTCGCCCGGGGTCGGGTCGGCGGCGCCGCCGTCGGGCGGTTCGAGGTAGACCTGTACCACCGCCTTGCCCGGCCGGTCCCCGGTGTTGGTGATCGCCACCACCACCCGGGCGGCCTCGGTGGTGGGGCCGGCGTCGACGGCGGAGCGGACCACCCCGGGATCGATCCGGGTGTCGCGGACGGTGAAGCTGGTGTAGCCGAGGCCGTACCCGAACGGGGCCAGGGGGCCCACCCCCCGCCTCCGGTAGGAGCGACCGCCCACGAGGTGGCCGTCCACCCGGTAGTCGAGGGTGAGGCCGGCCGGCACCGGGCCGGGGTCGAGGCGGGGCAGTTCGAAGGGTGCGTCCTCGATCCGGCGGGGCCAGGTGACCGGGAGCCGACCCCCGGGTTCGGCCCGACCGGTGATCACGTCGGCCAGGGCGCCGCCCATCTCCTGGCCCCCGTACCAGGCCATCAGGACGGCGCCGGGGTCGTCGATCCAGGCCTCGGCGTCGACCGGCCCGCCGGCGTTGACCACCACCACCGTGTTCGGGTTGGCCGCCGACACCCGCGTGATCAGTTCGGCCTGGTCGCCGGGCAGGCCGAACATCACCCGGTCGTGACCTTCGGTCTCCCATTCGTGGTCGAGGCCGACCACCACGACGGCCAGGTCGGCCCCGGCGGCCGCGGCCACCGCCTCGTCGAGCTCGGCCCCGGGATCGCCCGGGGGCAGGTGACCGAACCGCAGACCGATCAGGGGATGGTCGGCCCGCGACCATTCGACCACCACCTCGACCTCGGCCCCGTCGTCGCGGACCACCTCACCGAACCGTTCCGACGAGCCGAAACCGAACAGGGCGTCGGAGGGCCGGGGGTCGGTCCAGTTGTCGGCCACCAGCTCCCCGTCCACCATCACCCTCGACCGGCCGGTGGCCAGCACCGAGAACTGGTGGCCACCGGAGCCCGAGAGGCGGAGCCGCCCAGTCCACCGTTGGGAGCCGACCTCGTCGTTCGGGCGGCGCTGACCGAACCAGCCGATACGGCGGGCGGTGCCGCGGGCCACGACGCCGCCGTCGAGCTCGGCGCCCCCGAACCGTTCCAGGGTCAGGGGTTCCACCCACTCGTCGTCGGCGGGAACCGGGAGGTAGCGGTGGGCCCGGACGCCCCGGTGGTGGACGATCTCGCTGTCGGGCAGGGCCTCGGTCAGCCCGGCCAGGGGGGATACGGCCCGGTGGGCGTTGACCTGGGCCGACCCACCCCCCTGGATGACCCCGGGATCGGCGTTGGGCCCGAGCACGGCCACCCGCCCGGGGACGGTCTCCAACGGGAGGAGGTGCCGGTTGCGGAGCAGCACCATGCCTTCGGTGGCCGCCCGGCGGGCCAGGGCTCGTTCGGCGGGATCGTCCACCGACCGTTCCGCGGCCTCCCCGGTGGCGGCCGCGGCGGTGGGGGCGGCCGCCCCGTCGGCCCCGGACCCGGGGGCGACCCCGGCCAGCCGGCCGACCCGGCCGGCGAGCTGGACCAACCGGCCGGCCCGTTCGGCCACTACGGCCTCGTCGATCGCGCCGGTGTCGACGGCGGCCCGCAGCCGGGACCCGAACCACCGCGGCGGGCCCGGCATCTCCAGGTCGAGTCCGGCTTCGAGGGACCGGACGGTGTGGTGGGTGGCCCCCCAGTCCGACATGATGAGGCCGTCGAATCCCCACTCATCCCGGACGAGTTCGGTGAGGAGCCAGTGGTGCTCGCTGCAGAAGGTTCCGTCGAGGCGCGGGTAGGCGGCCATGAAGCACCCGACCGCGGCCTCGGCCATGGCCTCGAACGGGAGCAGGTAGTTCTCCCGGAGCACGTCCATCGGCACCTCCGACGACACGTCCATCCGGGCGTACTCGATGTCGTTGGCCACCAGGTGCTTGCCGCACGCCGCCACCCCGCGGCCCTGGACGCCGTCGACGAAGGCCACCGCCATCAGGGCGGTGAGCCGCGGGTCCTCGCCGAAGGACTCGAAGTTGCGGCCGCCGAGCGGGTGGCGGGCCAGGTTCACGGTGGGAGCCAGCAGGACCTGGGCCCCCTTGCGGACGGCGTCGAGGCCGATCAGCGCCCCTACGTCGGTGGCCAACCCCGGGTCGAAGCTGGCCGCCACGGCCAGGGACGCGGGCAGGCACACCGACCGGGAACCGGGCGAACCCGCCCCCCGGGCCCCCACCGGGCCGTCGGTGGTGCGTACCGACCCGAGGCCCAACCGGGTCACGGGTTGGGTGGTCCAGGCGTCGCGTCCCGAAACCAGCGCCACCAGCTCATCCCGGGTCAGCTCGGCGACGAGTTTGGCGCTGTGCGCCGGGAGATCTTCAGCGGACGTGCTCATGAGCAGATTGTGGACCATTCTGGGGACTCGGGGCAGCTACTCCGCGACTTGACCGCCAGCAGTAGCGTCTAGTCGGGGCAGACGGAGGAGGCTTCGATGCGACATGTGGTTTCCGGCATCCTGATCGGTGGTTCCCTGGTGATCATGGGGATCATGCTGGGCCAGAGCGGGCTGCTGTCCCTCGGCCTGCCCGGTTTCCTCGACCCCACCGAATCCGAGGCGGCCGTACTCCAGTCCGACGAGGCCGAGATCACCTCGGTGGAACCGATCAGCCTGGACTGCCGGGCCCGCGTCCACGCCCGGGTGCCGGTGGAGGGCGTCCGGGAGCACGAGATGTTCGGCCAGGTGTACCGAACCGACCGGGTGACCCTGGACGCCGTCGGCGACGTCGACACCTGTGTCGACGGGGGGTCCACCGAGATCGTGACCCGTCCCGACGGCACCACCGAGGTGACCGTCGACGCCGCCGCCATCACCTTCCAGCGGCCCCGGGTGGACATGGTGGCCACCGCCGACACCCTGACCGTGGAGGAGGGTTTCGTGGGCAAGGTGACCGACGTGTTCCCCTGGGTGGACGACAACCTGGGCCTCACCCCGGCCGCCTACGCCTACGCCCAGACGGTGATCGGCAGCAGCGCCTGCATGGAGACCGCGTACGACACCACCCGCGAGGTCCTAACCGGGGCCTACCGGCAGCAGCTCGTCGACCAGGGGATCGACCCCGACAAGCTGACCATCACCGTGGAGGGTGAACCCACCTTCACCGAACCGGAGCAGCCCGACATGGGTGGGATCCAGATGTCGGTGGGCGGCGAGGACGAGATCGTCTGCACGGCCGACAACGCCGTGGTCGGCGTGGCCCCCGCCGCCCGCTGAACCGCCCCCAACCGGACCGTCCGGCCCGATCGGGCTATGGCTGGGCGTAGAGTCCGGGGGTGGCGCGAGGCACCCCGGACGAGCTCGACGGGCCTCTGGCCGTCAACGATGCTCTGACCGTGCCCGCGGCCGAGCTCACGTGGCGGTTCTCCCCCTCGGGGGGTCCGGGCGGCCAGCACGCCAACACCACCAATTCCCGGGCCGAGGTGGTCTACGACATCGCCTCCTCGGCGGTGTTGAGCGAGCGACAGCGTGAGATCCTGACCCAGGCCTTCGGGCCCCGGCTCACGGTCGGCGTCGACGACACCCGGTCGCAGGCCCGGAACCGGGCCCTGGCCCGGCAGCGGTTGGCGGAACGGCTCCGGGCGGCCCTGGTCCCGCCCCGGAACCGGCGGGCCACGAAGCCCGGTCGGCGGGCCCGGCAGCGGCGCCTCGACGCCAAACGGCGTCGCTCGGATCTCAAATCACAGCGCCGCCGTCCGCCGATCGACTGAGCGGGGGCCGGCGGCCCATGGGGATCGAGACCACCAGGGCGAGCACGAGCAGGACGATGACCACCCCGATCACGGTGGTGTTGCTGCCCACGACATCGGCCAGATAGCCGGCGGTGGGCGGCCCGATGAGCCCGCCCCAGGCCGAACGACAGGAACAGGAGGCCCATGGTGGTGCCGATCCCGTCCACCCCGACGAGATGGATGAGGGCCTCCGGGCACACCGAGACGAAGCCCCCGTAGGCGGTGCCGAGCACCACGGCGAACAGGGCGAGTTGGCCGTAGCGGCCGTCCGCGGTGGGCCACACCAGGTAGGCGAGCGGCTGGAGCACCAGGGTGAGCTGGAGTAGCCGGATCGGACCCATCCGGTTGGCCACCACCATCAGGCCCACCCGGCCGACGATGCTGGACAGGCCGATCAGGCCGACGAGGCGGGCCGCCCCGGCCGAGCTGATCCCCTCGGCGGTGGCGAAGGGGACGATGAAGGCGAAGGCCACGAAGAGCCCGATCGACATCAGGATCGAGGACGCGAACAGGGACCGGAAGCGGGGGTCGGCCAGGGTCCGGGCGGCGATCCTCCGGGCCCCGGCGAGGGTGCGGACGGGGGGCGCCCGGGGGGCAGGGCGGATCGACGATGGCCAACCCGGCGATGAGGAGGCCCACCGCGCCGATGCCGGCGATCACCACATAGGCCCGCCGCCAGCCGTGGTCGGAGATGATCGCCTCGGCCAGGGGGCTGAGCACGAGGGTGCCGACCCCGTTGCCGACCGCGGCCACGGCCACCCCGGCCGCCGCTACCCAGGCCCGGCCGGACTCGACGAGGGGGTCGGCCGTCGCCGCCGGCGGGCCAGTTTCCCGACCGATCCCCGTTGAGGTGGCGGGGTGCCCGGCGTCGGGATGGTTGACGTCGGTCACCCTTTGGAGTCTTCACCATCGGCGAGCGATACTCACATCCATGGCTGAAGCTGACTCTCTTCCGGTTAAGAAGGCGTGGGACCTCGTCGACGAGGCCAAGGCGAAGATCGACAACCTCACGCCCGAGCAGGTCAAGGCTGAGCTCGAGTCGGGTTCGGCCACGGTGGTGGACATCCGTGACCATCGGGAGCTGTACCTGAAGGGCAAGATCCCGGGCGCCGTGCATGCACCCCGCGGCATGCTCGAGTTCTGGATCGACCCGGCCAGCGAGTACTACCGGGAGCTGTTCACCCCGGACAAGCGGTTCGTCCTGTACTGCGCCGGCGGTGGCCGTTCGGCCCTGGCGGCCAAGACCATGAAGGACATGGGGTATCCCGACGTCGGCCACCTCGAACCCGGGTTCGGGGGCTGGGAGTCGGCCGGCTACGACATCGAGGACATCAAGGCCAGCTCCAAGTGGGTGCCCCGGTCGTCCTGACCGGTCGGTGTTCGGCCGGCGCCCGTCTCAGGACCCGAGTTTGATCTCGAAGTAGGTCCGGTTGCCGTTGACCGGGATCGCCCCGGCCGAGTCCGAGACCACCTGTCCGTCGCAGTCGGCGGCCTCGGCGAGGAACTCCCCCGCCGGTAGTTCGAGCTCGATCGAGTCCTCGGGGGCCAGCACCGTGTCGTCGGGCAATTCGTTCAATCCGGCCGGACCCGACCCGGCCGGATTGACCGCGAGGCTGCACAGGTCGGTGCCGGTGTCGTTGACCCAGGTTGTGGCCAACACCTCGACGGGGGCCTCGGTCACCTCGAATCCCTCGGCGAAGACCAGGGTGCGGTCCACGAAGAAGCCGATCTCGTAGACACCGGCCTCGAGACCCCCCTCCGGTCCGTTGACGCACAGCGGCAGGTTGTGGCCGGATTGGCCGTAACGCCACGTCTGGTCGGTCAGGTTGGCGGCGAACACCTCACCGTTGTGGTACCAGATCCCGTCCCAGGTGCCTCCCTCCGGCGCACCGGCCCAGTCCACGAAGAGGCACAGCTCGACGACACCGGCGGTTGCGGTGCGGACGATCTCGGTGGGGGCGCCCTCGGTGACCCCGAGCGAGAACCTCGGGTTGCTGAACCGGACGTGGCTGGCCGCCTCGAGGGTTTGGGGCTCGGCGGTGGTCGCCGCCGCGACCAGGGGCCGGATCAGGTTGACGGGCCGGAGGCCGAGCAGGGCGCCCCCGGCCGGATCGCAATTGTCGGCCTGGTCGATGAGGCCGTCGCCGTTGGTGTCCGACAGGGCTCGGCAGTCCTCGGAGGGAACACCGTCGGTGATGGCGTGGCCGGTGGAGACAGCCACCAACCGGCCTTGGGCGTCGACGACTGGTCCGCCGCTGGAGGCGTCCAGGATGGCGGCGTCGGTGCGGATCAGGGCCCGGTCCCCGACACCCGCCTGGGCGGTGAACCCCTCGACCGCTCCGGGTATCGACCGGACAGGCTGGTCGGCACCGTCGAAACCGAGGAGTTGGATCGGAGCGCCGACGACGAGCTGGTCGCTGTCACCCAGGGGCAGGGCCGGGAAGACGGCGTCGGCCGGCATGGCCCCACCGTCGAGGGTCCGGGCCACCTTGATGACCGCCAGGTCGGCTTCGGGGTCGACGGTGAGCAGGTCGGCCTGGTAGCGGAGATCGGCCGGGCCGGTGTCGTCGGACACGATGGCCACGGCCAACGAGGCGAAATCGCATTCGACACCGGGGGTGGCTACCTGGGCGGTGGTGACGATCAGACCGTCCGCGGAGACCAAGGCCCCCGAGCCGAAACAGACCGGTTGGCCGGCCGGGTCCAGCCCCACGACGCCGACGGCCGAGCGGGCCAGATCGTCGATGGGCGCGGCCGCCACCTCGGAGGTCGGGCCGGCCGCCGGGGCATCGGAGCGCCGGCCGGAACGGGTCAGCACCATGATCCCGGCCACGACGACAACGGCGGCCACCGCCAGACCGGCCAGCTTCCGCCATTCGACCCCGGCGATCCAGCCGCCGGCCCCGGGCGGGGACGGGGTCCCTCCGGTCGGGTCGGGGGGTATGGGGCCCGTGGCGCGGGGGCGGCGGTGGGGGACCCGACCGGAGGGATCCGGAGGATCGGCCGACCCCGGCAACGCCAGATCGGGGAGACCGCCGGGACCGGACCGGTGACGCGGCTCGGGCCACAGCCGTTCGGCGGCCCCGGTGCCGGACCCCACCTCACGGTTGGGGCCCGCCTCGGGATTGGGGCCCGCCTCACGGTTGGGGCCCGCCTCGGGGTTGGGGCCCGCCTCGAACGGGGGGTCGACCGCGGGGGCGGCGCCGGCCGGTTCGGGGCCGGGCTCCGCACCGGGCCTCGGAAGCACCGGGGAGGTGCCGGGGTCCGGGGGCCGGGCCGGCGGTTCCGGTTCCAGCGGTGGCTCGCCGCCGCTGGTTGGCCATCGATGGTCGGACACGGTTACCCCCGGGGAACGACAGCCAGAGTACCGGCCAGCCGTAGGGCCCGGTGGGCGGCCCGGTAGGGGCCCGGAACGAATCGTTCCCCGTCGGCCCACATCTGGGCGTCGATGGCCACCGAAACCTCCTCAGCCCGGTAGGTGGTGACTGCGGGGTGATCGACATGGCGCCCGAAGAAGACGGTGGGCAGCATGCGGGTGAAGGTGAACCAGGAGACGGCACCGATGACGACGACGTCGAGACGGCCGTCGGTGGGGTCGGCGTCGGGGGCGATGGCCATACCCGCTCCGAAGCAGCGGGTATTGGCCACTGCAACCAGGACGGCCTCGTGGGAGAAGCACGCCCGGCCGGAACCGTCACCGTCGAGCCCGATGGTGACCGGGAACGGGGCGAGGCGGGGCAGGGCGGCCAGGGCCCCGAGGGTGTAGCGCTGACCGCCGAGGGCTCGGGGAAACCGGTCGGCGGCGGCGTTGGCCAGGCTGGAGAAGCCGGCGGTGACCACGCTGGCCGCGTAGGCGCCGCCGGGGGCGCTGATGAGATCCACGGCCCGGGGTGGGCCCAGGGCGGCCCTCACCGCCTGGTCCAGGGACGTGGGTAGACGCATGGCCCGACCGAAGTCGTTGCCGGTGCCAGTGGGAATGACGGCGACGACCACGTCGGTGCCGGCCACCGCCGGGAGGGTGTGGTGGAGCAGACCGTCGCCACCCACCACGATCAGCCGTTCCAGGACCCCGGCCCGGAGGGCCTGCTCCAGGGCCGGTCGGATCCCGGCCACGGAAAGGGGCCGGATCGGGACCACCTGGCAGCCGGCCGCTTCCAGCCGGGTGGCCACCGCCTGGTGGCGCTGGCCCTGTCGAGCTGCGGGATTGACGAGAAGATGAACCAGGGCCATCCCGAGCGACGGTACCCTAATGGGCGTCCCCCCGCCGGAGCCTTGGGGCGGCGATGACGCCGGCACGGGAAGGACACGCTGGGCCCGCCACCGGGTTGGTGTGGGGCCCAGACCCTATTTACGGCGAAGGCCGCGCCAGCGAGCATGACGGTCGAACGGTCCGAGCGAGTGGACCGACGGGCGCAACGCCAGCGCCAGAAAGCCAAGAGAAACCCACACCGGATGTGACCTCACCATGTCCCTGATTGAGACACCCCTTTCTTCATCGTGCCCGCGTTCCGCCGCCCAGGCGGCCTTCGACCGGGTCTTCCAAGATCGCTACACACCGATGCTGCGGCTGGCCAAGGAAATGGTCGACGTTCCGTCGGTGGCCGAAGACATCGTCCAGGATTCGTTCCACAAGCTGTGGCAGCGGTGGGACACCGTCGACGCCCCTGCCGGCTACCTGCGCACCAGCGTGGTCAACGGCTGCGTCAACGAGCTCCGGCGTCGGCGGGTCCGGCGGGAGCACACCCACCGGCTCGTCGAGCAGACCGAGGCCAACACGGAGTACCTCACCGACGCCCTGGCCTCGATCAACGAGCGGCGGCGGCAGGCCATCGTGCTGCGCTACTACGGCGACCGGTCGATGAGCGAGATCGCGGCCGCCATGGACATCCCGTCCGGCACGGCCAAGAGCCTGATCAGCCGGGGTCTGGCCGAGCTGCGGGTCGCCTTCGACTGACCTCGGCGGGGTCCGGAGGGGGCGTCCCCGAGGGGTCGCCCCCTCGTCGGCCCTCACACCTCGCGGCGACGCAGTCAGCATGGGGCCGACTGCGTCGCCCCAGGGCCGCTAACCTGAGCCGCCCGGCCCCCGTAGCTCAGTGGATAGAGCGTCGGTTTCCTAAACCGTGCGTCGCAAGTTCGATTCTTGCCGGGGGCGCTGCGTTTTGCCTTGTCAGACGGCTTCCGTCCGGCAGCTTGTGGGCCCGTTTCGAGGTTGTCCTATCTTTCGGTCCCAAACGATGAGACTTGTGCCGTCACTGATCATCGATGAGTCGGAACTCGATGAGGACGATTGTCCCGGAGGCGTCTTCGACAGCGGTGACGACGTAGCGGTAGATGAGGTCTTCGGCGTCGAACGCATTGACGCGGATGTGGTCGTAGTCCGGGTCATCAAGGAGCCGGTCGGCGAGGTCCCAGTGGCGTCCCCACCACTGCTCGACATACGGGTGCTCCGTTCGACGGTAGTCGTCGAAGGTCAGCCGATCGTCGGCCAGAGCAGAGGAGACGACCTGCGCCCAGTAGCCGTCAGGCGCTTCGACGCGTTGCAAGCCGCTGGGCGGCGTCGACGGCCTTAGCGCACATCTCCTGGTACTCAGCCTCACCCTCGGGCGTCGAACGGAGAGCGGCCTTCCAGGCTCGAGTCTGATCGACGTATTCCTCAGGGGTCTTGTCGTCACGGCTCACGTGATCGAGGATAGTCAACCGGACCGACAGCGGGTCGTCGAAGGGCGGCAGTGAAGCTGTCCCATCCTTTGTCCCATCTATTCGGGGACAAAGGATGGTGTCGGGGGTCAGGTGGCGGGTGTCCATGGGAGTGGTGGGGTGAGGCCGGTTCGGTCGAGCATGATCATGGTGATGAACGCGTTGGGGTCGTGGAAGCCGCGGGCGTTGGCGCGGATCCGGCCGATCGATGCGTTGTTGGACTCGGCGATCCCGTTGGTGAAACGCCATTCGATCGTGGCTTCGATCGTGGCTTCGATCGAAGCCCGGTAGGTCCGGATCGTTCGCGCGAGTTTCACGAACGCTGGGAGCTTGGAACGGCTCGCGTAGGCGAGCCACGCGTCCACGTGCGCCGGTTCGCAGTCTCGAGCGACCAGATCACCTCGCGTTGACGCATCGACAGGTTCTCCCAGTTCCGACGCAACAAGAACCGCAGTCCCTTGAACTCTCGGGCTCCGACTGCGTCACCGGACCGGCGGAGCCGGTTCCATTCCTGTCGGCGGACCTCGTCCAGAGCCTTGGTGGCCCAGCCGATCACGTGGAAGGTGTCCAGACACACGATCGCGTCCGGGGCCCGCACGGCGACGACGTCGGTGATCCAGGTCGCCCCATCAGCGGACACGAGCCCCAGGGCGTCAGCCCGGTCTCCGAGGGCGTCGAAGAACAAGGCGACGGTGTCCTTGGAGCGGCCCTTGGCGGCCCACACGACCCGGCCGGTGACGTGGTCACAGACCACGGTCAGGTAGCGGTGCCCCTTCTTGTATTTGACTTCGTCGATCGCCACCGCTGTGAGCCCGTCGAGGAGGTCGACCGAGTCGAGGGCTTCGGTGGCGACCCGGACACACAGGTTGTTGACCGCCCGCCACGAGATCCCGTAGCGGCCAGCAGCGTGGGCCTTGTTCGCGACGATCGCGTCGCGCACGACAAGGTCCTCGAACGCTCGAGTGAACGACGTGTTGTGGCGTGCCCACGGGACCTGGGCCACCGTCGGGCCACACGCGCCGCAGTTGACTCTTCGAGCCACGGCCCGGATCTGCACGGTCGCGTAGCCAGCGTCGAGGTGACGCCACGAGCGCACACCGTCACCGTTGTCGAACCACGACGCCAGCTCGCCGCAGCGACCGCAACGCCCTCGGCGACGCCGTCTTGTCCGCACATCGACCACGACCGATGGCCGTGGTCCGTCGAGGAGTTCCACGGCCAGGATCACGACCTCGCGATCGAACCCGAGGACGGACTTGAGTACCTTATTGACGCGCACGCCGTTCTGCTCCCTTGCTGCCGTTCCTAGACAGCTCGGACGCTAGAGATCAGGCGGCGTGCGCACGCGGACCACCCCCGGCACCGTCAGTTGAGCCTCTATTCCGACCCACGGCAACTGACGAGCCGGACGAGCTGGACAGTTCGCCGTATTCGAGGGACTTCCCGGACGCTCGGGACGCATGCGACGGGTCTGATCGGTTTCCTAAGCCGTGCGTCGCAAGTTCGATTCTTGCCGGGGGCGCTGCATACCCACACCCGCCATCTCGAGGCGGCCAACAGATAGGGGGACCGTCACGCCGGTGGGTAGGGCTCAACGACGGCGAGGGCGGCGCAGCATCAGACCTCCGGATCCGGCCAGGCCCAGGCCGCCCGCCAACAACATCACTAATGACGAGCCGGTAAAGGCCAATGCTCCCACCGGTGCGGGGCTGACACCGGCGACGGTACCCATAGTGGCATGGTGGCCGATGGTCAGACCGAAGTCCTGATCGAGGCGGATCGGATCGAGGTCATCGAGCCGGACCCGCGAGGTCCCGTCACTTGCGCCATCAGCATCGTGGCCCAACGAAGCTCCGCTCGGCAGGGTCGAACGATCGATCGTCACGATGTACTCGCCGAAGGGCAAGCCGTCGACTCGGTAGCGACCGTTGGCATCGGTACGGGTGGACACAGTGACGTCGTCACCGCCACCCACGACCCCGTCGGGGCCCAGGTAGGTGACGGTCACCGCCACGCCTCCGACCCCGGGTTCGCCCTGGTCCTGGACGCCGTCACCGTCGCCGTCGGCCCAGACGGTGTCACCGATGGTGCCGGCTCCGACATATCCGAAGTCAACGGCCAGATCGCTGGGATCACCGGCATCCAACCAGAGCGTGACCACCGAGTCCAATGTCCCGTCACGATCGAACGAGTTACCAACACGGTCGGGCAGCGTGGTGGTATCGACCGCCACTCGGTACTGCCCGAACGGCAGCCCATCGACGTTGAAGTGGCCGTCGGCATCGGTCACCACCGAGTAGACGATGTCGTCACCACCTCCGACGACCCCATCGGGCCCGAGGTAGGTGATGGTGACACCCACGCCAGGCAGGCCGGGCTCGCTGGGATCAAGTACCCCGTCGCCGTCGAGGTCGAGCCACACGGTGCGACCGATCTCGCCCGACGCCCGGTACCCGAAGTCCTGGTCCAGATTGACCGGAGTTTCGGCAGTGAGCGACACAGCGGAGGCGTTGTCACCGCCACCATCGGCGTCGAAGGTGGGGGCGTATCCGTCGGGCAGGCCATCGACCGTGATCCGATAGTCGCCCAGCGGTAGGTGGTCAAAGCGGTAACGGCCCTCGGCGTCGGTGGTGGTGGTCAGGGTCAGGTCGTCACCGCCACCCATGACCCCGTCGGGTCCGAGGTAGGTGACGGTCACCGTGACCCCGTCGATCGGGCCCTCGCCTGGGTCCATGACGCCGTCACCGTCGGCATCGAACCACACTGTGTCACCCAAAGATCCTGGCCCTCGGTAGCCGAAATCCTGCGCCAAGTCCGACCGGCGAGTGTCGTCGATGGTCGTGGCGCTCGTGGAGTCCTGGCCCCCGTCGGCGTCATAGGTCTGGGTCAATCCGCCGGGGAGGCCCGTTCCATCGACGGTCACCATCACCGGGCCGTAGGGGACGCCTTCTACCAGGTAGTGACCGGCGCTGTCGGTGACGGTGGTGAACACATGATCATCGCCGCCGCCGGGCACACCGTCGGGACCGAGGTGGGTCACGATCACCGTCACCCCAGCAAGACCGGGCTCGGAGCCATCCTGTGCGCCGTCACCATCCAGATCGAGCCACACGGTGTCGCCGACCGATCCTGACCCTTGGTAGCCGAAGTCCTGGTCGAGCCTGATCGGGCTCACAGGGGTCAGCGTGAGGGTACTGGTGTGGTCGTTTCCGCCATCGGCGTCGTAGGTCGAGGCCAGGTCGATCGGGTGGCCTGATGGTCCGATCAGTTCGGGCAGGCTGTCTGGGTACACGGCCACGGTGTAGTTGCCGAGCGGCAGATCCTCGATCAGGTACTGCCCGCTGCTGTCGGTCGCGGTGGTGAACACCTGATCATCGTCACCTCCGAGCACGCCGTCGGGACCGTGATAGGTGACGGTCACCGTCACCCCGGCAAGACCGGGCTCCAAGCCGTCCTGGACACCATCGCCATCGGTGTCGTACCACACGGTGTCGCCGATCGAGCCCGGCGTGGGGTCATAGCCGAAGTCCTGGCTGTCGTTGTGGTCCACGTCGGCATAGTTGGCCGCGGTGTAGCCGTTGGCCGTGTCGGGGTGGTCAGGACCGAACAGGTCGACCACGGACGCGTTGTCTCCGGCACCGTCGGCGTCAAAGGTCTGACCCAGGCCGCTGATCGCGCCCGACGGCACGACCTCGACCCGGTACCGTCCCGAGCCCAGGTTGGTGAACTGGTACGCCCCATCGGTTCCGGTGACAGCTTCGGCCACGAACACGAACGTCCCGGGCGACGCCGGATCCTCGGCCAGCAATCGGACCGTGATCCCTCCGGCTCCCGCCTCACCCGCATCCTGCACGCCGTCACCGTCGGTGTCGAGCCACACCCGGTCGCCGATCGACCCGGCGACCACGGTGGCCGAGACGTCGTTGGAGATCACATTGAGTGAGATCTCCGGGATCCGGCCTCCGAAGTTGTTCGTGTAGATGTCGCCTCCGGAGGCACCGGTGACCCGTCCTGTGGGGTTGAAGGCCGGGGTCCCGCCAACGTTGCCCACTGGGTCGATGGTCACCGTGACGGTGTGGGCCCCGCCCGCGCCGGAGATGACGCCGGTGTCGAACCGGATGGCGGTGATGTCGGCGGGATCGAGGGAGCCACACTCCAGTGGGCTCAGTGCTGTGCACTGGGTCCACGTGGTGGTGCCGGTCCCGGCGGTCTGACCGTCGGGAAGGGTGGCACCGCTTGACGAGTAGGTCCGGTAGCAGAGGTCACCGTCAGTCGGGACGTACCCGAGCGCCAGGTTCGATCCGGCGCACGGGTCGACGGACACGCTCCCCGGTTCGGCGTCGGTGGCCCAAAACACCTCGCTGTTGCCACCGCTCACCGCGGTGACCTGGTAGTCGCCGGAGTACCGGGAGGCCGGGGTCCGGTCGGTCTGGATCCCACCGGAGTAGTCGCCGTCTCCCCGGTACGGGAGAACGTCGATGAACGAACCACCGCTGTAGTCCTCCAATCCAAGATTGCGGTACTGGAGGTCGAAGGCGATCGGGGTATCGACCTCGACGATCTGGTCGGCCACCGCCTTCAGGACATCGAACCCTGTGCCGGCCTCCATGTAGACCTGGTATTTGACCGTGCGACGGTTGGAGGCACCATCACCGTCAGTGTCGGTGCCCATGTCGGAGTCGATGGAGGCGCTGTTGGTGAACGTCCCCGAAGTCACGCTGCTGTCGACGGCGACCTGATACCTGATGAGCGGAAGCTGCTCGGAGTTCTGGATGTCGGCGAAGTGGTACTCGAGACGCGACGCGGCTGCTCCGTGGCCGGTCGGGGTCACCGACGAACCGGCGAGGGTCATGGTCACGTCCGGGCTGGAGACCTGGTACTGCGCGAACGTGAGCCAGGTGCTCCCGCCATCGACACTGAATCGTTCGGACCCGAACACGAAGTCGGTCTGGCCCGGGAGTTGGTCCATGATCTGCGCCGTGCTCTGGGTCGCCTCGTTCCACTGCCCTAGGACCTGGGGCTGGAGTTCGAACTCGACGGTCTGGCCGGCGTTGACCACCTTCAAACCGGCTGGGACCGTCCGTTTGGCGATGCTGTGGGCCGACGAAACGACCCGCATCCGGTCGGCATAAGCGCCTTCGTAGCTGAAGGAGGGGTCAGCAGGGTTGGCCGACCCGGTCCCCACACCGGACCATGACGACCAGGTACCAGCGGCATCGCTCCGTCTGGCGACCGCCCACAACGGAATCAGATTATTGGGCCCGTAGCCCATCGCACCGAGCTTGACCTTGATGTCGTAGTTGACTGCGATCGCCACGTGATCGACGCCAGGGTGCAAGGCGTTCAGATGGTCGGTGTCGATGTCGAGCTGATAGCGGATCTTGGTGATGGCCTGGTTGCCGCCTGGCACCGCTTGAGCGTCGGCGTACCAGTCGACTACAGCGCCCGGAGTCGACTGGGTGCCGTCGGCGGCCTGGATGTTGACGACGCTATCGCTGTTGACATCGTCGGCGCAGGTGTCGTTCTGGAGCTCGGTCAGCGCGGCGGCTGGTTCGGTCGAGTACAGGAAGGACAGGTACGTGGTCGGGTCGTGGTGGGTCGCGTTGGCGGTGGTTCCAGCCCACAGCACCAGAGACGGGTTCCGAGTTGATCGGTTGAACGAGTAGGCCGTCGTCGATGGTGCGGGGGCACCAGTAAGGCCCACGAACTCGGTGACTGAGGTGTCGATCTTGGTGCAATGTTGGTCCGAAGATCCGTCGATCATCCGGTAGTCCCAGACGTTCGCCTGGGCGAAGGCGACATCGCCGGGGGCGACCGCTTCGATGGTCGTGGCCTTCTGCGGAATACCCCAAGCCACCAGACCGTCCCACCCGACCGAGGCCGACCAGCCGCCGGGGCTGGTCTTCCGCAGCGGGAACGACGCCGTCGAGTCGGTGGGGAACGCTTCGCCGGCGCCGCCGTAGTTCGGCAAGTTGTTTCCACCGGCGTCCTCGGTCGAGTACGGATTGAAGCCCACCTGCGCGCCACCTTCGAGGGCGCCCACCCGATTGGATTCGAAGATCTCACACACCCCAGTGAGGCACGACGGGTCGGTATCGAGTTCGGAGGTGTGGAGGTGCCACAGGGTCAGCTTGAACTCGAATAGGTTGCCGTCGCCGTCCGGGTCACGGACATCGACGTTGTCCAACTGAACGGTGATGGTCGGATCATCCTGGGGAGGCTCGCCCCCGATAGCGCTGACGAAGTCACCCGACACCTGGTTCGGAGTACAGGTGATCGACGCCGCGGCGCCGTGGTCACCCAGCAAGGTGCACGCCGAGCCGGTAGGTCCCCAGGTGTAAGGGATGGCGCCCGATGACAGACCCGAGCCGGTGGTGTTGTTGGGATTGTCGTCGGTGTAGGCGTCGAGCAGCGTGTAGTCGACCTGGTAGGTCACCTCGTCGGAGTCGGCCAGCATCGAACCTGGCTCGTAGGTAGCCCGGACCACATACTCCATCAGCGTTCCGGGTTGGTTGGACGGGCCCACGGCGTACCTGGGTTGGTACAGCGGGTTCCCTTCGGCGTCGACCCCCTCGACCGGCAACGACTTCGTCAGGTTAACCTTGAACCCGGCGGTCACCGTAGTCTCGGTCGGTCCGGCCGTAGCCTCCGCCGAGGGACCCTCAGCATTCTGGGCCCACGCCCTCACCATGGCCGAGACGTGATCGTCGTTGCGGGTGACCTGGCCGTCGGAGGCCACGGGTACCACCCTCGCCGTCGGATAGAGGACCCGGTTGGTGCCCTCGCTCCCGGTGCCGACGTTGCACACCAGTAGCCGTTTGTCACCACCAGGCTGCCCGGTCGCCGAGTCGGCGATGACCGACGCCGGTGTGCCGTCCGCACGGCACTCCTGGGGCATCTGGACCCACTGCTGTTTGGGATCGAGCATGACCTCGGCCACCAACGCGTCGGCCGCGCCATCGTTGAGGCTCAGCTCCACCTGATAAGCAATCGTGTCGTGCAGCCGGACGACGTCATTAGTCGCGTTGGCATCAAGCCCCGCATCGGTGACGGCGACCGGGTCCCAGGTGGCGCCATCGAACGGTTCCGAACCGGTCTTCGAGGTACTGAGGGTAACCCTTACCGTTGGGACGGCAGCCTCGGCTGCTGGTGCAGTCCACGTCAATGTGGTTGCCGTGACCGCGGCGACGGCCAGCAGCGCGAGCCAGACTGAACGTGGGGTGCGAGATGTGACCATCAGCGAAAGGCATCGGCAACTTTCGGTGATGATTGAGTTATCAACGAAAACTGAACGAGCGCCATGCCGTCATGATGCTGGTCAATGCCGTGTCCGTCGTCGGCCAGTTCCAGTGATCAGTGCACGGTGAGGGCTGAACCTGACCCCTGATACCGGAGTCCGAATTGAGAGGACCTAATACGGGAAGGCGTCCGAAGTTTGATGCGGAGTTTTGTGCTCACGCAGTGGAGATGGTCGGGTCGTCTGGCCGTCCGAGGTATCAGGTCGCAAAGGATCTGGGTGTTTCTGGCACTACCATCGCGAAGTGGATGGCTGCTGAGAAAACCAATGACGATCCGGAACCGTCGTCGGTCTCTGAACGATAGGATTATGAACGTCTCCTGAATGCCGAGCGTGAATGGCAGATGGAACGAGAGATCCTAAAAGGAAATGAGCTTCTGGGTGAAGGCGTCGACCGGCCGGTTGAAGTACCGGTTCATCGATGCCCAGAACGCCCGGATCGATCCTTCGACTGGTGAGCGGGTCGGCGAGTTCCGTTCAGTGCGGAAGAGGTTGCAGACGGAGACCGGTGCCGTTGGCTCGCCTATCCATGCGGGTGCCGCCGAGGAAGGGGAACGCCGCGGCTCCGTTGGAGTACAGCCCGGAAGCGATCACGCGGACGACACTGAGCCCGGCTCTGCGAACGTCGGAGGTGGTGACATCCACCGACACGGCCCGGATTCCGGCGTCGGTGAGGGTTGCCACGATCCCGGGGAGGTCCATCGCGGGCGGTGAGCCCAATGGCTCATGCATCTCCGAGTCGAGAAGCGGCCAGGACGTCAGCTCCCGTTCGAGGTCATCGGCCAACTGGGGGTCGAGGTAGGCCTGCATGTGGCAACCGGGGTCGACTGCGTCATGCCAGTCCGGGCGGTAGTCGAGCAGGTAGGAACGGTCTTGTCGCCACGGCTTGAGCGGGCTGTCCGGGCTGCGGGTCAGTGGACCGAACGCTGAGTCCGGGTCGTTGAGGTCGGCCATCACGGTCTGAATGTGGGCCGCCTCGGCGAGCGCCTTCACACACGCCGCCGCGGTCACATCCGGATACCAGGCGGTACCAAGAGTGAGGTAGCCCCGGACCTGATCCCGCATGAGCGCACCCACGCAGGGCGCACCGAAATCGCTCGGAAACGTCACGAAGGTAGTGCGCAACTCTCCGGTCGGCCCGGAAGCGAGTCGCTCCAACCAGTGCGGTGCCTGCAGCCGGGCTCCCGTCGCCCCTGTGGTCCAAGTCAGCGTCATCGCGTCCCGTTCGATGAGTTCCCGCACCGCGCTGGACTCGGCGTGGGTGCGGTCACTGCCTGCGGCGATGCCAGCGTAGACGGTCGCGTTGGTGATCGGTTCGCCGACGCTGAACCCGTGGGCGAAGTAGTTCGTCCAGACCAGGGAGGCCGGCACCCACACCGGGGCTCGGGTAAGCACGTCCTGGCCCTCCACCCACCGCACCGGCAAGTCGGGGGGGAACCGGCAGAACGGGAAACCGCGCTCGTTGTACTGGGCGTCGCTGTACAACGCCAATCCAGTCGGGTCGAGCGCGTCTTCGTCCGCAGCTTGCAACTGCTCGAACGAGGCCCGGCGCAGGCCTGGCGGAACGATGTTTCCGCTATACCGCTCGGCCGCCTCCCCGATGGCGGCTGCAACGGCTCCTGGTAGGTCCCACAGCACCGATCCCATTCCCGACGGATCGCTGCGCCAGGGGCAGAACCGCGTCGAATCGGCGATATCTGCTTGGACCAGCTGCAACGCCTGTGGCAGGTGGTCCGGGACAAGGCGTCGAGCGAGCCGGGACACGATCCCGGTCCGGGAGCCGACGAGTAGGTTCTTCGGGTCGGGGGCGGAGAGGTCGCCCCCGAGGTCCAACTGTGTGTTCGTCATCACGAGCAACTCCGTTCAGCGACGCCCCGGCGAGCAGCGTCAGCCGTGGTTTCAGCAGGGCAGCGGGTAGTCACGAGGCGGACCGGGAGCGGCCGCACGGGCAGCATCCAGGCGCGCCCCACCAAGGAACGGGTAGGCGGCCGGGCCCGAGGAGTACAGCGCCGGGGCGATAACCCGGACGACGACCAGCCCGGTTCGGGCGAAGCCCGACGGGGTCAGGTCGACCGACACGGGTGTGATCCCGGCAGCGGCCAACCGTGACAGGAGTTCGTCGGCGGCAGGGCCCGGGGACTGTGTCGGCGACGTTGGCGCTGCGAGCGGCCACTGCCCGACGTCGGACTCCAGCCGATCGGCCAGCGCCGGGTCCAGGTACGCCTGCAGGTGACAGGCCGGGTCTCCGGCATCGCGCCAGTCGGGCCGGTAGCTACTGAGGTACCTGCGGTCGTCACGCCACGGTTTGAGCGGGCTGCTGGGATCGACTCGCAACGCCTCGAAGCCGGAGTCCGGGTCGTCCAGGTCCGCGGCGATCATCTGGCCGTGTAGGGCTTGGGCGAACGCTTCGTGCAGCGCAGTGCCCCTCACTGTGGCGGGTCGCCAGGAGGTGCCGAGTGTGAGGTAGCCCAACGATCGGTCCCGCACCAACACGCCGACGCTTGGAGGGCCGAACTCGCTGGCGAACTCGACGAAGGTGGTCCGCAACCGGCCCGTGGGTCCGCGCCCAAGTGCGGCGAGGTGCCCGCCCACGTCCAGGCGTCGACCGACCGCTCCGCTGTGCCAGGTGAGTTCGCGCGCGTCTGCCTCGATCAGGCTGAACAGCGCAGCGCGTTCGGCTGCTTGGCGGGTGGGGCCCGAGGCGATGGCGGTGTGCAGGGTGGCGTGCGTTGCTGCTTCTGGCTCTCCTGTCTCGTCCGGTCGGGCTGTCCATGCCAGCGAGGCGGGAACCCAGACCGCTTCGTGGCCGGTCATGGTGCGTCCACGGGCCCACCGCAGCGACAGGTCGGGGTCGAACGGCACGAACGGGAAGCCGGGAGCGGCGTACTGCGCGTCGGAGTACAGCGACAACGTAGTCGGGTCGAGTACTCGCTCGCCGCCTGCGGTGAGCTCGGCGTACGTGCTGCGCCGGAGTCGGGCTGTGACGAAATTGCCCGCGTAGCTCTCCACGGCGGCGGCCAGAGCAGCGTGGGTCGCCGCGGCGTCGTCCCACAGAGCCAGGCCGACGACGGCGACGTCAGTGGTCCACGGCCCGAAGCGGGTGGAGTCTGCCAGTTCGGCGCAGACCACCCGCAGGCACTGGGGCAGGTGCGGTGGAACTCCAGGCCGGAGGAGGCGTCGGACCAGGCCGGTTCGGGCATCCACCACCACGAGCTGCAACTGGTCGGTCGTTGGCCCCCGCGTCGCCACGTTCACGAGTAGGGCAGTGGGTCACGCACCAGATCCGCTTCGGTCAGCGGTTCCGATGCCCAGCCGAGGAGGTGCGGTACCTCATAGAGCCGCCGACCGCCGAGCAGGGGGAGCGCTGCGGGCGCGTATCCGACGAGGCCAGGAGCGAGGACCCGGGTTACGTGCCAGCCAGCGGCGGCTACGTCGGCGCTGGTGCTGTCCACCGCGATGGCCCGTACGCCTTCGCGCTCGAGCGCGGTCACGCAGTGGAGGAACACGTCGGGGCCGATCTCCGGCATGTCGGCCAGGGACACGATCTCGACGGGTTTCTCGAAGCGGTGGGTGATTCGCTGCTGGGCCTCCGGGTCGAGGTAGAGCTGGGTGTGCGAGGCGAGGTCGGAGACGTCACGTAGGTCGTCGCGGAAGCTGCGGACATACGACCGGTCGGCACGGAAGGGACGGTAGGGGTGAGCGTACGCTGCCGCTGACCCGTCCATCGTGTACAGCCGTGCGTCTGGATCGAGCAGTTCGACGCCGAACAGCAGCCCGTCGATGGCCTCGACCAGCGCCTTGGCCGCGGCCGCAACCGGCTCGCCGCGACTGGCCGCGCCCCAGGCGATGAGCCCCCGCCGAGTGTCGTGTAGGAACGCACCGACGACTGGGACACCGAAGGTCGTCCGTAGCCACAGCAGTCGACACACGGTGCCCTGCTCATCCAGTTCGGTAGCCCACGCGGCAAGCCGGCCGTCGGAGTTCACGTCGATCTCGGTTCCGGGGGCTCCGCTCATCCACCAGATCGTCATGGCGTCGCGTTCGATCAGTTCGAGCAGGGCCGAGACGTAGGCCTGGCCTCGACGCGTTCCCGCCGCCATCCCCGCGTACATCTGGGCAACCGTGGGTTCGCCGGGTGGCGGGAGGTAGTTCAACAGGACCAGGCAGGCCGGCACGAGCACCTGCGTGTCCGCGACCAGGTCCCGGCCGGGGATCCAGGCGATGGTGGATTCTGCCGTAATCGGTGCGAACGGGAACCCGGGGGTCTCGTACTGGCTGGCCGAGTACGGTGCGGCTTGCGCCGGGTCCAGGGCGTTGTGTCCGGATTCCCGTAGTTCTCTGAACGAGGCCCGGGTCAGGCTGGTCGGTTCGATGTTGCCGCAGTAGCGTTCGAGCGCCTCCCCGACCGCAGCGGCACGGGCGGCGTCGGGGTTGTCGAGAGCGCTGCCGTGCCCGCACGGGTCGGCGCGCCAGGTCGCGAACCGGCTGGTGTCCGCCACGTGGGCGGTGAACGCCGAGTGCGAACGCAGGTAGCGATGTCTCGGGTCATCGGGTCGCACCGCGGTGATCAGGCCGGTACGGCCGTCAACCAAGCGGCCAGAAATACTGCTCACCTGAGTGCTGCTCAGTCAGCGAAGGCCGGTAGGGGGAGCACCGGGTGGCGGTGCACCAGCAGATCCACCGGATCCAACTCGATCTGGTCGAGCGCGCCGGGCGGATCCTGTCCGTCGAGGTAGGTGAGGACGTCGGTGACAATGTGCCCGGCGGCAACGGCGAGCGCACCCGGGCCCGGCCAGGGAACCGGCGGCTTGTGGGCCGCGGAGTCCAAGTAGGCCCAATGCGCCAGCAGCGCGTCTGGGGCACCGGCGGCGGCGAGCCGGCGGCCGCGGGTGTCGTGATAGCCGGCACTGACCCCCGGGATCGACAAGGGCCCGACGAAGAGCCTGACCCCTTCCATGTAGGCCATGTGCCAGGCCGTTCCCCCCTCAGCGCACCAGCCCTCCGTCTGCCGCCAGTCGGTGTCAGGGAGCCAACCGACACAGCTGATGAGCAGGTCCGAGCTGTTGACCGACTCGGGAGTCAGCGGGTCGGTGTTCAGCTGCACCTCTCCGTCGAGCAAGGCGAGAACCTGGCGACCCAACGGCGTGTCAACACCGCTGACGAGTACCGTCGCCGCACGGGGCAGCGATTGGGGAGGGCCAGGCCGGCTCAGAAGGCCGCGGGCCATCAAGGCGGCCGCGAAGTGCGCGTGCACGTCGCCGGGGTCCTCTTCAAGGTGTGCGGCTTCAAGGTGTGCGGCTTCAAGGTGTGTGTCGCCATGAAGCGTGGCAACAAAATGCTCGAACTCCGGGCCGTCCACCTGCAGCCGCAGAAAGCGATCCTGAGGGGACATTGCGTTCCACGACCCGTCAGCGGTGCGGTAGACGTGGTGGCCGGGGGTGAGCCGAAGGTCGGTCAAGGTGTCGTCTCCACGCTTGTCAAACAGATAAGGCGTGTACCGGCCGAGCCATCAGGCTTCGGATCGGCCGGTACACGCTCGCATGATGGCCGCCCTCAACGAATGTCAGGGGGGCGGTACTAGCCCAGTCAGTCGTCGGACTGGCTGTCGTCGGACTGGCTGTCGTCGGACTGGCTGTCGTCATCCCAGGCGAACGCAGCGTGCACGAGCGAGTTGTGCTTGTGCAGGGCGGCGATCGGGGCGGCGGTCTCGATGCTGTCGATTTCGATCGTGGGCATAGCTTCCTCCAGTGGCGAGATCCAGTCGGCAGGGCCGACTAGGACTAGGTGGGATAGTAATCGTTATTATTCTCATTTCAGATCCGTGGTGCAAGTCGAGGTAGATCGGAGTGTTCTGTGACTCGTCGCACTCAGCCCAGCCGAGGGAACCGGACACCGACCGGGCCGATGTCCGGCGCGGTCAGGGGGCGCCGCACGCGCCCGCACCGCATGGTCTCGGACCCGCCGACGCCGCAGGCCCGCCGGGACAGGTGGCCCGGTTGCGCATGAGGCTGCGTGAGCGTTACCCGGTCCCGGCGGCCGTGGTTCTCGTGTTGGTGGCACAGTTCGTCGCCCGCCTGCCCATGGGCATGTACTCGGTGGCGCTCGTGTTGGCGGTCGTGCACTGGACCAGTTCGTTCGCGACAGCCGGTGCTGCCGTGGCCGGTTTCAACCTTGCCGGTGGTGTGATCGCGCCGTTGGTCGGGCGACTGGCCGACCGTCATGACCCGCGCCCCATCCTTGGTGGCCTCGCTCTCGGACATGCGTTGGCAGTTGTCCTACTCGTTGCCACCGCCGAGGGGCTTCCCCACGTGGTCTTCCCGGTGCTCGCAGCGGTGGCCGGTGGCTGCATGCCTCCGATCGGGCCGGCGCTGAAGGCGACGTGGAGCCGACGATTCGATTCCGAGGACCGGGTGCTGCGGGCGGTGTTCGGCCTTGAGTCCGTGCTGGGCGAAGCGGTGTATCTACTGGGTCCCGCGCTGGCCGGTGCCGCGACCGCGCTCGGCGGGGAGCCGTTCTCGTTGCTCACGGCCGGTGCCCTGACCCTGGGCGGCACCGCAGCGATCATCGCCGGGTCGACGTTGGCCCACCCGCTCGCAGGAGCGACTCGTTCCGGTCCGAGCGCAGCGGCGCTGCGTTCACGGGGGCTGCAGATCCTGCTCGTGACCCAGGCGCTGTCGTTCGTCGCGTTCTCTGGGATCAGCCTCGGGGTGCTGGCCCTGGCGGAGGCCCAGGGCTTGTCCGCCACCGGTGCGCTGCTGCTGTCAGTGTGGGCGGCCGGTGCGGCCATCGGGGCGTTGATCTGGGGGGCGCGAGCCCAGTGGCCGGGTACACAGGCCCAGCAGTTGCACGCCGTGTTGTGGTTGGTCGCCGCCACCAGCGGCGCGGTCGCGCTTGCGGGCGCAGCGCTTCCAGCCGTAGCTGCAACAGCAGGCTGGGCGTTGCTGGGCGCAGCCTTGCTGGCGGCGGGCGTGGCCCTCGCCCCCGGGGCGATCGTCGAGGCGACCCTGGTCGGTCAGGTCACGGCCGTCGGGCGTCGCACCGAGTCCTACGCCTGGCTCGGAACGGCGGCGCTGGTGGGGTCCGCTGCAGGCTCAGCACTGTTCGGCCTGCTGGTTGCACAGTGGGGAGGGGCAGCCGCCCTGATCGGCGCGGTGGTAACCGCCGCCGCCGCCGCGATGATCGCCGGCCTGGGACGACCGGCGCTGGAGCTGCCGACGGCTGTCGCGGACCGGGGATCCTGACGCCGCCGGCAACGGGCAGGACCTCGGATCGTTGACGAGCTGTCTGATCGCCGGCCGATCCAGCACCTGTCGGGTGGCATAATGGCGGTCATGGACGGCGGGCTGCACAGAGCGGGATTGATCGGCGGGGCAGGCCCCCACCGTCGGGTGGTGGCCATCGACACGGGTCCGCTGCTGGCCGTACATGCGCTCGGCGCCGCTGAGCAGCTGGTCGCGGTCAACGCACTGGACGACGGGCGGCTTCCGGACGATGCCACCTGGACGGGGCGCCGGCTGGACCAGCGATTCCCGCCCCTGGAAGCCATCATCGACCTCGAGCCGGACCTGGTCGTCTCGGGTGACAACGAGGCGTTTGAACCCGGCGCCTTCGGAGACCGGTACGCCCTCGCAGATCGGGGCATCGCCAGCTTCCTCTTCGCCGAGGCCGCGACCGAAGGAGACGACGACGCCGACCCGGTCACGCTCGAGTCAACGTGGGCGGACCTCACCGCGCTCGGCACAGCCCTCGGTCGCGACGAGGCGGCCGCGCAGCTGGTCGCCGATCAGCGAGCGGAGCTTTCGGCGGTTCCCGGAGGTTCGGCGGTTCCCGGAGGTAACGAGTCGGTGGTGCTGGTCGTGGATGACTGGTTCGCCGACGGGTCGATGCTGACCGCTGGCGGGGTGGCGGTCGTGTCAGATCTCCTCCGGCGAGCCGGCTGCCGGGGCACCTTCGACGACCGCCCATGGGCCTACGGCACGGTCGCGGCGGACGACCTCGCCGAGCGCCCGCCCGAAGGGGTGCTCGTCAGTGACTACGGCCGTCGTAGCGTCGACGAGAAACTGCGACGCCTGGGACGGATCGTGGATCTCCACGGAGTCGGGGTCGTCGTGTTGCCGCTGCACACCACCGTGGAGGGGGTCGGCAACGCCGAAGCCATCGCCGAGCTCGCGGTGCTGCAGAAGTGACCGCGGACCTCCCACGAGCGCTTCACCTGCCGAGTTGGGTCCGGTACCGGTCCGCGGGGCTGGATCAGTTGGGCCTGAGGCGGACGCGTGGTTGGCCGTAGACAAGTTGCGGAACACCGTCCGGGCCGTCGACACGGCGGACGCTGATGCCGTAGACAGACTCGATGCGCTCCGGGTGCAGGACCTCTGACGGCAGGCCCTCGGCAATCACCGCGCCGCGGTTGAGCAGTACCAGCCGGTCGCAGTAGCGCGCCGCCAGGTTGAGGTCGTGGAGAACGATGACGACAGACGACGCCAGGCGGCAGACCAGGTCCAGCAGTTCGTGTTGGTAGCGAACGTCGAGGTGGTTGGTCGGCTCGTCCAGGAAGAGGTGGTCGACATCCTGGGCCAGCGCCCTGGCCAGTAGCACCCGCTGCCGCTCGCCTCCAGAAAGCTCGGTGATCAGATCGTCGGCGCGGTCACGGAGCCCGACCTGGGTCAGCAGCTCCGCGGCGACCCGGTGGTCTTCAACGTCGTAGCTGAGGAACGGGCCACGTTGTGGGGCCCGGCCGAGCAGCACCATCTCCGCGACGGTCATCGCCAGTTCCGACACGGGGTCCTGCACCACAACGGCGACGCGGCGAGCGAGGTGGCGTGGGCGCAGGTCGGCAACGTCGTCACCGTCGATCAGGACGCTGCCGCCGCTCGGCCGGATGGCCTTGTAGAGAGACCGCAACATCGTGGTCTTGCCCGACCCGTTGGGGCCGATGAGGCCGACGATCTCACCGGCCGCCGCCCGAAACGAGGCGCCGTCGAGGGCCCGCCGCGAGCCGTAGTCGACGGTGACGCGGCGGGCGTCGACGCTCACGAGGTGGCGAGTCCCTCGCTGATGATCTGCAGCCCCTCCAGCGCGGAGGGTGACGGCTCGGCGAAGACCCCCGGGACCGACACGAGGCGGTCGTTCGCTATGGCCTGGAGGTCCTCCGCACCCGGCAGAGCCAGCAGTCGGCGCATCGTCTCCTCCTCGTCGATTTCAGGGCTCAGGCTGTGGAACAGCACAATGGTGTCCGGGTCGGCCGCGATCAGCTCTTCGATGTTCAGCTCGAAGAACTGCTCCTGCACATCGCCGAAGACGTTGTCCAGACCCAACTGGTCGAATACTGCGTCGACCACCGAGTCGTCACCGAATGCCGACGGGTCCGCCCCGAACCAGTAGAGGCCGGCGACCGTCCCACCGCCCTCAACCGGTTCGACGTCCTCAAGGGTGCTGTCGAACTCATCCGCGGCCGCGTCCGCGGTGCCCTGGGTCCCGAACAGTTCGCCGTAGGTGCGAATGTCGGCGCTGACCAACTCCAGGGCCGAGGCATCCGCCAGCTCGCCGTCGTGGTCGCCGCAGTAGTTGGCGATCAAGAGATGGTCGACGCCGGCCGCGGCGAGGTCCTCTGGAGTGGTCTCGAACAGTCCGTAACTGACCACCAGGTCAGCCCCGGTTCCGAGGATCGCCTCCTGTCCGGGGTCGCCGTCGGTCAGGACCTCGACATCGGCGACCGCTTCCCCGGCCTCGCCCGGTGCCGTCGCGCCGAACTCGCCGGCACGGGACACGATGAGATCGGACGCACCGGCAGCATGCAGGATCTCGACCGCGACGGTGCCGATGGTCAGAATGCCCTCGGGGGCATCCTCGATCACGACCTCCTCGCCACAGTTCTCGATGGTCATCGGGAACGAAGCTGCCGTATCGTCGCCCTCGTCGACAGTGGTCGCCGCGGACTCCTCGTTCGGCTCCGCGCTGCTGCAGGCGCTGGCGACGAGTACCAGGACCAGGACGGTGACGATCGATGCAATTCGTGTGGTCACGAACAGGTTCCTCTCTGGATCAGGGATTGGTGGGAGTCTTGGGGGCTGTGCGGCGGAGCAGCAGAACGATGAAGGGGGCCCCGACCAGGGAGGTGACGACGCCGATGGGCAACTCACGGGGGGCGAACGCGACGCGGGCGAGGATGTCGGCGCCGACCAGCAGGGCAGCCCCACTCAGGGCGGCGACGGGTAACAGCCGACGGTGGACACCGCCGACCAGCCGGCGTGCCAGGTGGGGAACCACCAGGCCGACGAATCCAATGGTGCCCGACACCGCGACCATGACGCCGATGCAGAGTGCGACCAAGACGAGCGTGTTCGTGCGGACCCGCGTCGGGTCGGTGCCGAGGGTCCGTGCGGTCTCGTCGCCGGCAGCGATCGCGTCGAGGGACCTGCTGAGGGCGATGAGGACGAGCAGCACGACGACAACGGTCAGCATGGGGACCGCCACACTCGACCATCGGGCCTGATCGAGGCCGCCGAGCAGCCAGAACAGCACCGCTCGGGCACCCTCCCGGGCGTCAGAGGCGAAGATGGTGAAGCTGGTCAGCGCCGACAGGGTGTACCCGACGGCGACCCCTGCCAGGATCAGGCGGATCGCCGTCGCCGGTCCGCCCAGCCGTGCCAGCGCGAAGACCAGGCCGATGGCAGCCAACCCCCCGACGAAGGCGCTGCCCGCCAACGCGTTTGCCCCCAGCGCGCTGCCCACCCCGAACAGGATGCTGAGCGACGCCCCGAACGACGCGCCCGAGGAGACGCCGAGCAGGTAGGGATCGGCCAGCACGTTGCGGACCAGAGCCTGGATCGCCACCCCGCAGATCGACAGCCCCGCCCCGACGGCAAGGCCCAGCAGCACCCTGGGTGTCCGGACCAGCCAGACGATGTTGTCCTGCGTCGTGGTCCAGGTGACCTCCGCAGGGACGCCGACGGTGTGATGACCGATGACCGACCAGACAACGTCCGGAGGGATCGGCACCGGGCCCAGGGCCACGCCCAAGGTGACAACCGCCACCAGCGCCGCCGCGGTTCCCAGGGTCCAGATCAGAACCTGCCGACGCCGACGGTTGTAATCCAGGTCGTCGGTGAACTCAGGTGCCGGCTCATCGGGTTCGGCACCTCCAAGCGGCACCGCCTGGCGTTCGACGTCGGCCTGGCTCACATCCTCTCCGACCGGTAGGTGGCGAGTGGCGTGTGGTGGGAGTCGCCCGCGCCGAGAAGCGCCCGGATCTCCGTTGCGGTTGGCCCCACAGCGCCGCCTCGGCGACGAGCGACGCGAGGGTGACTAGCCCGACAGCCAAGCACGTGAGGACCGGTCCGGCGACGGCTCCCACCAGGTGGAGTAGCAACAATGCAGACGGTGGAGCACGTGGGGACGATAACACTGGCAGGAATGAGAACCAGTATCGTTATCTAGTGTTTAGGTCGATCGACTCACCACATGATCCTGGACTTCGACTGGCGACGGTGACTCGGCCGCGCCATGGCTGGATCGATCGCGTCTCCGGTGCTGGGGGGGATGCTCGTGGATGCCGCGGTCGCGGTGGATGTCCCTTATCAACGTTCCGCTGGGGCCGGTGGCGATCGTAATCAGCGCCGCGAGCGGGACGGGAGCAGGTTCGACCTGCTCGGCGCGCTCCTGCTCGGGGTTCGTCCCCCAGCCCCGGGAACCACCCCGTGCGGATCGCCTCGGAGCGTCTGCGAGGCGATATTCGCCGACTCGATCGCCGACGATGTGATGAAGTGATCTCCAGGCGTCGGCTCCGGCGGGCAGGGGGTTCCAGTTGGAGCCCCGGTTCCCCAGGTCGGGGCCCGTCATCGGCGAAGGGTTCGACTCCCCACCGGTCGGCCCTCGGCACCACACGCTCGGCGTGACTCAACGAGACGGCTCTGCGGGCTTCGGGCCCCCGTCGACTCGATGAGGGTGTCGGGGGTCGGCTGCCATGGGTCCGGTCCGGCACGTCCGGAAGCGATTGCGCCGTGGCCGGATGAGGCCCCCGCCGCGTCCGTTCTCACCCCCCACTCACTCGAATGACCCGAAGGAGGCCACGATGGTTCGATCGCGACAGACTTGGCGGTACAAGGTCGCCGACCCCGATCGGCCCCTTCGGCTGGGCCAGCGGGCCACGGTGAACCCGTGGCAGCGTGGTGTCCTGCTCCGACGGGGGAAGCTGATCGGTGAGGTCGGCCCGGGTTCGTTCCGATGCTGGCGAACCGGAACCGTACTGCGTCGGGTCGACACCCGGCCCTCGGTAGTGACCGTCCGGGGCCAGGAGATGTACACCGCCGACGGGGTATCGGTGAAGGCCACTGCGACGGCGCTGGTGCGGATCGTCGACGTCACCGAGCACATCACCGGAACCGGCGACCCCCAGGAGGTGCTCCACCTCGCGGTGCAACTGGCCCTCCGGCAGGTGACCAACGCCCGCACTGTCGATGAGCTCCTTGAGCAGCGGGCCGGGCTCGGCGCCGAGCTCAGCGGCGCCCTGGGCGACCTGACCGGGACCGGCGCCGTGGTGGACCATGCGGACGTGAAGGACCTGGTGCTTCCCGCCGACCTGCGGCGGGCCCAGGTGGAGGTGCTGGTGGCCCGGGCCTCCGGTCGGGCCGCCCTCGAGCGGGCCCGGGGCGAGACCGCCGCCCTGCGCAACCTGACCAACGCGGCCCGGCTCCTGGCCGACCAACCGGCCCTGCTCCAGCTCCGAGCCCTGGACCACTCCGACACCACCACCGTGGTGGTCGGCCTGCCGGACACCCCGGTGGCCGTCAAGCCCACCCCCTAGAGACCGGAGCCGGTGGGGGTCGCTCCGGTATCGTCGGGGCGGCCCACCAGCGACGGATGGAGGCCGGTTCGCGCCGGTCGCCCGGCCCCGATCCGGGCGGGGACGTTGCGAACGATGGCGCCCCCGTTCCTGCGATACCGGGTCAGGGCGTGACCACCAGGCGGCCGACGACGGTGCGGGCCTCGAGAGCGGCCAGAGCTCCGGGCACCTCGTCCAACGACAAGGTGCCCGCCACATCGGGGTCGATGCGCCCGGCCCGGTGGAGGGCGAGCAGATCGGCGTGGGCGGCCTCGATCACCGCCCGACCACCATGCTCCACGTAAGCCCCCCAGTGGAGACCGAGAACGGCATAGTTCTTGACCAGCACATGGTTGGCCGGGTAGCTGGGGATCCCGCCGGAGGCGAAGCCGACGACGACGAGGCGCCCCTCCCAGGCCATGACGCGACGGGTCGTCTCGCCGACGGATCCACCGACCGGGTCGAAGGCGACGTCGACCCCTCGGCCTCCGGTCAGGTCCAGGACCTGCGCTCGCAGATCACCCTGGCGGGAGTCGAGCACATGGTCGGCCCCCAGGTCACGGCAATGGGCCCGCTTGATGTCGCTCCCGGCGGTGGCGATGACCCTCGCCCCGGCCGCCACCCCGAGCTGCACCGCCGCGGCGCCGACACCGCTGGAGGCGCCGTGGACGAGGAGCCACTCACCCTCGCGGAGCGCGGCCCGGTGGTGGAGCCCCACGTGGGCGGTCTGGAAGGTCGAGTACAGGACGGTGGCCGTCACGGGCGGAACGTCGTTGGGAACGACCAGGGCGGTAGGCGCCCGCACCAGGGCCTGCTCGGCGTAGCCGCCCGCCGGGAGGGCGGCCATCCCGGCCACCCGGGTCCCGACGGCGAGACCGACCCCGGGGCCGACGGCCTCCACCACCCCCGAGGTCTCCAGCCCGGGGGTGAAGGGCACTTCGGGCCGGTCCTGGTAGACGCCCTGGCACAGCAGGATGTCGGCGAAGTTGACGTTGCCGGCCTCGACCCGGATCCGGACCTCGTCGGGGCCGGGCTCGGGCCCGGGCAGGTCCTCCACCAGCCGGAGCGACACCGACGGGTGCCCCAACTCCTCCACACGCCACGCTCGCACCGTCTTCGCTCCCCCGCCTGGTCTCCCCAACCAGCGTCAGATTAGCCTGCCGCCATGGGTCCGCTCTCTGGGGTGAAGCTCGTCGAGCTGTTCTGCATCGGTCCCGGACCCTTCGCCGGGATGCTGCTGTCCGACATGGGGGCCGACATCATCCTGGTCGACCGGGCCGTCGAGCCCAAACTCGGCTACCCGGATCACCCCTACCGCTTCCTGTACCGCAACCGCCGCTCGGTCACCGCGGATCTCAAGACCGAGGCCGGCCGCGAGGCTGTCCTGACGCTGGTCGAGCAGGCCGACGGACTGATCGAGGGGTTCCGGCCGGGCGTGGCCGAACGGCTGGGGCTGGGGCCCGACGAGTGCCTGGCCCGCAACCCCCGCCTCGTCTACGGCCGGATGACCGGTTACGGCCAGGAGGGCCCGCTGGCCGCACGGGCCGGCTTCGACCTCAACTATCTCTCCCTCACCGGGGCCCTGTGGGCGATCGGCGAAGCCGACCGGCCCCCGGTTCCGCCCCTCATCCTGGCCGGCGATCTCGGCGGGGGTGGGGCCTTCCTCGCCCTGGGCATGCTCGGCGCCCTGTTCGAGGCCCGACGCTCGGGACGCGGCCAGGTGGTGGACGCCGCCATCGTCGACGGGGCCGCCAACCTGATGGCCTACGTCTACGGCAACCTCCAGGGTGGAACCTGGGCCCACGAGCGCCAGGCGAACCTGATCGACGGGGGCGACTGGCGCTACGCCGTCTACCGCTGCTCCGACGGTGGCTTCGTGTCACTGGCCGTCATCCAGGGCAGATTCCTCCACAACTTCCTGACCAAGGCCGGGGTCGAGCCACCCGCCGACCTCGGCGATCCGGATGACCGGTCGAACTGGCCGGGCTACCGGGCCTGGATGGCCGACGTCATCGCCGCCCGCACCCGCGATCAGTGGGTGGATCTGTTCGACGGTGACGACGACTGCGTCCAGCCCGTGCTCGACCTGCACGAGGCCCCCCATCATCCCCACCACCGGGCCCGGGGCTCGTTCGTCGAGGTCGACGGCACCACCCAACCGGCTCCCGCTCCCCGGTTCAGCCGGACCCGGTCGACGGTCGCGCGGCGCAGCCCCCGCCCCGGAGAGGGTGGGCGAGAAGCCCTCGCCGACTGGGGCATCGATCCGGCCGACGTGCCCGGCCTGGGCTGCTGAGCTCCCGACCGGTCATTGTTTCCGGTCGCGGGCCCGGACGACGAGGTCGGGGTCGCGCTCGCCAGGATCAGACGACGGGCAGGTCGACGAGCTGACCGACGGTGAACGCCACCAACACCCCGGCCATCGTCAGCAGGGCCAGCTGCACGGCACGGGACCGGAACGAGCTCGTGACCCCAGCGAAGAACAGGGCGCCGGCCAGGACGAGGGTGAGCACGATGTACCGGTCGGCCACCTGGCCGGCGTCGCCGGCCTCGTTCGCCGCCGCGTCGGAGGCCGCCATCGCCTCCTCGTAGCCGGCGAGCTGGCCGGCGAGGTAGTCCTCGTCGGTGAGGAGCGACCCGAGCCGGGAGTCCCCGGCCTCGGCCGTCGAGGCCCACTCGTCGAGCACGGGCACGAACTCCGGTCGGGCGAGGACGTTACGGTAGAAGTTCTGGAGATCGACGTCTCCGTTGACGTACGCCTCGGCGTAGGCCGAGGCGATGCTGGAGTCGTAGGCGACGGTCTGGGTTCCGAACGAGAACAACCGGGTCGCTTCCACCCGGTCGTCGGTCGACTCCCGGGCCAGGGTCGCCTCCTCCCCGTTCCACCTGGTCGACTGGTAGGCGCACCAGGCCGACGCCACGGTGGACAGGGCCAGCAACACGACGGCCATGACCTCGATGAGGCGGCTGTCACGTTCCGATCGGCTCACGACGCGGCCTCGTCGACCTCGGCCGGATCCTCGGCGGCCGCGGGGGTTGGTTCCACCCGGCGGGCCACCGGATCACCGATGCCCGGCCAGGCCAGGGGCAACTGTCCCTTGCCGTCCCACCGGTCCACGTACTCCCGCCAGGCCTCAATCTGCAGGTACCGCACCGCGGTATCGTCGAGGGCACCGGTCAGCTTGCGGGCCTGGGCGATCTCGTGATCCACCCGGGCCTGGCGGATCGCCGCCCGGGCCTCCTCCCGTTGGAGTTCGAGCTGGACCCGGCTCGTGTCGCGGATCACCATCCCGGACGGGCCCAGATCGACGTCGCGCAGCCCGAACAGGGTGACGGCGATGCCCCGGCCGGCCAGACGCTCGGTGACCACGGTGGACAGACGCCGCTCGAGCTCCCGTCGGGCCGGGCCGTGGACGTTGGCCGAGGTCACCTCACCGCCTTCGAGCAGTTCCACCACGGCCTGGGTGGCGAAGTCCCGGGCCAGGCGACCGACGCCGTCGGGGCCGACGTGCTCGTGTACGTCGAACAACATGTCCGGGTCGATCCGGTACCGCATGACGCACGAGACCCGGGCCGCGGCCCCGTCGGCCAGATCGACGTTGACCGGTGGGCCGTCGGCCTGGTCGTCGTCGGACGCCAGGGAGGACACGTCCCGTAGGGAGTCGATCTCGATGGTCTGCCGCCGGTAGGGCCACACATAGTGCACCCCGGGCCGTAATGCCTCCTGGCGGGCCTGACCCCGGGCGATCAGCAGGCCGGCGTGGCCGGATTCGATCTGGACCCGGGCCTCCTGACGGTACAGCCAGAACAGCACAGCCAGGAGCGGCAGCAAGATGACGGCGGTGACGACGTAGGGCACGATGGGCTCCCTGGGTCTCGGAACGGTTCGGCTCGGCAACGGCGGAGCCTTCGAGAGAGTAGCCACGGGCGGCACCGGTGGATCAGGGTGCGGGGCGGGACGGGCGGTCACGACGGCCCGTCCCCCACCATGATCCGGAACGGCTGGTGCAACCCCTACCGGCCCTGGACAATGAGATCATGCCTGCCTGCTGCGGACCCTCCCGAGCCACCGACGGAGATTCGGCCACACCCGTGGACGGTGTCGGGACCGGCGGACGTCGGGCGGGGCCGGCCGGGCTGGACATGGTCGATCTCCCCGGCGGAGAGTTCACCATGGGCACCTCCGACCCGAACGGGTACCCGAGCGACGGGGAGGGGCCCGAGCACCCCGTCGAGGTATCGCCCTTCTCGATCGCCCGGGGCCCGGTCACCAACGATCAGTTCGGGTCCTTCGTCGACGCAACCGGTCACCGGACCACAGCCGAGCGGTTCGGCACCACCTTCGTGTTCGCCGGACTGCTCCCGGACGACTTCCCCGAGACCAGGGCGGTCGCCGCGGCCCCATGGTGGCGCGAGGTGCTCGGCGCCGACTGGCGGCACCCCGAAGGTCCGCAGAGCGACATCTCATCGCGTGGCGACCATCCCGTTGTCCACGTGAGCTGGGACGACGCCGTGGCGTTCGGCCGCTGGAGCGGTACCCGGCTACCCACCGAGGCGGAGTGGGAGTATGCCGCCCGGGGTGGCCTCGCCGGCGTCCACTACCCGTGGGGCTCCGAGCGCGAACCCGACGGTGAGCACCGCATGAACGTGTTCCAGGGCCGGTTCCCCGCCCGGGACACCGGTGACGACGGCTGGGTCGGGACCTGCCCAGTCGGCTCGTTCCCACCCAACGGCTACGGCCTGCACGAGATGACTGGGAACGTGTGGGAGTGGTGCTCTGACTGGTTCGACCCGACCTACTACACCCGGTCACCCCGGGTGGACCCCCAAGGACCACCGGCCGGACCGGCCCGGATCATGCGCGGCGGGTCGTACCTCTGCAACGAGAGCTACTGCTGGCGATACCGGGTCGACGCCCGCAGCACCAACACCCCCGACAGTACGACCGGCAACCTCGGCTTCCGCGTCGTCGTCGCCTGACCGGCGACCGGCCCATCCTGTCGTCCAGGTGAGCTGGGACGACGCCGTGGCGGTCACCCGCCGGAGCTCAGGTGAAGCGGCCCCACGGGGCGGTGGGGCCGGCCGCGCCCCGGCCCGCGTCGAGCAGGGCCAGGAGCTCGGTCTTGCGAGCCACGAAATCGGGGTCGGTGACCAGCGACGGGTCACGGGGCCGGCGGGCGGGGTTGGTCACCGAACCGATGAGGGTGCCGGGCCGGGCCGACATCACGTACACCGTGTCGGACAGATAGAGGGCCTCCTCCACGTCGTGGGTGATGAGCAGGGCGCTCCGGGTTCCCCGGTCGGTCACCCACAGGTGCTGCATCCAGTCCTGGAGGTCACGGCGGGTGATGGCGTCCAACGCCCCGAACGGCTCGTCGAGGGCCATCACCGGGGCGTCGGTAAGGTGGGTGCGGAGCAGGGCGAGGCGCTGCCGCATACCGCCGCTGAGCTGGGATGGCCACGCCCGCTCGAACCCGGTGAGACCGAACCGGTCGAGCAGGCCGAGGGCCCGGTCCCGGGTGGCGGCCCGGTCGGCGCCGCCGATCACGGCTCCGAGGCAGGCGTTGTCGAGCACCCGTTTCCACGGGAGCAGTAGGTCCCGTTGGGCCATGTACCCCACCGTGGCGCCGGGCCGGGCCCAGGACCCGCCGCCGATCACGGGGCGACCGGCCACCGTCACCGAACCCCGCTGGGGCACCAGCAGACCGGCCATGACCTTGAGCAGGGTGCTCTTGCCGCACCCCGACGGGCCGACCACGCTGACGAACGCCCCGGCCGGGATGCTCAGCGACACGTCCCTCACCGCCCGGGTGGTGCCGTAGACGTGGCTCAGCCCGGTGATCTCGACTGCGTTCACCCGGGCAGGAACTCGTTGGTGAAGGCCGTGTCCACGTCGACGGGCTCGTCGAGCATGCCCGCCTCCACCAGGAAGTCGTTGAACGCCACCCACACCTCGCGGTCCTGATGGCCCCACTGGGGGGCGTCGAGGGCGTACTGCCCGGCGAGGTAGTCGGCGCTGGCCCTCACCAGCTCGGGGTCAAGCTCGGGAGCGCCGACCAGGAGGGCGTCGGCGGCGGCCGACGGGCCGTCGATGGCTGCCTGGTACCCCTGGGCGGTGGCGGCCATGAAGGCCGAGACGAGTTCGGGATCGTCGGCGGCCAATTCGGTGCTGGTGATCAGGAGCGGGGTGTACCAGTCGGGGATGCAGTCGACATGATCGATGAAGGGGATGGTGACGACGTCGACGCCGGCCTGCTCCATGCGGATCTTGTCCCACCCGTCGAACACCCAGACGAAGTCGAAGGCGTCCGTCTCCAGCCCCACCCGGTAGTCGGTGTTGCCCACCTCCACATAGGTGACGTCGGACGGATCACCGCCCGAGCACGTCACCAGCCGGTCGATCAACGCACGCTCCAACTGGCCGCCGAACCCCCCGTAGGTCCGGCCGGGCAGGCTGGCCGGGCCGGTGATGCCGGACGAGGCCAGGGCCATCAGGCTCGAGGTGTTGTGCTGCACGATGGCGGCCACCGACACCACCGGAACCCCCTGCGCCTGGGCCGGGATCAGGGACTCCTGGACCGAGACCCCGAAGTCGGCGTGGCCGGTGGCCACCGCCTGGATCGACCCGGTGTCACCGGGCTGGATTATCTCCAGGTCGATCCCGGCCTCGTCGTAGTAGCCGGCCTCCTCGGCCAGGTAGATGCCCCCGTGGTTGGTGTTGGGGGTCCAGTCGAGGACCAGCGTGACGGTCCGCGACCCGGGGTCGGACCCCGTCCCGGTGGCAGCAGCCGCCTCCCCGCCGGCGGCGTCGGCCGTTTCGGTCGAGGCGTCGCCGCCGCATGCGGCCAGGCCGAGCAGGCCGAGCACGGCGATGAGGATGGTGACGCGTCGGACGACACCACGGTGGTTGATCATGGGGGACCCTCTCTCTGTTCGGATGTCGAGGTGACGTAACGCCACGGGGAAGCGAGGCGGGCCAGGGCCCCGATGACCAGGAACAGGGCGGTGGACAGGAGGGCGACGATGGTGACGGCCACGAACACCTGGTCGACCCGGAACGAGGCCTGGGAACGGCTGATGTAGATGCCCAGGCCGCGACTGGCTCCGGTCCACTCGGCGATGACGGCCCCGGCCACCGTGTAGGCGGCGGCGATGCGCAGCCCGTCGAACAGGGCGGGCAGGGCGTTGGGGATAAGCACGTTGGTGAGGACCTGGCGGCGCGACGCCCCCATCGAACGGAGTAGGTCTACCAGTTCGGGATCCGCGCTCATCAGGCCCCCGACGGTGGAGATGGCCACCGGGAAGAAGGTAACCATGGCCACCACCACCACCTTGGGAGTGAGTCCGAACCCGAACCAGAGCACCAGCAGCGGGGCCATGATGATCATGGGGATGGTCTGGCTGGCCACCACGATCGGGTAGAGGACCCGGCGGGCCGGCGCAGATCCGGCGATGATCACGGCTAGACCGACCCCGAGCACGGCGCCGACGGACAGGCCGAGCATCGCCTCACCCAGGGTGGCGAGCACGTGCTCGCCGAGCAGCTGGCGATCGACGAGGAAGGCGGCCCAGATCTTCGAGGGCGGGGGCAGCAGGTAGCTGGGGGTGTCCCGCCACCGGACCCACACCTCCCACGCCACCGCCCCGGCGACGAGCGCGGCGATGGCCGGGAGTAGATCGAGGAGCCGCCGCGCCGCCGACGCGACGCGACGGTTCACGTCCGGAATTTGGCGGTGAGGGCCTGCATCGTGGTGGGCTCGGCGGAACGGTCGCCGATGCGGATACTGGTGATCACCCCGTCGGCTCCCGACCCGAGCCCGGCCTCGTGGGCGGCCCGGAGGGTGGCCCATACGACGTCGGCGTCTCCCTCGAACGTGGTGCCGAGGGCGGTTACCTCGTAGGCCAGACCGCTCTTCTGCACCACCCCGATGGCTGCCTCGACGTGCTGGTACCGATTCGCCTCGGTGCCCGATGGTGACGGTGAGACGTGGATCTCGGCGATCATGTGCGCTCCCTTCGCTGGCATTACCCAGATCAGGTCGGCGGGTCGACGACGGTGACGGTCGTCCTCTCAGTTCGCGTGCCGCGAACTCCCCGGTGACGTGGCGACGACGCTACGCAGGGCGGGGACCGCCCGTCAAGCGGCGAACGTCACGGAGACGGCGGTGACCAGGACGGTGACCAACCCGTAGACGGTCTGCTGGACCCCCACCACCACCGCCGGCCGGACCGAGCCCCGCACCGCCGCCAGGTTGGCCGCGGCGATGGCGGCCACCACGACCAGCGGGGCGAGGGGTACGGCACCAACGGCCCAGGCCACCGCCACCACGGCCACCGCCAGCAGCTGGGCCAGATCGCTCGTCCCGCAGCGGACCGGACGGCGGTGCAGGCGGAACACCTGGACCCGGGCGTACGGGATGGCGGCCACGGCCCGGGCCGCCACCACCGCCCACAGGCCGAGGGCCAGGGTCATCGATCCACCCCCGGCCAGGGTGATGGCGGCCGCCACCGACGAGATCCCGACCGCGCCGGCCAGTTCCGGCGGCAACCGCCGGCTGCGGGACCGCATGTCGAACCACAACTCGACCGCCACCAGCGGGGCGGCCACGACCAGCGGGACCCAGAACCGACCGTCGGTGGCGGTCACCGCGGCGAGGACGGCCAGGATCGTGATCACGGCCACCTCGGCCAGGGCCACCACGGCGGCCCGTCGGGTCCGGTCCAGCCACCGTCCCCGCCACCGGTCCACCAGCACCACCTTGAGCGGGGTGCGGGCCACGAAGGCCCCCATGGCGGCCAGGCCGAGGGCGAGGCCCGGCCACGACGGTGCCACCAGCAGACCCAGGACGGCGGGTTCCGCGGTCAGGCTCCAGCCGCCGTGCTCGGTGGGCATGGCCACCTGCCGCCACGGCGACACCGGCCGGGGGGCGGCGCCGGTTCCGGACCGGTGCCCCGACCCGGAGCCCCGACCGGGGACGGGTCCGTCGTCGACCGTGGTCATGGCCGGACCCCTGGCGACCGAATATCCAGTTGCACACTGCAAGACTAGGTGTGAGCAGGCGCCGTCCGGTAGCGGGAGCTAATCTGGTTGGTGGACAGCACATGACGCGCAGACGTCAACCACCACGTCGACACCAACCACGTGCTCGCCCAGTCGGCGGCCCACCCCCATTCCTACGGCCGCCGCCGGCCCCGCCCGGACCCTTTACCGGCGGGGCGACAACTCAGGAAAGGACACGAAGACCATGGTCGCGCCCCTCGATTTTGCCGCGCCCCAGCCGACCCTGGACCGGCCCGATCTCGACTCGACCGATCAGATCGCCGAGATGGTCCGCCGCTTCTACCGTGACGTCGACACCGACGATCTCCTCGGACCGATCTTCAACGACGTTGCCGAAGTGGACTGGGACACCCACCTCCCGAAACTCACCGCGTTCTGGGCCCGGGCCCTGCTCGGCCACGACGGGTACCACGGCAACCCGTTCGGTCGACACGCCGCCGTACACTCGGTCTCGCCCCTGGAACCGGTCCACTTCGAACGCTGGCTGAAACTGTTCGACGCCACCCTCGACGGAGGTTGGTCCGGTCCGGCCACCGAGCGGGCCCGGGCCCTGGCTCACAATGTGGCCCGGGTGCACAGCACCCAGCTCGGGGTAACCGGCGTCTGAGGACCGGCGCCGGGCGCGCCGCTCCTGTACTGTCGGGCCACGGACCGGGCCGGTATGCCGGCCTCTCACATCGACGGTCGTCGCGACCAGGTAGGGGATCCGAATGCGAGCAGTGGTGATGCGGGCGGGAGCCATGGCCGTCGAGGAGGTCCCCGAACCGAAGCCGGGGCCGGGCCAGGTCCTCATCGCCCCCCACGCCACCGGCATCTGCGGAAGTGACCTGCACTTCCGCGAGGAGTCGATCGCCGCCGCCCAGGCGGCCCCGGACGAACCCCAGCCGCCGGTCATCCCCGGCCACGAGATCGCCGGAGAGGTGGTCGCCCTCGGCCCCGACGTCCCGGCCGGGACGGTGAAGCCGGGCGACCGGGTCACCGCCATCCCGTTCACCATGGGGCCGGACGGCCCCGAGACCATCGGCCTGTCTCCCACCCACGGTGGTGGCCTGGCCGAGCTGGCGGCCTTCGACGCCTCCCGCACCCTGCTGCTACCCCCGGATCTCGACCTCCGCCTGGCCGCCCTGGCCGAGCCGGTGGCCGTGGCCGCCCACGCCGCGGCCATGGCGGCACCGGACGGGCCGATCGTGGTGGTGGGGGCTGGGCCGATCGGCCTGGGCATCATCGCGGTGAGTGCCGCGGCCGGCCGGGGGCCCATCATCGCCGTCGACCCCTCCCCCAGCCGCCGCGCCAAGGCCCTGGCCGTCGGGGCCACGTCGGTCCACGAGCCCGGCACCCCCCTCATCGAACTGATGGCGGCCCACGGCTACACCCCGAGCACCATCTCACCCCTCCTCGACGCCGACCCGAACCCGTCCACCGTGTTCGAATGCGTCGGCCGGGCGCCCGTGGTTCAGGCCATCGTGGCCGAGGCCCCGCCCCACAGCCAGGTGGTCCTGGCCGGAGCCTGCCCGCACACCATCGAGGTGGAGCCCCTGCAGCTCACGGTGACCGAGGTGAAACTGGCCGCCAGCTTCGCTTACCGCCACCACGACTTCGCCACCGCCCTCCGGCTCCTCAACCAGGAACCGGAACGGTTCGGGCAGCTGATCACCAGCGAACGCCCCCTCGAGGAGGCGGAGGCCGCGTTCGACGACCTCGCCGGCCACGCCGACGAGGTGAAGATCCTGATCCGGCCCTGATCCACTTCCGGACCGTTCGGGCCCGGTGTCAGGGGAGGTTCCCGGGATCAGGTTGCGGGTCCTTCACCCGGAATCGCTCCGATCACCCGGAATTGCTCTGTGAGCTACTGCGGATCAGGTCGGCGACCTCGGCCTCGTCGAGGCGGCCGGACCACTGTCCGAGCACCGTCCCGTCCCCGTCGTAGAGGATGGCGGCCGGCGGTGCCGTGATCCCGAGCGCAGCCCACGTGGCGGACGTCCCGTCCCACAGCATGGTGAACGTGACCCCTCCGGCCAGGGCGAACTCGCGGGCCGCGTCCAGATCGCCCTGGATGCCCAACCCGACCACGCTCACCTCGCCGTCATGTTCCCGAGCGAACCGCTCGAGGCCGGGCGCCTCGGCCCGGCAGATGGTTCACGGGGATGTCCACAACCAGAGCAGCACCGGTTGATCGGCCGGGAGCAGGGAGGCCAGATCGACCGGGTCGCCGGTGGCCACGTCGGTGACGTCCACGACCGGGAGCGGGTTCGATCCCGCCTCGCCGCTGACCACGGCCGGACCGGCCTCCTCGTCGGACCCGCTCACGCAGCCGGCCAGGCTGAGGACGGCGGCGAGCACCAAACCCAGCCCGATGGCGGCCCGGCGGGGCGAACCGGTTCGGCGCGGCACGGCTTCGGGTCGGCTCATGGGGGTCCGCTCGATCACCCGGATTCGGTACGGGACGGCCCGTGGGCCTCACATCGGCAGGCCGGCGTTCTGGCCTTGAGCGCCGAAAACCCCGGATCACCGCCGACAGGAGCGGAGGTTCCCGGCCGACGGTGGCAGCTAGCCTTCCGCTCAGTGGGTAATCCCGTTCCCGACGATACCCGCGGCATCGTCGATCCGACCGCGATGTTCGAGGTGGTGGACTTCCAACGGTACCCCGCCGGCCCTTCGCTGGAGGGCTTGGTGGCGTGGTTGTGGTCGGTCTCCTGGGCGCTCCCGCCGGGCACCGTCCACGACCAGCAGGTGCTGAACCATCCGGCCGGCCACATCAGCGTGGGCACGATCGACGACGCCGGGGTCCCCCTCGATCCGGCCGAGGGTCGGGTGTACGGCGTGCTGGACCGGTTGAGCCACCGCCGGCTGACGGGGGCCGGATGGACGGTGGCCGCCCGCTCGACCGTGGGCGGCCTCGGCGTGCTCCTCGATCAGCCGGCCCGCAACGCGACCGGCCGCCAGCTCTCCCTGGGCGAGGCGCTTCCCGGGATCGACCCCGACCTGGTGCCCGCCGTGAACGCGGCGGTCGACGCCCATGGTACGGCCGCCGGGATCGCGGCCGGGGTGGAGCGGCTCCGTGCGGGACTGGAGGCCGTGGTCGGCCAGCGACCATCCGCCCTGGTGGAGGAGGCCCGCTGGGTCGTCGAGGTGGCCCGCCTGGCCGAGACCGACCGGACCGTGTGCCGGGTGGAGCAGCTGGCCGAACGGGCGTGCGTCAGCGTCCGCTCGTTGCAACGCCGCTTCGACCGGCACGTCGGAGCCAGTCCCTCGTTCGTGATCCGCCGGTGGCGCATCATCGAAGCGGCCGAGTCCGCCCGTCACGCCCGAACCACCGGTGGAGAATGGCCCGGTTGGTCGGCGGTGGCGGCCCGGCTCGGCTACGCCGATCAGGCCCACCTCAGCCGCGACTTCCGTCACCATCTCGGCGTCACCCCTTCCGCCTACGTTCGTCGTCCCCCGCCCCGATCGACCCCGGCGCGATGACGCCCCGGACCCCGATGTTGGACGCCGCAGGCCACGGTCGACTCAGATACCCACCGGGAACGCGTCCGACCGGGGATCGACCCGGGTCCGGCGACCGTGTTCCGACGGAAGGGGAAAACCATGGTTTCACAACCGAGTCGTTCGATCCGGACCCTGGTGGGCGTCGCTGTGCTCACCGCCGGTGTCGCCGTCGGGGGCGGCGCCGCGTCGGCGGGCAACGACAAACCCGACGATCCGCTCCGGATCATGGTGACCAATGACGACGGCTGGCAGGCCGAAGGCATCACCGCGGTCTACGACGCCCTGGTCGCCGCCGGCTACGACGTGACCATGGTGGCCCCCGCCGGCAACCAGAGCGGGATGGGGGGCCGGGTCACCCTGACGGGCCCGTTGGTGGTGTCGCAGCCCGAGGCGGGCAAGTTCGCGGTCGAGGGGACCCCGGCCGACGCCACCGAGTTCGGTCTGTCCACCCTGTACGCCGGGGAACCACCCGACCTGGTGATCTCGGGGACCAACATCGGGCAGAACATCGCCGCCGCCGAGATCCACTCCGGTACCGTCGCCGCCGCCGCCACCTCCCTCAACGAGGGTGTTCCCGCCATCGCCGTCAGCACCGAGGTGCCCGTGGGCAGCGCCGTCGGCGAGCCCGACTTCGCCGGCACCGCCGACTTCACCGTGGAACTGGTGGAGGAGCTCGACGAACGGTCGCGCGGTGGGGCCCTCCTCCCCGAGGGCCTGGGCCTCAACGTCAACTATCCCCTGGTCACCGAGGGTGAGACCCTCGGTGACGCTGTCCTGGTGAACACCGGCACCGGCTTCCTCGACGGCACCTACGAGGGCGCGATCCCCGGAGTCGGGGAGTCTACCGATTTCGAGATCGTGCTCACCCTCAAGCCCGAGACGGTGGCCGATTCCGACACCGAGGCGCTGGCCGACAACAACATCACGATCACCCCGATCAACGGCAACTACGACGCCGGCCGCACCGACTCCCTCATCCGCCGGGTGGTGAAGTCGCTGAACAAGTAGTGGGCCAACCCCGCCGAGCCGGGTCCGCCGAACGGGCGGGGCGACACCGGCGGATCAGACCGGCTCGACCTCGACCAGGGTTTCGTGGAAGAAGGCGGAACCCTGGTCGTCGTCGGCCACGGCCGGGTTGGTGAGAGCGTTCACGGCCCGGCCCTCGGGGCTGGAGCGGTGCCACCAGCCAAAGGGCATGGTCACCAGGCCGGGTTGCCCGTCGGTGCCGACATGGGCGGTGATGGTGAGGCTGCCGCGGTCGTTGTGGACCCTCACCCGGTCACCGTCGCCGACGCCGCGGGCGGCGGCGTCGAGGGGATGGATGTGGAGCCGCGGTGCGGGCGGCTGAGGGAAGTGGGGCTCGGAACCCCCATAGTTGGCGTTCAGGAAGGCCGGGTGCTGCTTGCGGCTCATCAGGGCCAGCGGGAACCGCCCGGTGAGGGCGGGATCGCCCCCGGGGGTCTCCGGGCCGACCTCGGTGGACACCGCCCCGAGCCGGAACCGGGGGCGGGGCGCCGCGTCACCGGGGCCACCGGCGGCGGCCGGGTCGGGGTCGAGGTGGGGTCGGTGGTCGGCGGGGACGGCCAGCCGGGCCCATCCCTCGGCCGCCAGCCGCTCGTAGCTGATCCCGTCCAGCCACGGATGTCCGGAGGCCAGCAGGCGCCGGATCACGGTCTCGTCGTCGGCGGCCAGCATCGGATCGTCGTCCACCCCCAGAGCCCGGGCCAACCGGCGGAAGATCTCGCTGTTCGGCCTGGCCTGGCCGAGCGGGGCGATGGCCGGCTGATTGAGCGACAGGTACAGGTGACCCCAGGCGATACCCAGGTCGAGGTGCTCCACCTGGGTGGTGGCGGGCAGGATCACGTCGGCGTACCGGGCCGTGTCGGTCATGACCTGCTCGATCACCACGGTGAAGAGGTCGTCCCGTTCCAACCCGGCGACCACCCGGTTCTGGTCGGGGACGATCACGGCCGGGTTGGCGTTGTGGACCACCAGGGCCTCGATGGGGGGATCGAGGGACTGGTCGGTGAGGACCTGACCGAGGCGGGCCATGTTGAAGCTGCGACGGTCGGGCCGGTCGGTGGGCAGGGCCAGGGCGGTCTCGAAGTACACCTGGGTGGACCGGGCCAGACCCCCGCCGACGTCCCGCCAGGCCCCGGTGACCGCCGGCAGCATGGTCACGGCGCGGAGCAGTTCCCGGCCCCCGGCCCGGTGCTCGGGGCCGACCAGGGTGCGTACCACGGCCGGGCGTTGGGTGGCGTAGGTGTGGGCCAACCATTCCACGTCGGCGGCGGCCACCCCGGTGGCCTCGGCCGTGGTGTCGGGTGCCCAGGGCGCCGCTGAGGCCTGGAGCTCCTCCCATCCGACGGTGGCGGCCTCGATCCAGGCCCGGTCGAGGAGACCGTCCCGCTCCATGACGTGGATCAGGCCCAGCACCAGGGCGGCGTCGGTTCCCGGCCGGACCTGGAGGAACCGGTCGGCCCGGCGGGCGGTGGCGGTGCGGACTGGGTCGATCACCACCACGGTGGCCCCGGCCACCCGGGCCCGGTCGATCACCGGCCACAGGTGCCGGTTGGTGAGTGCGGTGTCCGTCCCCCACAGGACGATGGTGCGGGCGTCGGCCAGGCGTTCCGGGTCGACCCCGAAGGGGGTGCCGGTCACGTCGGCGGCCGCCATCCAGGCGGTGGAGCCGCACAGGTGCCGGATGACGTCACTGGCCCCGATCCGGTCGAAGAACCGGTCGGCGATGAGGCCCTTCTGCACCACCCCCTGGGTGCCGTCGAACGAGAACGGCAAGATGGCCTCGGCCCGGCCGGCCGCGATCAGAGCGCCGAGCCGGTCGGCCACCAGGGCCTCGGCCTCGTCCCAACCGATCGGGGTGTACCGACCGGACCCCTTGGGGCCGGTGCGGACCAGCGGGGTGAGGATCCGGTCGGGGTGGTAGACCCGGTCGAGGTAGCGGTTGACCTTGGGACACAGCTGACCGGCCGTCAAGGGGTGTTCGGCGCTGCCCCGCAGGGCCACGGCCCGACCGTCGGTCACCGTCACCTCCCACATGCAGGTGTCGGGGCAGTCGTGGTGGCAGGAGCCTCGGACCAGCATCAGGGGGCCGCCGCTTCGGTCCGGTCAGTCCGTGGTCAGGGGGAGGCCGGCGGCCTCCCAGTCGATCACGCCACCGTCGATCTCGTACACCTGGTCAAAGCCGGCCGCCCGCATCTCCTCGGTGGCCGCGGCCGACCGGTTACCGGACCGGCAGTAGACGAGATAGGGCTGGCCGGGATCGAGTTCGGCGATCTGGCCGGCGAAGTCGGGGCCCTCGAAGTCGATGTCGACCGCCCCGTCCAGGTGGCCCTCCTGGAACTCCTGTGGGGTGCGGACGTCGAGGACGGTGACCGAGTCGTCGGCGGCCAGCGCGGCCGCCTGCTCCGGGGTGACCAGGCCCGGGGCGGCCGCCGCGGTGCCGATCTCGCCGGCCACCACGATCTCGGTGGTGGTGCCGCCGGCGTCGGCCCCGTCCTCGGAACCACCGCAGCCCGCCAGGATCCCGGCCAGGGCCACGGCCCCGGCCAGGGCCACCCCGACGCTCCGGGACCGGGGTCGGTATCGAACGTGGCGGATCTCCCGCATGGCTGCTCCCTGATGTCCCTTGGTCTGGACGCGATCGACCTGTCGATCGCGTCGTCGGTGTGCCGGGCCCAGGGTAGGCAGCCGGCCGGCGCCCGACGCCGCATCCGGCGCCGGATCGGTGGCCGGGCCGCCCCGCCGGGCCAGTGGTTATGGTTGCCCTGTGACCGGTATCACCCACCCAACGGCGACCACCATCTACCCGGCTCGACGGGTGGTGACGATGAACCCGTCGATCCCCCGGGCCGAGGCGGTGGCGGTGCGGGGTGACCGCATCCTCGCCGTTGGCACCGTCGACGAGTTGGCCTCCTGGGGCGACCATGTGGTCGACCGCCGCTTCGCCGACCGGGTGCTGCTGCCCGGCTTCGTCGAGGCCCACACCCACGTGATGAGCGGCGGCATGTGGGACCACCCCTATATCGGCTGGTTCGACCGGACCGGTCCGGACGGTCGCCACTGGCCCGGGGCCCGCGACGTCGCCACCGTGATCGACCTGCTCCGCCACTACGAGGCCGAGTTGGACGACCCCGACGATCCCCTGATCGCCTGGGGCCTCGACCCGATCTACTTCGCCGGGGAACGGCTGGTGGCCCGGCACCTCGACCAGGTGTCGGACCGACGGCCGATCTTCGTCTACCACGCCAGCGGCCACCTGGCCACGGTCAACACCGCCATGCTCCGGCGGGAGAACATCGACGCCACCACCCCCACCCCGGGGGTGGCCAGGGGCCCCGACGGCCAACCGAACGGGGAGTTGCAGGAGCCTGCTGCCATGATGCTGGCCTCGGCCGCCTATCCGACCATGTTCCGTTCCATGCACGGGCCCGACGCCATCCGCGCCTTCGCGGCGGAGGCGCGCAACACCGGCCAGACCACCGTCACCGATCTGGGGAGCACGGCCATCGACCGGCCCCGCCAGCTCGAGGCGTGGAAGGCGGTCACCGCCCAACCCGACTTCCCGGTACGGGTCATGGTGGCCGCCGCCCCCGGCCTGGCCCAGATCGCCCCGTCCGAGCTGGGGTCCATGGTCCGGGACCTGGCCGCCGAGATGGAGGCGGCGGGCAACACCAAGCTCCGGTTCGGTATCGCCAAGATCATCCTGGACGGGTCGATCCAGGGGTTCACGGCCCGGATCAGCTGGCCCCACTACTACCGACCCCCCGAGGGCCATCCCGGAAACGGCCTGTGGCTCGTGCCCCCGGACCGGATGGCCGACCTGGTCACCGACCTGCACCGGGCGGGCCTGATCGTCCACTGCCACTGCAACGGCGACGAGGCCTCGGAGGTGTTCATCGACGCGGTGGCCACCGCCCTGGAACGTCATCCCCGGGCCGATCACCGCCACACCGTGCAGCACTGCCAGCTCACCACCCCGGCCCAGTACCGGCGGATGGCCGCCCTCGGGATGCAGGCCAACATCTTCTCCAACCACATCTTCTACTGGGGCGACCAGCACCACGACGTCACCCTCGGGCCCGACCGGGCCGCCGCCATGGACGCCTGCGCCACCGCCCACCGCGAGGGGGTCCGGTTCGCCATCCACGCCGACACCCCGGTGACCCCCATGGGCCAGCTCCACACCGCCTGGTGCGCGGTGAACCGGCTCACCGCCTCCGGCCGGGTGCTCGGTCCCGACGAGCGGATCCCGGTGGAGACGGCCCTGGAGGCCATCACCCTGGGGGCCGCCCACCAGCTCGGCCTGGATCACGAGATCGGCAGCATCGAAGCCGGGAAGCTGGCCGACTTCGCTGTCCTCGACGACGACCCCCTCACCGCGGACCCGACCACCCTGGCCGAGATCGGGGTGTGGGGCACCGTCCTGGGCGGGGTGCCCCAGCCGGGCGCCGGCCGGTCGGACACCCCGTGACCCCGGCGGGTCCCGCGGGCCGGGCCGGGCCGGAACCGGGACCGATCGCGGTGACGGTGGTGGGTGGCTATCTCGGTGCGGGCAAGACCACCCTGGTCAACCGGGTCCTGGCCGGGGCCGACGAGCGGATCGCCGTGCTGGTCAACGACTTCGGGGAGGTCGTGGTGGACGACAGCCTGATCGTGGCCCGCGACGGTGCCACGATGACCCTGGCCAACGGGTGCATCTGCTGCAGCCTGGTGGACGGTTTCGCCGCCGCGCTCGACCGGGTCAGGCGGGCCGAGCCCCGACCCGACCGGCTGCTGGTGGAGACCAGCGGAGTATCCGACCCGGCCACCGTGGCCGCCTACGCCACCGTCCCCGGTTTCGTCCTGGACGGGGTGTTGGTGATGGTCGACGTGGAGACCGTCCGCCGCCATGCCACCGACCGGTACGTGGGCGACATGGTGCTCCGCCAGCTCCGCTCGGCCGATCTGCTGGTGGTGAACAAGGCCGATCTGGTACCCGCCGACCAGCGGGCGGGGGTCCAGACCTGGCTGGCGGGCCAGGCCCCCGGTGTCCACCAGGTGGCCGGGGTGGCGTGGCGCCTCCCCCTGTCGATGGTGCTGGGCCCGCCCGGGCTCACGGCCCCGACCGGCCGCGGCCCCGGCCCCGCCGACCATGACCACCACGACGAGCACGGTGCCGGCGAGCACGGGTTCCGTTCCTGGACCCGACGGTGGGAGCACCCCCTCGACCGGCGCCGGTTGGAGACCGCCCTGTCCGAGCTGCCCGGCGACGTCCACCGGGTCAAGGGCCCCGTCCGTCTCCGCCCGGGCCCCGGTGACGAACCGGGCCGGTGGGTGCTGGTCCAAGCGGTGGGGGCCCGGTGGGGGTTGTCCCCGTTCACCCCGGGTGGTCGCCCCGACGGACCGGGCACCCTGGTGGTGGTGGGCACGACCGGGGCCGACGGGGACGCCTGGCTCGACCGTCTCGGGGACGCCTGACCCGACCCGACCAGGCCCCCGGTTCGACGGCGCAGGAAGGCCTCGGTGCCGGTCCTCATCGGGCCCCGGGGCCTCATCCCGCGCCCCGACTCCCCGACCGGGGCCTCATCCGGGGTCGGTGAAACCGACCCGGACGTGGCTCCCGTCGCAGAACGGCTTGTTGTCACTCGCCCCGCAGCGACACAACGCCACTCGGTCCGCGGTCCTGATCAGCTCGCCCTCGTTGGTGCGGACCTCTACCGGCCCCCGCACCACGTTCGGTCCGTCGGCCATGACGGTGACGACGACGGCAGCCCCGGCCGGCTCGTCGGCGGCCGTGCCGGCCGACGCGTCTTCCGTGGCGTCCGTTCCCCCCGGACCGGTCCGGGTGTAGGACAAGGCCCCGCTCGGGCAACGGTCGATCGCGGCGGCGATGTCGTCGGCGTCGGCCGCGTCGACGACGATCCACGGCCGCTCCTCCGGCTTGAACACCTGGGGCAGGGCCCGGGTGCATTCGGCGGAATGCTGGCAGATGTCGGGCTGCCAGTGCACCACGATGCCCGGAGCCGTGTAGTCGTGAACCACCGGTTGTTCGTTCCCCATCGCTTGATCGTAGGTCAACGGTCGGCACCCGGCCCTGGAACGGGCCGCCCACCGGTCGGGGCCGGCCGGTTCGGTCAACTGGGAGCCCACCGACCGGGTGCCGTAGGGTCGACCCCATGCCACTGAACGTGATCGGCATGATCGGAGTGACCCGCCCGACCGGTGGCGCCACCGTCCACGTGATCGACGGCGGCGTCTCCCCGGAGCACCTGGTGGAGTACGCCCAGATCCACGAACGGGCCGGCTTCGACCTCGTCCTCGTGGGGTACACGTCCACCTCGGCCGACGGCTGGACGGTGGCCACCCACGCCGCCGCCCACACCGACCGGCTTGGTTACCTGATCGCCCACCGTCCGGGGTTCGTCTCCCCCACCCTCGCCGCCCGGAAGGCGGCCACCTTCGACCGTCTCAGCCGGGGCCGCTTCGCCCTGCACATCATCGCCGGGGCCAGCGACCGCGACCAGCGGCGGGACGGCGACCATCTCGACAAGGCGGGCCGGTACGCCCGGGCGGCCGAGTACATCGACGTGATGCGGGCCACGTGGACGGCAACCGAGCCGTTCGACCACGACGGCACGTACTACCAGATGTCCGACGTCCGCTCCGACGTACTCCCCTACCAGCAGCCGGCCCCACCGATCTTCTTCGGCGGATCGTCCACCGAGGCCGTTGAGATGGGCGCGGCCCGGTGCGACGTCTACGCCCTATTCGCCGAACCCCGGGCCGAGATCGCGGCCCGGTTCGACGACTACCGGGCCCGGGCCGCTCGGTACGGCCGGTCGGCCTCGTTCTCCCTCAGTGTCCGACCCATTCTCGGCGCCACCGAAGGCGAGGCGTGGGACCGGGCCAACATCATCCTCGCCGGCATCGAGGGGGATGGGGCCGATCGACCCGCCCCGACCGGGGCGGCGGCCTCGGCCCCCAGCCGGCCCCGCCGGGCGTTCGACCACAGTGGCGAGCGGATGCTGGCCCACGCCGCGGCGGCGGACGTCCACGACGAACGGCTGTGGATGCGGATCGCCGCGGCCACCGGGGCGCCGGGCAACACCTCGTGCCTGGTGGGGACGGCCGAACAGGTGGCCGACTCGCTACTCGCCTACTACCGGCTGGGGGATCTCAGCCACATCCTGATCCGTGGCTTCGACCCTCTGAACGACGCCACCGAGTTCGGTGAGGAACTCATCCCCCGCCTCAAGGCCGGGGCCCTGGCTATCGACGCCGAACCCCCGACCGCAGGAGGGACCCCATGACGTCATCCGCCAGCAACCAGCCCACCAGCAACCAGCCCACCGCCGACCGGACCGCCTCGGACCGGGCGGCCGTCGAACAGCTCCTGGCCACCTACAACATGGCTATCGACCTGGGCGACATCGACACCTGGGTCTCGTGTTTCACCGACGACGGCGAGTTCGTGTGCGACGGCCTCCCCGAGGGTGCCCCCCTCGGCGGGCTCCACCGCGGCAAGGACGCCCTCCACGCCTACGGCCGGACCCACTACGGGATCAACAAGGGACGGGCCCGGCACTGGAACTGGAACCTGCTGCTCGACGTCGACGGCGACACCGCCACCCTCCAGTGCTACCTGAACGCCTGCTCGGCCGGCCAGGGCGACTCGGCCACCCTCCGCTCCACCGGGATCTATCGGGACCGGCTGGTCCGCACCGCGGACGGCTGGCGCTTCCGGCGCCGCCACGTCACCATCGACCCGGCCTGACCCCGGCCCTCGCCCCACGCCGGAGCGTCGCCCGACCCGGTCGGGTGGCGGGTCCTGCGGACACGTGCCACCATCGGGCCCGGCCTGAGCCCGCGGCTCATCGCCATCGGACCGAATCTCCACAACCGCTGAGGTATCCCGTGGCCGCACTCGTCATGTTCCTCGTCGTGGGCCTCGTCGCCGGCTACCTGGCTCGGGCGATCCTCCCCGGCCCCGATCAGGTATCCCTGCTCGGCACCCTGGTCCTCGGCCTGATGGGATCGTTCCTGGGCGGGTTCGCCGGCTTCATCGCCTTCGGCTACGACCTCTCCGACGGGGCCATCGAGGCCTCCGGAGTCGTGGGCTCCGTGATCGGCGCGGTGATCGCCCTGCTGATCTACCGGGGCGCGGTCAGCGACCACGCCTGAGACCCGTCTCGGGCGGTTCGCCGCCGACGTCGACACCGGCCCCAGCGGCCTTCCGGGACCGACCGGTGAGGTTGAGCCGGGCTAGGCCTCCGAACCCGCCGGCGCCGCATCGACCGGCAGGAGGCCGGCCGCCCGCCCCACCTCGGCGTACCGGGCAGCCAGGGAGTCGACGGTCTCGTGGGCGTTCAGACCACTCGGGTTGGGCACCACCCACAGCTCGGCCCCGGCCAGGTCGTGGGGTTGCCGGCCGAGCTTCGCCCGCCGTTCACCGAACGCGGTGCGGTAGGCGGTCACCCCGGCCACCGCCACCACGACCGGCCGCCAGGAGGCCGCCCTGGTGGCCAACCGTGCCCCACCGGCGCGGAGCTCCTCGGCGGTCAGCTCACTGGCCCGGGCCGTGGCCCGCGGTGCCAGGTTGGTGATACCGATACCCCGCTCGATCAGGGCGGCCCGGTCGGTGTCGTCCATTCCGGCGGCCGGATCGACCGGTTGGTCGATGAGACCGGCCGCCGACAGGGCCGGGTAGAAGCGGTTCGACGGATGGGCGAAGTGGGTCTGGGTGGCCGCGGTCCACAGGCCGGGGTTGATCCCGACGAAGAGAAGCCGCAGGCCCGGCCCGACCAGATCGGGCACGGTCGTGTCCCGGTAGCGCTCGAGCTCCGCCTTGGTGTAGCCCATAGGAGGACCCTAGCTCCGAGCCTGGAGACAGAAGACCAGTGGCTGACCGCACCGCCCTTGTCAACGACACGAGCCCTCACAACGACACGAGCCCTCACAACAACACGAGCCCGTCCGGCCGGCGCGTCGCCGGGTCGCCGGCCGGCGGGATCGGGGCGGAGGCCGACGCCTGGCTGGCCGCCAACTGGGATCCGGAACTCCCCCTCGGGCTCTGGTGGCGCCGCCTGGCCGAGTCCGGCTGGGGCTTCCCCCACTTCCCGACCGAGTGGTTCGGACGAGGGCTCAACCCCGCGGCCGAGGCGGAGACAGCGGCCGCGATCCGTCGGGCGGGTGCCTTCGGCCCACCCCGGGGGATCGCCACCATGATGGTGGCTCCGCTCCTGTTGGAGATCGGGACCGAGGAGCAGAAGCGGGCCTGGCTACCCGGCATCGTCACCGGCGCCGACGTCTGGTGCCAGTTGTTCTCCGAACCGGGGGCCGGATCCGACCTGGCCAGCCTGAGCACCCGGGCCGAGCTCGACGGCGACCAGTGGGTAGTCAACGGGCAGAAGGTCTGGACCTCGGGCGGCCACTACGCGGAGCGGGCCATCCTGGTGGCCCGGACCAACCCCGACGTACCCAAGCACCGGGGTCTGACCTTCTTCGCGATCGAGATGAACCAGGCGGGGGTGGAGCCCCGTCCGCTGGTCCAGATGACCGGCGACGCCGAGTTTAATGAGGTGTTCCTCACCGACGCCACCGTCCCGGTCGGCCACGTCATCGGCGAGGTCGACCACGGTTGGGGCGTGACGCTCCAGCTCCTCTCCCACGAGCGGGGCTCCCTGGACCCCGACGCCGAATCGGGCCTCCAGCACGCCCTCGACCTGGACCAACCGGCCGGCCGCTACGCCTCCGGTGAGCTGAACGACGGCACCCGGGGCTTCATGCCCAAGGCGGGCGAGGCATGGGCCCTGTTGGTTGACCTGCTGCGCCGGGGCGGGGCCCTGAACGACCCGGTCCGCCGCCAGCAGGCCATGGAGATCTGGTCGCGGTTCGAGATCGCCCGCTACCACGCCCTGCGGGTGGCCACCGCGGCCCGGGCCGGCTACGAACCCGGCCCGGAGATGTCCCTCACCAAGCTGGCCGCCGGTGACCTGATGCGTCGCTGGCGTGACCTCGCCCTCGCCGCACTCGGACCGGCCGGGACCCTGGCCGGCCCCGATGCCCCCGAGGGCGGGCTGGTCACCCAGGTCGCCCTGTCCATCTGCGGGATGTCGATCGCCGGCGGGACCGATGAGATCCAGCGGAACATCGTGGGCGAACGAGTCCTCGGCCTCCCGGCCGAGCCCCGGGTCGACAAGGATCAGCCGTTCTCGGCCACCCGGCGGGCCTGACCCCGGCCCGGGGTCCGGCGGCCGGTCAGCTCAGGATGGGGAGTTCCTCCACGGCGGACACCTCCACCGGGCCGCCGCCGACGTCAACGACCACCGGGGGACCGTCGAGCACGGCCACCGACACGGTCCCGTGCCCCACCGTCACCTCCAGGAGGGATCCCTGCCGCAGGAGACGGAACCGCATTCCCGCCCACGACTCCGGTAGCCGAGAGACGAACCGGAGGCCCTCGCCCCAGTCGTTCATCCCGGCGAAGCCGTACACGATCGCCGCCCAGACCCCGCCGGCGTTGGCCACGTGCACCCCGTCGGCGGTGTTGCCGTGGGTGTCGAGCAGGTCGAGGTAGAGCGACTGGTGGAAGTACTGGAGGGCCAGGTCGGGGAAGCCGACCTCGGCGGCCACGATCGACTGGACGCACGCCGACAGGGACGAGTCCCCCGTCGTCATGGGGTCGTAGTACTCGAAGTTGCGGCGCTTCTGGTCGAGGCTGAAGTGGTCACCCTGTTGGAACATGGCCAGCACCACGTCGGCCTGCTTGAGGACCTGGTGACGGTAGATGACCAGCGGGTGGTAGTGGAGCAGAAGGGGGTACTTCTCCGGCGGGGTTCCGGCGAAATCCCACGGCTCGAGGTCCAGGAAGGCGTCGTCCTGGGGATGGATGCCCAGACCCTCGTCGAAGGGGAGGAACATGGCGTCGGCGGCCGCCCGCCACCGTCCGGCCTCGTCGGGGGTCAGGCCCGTGGCCCGCTGGAGGGCCTCGTACCCGCTCGGATCCACCTCGGCCAACAGATCGACGGCGTCGGCGGCGTAGCGGAGGTTGAACCGGGCCATCACGTTCGTGTACAGGTTGTCGTTGACGACCGTGGTGTACTCGTCTGGGCCGGTGACCCCGTGGATGCGGAACACCTCGGCCCCGTTGACGGCGTAGAACCCGAGGTCGTCCCAGAGCCGGGCCGTCTCCACCAGCATCTCAGCCGCCTCGCCCCGAAGGAAGTCGTAATCGCCCGATCCGGTGACGTACCGGTGGATGGCCAGGGCGATGGCCGCGTTGATGTGGTACTGGGCCGTCCCGGCCGCGTAGTAGGCGGACGCCTCCTCACCGTTGATCGTCCGCCACGGGTACAGGGCCCCGCGCTGGGACAGCTCCACCGCCCGGGTCCGGGCCGCGTCGAGCATGTGGTACCGGAACCGCAGCAGCTTCCGAGCCGCGTTGGGGTTCGTGTAGGCCAGGAACGGCACGACGTAGGCCTCGGTGTCCCAGAAGTAGTGGCCGTCGTAGCCGCCGCCGGTGACCGCCTTGGCCGCCACCCCCTGCTCGTTGGTGCAAGCCGAGGCCTGGGCCAGCTGGAACAGGTTCCAGCGCACGGCCTGCTGGGCGGCCGGGTCGCCCTCGATCTCCACGTCCGCGGTCCGCCAGAACTGGTCGAGCCATTCGGTCTGGGCGGTCCGCAGGCGTTCCGTCCCGTACGTGCGGGCCCGGCGGAGGGTCCGGCCACAGCGGTCGGCCAGCTCCTCGGCGGGCACCCCGCGCGAGGAGTGGTAGCTCACGTACTTGGTGATCCGGATCGGGGAGCGGGCCACCCCGTCGATGGTGAACACGGTCTTGGCATGGTCGGCGTCGACGTTGGTCTCGACCGTGGTGGCACAGCCGGCGTCCAGCTCGTGCTGGTAGCCGCAGGCCAGGGTCATCCCGCTTTCGGCCGTCCGGTAGCCGAGCACCACTTGGCCGCCACAATCGGCCTCGTCGGCGAGCCGGTGGAGACGGGGCAGCAGGACCCGACGGTCGAACCGGCGGGCCTGGCGGGGGTCGGCACCCTCCCCTAGGGCGGCCGAGCGGACGTGGTACTCGTCCTCCCCGTCCTGCCGGTTCTGGAGCTGGGACGACACCAGCACCGGGGCGTCGCCATCAAGCAGTTCGAGCTCGAGGGTGAGCACGGCGAGGTGCCGTTGGGCGAGACTGACCATCCGGGTGGTGACCACCCGGATGCGCTTGCCGGACGGGGTGCGCCACACCAGTTCCCGCCGGTACAGGCCCCGCCGGAAGTCGACGGAACGTTCGTACTCGTCGAGGTCGGCCTCGCCGAGCAGCAGGGGTTCGTCGTCGACGTAGAGCTTCATCAGCTTGGCGTCGGGCACGTTGACGATGGTCTGGCCCGTCTTGGCGAAGGCAAAGGCGCTCTCGGCATGGTGGATCGGCCAGGTCTCGTGGAACCCGTTCAGGTAGGTGCCGTGGGTGTGGGCGTCCCGGCCCTCGGCCGGGTTGGCCCGCATCCCCAGGTAGCCGTTGCCGACGGCGAACAGGGTCTCGGTGAGACCGAGATCGTCGAGGCTGACCTCGCTCTCCACCAGGGCCCAGGGGTCGACGGGGAACCGATGGGCGGGCAGACCGAGCGGGTTGGCCAGGCGAGCCATCAGGACTCCCCGCCCGTCGACCGAGCCGGGGCGCCGAGCGTTTCGCCCAGATCGTCGATGACCAGGTCGGCTCCGGCCTTGACCAGGGCGTCGTGGTTCCCGCCCCGGTCCACCCCGAGGACCAACCCGAAGTCGCCGGCCGCGCCCGCGCTGACCCCGGCCACCGCGTCCTCCACCACCACCGATCCGGGGGTGGGGACGTCGAGCAGGCGGGCGGCGAACTCGAACATCTCGGGCGACGGCTTGCCCGCCAGTTCCTCCTGGGCGGCGGTCACCCCGTCCACCACCACCTCGAACCGACCGGCCAACCCGGCCGCAGCCAGGACCGGCCGGGCGTTGCGGGAGGAAGACACCACCGCCTGGGGGATCCCCATCCGGTCGAGGGTGTCCATCACCGCGATGGTGCCGGGGTAGGGGGCGATCCGGTCTCGGGCCAGGATGGCGTTGAACAGTTCGTCCTTGCGGTTCCCGAGGGCGCACACCGTCCCGTCGCCGGGGGCGTCATCCGGCCCGCCCCAGGGGAGGTGGATGTCCCGGGAGACGAGGAACGCCCGCACCCCCTCGTAACGAGGTTTTCCGTCGATGTGGGTCAGATAGTCCTGGGAGGTGTAGCCGTAGTCGGCGAACAGCTCACCCCAGGCCCGTTCGTGGATTTCCGCGGTCGGGGTGATCACCCCGTCGAGGTCGAACAGGACCGCTTGGTATCGCTCCCACTCCACCGTGGTCAGGCTGGGCATGGCGGATCAGTGTAGGGAACCGTCGTTTCCTGGGGGTGACGCGCGCATGACGCTTCAGCCCGGCCGACGGGTGGCATCGACCCCGGCGACCGGGCAGAATCGGGCGTTCATGTCCCGCCCTCCGGCTCCTGCCCCATCGGCCCCCGCGCCGACCCGAACGGTCCGGCTCCGCCCCTGGCAACGCCGGGCCCTCGACGCCCTGCTGGCCAGTGACGAACCCGACTTCTTGGCTGTAGCCACCCCCGGTGCCGGGAAGACCACCTTCGCCCTCACCGCGGCCCGGCTGCTGCTGCCCCAACTCGGCGGCCGCCTCGTGGTGGTGGCCCCGACCCGCCACCTGAAGCAGCAGTGGGCGGACGCCGCGGAACGGTTCGGGCTCCACCTCGACACCGAGTGGGCGCCAGGCCAACGGCTACCCGCCGACCTGGCCGGGGTGGTCACCACCTACCAGCAGGTGGCGGCGTCCGCCACCGACGTCCAGACCCTGGCCCGGGGCGGGATGGCCGTACTCGACGAGGTCCACCACGCCGGCGACGATCTGGCCTGGGGCGACGGGGTCAGCATTGGCCTCGGATCCGCGGCCCGTCGCCTGGCCCTGTCGGGCCCCCCGTTCCGGAGCGACACCGCGGCCATACCCTTCCTCCGCTACGTGGGCGGTCAGGTCCGGCCCGACGTCGAGTACGGCTACGGCGACGCCCTCGGCGAGGGTGGGGTCGTCCGGCCCGTCTACTTCCCCCGCTTCGGCGGTCACATGGAGTGGACGTCGGCCGACGGGTCCGAGCTGTCGGCCAGCTTCGACGACACCCTCAACCGGTCGCTGGCCAACCAGCGGCTCCGGGCCGCGCTCAGCCTCGACGGCGAATGGCTCCCCGCCGTGCTCGGCCAGGCCAACCGGCAGCTCAACGAGATCCGGACCCGCCGACCCGACGCCGGCGGCCTGGTGATCTCCAGCGACCAGGACCACGCCCGGGGGATCGCCCGGATGCTCCGGGACCGGTTCGGGGTCCGCCGGCCCACCGTGGCCGTCAGCGAGGATGCCGACGCCTCGGCCAAGATCGCCCGGTTCGCCGCCGGCCACGACCCCTGGATCGTGGCCGTACGCATGGTGTCCGAGGGGGTCGACATCCCCCGCCTCCGGATCGGGGTGCACGCCACCACCACCACGACCGAGCTGTTCTTCCGCCAAGCGGTGGGGCGCATCGTGCGCCACACCGGCGACCGGGACCGCGCCTACCTGTTCGTGCCCGACGACCCCCGGCTCCGCCACCACGCCGACCGGATCGCCGAGAGTCGCCGCCACCACCTCCACAAGGACTCCACCCACGACGACCGGACCGATGACGACCGGGACACCACGGAGCGGCCCGAACGGGACGGCGACCAGCTCTCCCTGTTCACCGTGCACTCTGCTACCGCCACCGACACCGACACCAACGCCGACATCTTCGCCCGGTTCGACGAACCCGAGCTGCCCCTCGGCCACCCGGCATCCGACGACCTCCGCGATCTCGAGATCGACCTCACCAGCCTGCCTCCGGTGACCCGGGTGGAGGCCGGGGGACGCCGCGGCGGCGGCCGGGCCGATCGGGAACGGCAGAGGCGGCTCAACACCACCCTGGTGCGTGACCTGGCCGGCCTGACCGGTCTCGATCACGCCAAGATCAACGCCGAACTGAACCGCCGGTCCGGGGTGAGCCGGGTGGCCGAGGCCACCGTCGCCCAGCTGGAGAAGCGGGCCAGAACGGCCAGCGACTGGATCGCCGCCGAGCAGCGACGACGGTCCGTCCGCCGGTCCGGCTGAGCGCCGCCCCGAAGCTCCAGGTCGGATCCGGGTCGAGATGACCTCGGTTCAGATGATCTGGAGCCCTTCCAGCATGCGTTCCAGAAGGTCGAGGTCCGGCCGCTCCTCGGGGGTGGTGCCCACACTCAGGGCCCCCACCTCGACCAGGTCGCCGATCAGCACCCGGGCCACCTGGAGCGGGACCCCGAGCCGGGCGGCCACCTCGGCCACCGGCAACGGTTCGGTCCAGCACATCTCGACGATGGCCGACGAATCGTCGCCCATGGCCCGGATTGCAGGACGAGCCGACGATCCGGTCGCCTGGACCTGGGCATCCATAGCCACCTCGACCGTGGACCGGGTTCGACCCCCGGTCAGCACATAGGGCCGGACCCGGACGGGGCGGACGTGCCGACCGGCCGTCATCGGGGCAGCGCCGACTGGAGTTCGGCCCTGAGCTCGGGGGTCAGCCGGGGACCCGCCCACTCCACCAGGACCGCCATCTCGTAGGCCACGGAGCCGACGTCACAGCCCGCCTCGGCCATCACCGCCAGTAGGGAACCGTCGCTGATACCGGTGACGAACAGGAAGGCGCGCTCCATCTCCACCACCACCTCGGTGACCGCACCGCCATCGAACCGGTCGGCGGCCCCGAAGGCTAGGCCGATGAGACCGGACGAGACGGCGGCGAACCGGTCGACCCCGTCCCGGTCGAGGCCCGGGGAGGCGGCGAACGGCAACCCGTCCGATGACACTGCCACCGCGTCGGTGACCCCGGCTACCCGTTCGACGAACGACGTGACCAGCTGGTTCACGTCCTCGGCCTGACTACTGAGCATGCTCATGATGCTGCTCCTGGATCGGAAGGGTGGGGAGACGACGGGTTGGACGGATGGGGCATGGTCCGGTGCCGGCCCCGGCGGTAGCGGCCGTACATGGCCCGCTTCTCCTCCGGGCTGCGACGGCTGGCGGCGACGGTCCGATGCTCTCCGGGCGCCGACGGCACCGGCGCCGAGGACCGGGTCCTCCGCACCAACCCACTGGCCGTCCGGCCGTGAGCCTCGGGCGTGGTGGCCCCCGCCGGATCCTCCGCCGGGGCCAGCAATGAGGCGACGCCGGCGTCGAACCGGTCCCCGGTGGGCAGGGCGTCGGCCAAGCGAGCCGGCGGACCGGCGGCCGCAGCGGCCCGGCTGGGGAGGGGGGCGACGGGCCCGTCGCCGCGGAGGCGGGCCACCGGATCGCGGATCGGTTCGGGTGCCGGTTCGACCGGCGGGGCCACCGGGTGGTCGTGATTCCCCTGGTGGTCAGGGAGGTCCTGGTGGCCGGGGCGGTCGCGGCCGTCCGCCAGCACCCCCGGGGCGGGCACCTGGCCCGGGGTCGGTGACGGAGCCCCGTCCGACGACCGCTGTTCCGCGGCGGGCGGGACCGGGAACCGGGGCGAGGTCGGCGGGGGCGGTGACAGCTTACCGGGGGTGGCCGCCGCCATGTCGGCCGGGCTGAGCAGTTCGGAGGCCGGGATCAGGACCAGGGCCGTGATGCCCGATCCGGTGGGCGACGCCAGTTCCACCCCGATGCCGTGGCGTCGGGCCAACAGGCCGACGACGGCCAGGCCGATCGACTGCTCGCTGGCCCCGTCGGCCAGGGCCGGGTCGGCCAGGCCCCGATTTACTTGCTCGATCTGGGCCGGGCTCAGGCCGCGGCCGTGGTCGACCACGGCCAGCAGGTAGCAGCCGTCGGGTTGGGGGATGCCCTTGATGTCCACCGCGGCCCCCTCCGGCGAGGCGGCGCAGGCGTTGTCGATCAGTTCGGCGACCAGGCGGGCGAGGTCCTGCGACGTCGACGCGGCCAGGGTCGTGTCGGCCACCCGGTGGGCGACCACGGCCCGGTAGTCCTCCACCTGGCCCACGGCGGCCCGCAGGGTGTCGATCATCCGCACCGGCTCGCCCCCGTCACCCGCCACCCCGCCGGCCGTCGAACCCTCGGGGACACCGGCCACGATGAGCAGGTTCTCGGCGTGGCGCCGGATACGGGTGGCCAGATGGTCGACGCTGAAGAGCAGTTCCAGCCGGGCCGGGTCCTGCTCGCCCGCCTCGAGCTGGTCGAGCAGGACGAGCTGCTGGTCCACCAGCTCCAGGCTGTGGTGGAGGACGGCCGCGGTGAGATCGTCGACCGACCCCCGCCCGGCCGGCGCCGCCCCTTCCGACCCAGGTCCGTCCACCTCACACCCGTCGAACCCAGGGCCGTCGGCCCCGGCGCCGTCCAACCCCGGACCGTCCAACGCAGGCCCCCCGAACGCAGGACCGTCCAGCGCAGGACCGTCCAGCGCAGGACCGTCCAGCGCAGGACCGTCGACCGCAGACCCGTCAGGGCTCGGATGGCCGGTGCCCGGGCCCGAGTTCGAGCCGGGGGACGCGGTGAAATCGGGGGCGTGGTCAGGATCGGCGACCGGCCCGGTCGCACCCTCGTCGGTCCGGTCGTGGACCGGTCCGGCGGCCCGTAGCTGCTTGGTGGCCGTCATGACGCCGCCGGCGGTCGCTCCCGTGTCCGCGTCCACCCCCTGGGCGTCACCGTCGCGGGACCAGATCCACCGGCCGAGGGAGACCAGGAGGCCGGCGGCGACGATGCCCCCGGCCGCGGCCTGGACCGCGACATCACCGAGAGCACCGGATTCGCCGAACACGGCCACTAGGGCCAGGCCGGCGACGGCTAGGACGACGGCGATCACCGCCGGGGCCGCGATGCGAGCTGAATGTTGGCGGATCACAAGACCTCCCGCAACCACACGATTCGATCGTGGCTCCATCGGTGCCAGCGGCCCCGGGTTGAGGGGTCGGGCGTCAGGAGGGGTGCGGTGAGGTCATCGGCCGGACATGGACCGGACGGGCCGATTCCGCCTGGTGGGGGCGGGTCAGCCCTCGTAGGCCAGCATGCCGCCTTCGAGGTTGACCACGTCGCCGAATCCGGCCGCGGTCAGGAAGTTGGCCGCCTGGGTGCTGCGGCCTCCGCTGCGGCACAGCAGGACGACCCGCCGGCCCGGATCAAGCTCACCGACCCGGTCGGGCAGCTCGCCGAGCGGGATGTTCACCGCTCCGGGCAGGGTCCCCTCGGCCACCTCATCGGGTTGCCGGACATCGATCAGCTGACCGTCGACACCCAGCGCGGTGGCAAAATCGTTGACGGGATGATCGGTGTGGGGCATCAGGCTCCGGCCTTTCGCGTCGAGTCGCGGGTCTGCTCATCACGAACCCTAGTCTTCCGGCCCGGCCACCCGTCGACCCCCGGTCACCGTTGCCCGGTGAGCTTGGTCGTCGCTCGGCCCATCTGCTAGCGAAAGGCCATGGAGTTCTGCACCGTCGAGAAGGCGGACCACATCACCACCGTCACCCTCAACCGTCCGGACCGGCTCAACGCCCTCCATCCGCCGGCTAACGCCGAGCTCGCCGGGGTGTTCGACGACTTCGCCGCCGACGACGACGCATGGGTGGCCATCATCACCGGCTCGGGCCGGGGCTTCTGCGCCGGCAACGACCTTCGCTACCAGGCCGAGGGCGGGGAGATGTTCCGAGTCCCCCAGGGTTTCGCCGGCCTCACCTCACGGTTCGATCTCACCAAACCGGTGATCGCCGCCGTGAACGGGGTGGCCATGGGCGGGGGGTTCGAGATCGCCCTTGCCTGCGACCTGATCATCGCCTCCGATCAGGCCACCTTCGCCCTGCCCGAACCCAAGGTGGGCCTGGCTGCACTGGCCGGGGGCCTCAACCGGCTCCCCCGGCTGATCGGGTCCAAACGAGCCCTCGGCATGATCCTCACCGGTCGGCACGTCCCGGCGGCTGAGGGTGAGCACCTCGGCTTCGTCAACGAGGTCGTCCCCCACGACGACCTGCTCGCCGCGGCCCGCCGGTGGGCGGAGCAGATCTGCGCCTGCGCCCCCCTATCGGTGCGGGCCAGCAAGGAGGTCGTCTACCGGAGCCTGGACATGGGTTTGGAGGAGTCGATGCGCACCAAGTACGACGGGGTCTTGGCCATGACCACCAGTGAGGACTTCGTGGAGGGACCCAAGGCGTTCGCCGAGAAGCGAGCCCCCCAGTGGAAGGGGCGCTGAGGAGGCTCCGCCGGCCCGAAGCGCCGGACGGGTCGGTCAGCGGGGCCAGGCCAACGGGAAGTACGGGTGGTCGAACTCGGCCCCTTCGGGCAGGTCCCGGCTGAGGCCGGGGAACTCGGGCGAGGTCGGCCACGGCCGGGGGGCGTGGCGGGCCTCGGCACTGAGGAACCGGAGCGACAGGACCCGTCGACGGTAGGAGAACGGAAACCCGGGGGCCGAGTGCACGGTGGCGAAATCGAAGAAGACGACATCGCCGGGATCCAGGGCCCACCGGCGAATGTCGTAGCTCGACCGGTCGGCGTCGATGTCGGGGACCTCGGCCAGCGTCCCCTCGGGGAACCACTTGGCCTGCTGGTCGAGAAAGCTCCGGGGCAGCCGCCACGGCCCCAGATGCGACCCGGCCCAGAACTCGGGGGAACCCTCCTTGGGGATCGGATCCACCGGGATCCAGGCGCTGATACCCCGACCCTCCACGTTGTAGTACGGGGCGTCCTGGTGCCAGGGGGTGGGCTGGATGGTCTCCGCCTCCTTGACCAGGATGTGATCGTGGTAGAACCGGGCCGTCGGCGAGTCCATCAGTTCGGCTGCCACGCGAGGTACCGCCGACCGCAGGGCGACCTTGCCCAGCTCATCGATTTCGCCCCACCGGGAGAAATCCTCGAAGAAGAGCCCCGGATCATCATCGGCGCTGACCACGCGGGCGGCCGAACTAGGGTTGGCCAGAACCTTGTTGAGTCCCGCCGAGATCATCTCTAACTCGTTGGCCGCCACCAGGCCGCGCACCACCACCACCCCATCCTGGGCGAAGGCGATCACGGCGTCATCGGCGACCATGGCGTCCGTTCTAGCGGTGCTCGGCCACGGTTGTTCGGTCAGCAAGCGGACTCATAAACTTGCAACACTCCCTCTCCCGATCCCCCGACCACTCCCCCCAGTGGAGCAAATCCGGGCCTCATCGGGCAACCGCACCCCACCGTTCGGGTCCCGCGGAGCAGGAGATCGGGGATGACCGGGGACGACACCGGGGACGACAGGGTGGGGGCCGAGACCGTGGCTGCGAGACTCGATTGACGGTGGACCGACTCACACTGGCCGAGCTCGACCTCATCTCCGGGACCGTCGAATCGGCCGTCGACCGCACCGCGGAGATAGACCGCTGGTGTTCGGGTCCGGACTGGGTGCTGCCGGTCCGTTCCGGGTTCGATCCGCACAGCGAGCCGTTGGTGTGGCAGGTCGAGACCGGCGACGGGCCCGGGTTCGGGTTGTGCCGCCGGTTCGAGCTGGACGACGGCCGGTGGGTGGTCGCCGGGCTCGAACCGATGTGGGGCTTCGCCGCCCCCCTGGTGGGGATGGACGTGACCTCGGTGGCCGCGTCGCTCCCCGAGATCCTCGCCGACTCCCCCTGGGACGTGGTGGTGTTGCCTGGCTTGCCCGAACCCGTGCACCAGGCCTCCTACCTGCCCCGGGTGGTGGGTGGGGTGGCCCCGCTGGGCCAGGTGGGCGTGACCGAGGGCATGACCCGGCGGGTGGCCGACGTGAGCGACGGCTTCGACCCGTGGCTCCGACGACGGTCCGCCCGATTCGCCCGCAACCTCCGGCGGATCGAACGGCGGGCCGCCGGGGCGGGCCTGACGATCGAGGACATCGCGGCCGACGCCGACGGGCCCGACGGGGCCGAGCGGGTGTTCGAGCGGATCCTCGCCGTCGAACGGCGTTCGTGGAAGGGGGTCGACGACCAGGGTCTCACCGGTGCCGGCATGGAGCCCACCTACCGGGCGATGATGGTGCGCCTGGCCGTGGAAGGACGCCTCCGGGTGGCGGTGGCCCGACACGGGGGTGACGACGTCGGCTACATCATCGGCGGGGTACGCAGCCGCGTCTATCGGGGCCTGCAACTCGGCTACGTCGAACCGGCCCGGCCATGGTCGGTCGGCCACCTGCTCCAGCTCCACCAGCTCCGGGTGGCCGGCGCCGACCCGACCATCGACGACTACGACCTCGGGATGGACATCGCCTACAAGGAACCGTGGTCGGACCGGACCCCCCGCTCGTACCGGCTGGTCATCGAGCGTCGTTCGAAACGGGCCCGGCCCGGGATCCACTAGCGTTGGGCCCCATGATCGACATCGGACGAGTGGGAATCTGGCAAGGGGTCTTTGACGCTCACCCCGCAGGAGAGGTACGGGAGGCGGTGGCCGAGCTCGACGAGCGCGGCTGGCCCACCCTGTGGGTACCCGAAACGGTCTCGCGCGACCCGTTCGTCGCCGCCGCCATGATCCTGGAGGCCACCGGGCGGCTGAAGGTGGCCACCGGTATCGCCTCGATCTGGGCCCGGGACGCCATGACTACCGCCAACGCCTCGCTCACCCTCAACGAGGCCTACGACGGGCGGTTCCTGCTCGGTCTCGGGGTCAGCCATCACACCCTCACCGAGTGGGTCCGCAAGCACGACTACTCCAAACCGTTGTCCACCATGCGGGAGTATCTGGAGCGGATGGAACGGTCGATGTTCAAGGGTGTCATGCCGGCCGAGCCCCCCTCCACCGTCCTGGCCGCCCTCGGCCCGAAGATGCTTGCCCTTTCCGCTGAGAAGGCCGACGGCGCCCACCCCTATTTCGTTCCCGTCGACCACACCCCGATCGCCCGGGAGGCGATCGGCCCCGACAAGCTGCTTGCCGTGGAACAGATGGTGGTGCTCGATGACAACCCCGAGACGGCGCGGGAAACGGCCAGGGGCCATATGGCCGTGTACCTCCAGCTCCCGAACTACGCCAACAACCTCAAACGGTTCGGCTTCACCGATACCGACATCGCGGACGCCTCCGACCGCCTAGTCGACGCCATCGTGGCCTGGGGAGACGTCGACGCCATCGTCGAACGGGTGGCCGCCCACCACGACGCCGGCGCCGACCATGTCTGCGTCCAGGTCCTTCGACCGGATCGGGCCATCCCCCGCGACGAGTGGGGCCGTCTAGCGGACGCCCTGCTGTGAACGCCCGTGCCGTGACACCCCCCACCACGGCCGGGTCCGGGGCCACCACTCCGGGGGCCCGGACGTGATCGGGCCGTTGGCTGTGCTCGGGCCGTTGGCTGTGACCGGGCCGTTGGCTGTGACCGGACCGTTGGCTGTGGTCGGGGTGGGTTTGATGGCCACCGGCGTGCTGGCGATGATCGTCTTGGTGCTCGCCGTCGCCCTCGGCTTGGCCGTGGTCATGGTCGACCGCGTCAACTTCCCCCAGCGGCAGTTCCGGCCCCGCCGGATCGAGGTGGCCGAGGGTGACGAGCGGGACCGCACCGGCGCCCACATCGTCGAGGAACACGCCGAACCGTGAGCCGTCTCACCGCCGACGACGGCGTCACCACCCGGGTGGTCCCGGTCGCCCTGGCGGTCAAGAACCGGATCAACCGGCACTCGATGGTGGTCATGGCGGCCGGGATCGCCTTCTACGGCTTGCTGGCCCTCGTCCCCTCCCTGGTGGCCATCGTGTCCGCCTACGGCCTGATCAACCAGGGCAACGAGGCGGAGATCACCAACCAGATCGAGGACGCCGCCGGCTCCCTCGACGGGCCCACGAAGGACTTCGTGATCGACCAGCTCACCCAGGTCACCACGAGCGACGGGAACATCGTCGCCCTCGTCCTGGGCTTGGGGGTGGCCCTCTACTCGGTGTCCGGGGCGGTCCAGAAGACGATGCGGGCGGTGGCCACCGCATACGAGGCCGAGGAACACCGATCGGGGGTAGTGCTCCGCATCGTCGCCTTCGGCTTCACCCTCGCCGCGGTGGTGGGCGTGGTACTCATCGTGATCCTGATCGGGGTGATCCCGGCCGTGCTGGCCAACATCAAGCTCGGCTCGGCGGCCCGCACCGCGATCAACATCCTCCGCTTCCCCGTGTTCGCCGTCCTGTTCGCAGGGGCGATGAGCGTGCTGTACCGCTACGGCCCCGACCGTGAGCCCCGCACCCGGTGGTTCAACCTGGGATCGATCGTGGCCACCGTGTCATGGATCCTGATGGCCATCGGCTTCAGCATCTACGCCACCCAGGTGGGTACCATGCCGGCCTCCTACGGCGTGCTCGGCACGGTGGCCGTCCTGATGGTCTTCCTCCAGCTCACATCCCTGGCCGTGATCATCGGCGCCGAGCTCAACGCCGAGCTGGAGGAGCGGTGGGCCCGGGTCGCCGGGCGCCGACCGGCCGCCTCCGCCCGGACCGTGGCCCAGGTCACCGCCCCGCCCGAACCGGTGGGCTTTGTCCCAGCCCTGGCCGCGACCGCCCTCCTGGTTCTCCTCGGCCGCCGGGACTGACCGCCCTCCGGGGGCACCGAATCCGGGGAGCCGGGTGGACTGGGGATCAGCCCTCGCCGCCGGTGCCGTCCCCCGGGGCCGGCGTCTCACCCCCCGGAGCGGCCTCGGGAACCGGGGTCTGATCCCCGACGACGGGGACGCCGGTGCCACAGTTCAGCAACGATCCGCAGAGCTGATCGATCCCGGGTGCGGTACCGACCGCGCCGGGGTCGACCCCGTAGGGCCGGAAGTGGGTGGTGGCCAGGCCGATGACCCGACCGTCCGAGCTCAACAGGGGACCCCCCTGGTAGAGGGTGCCGACGGGGGCGGTGTGCTGGACGCCCTGGTCGGACAGGTCGACGATCACCCCGGGTACGGCGCTGGACCCGCGACCCCCCACCCCCGACATGGCGAACAGGCGGAGACCGGTGAGGCGGTCGAGGTCGGCGTGGGTGGCGATCTCCAACACCGGGACGTCGATGTCGACCCGCACGATGGCCAGGTCCCGCTCGGCGTCCCAGCTCCACAGCTGGGCCGGGTAGCGCTGCCCGTTCTTGACCACCTCGATGGGTGGGGCCGGGGCGACGGCCGAGGCCGACACCAGCTCGTAGCTGGTGAGCAGGGCGGTACCGGACTCCATCTTGGCCACCGCGAACGCCGAACCCAGCCGGAGCTCGCCGTCCTGGCCTCGGGTCTCCACCCGCCACACCGACGGGCCGGCCTGGTCGGGCAGGCCGATCACGCCGTTGGCGTCGGTCACCACGTCACCCAGGGGTGACAGCTCGTTGCGGACGTCGTCCACGGCGGCCACCCGCTGGGCGTCGATGGCCGCGGTGGCGTCGTTGAACTGGGTTTCGAAACCGTCGACGAACCGGGAGACGGTCTGTTCGTTCTCGGCCAGGCGGGCGTCGTAGTAGGCGTAGAAGGCCGCCCCGGCGAAGGCCGCGCCCACCCCCAGGCAGGCGAGGGAGAAGGTGATCCCGATGACGGTGCGGGCAGGATGCGGTGGCGTAGCTTCACCTTGGCCGGGCTGAGGGCCACGAAGCCCCGTCGCTGCAACCGGTGCCGCCACCGGAGCCGTCCGGCCCGGTCGCCGGGGGCCACGAACGGGGCCACGCCCGGCTCGGCCTGCCAGGCCCCGACCTGGCCGGGTGACCAGCGGGACCGGCCCGGCGCCACCGACGACGGTTCTACCGTTTCGGGTCGGGCCAGCCGACGCCAGCCCGGGCCCCCGTCGTCGGTGGCGCCGGTGTCCGGGTCAGCCCCGTCGGCCAGGTCAGCCCGGTCGCCCAGGTCGGCGGCCAACGGGCGCCGGGCGGGGACGTCGGGACGGTCGTCACGGTCGTCGTCGCCGGATGGGGGCCGGTGGTCGACCAGGATGCCGGCGCCGGAGCCGCCGGTCCGTGCCGCGGCCCGACGTTCCGTGGTGGTCTCATCGGCCGGCGGGGCGACGGTGGGGTCGGACATGGGTTATCCCCTCGGGGTGGACGGCGTGGTGGTGGAGGAGCTGGTCGGGGGCGGGGTACCCCCGGTCGACGAGGTCGGCCCGCTCGTCGGGGGGACCGACGACGGCGTGGACGGCTGGGTCGGCGGGGGCCGGGTGGTGGGCGGCGCGGTGGTGGTCGGACGCTCCGACGGGGGAAGCACCGGGCGGGGCAGGGTGCCCGCGGAGGGGACGCAGGCCCGGCCCCCGCAGTCCGCGGCCAGGGCCCCGGGGGCCTGCTGGCCCCTCGCCCGGGTGGGTCGGTATTCGACCTCGGCCGGGTCCGGGGTCGCCGACCCCGCCTCGACCGCGGCGGAGCCGGGCACGACCAGGGGGCCGGGAACCGGGAACGGCACCGGCTCGGTGCCGGCCAGGGCGGCGGTCATATAGTTGCGCCAGGCCGCCGCCGGGTGGGAACCGCCGGTGACCCGCCCCACCCCGTTGACGCCGTACAGGGGCCGGACCCCGTCTGCGTGGCCCATCCACACCGCGGTCGACAAGCGGGGGGTGTAGCCGACGAACCAGGCCGCGCTGTAGTTCTGGGCCGTGCCCGTCTTGCCGGCCGCGGGCCGGTCGAGTTTGGCCGAGGTACCCGTCCCCCGTTCGATCACCCCGACCAGGACGTCGGTGACGGTGTCGGCGGCGGCCTGGTCGAGGACGGGGGTTCCGGCCGGGGCGGTGTTGTCGATCAGCACGTTGCCGTCGGCGTCGGTGACCCGGAGCAGGCCGGTGGGCTCCACCCGGACCCCGCGGTTGGCGAACACCCCGTAGGCCGACGCCATCTGCAGGGGTGAGGTCTCGGCCGCGCCCAAGGCGAGGGAGACCCCGTAGTCCCGGTCCGGATCGATGCTCTCGAGGCCGAGACGGCGGGCGAGCTCGACGGTGTTGTCCACCCCGACGTCCATGATCTCACCCACCGAGACGGTGTTGATTGACAGTTCCATGGCCCGGCGCAGGGTGGTCGGCCCCCGGCCGGCCCCGTCGTAGTTGCTGATCGTGCAGGTTCCCCCGCAGCCGGGCACCCGGAGCTGGCCCGGGGCCGGATACACGGTCTCGGGGCCGATGCCCCGTTCGAAGCCGGCGGCCAGGACGAACGGTTTGAACGACGAGCCGGGCTGGAAACCGGTGGAGCCCCCGGTGGCCAGGTTGACCTGGCTGGTCACGTAGTCCCGGCCGCCGACCATGGCCACCACATGGCCGGTGGCCGGGTCCAGCGACACCAGGGCCATCTCCACCGGCCATTCGGTGCCGGCCAGGCGCTCCCAGGCGGCCGCCTCGGCCATCTGCTGAAGGCGGGGGTCGATGGTGGTCTGGACGGTGAGGCCCCCCTTGTAGACGAGGTCCGGTCCGAACCGTTCCACCAGGTCGGCCTCGATCCAGTCCACGAAGTAGGGGTGGGCGGTGGCTCCGTTGGCCGGCCGGGGGGCCACGAGGGTGACGGGGCCCTCGGGGACCGGGCCGAGGTCGGGCACCCACAGCCGCCTGACCAGCTGCTGCTGGAACTCCTCCTCGGTGATCTTGTGCTGGTCCCGCATGGCCTCCAGCACCATCCGGCGCCGGCGTTCAGCCGCGTCGAGATCGTTGCGGGGCGACAGCCGCGAGGGGGCCTGGAGCAGGCCGGCCAGGGTGGCCGCCTCGGAGAGGTCGAGCTCCGACACCGGTTTGGCGAAGTAGACCTCGGCGGCGGCCCCGGCCCCGTAGGCGCCGTCCCCGAAGTACGAGGTCGTCAGGTAGCCGAAGAGGATCTCCGGCTTGGTCATCCGCTTCTCCACCTCGACGGCCAACAGAGCCTCCTCCACCTTCCGTTCGATGGTCTGCTCCTGGCTGAGGTACACGTTCTTGACGTACTGCTGGGTGATCGTCGATCCGCCCTGGGCGATGCCCCCGGCCCCCAGGTTGACCCGGGCCGCCCGGGCGACCCCCTCCACGTCGACCCCGTTGTGCTCGTAGAACCGTTGGTCCTCGATAGCCACCACGGCGTCGGTCAGGGTGGTGGGAATGTCCCCGGGGCTGACCTCCACCGTCCGGTCGTAGCTCCGGAAGGTGGCGATCTGGGTGCCGTCGACGTCGACGACCACCGACGGCACGGCGAACGGCTGCGGCTTCTCGTCGGGCAGGTTCCCGGCCGGGAGGGGGGCTTCGAGCAGGGTGGCCGCGGCCACCCCCAGCATCAGGGGCGGAACGAGCAGAGCGGCCAGGCCGAAGCCCCCGAGGAGACGGAGCAGGCCCCGGAACCGGGCCGGCCAGCCGGTGAGGTCCGGGGTCACGGCCCGACCCCGTCGGGTACAGCCCCCACGGGCGGTTCGACCGGGGGCGCGGCAGGTAGCCGGGCCCCGGGCACGGCCAGGCACGACGGCAGGGCGGCACTGGCGGTGACGGTGTTGACGGTGTTGACGGTGTTGACGGTGGCCTGCACCGTCCCGGCCCCCGGCTGCTGGCAACGCACCGAGAACCGGGCCACCCCGGCCCCGTCGGTGTTCCGTATCAGATCGGTGATGATCAGCCCGGACGGTGAGCTCAGGGTGACGGGAACCCCCGGCAGGCCGCTGATCGTGGCCGCTCCAGCGTCGTCGACGGTGCGGGCCGCCACCGTGACAGCCACCGTGGCCGACAGTCCGGTGTACATGGTGCCCGAGTCGACGATGGTCAGGAAGGGGGTCGTGTCCACGGCGACCACCGGGGTGGCCACCTCGGTCACCGACCCGGCGTCGACGAACAGGACCGAGGAGCCGGTCGAGGCGTGGCTACCCGATCGCCAGGCCCGGATGCGGTACCGGCCGCCCAGGGCACTGCCGACCCGCCACCGTCCCGTTGCGTCCGTGGCCACCGTCAGCTCGGCCGCGCCGGTGATGGTGTGGCGCTCCAGGCGGACGGTCGCCCCGGCTACCGGACCGGACCCGTCGCTCACCGTTCCCGTGATCGTGCTGTCCCCGCCGGTCACGGCCACCTCGGGTGGTGGTGGGGCGGCGCCGACCACCGTCTCGGTGCCGGTCAGGGCCGGGGGTGGGTCGGCCACCGCGAACGGGGACGGTTCGATCGCCGTGGGTTCGATCGCCAGGTCGATCCCGTCGAGCTGGATGGGGGCGACCGACGGACCGGTGTTCTGGTAGGCGGCCACCACCGGCCCACGGATGGTCCACAGTCCGAACATGGTCGCCATGGCAGCCGCCCCGGCCACGGCCTTGAACAGCGGGAACCCGGCGAACGGTGGCACCCCGGACCCGTCGACCAAAACGGCGAGGAGCTGAGCCGTTGGGCCCAGCTCCCTACCAGGATGTTCGTTGTCCGGTGGGGCCCGGCGGGGCCGGCCTCACCGAGCCGGGGCGAACCCCCGTCGAGCGGTCAATCGTCGACGTCGATGAAGATGCACTCGCCCGGGCATTCCTCGGCCGCCTCGATCACCCGATCCAGGCCACCATCAGGGATCCGGGCCATGCCTTCGGCGCCCGCCGGGTTGGTGGACCCGTCGAACAGCTTCTCGGAACCGAAGTTCTCCGACGCTTCCTTGACGTAGTAGAGGCCGTCGTCCTGCCCGAAGAACACGTCGGGGGCAATCTCCGCGCAGAGGCCGTCGCCCGTGCACAGATCCTGGTCGATCCAGACCTTCACCATGGTTCTCTCTCAGCTCCTCGTTCGCCTGGTCCGATCCGGTCGCTCGGGGCCACCGGTCCGGCGTCAGGTTGACTGCACGGGTAGCCACCGCCTCCACGCCCGGATCCCGTTCCGGCCCGGCTGGGCCGTGGGGAGGCGGGGTGAACACGCCCGGGATCCGATCCCGAATGGTTCCTGGCACCCTACGGCGCGAACTCTATCGGCGCCAGGTCAGAATACCCTGAGGCCCGGGCCGAGGAGCCGGCGGTCCGGCGACCAACCGCGCCGGCGACCGGCCGCACCACCCCGAGCGACGGAGCCCCGGTCGGAGAGCGGGCGGTACGACCCTGAACCGGGACCGGGCCGACCCCAACCGGTAGCGTCGAGAGATGGCTTCACCTTCGCCACCCACCGCGGCGCTGGCCGATTTCCCGGCGGTGTTCGCCCGGACAGGCCGATTCAGCCACGGGGCTCCCCGATCCTTCACGGTGGGCGACACCGGCCGGGTGTTCTTCTGCCGGTCGACCCGGCCCGACCAGGGGAACCTGGCTCTGTGGACCATCGACCCGGACGGGACCGAACGCCTCCTGGTCGACCCGGCCGAGCTGGACGCCGACGGGGCCGACCTCCCGGCGGCGGAGCGGGCCCGTCGGGAGCGGGCCCGGGAGAGCGCGGGAGGGATCGTCAGCTACGCCATCGACCGGGCCGGCACCGCCGTGGTCTTCGTGCTCGCCGGGTCCCTGTTCCGATACGACGTCGCGGCCGAACGGCTCGACGCGGTGTGGACCGACGAGGCCGTGTTCGATCCCCGCCAGTCCCCCGACGGTTCCGCGGTGGCCTACGTGGACGGCCACGGGGCCCTGCACCGGGTGGACCTCGGCCCCCCGACCGTCGACCGGGTGCTCCGCTACGACGACGACCCCCTGGTCAGCCACGGGCGGGCCGAGTTCGTGGCCGCCGAGGAGATGGGCCGCATGCACGGCTTCTGGTGGTCGCCCGACGGCGCCAGCCTCCTGGTCACCCGGGTCGACGAGGCCCCGGTGGCCTCCTGGTGGATCGCCGACCCGGCCCGACCCGACCGTGCCCCCCATCCCGTACGCTACCCGGCCGCCGGCACTGCCAACGCCCGGGTTGGCCTGGAGCTCATCGGGGCCGACGGCGAGGTGACCGGGATCGACTGGGACGACGGGGGCGCCTTCGCCTACCTGGTCGACGTGGTGTGGGCGGCGGGCCGGCCACCCCTGGTGGTCCGCCAGACCCGTGATCAGCGCCTGGTGTCGGTGGCGGTGGTGGACACCGGAACCGGCGCGGTGGCCGAGCGGCAGCGAATCGAACATCCCCGCTGGGTCGACCTCGTCCCCGGCACCCCCCGCTGGTCGGCGTCGGGCCTGCTCACCATCGAGGATCACGGAGCCGCCCGCCGGTTGTGCCTCGACGGGCGACCGATCACCGGCGACCGGTTCCAGGTGCGACGCCTGGTGGGCGTGGCCGACGACACCACCGCCCTGGTGCTCGCCTCCCACCGGGACCCGACGGCCACCGTCCTGGCCACGGTCGACCTGGGCGACGGGTCCCACACCGTGCTGACCCCCGAGGATTCCCTGGTCGGCGCCGTCCTCGGCGGAGGCGGCGGGGCCCCAACGGTGGTGGTCACCTCGGCCACGGCCGGGGTGACCCGGTCCACCAGTTCGGTTACCTCTCTAGGACCGGACGGGCGGCTCGGCCCTCCGAGGGCGGTGTTGGCCAACCGGGCCGCCGATCCCGGGTTCGCCCCGGATCCGACCTTCCTCTTCCTCGGCGACCGGGAGCTGGCCACCGCCTTCTTCCTGCCCTCCGACCACGACGGGGAATCCCCCCTCCCGGTGATCCTCGACCCCTACGGTGGACCCACGGCCCAGCGCGCCGTCCGGTCCGGCCAGGCCCATCTGGTGTCCCGCTGGTTGGCCGAGCAGGGGTACGCCGTGGCCGTGACCGACGGCCGGGGCCCCTCGGGCCGGGGCCCGGACTGGGAGCACGCGGTGGCCGGCGACCTGGCCGGGCCGGTCCTCGACGACCAGATCGACGCCCTCGACGCCCTGGCCGAGCGCCATCCGTTCCTGGACCTCGAACGGGTGGGCATCCGAGGCTGGTCGTTCGGCGGCTACCTGGCCGCCCTGGCCGTGCTCCGCCGGCCCGATCGGTTCCACGCCGCCGTGGCCGGGGCGCCGGTGACCCGGTGGGAGTGGTACGACACCCACTACACCGAGCGCTACCTCGGCCTCCCCGGCGACGCCCCGGACGCCTACGAACGGTCGAACGTGTTCTCCGAGTCCACCCCGCTGGTACCGGAGCGGCACCGCCCGCTGCTCCTCATCCACGGCCTGGCCGACGACAATGTGGTGGCCATGCACACCCTCCGGCTTAGCACCGCCCTGCTGGCCGCCGGTTACCCCCACCAGGTTCTCCCCCTCTCGGGAGTGACCCACATGACCCCCCAGGTGGCGGTGGCCGAGAACCTGCTCCGGTTCCAGCTCCGGTTCCTGGACGGCGCCCTCGGGCGGCGGGGCGACGGGTCACCGCGGTGACCCCGGCGGCGGAGCCGGACGGCCCGGTCGAGCTCGACGACCTGGCCCATCTCACCCCCGACCTGGCCAGTCTCGGATGGGACGAGGAGCTGGACCGTTGGGCGGCGGGGGAGCCCGGGCGCCGAGCCGCCGCCGACCCCGACGACGCGGCGGTCGACGCCGAGATCGTGCCGGGACGGTTGGCCCGGGTGAGTCGCGGGTTCTCGCTGGTGTTCACCGGGGGCGACGCCCTGCTGGCCGCCTCCGGTTCCACCCGGGCCGCCGACGTCGGCGAGCCGGCCACGGGCGACTTCGTCCTGGTCCGGGTGGACGGGGACGACGGCCCAGTGCTGAGCGCCATCGCCCCCCGCCGGACCTCCCTGTGCCGGCGGGCCCCGGGCCGCTACCCCGAACCCCAGGTGCTGGCGGCCAACGCCGACGCCGTGCTGGTCATGCACGGCCTCGACCGAGACCTCAACCTCCGCCGGATCGAGCGGCAGCTGGTGGTGGCGTGGGACTCGGGGGCCCGGCCGGTGGTGGTTCTCACCAAGACCGACGTCGCCGACCGGGTCGGCCCGGTGGTGGAGCGGGTGGCCGCCGTGGCTCCCGGTGTGGAGGTGATCCCGGTCTCCGCCGCCGACGGTGAAGGCCTCGACCGGGTGCACGCCCTGGTCGAGAACCATCATGCCGTGGTCATGCTCGGCCTGTCCGGTATAGGCAAGTCCACCCTGGTCAACGCCCTCTCGGACGGTCTGGTGCAGAGGACGGGCGAGGTGCGGGCCGCGGATCGTCGGGGCCGGCACACCACTGTGACCCGGGACCTGATCCCCCTGCCCTCGGGGGGCTTCGTGATGGACACCCCCGGCATCCGGGAGATCGGCCTGTGGCAGGCCCGCGACGGTCTGGACCGGACCTTCCCCGAGATCGCCGAAGCGGCCGGGGGCTGCCGGTTCGGCGACTGCACCCACGACGGCGAACCGGGCTGTGAGGTCATGGCCGCCACCGTCGTCGGGCTGATCCTCCCCCGCCGGCTCGACCACTGGAGGGAGCTCAACGCCGAGATCGACCTCCAGGACACCCAGCTCACCGAGTTCGCCCGCCGGGCCGAGTCCCGCCAACGGGTCGACGCCGAGGAACAACGGGATCGGACCCGGTCGGCCCGTCGGCGCAACCGACCGGGCTCCCGGCGCCGGCGACGCCGCTGACCCGGGCCGGGATGAACGGGAAGCCTCCCCCGAACCGGAGCCCGCGTCGGCCATACTCGGGCGGAGAGGTGCCACGACTCCATGTACTCCCATCGGGACTCCACTCCTTCCCCTCCCCCCGCTCCCGCGTTCCTTCCCCTCCCCCGGTCCGAGACCGACCCGGGGCGTCTTGGGGTTGCGTCCACCGGCCGATCGAGGTCGCCCCACCGAACCGGCCCGACCTGGATCGGCGTCGTCGCGGTCGCCTCCGTGGCGCTCGCCGGCTGTGGCCGAACGGCCCCGGACGGGGCTTTCCCGGCCTCCGGTAGCGACCCGAACGTGGCCGGGGTCCAGATCACCAGCCCCGACGCGGTCATCTCCGTCCCCGACACCGCCGCCGGCGAGGCGGGCACGTCCGAGCCGGCCACCACGATCCCCTCGTCGGTCCCGGCCGGGCCTGAGACCAGCCCACCGCCCACCGGGGCCACCGAGGCGGTGTCGGGGACCCCGTACACGGTGGCCGACGGCGACACCCTGTGGGGCCTGTCGAACCGGTTCGGTGTGTCGGTGGAGGCCCTGGCCAGCGCCAACGGCCTGACCGACGTGGACACGCTCAAACCCGGCCAGCAGCTGGTGGTACCCGACGTCGACACGGTCGACGTGGAGGTCAACGACGAGTCGGACTGACTCGTCGTCCGCACCCGGCCGCCGTCCCGCAGGGCCGGACAAATCCTATTCCTGACTTGTCCGATCGGTTTTATCGGTGTTGTCGGTTAGCCTCGGCGACCTGCCACACCACCGATGACCACAGGAAAGGCTGGCCGACCATGGCGATCCGACTTGGAGACACCGCTCCCGACTTCACCGCCCCGACGACCGAGGGCGAGATCTCCTTCCACGAGTGGAAGGCCGACCGGTGGGCGGTGCTGTTCTCCCACCCCAAGGACTTCACCCCGGTCTGCACCACCGAGCTGGGGTACACGGCCAAACTGGCCGACGAGTTCGCGGCGCGCGACACCAAGGTCCTGGCCCTCAGCGTCGACTCGGTCGACGATCACCGGCGCTGGAGCGAAGACATCGTGGAGACCCAGGGCACCCCGGTCAACTTCCCGATCATCGGCGACCCGGACCGCACCGTGGCCGACCTCTACGACATGATCCACCCGAACGCCAACGACACCCTGACCGTCCGGTCGGTGTTCGTGATCGACCCGGCCAACAAGGTGCGGCTCACCCTCACCTACCCGGCGTCGACGGGCCGGAACTTCAACGAGATCCTGCGGGTCATCGACTCCCTCCAGCTCACCGACGGCTACAAGGTGGCCACCCCGGTCAACTGGGAGAAGGGTGACGACGTGATCGTCTCCCCCGCCCTGTCCGACGAGGAGGCCAAGGAGCTGTTCCCGGCCGGGTTCGACACCAAGACCCCGTACCTTCGGGTCACCCCCCAGCCCGGGAGCTGACGGCCCCGCCGCCGGGCCGGCCGGTCAGCCGACGGGGCCGACCGGCCGGTGGGCGGCCAGGTCGAAGGCGGCCATCCAGCCGGCCGCCTCCAGGCCGGCCGCCCGCATGCGCCGCTGGGCCTCGGGCAGGGAGCTCTGCCCGCACACCCCGGCCACCAGGTCGATCATGTAGCGGCTGGGCTGGTCGTCGGTGGGTTCCAGTACCGCCTTGGCCGCCCACAGGGCCTGGACGCAGCCGTGATCGTCGCCCTGCTGGCGCCGACAGGCAGCCCGGGCGGCGAGGGCGAAGACCCGATCAAGGTAGGTGCCCCGCCCGGAGAGCACCTCGACGGTGAGGGCCTCGGAGCGGCCGAGATCACCGGCCGCCGCCTGGGCGATGGCTCCGATGGCCGAGGCATACGCCCCGGACCGCAGGGGCACCCCGTCGGCGATGCTGTCCAGCTGGGCCAGGGCGGTGGCCACCTCGCCCTGTTGCAGGGAGGCCGCGGCCAGCGAGACGACGAGGTCGTACCGGCCGACGTCACCGTCGTCGTCCAGGCCGTCGAAGCGGGCCGCCCAGCGCAGGGCCCGCTTGGCCTCGCCCATCCGGCTGGCGGCGGCGCAGTTGGCCACCACCGCGATCCGGCGGCCTTCCCGGTCGTCGGCCTGGTCAGCCATCCAGTAGGCCTCCTCCAGCAGACCGAACCCCTCCTCGAGCCGGCCCAACGACAGCAGGGCCCGTCCGTGGAGGGCGGTGGCCTGGACGGCCAGGTTGACGTGCTCCACCCGATCGGCCACGTGGCGGGCGTCCCGGGCCGAGTCCACGGCCAGGGCGGCCTGGCCGGACCAGAGGCGGATCGACGCCTCCAGGTTCAGGGTGAGAGCCTCGGCCCAGGGGTCACCCCGCCGCTTGGTCTCCGGGAGGATGGTGTCGAGCAGGAGACGGGCGTGGTTCCAGTCGCCGGAGTGGAAGGCCACCCAGGCCTGGACGCTCTGGGCCCACAGCAGGCCGCCCCGGTCGTCGATCTCGGTGAAGATCTCGATGGCCTCGGCCACCTGGGTACTCGCCTCGAGCATCTGGCCGAGCCGGTAGGCGTGCCAGGCCAGGCTCTGGAGGGCCCACGCCTCAGCCCGGCGATTGCCGGCCGCCACGGCCACGGCCCGGGACGCCTCCAGGGCCTTCCGGGCCATGGCCGCGTCGGAGCGGACCATCTCCGTCATGCCCAGTAGGCGCAGGGCCAGGGCCTGTTGCTCGGCGTCGCCCAGGGTGGCCAGTCGATCGGCCGCCTCCCTCAGCTCGGCCGAGGCCTGGTCGAGGACACCCGCCTTCCGGTTGACCTCGCCCCGGGTAAGCAGAGAGCGGGCGGCCAGGGCGGGGTCGAGTTCGCACAGGGCGTCGAGGCGGTCGAGATCGGCCCGGGCCCCGTGGATGTCGTGCACCTCGGCCCGGGCCCGGGCCCGGCCGAACAGGAACGGGGCGACGGTGGTCTCATCGGCAAGTTCGACGCCGAAGTCGTACCAGCGGGTGGCCTCGGTGGGCGCGCCGACGTCGAGGGCCCGCTCCCCGGCCTGGGCGATCCAGTACAGCGCCCGGCCCACCACCTCCCGGTAGTCAAGACCCGGAACGTCCGACAGCTCGCTGGCCAGCTGGGCGGCGGCCCGGTAGTGGGCGGCGATGGCCACCACGATCGAGTTGCGTACCTCCTCGCCCTGCTGGGCCTCGAGGTAGGCGGCGATCTGCTGGTGCCGCTGGGCCCGCACCGTCTTGGTCAGCCGTCCATAGGCCACGTCCCGCACCAGGTTGGAACGGAACCGGAACCGCTGGCCGGTCACCTCGAGGAGCTCCCGGTCGACGAGCCCGGCCAGGTCGGCGGTGATGTCGGTGACGCCCCGGCTGTTGGCGGCCACGATGGCCAGCCCGGCCAGGGATCCGGTCCGGCCCAGCACCGAGGCGTCCTCGATCAGGGCCCGTTGGCCGAGGTCCAGGGCGTCGAGCCGGGCCGAGATGATGCCGCGCAGGGTGGCTGGCAGGGCGGCCACCGGGGTGACGTCGAAGTCGGAGCCGGTGGCCAGATAGGGGGTGCCCTCGGTGTTGACCAGGTCGGCCAGCTCCTCGAGGAAGAAGGGATTGCCGCCGCTGCGGTCCACCAGTTCGATCTCGCTCGACTCCGGCAGGTCGATCCCCCGGTGCTTGAGGAGCTCGATGGCCGAGGCGTCGTCGAGCGGACCGAGCTGGACCACCGACAGGCCGTGCCGTCCCGCCGGCGGGGTGAGGTCGTCGGAGGGGCGGGCGGTCATCAGGACGAACAGGCGGGTCCGGACCAGTTCGTTGAGCATGTGCTCGATCAGCACCCAGACCGCGTCGTGGGCCCAGTGCATGTCGGAGATCATGAGCACCACGGGCCGCTGCCGGAGCTCGGCCTCGAGCACGGTGACCACCGACAGCATCACCTCGGACCGGTTGCGGGTGCGGTCGCCGCCCCGGAGCACGGTGTCGTAGCCGAGGGTGTGGAGCAGGGCCGTGGTGGTGCGGAGCCGGTCGACGGTGCTGTCGTCACCGAGGAGGGTGGCCAGGCGCCCGTCGAGGCAGGCCACGGCGTCGTCGTAGCCGGCGTCCACCGGGAGCCCGAACAGGCCCCGGAGGATCTCGGCCGCCGGCCACCAAACGTTGGCCTCCCCGTAGGGCAGGCAGCGACCCTCCAGGACCCGGGCCCCGAACTGGCTGACGAGCCGGCCGGCGGCCTGGCCGACCAGGCGGGTCTTGCCGATCCCGGCCTCGCCGAGCACGAGAGCGGACTGGGCCCGGTTGCCCTCCACTGCCAGGCGGGCCTGGGCCTCGAGCAGAACGAGCTCATGGTGCCGACCCACGAAGACGTCGTCGCCACCGCGGTGGAGGCCCGGCGGGCGGACGGCAGTCAGGGCTAGCCAGGCCTCGATCGGGGCCTCCCGGCCCCGGGCCGGGAGTTCACCGACCCGGGAGTAGGCGATGGCGTCGCCCGTCGCCCGTCGGGTGTCGCCCCCGACGAGGGTCTGGCTCGGTTCGGCCAGCTCCTGGAGGCGGTGGGCGAGGTTCATCACGTCACCCATCGCCGTGTAGTCACCGCCGGCCGTGGTCGACCCGACCAGGACCTCGCCGGTGTTCACCCCGATGCGGAGCCGGAGGGGGGACGGCAACGACTGGAGGGAGTCGACCGCCTCGTGCATGCGGAGGGCGGCCCGGACCGCCCGTTCGGCGTCGTCCTCATGGGCGACCGGGGCTCCGAACAGGGCGATGATGCCATCGCCCAACACCTTGTCGACCACCCCGCCGAAGGCCAGGATCTCTCGGGCCAACCGCTCGACCGCCCGGTCGATCATGTGCTTGACCTCTTCGGGGTCCAGCCGCTCGGCCATCCCCGTGAACCCCACCACGTCGGCGAACACGACAGTGACGATGCGGCGTTCCTCGGTCGAGTTCACCTGTGAGGCGCCACAGTGGGGGCAGAAGCGGGATTCCTGAGGGATCTCTCGCCCACAAGAGGTGCACATCATCAACCCCCAGTCTAGGACAGATGCCCAGGTGGGCCGCTTGGGCCGGGCGGGCGGATCCCGGGCCGCGGGGAGCAGGTCCACCCAATCCATGACCATCGGCACCGGTCAGGTGGTTCTCGAACAGTTACCAGCGATGGCAGCCATCGACACTATGTATGAATGGGGGACCGGTCGGTATGACCGGGGGACCGGTCGCGGCCGACACCCCCACCACCGCTGCCGGTCAGGATGGCTGGCACCGGGGACACCAGTAGGTGCTCCGGGCGTGGCCGCCGTGCCGGCCGTGGACAACCGTCGCCCCGCACCGCCGGCACGGACGCCCACCCCGCAGAACACCCGCTGGTCGAGTAGGACCACGGCCACCGGGTCGTTCGGGTCGGGCCAGGCCCGGAACCGGTCCAGCACCTCGTCGATTACGTCTCCACCGGTTCGGGCCCTCCGACCCAGGACCGGCCGCGACGCGTGGCACCAGAATGGTGCGAACTAGAGTGGGGCGGGTTCCCGAACGTTGACGGCAGATGATCGCGTGGCCGACCGTGCCGCCCGATCAGGCGGCATCAACGCGGGGCCGCTCCGGCACCTCAGGGCGACGTGCCGGCCGACATGGATTGAGGAACGAACGTGATCGACGGAGCGACCTCCCCCCACACGCGAACCGGTGGACCGACGACGGTGCTACCGGCCACCGTCGCGGTGTACGTGTGCACCCACCAGCGCAACCGTGAGCTGGGCACCCTGCTCGACTCCCTGGCCGTCGCGGCCGAGCGGGTGGCCACCACCACCAGCGTCGGCGTCATCGTGATCGACGACAACCCAGACGGGCGGGCCAGGGCCGTGGTCGAGGCGTCCGAGCGTACCTTCCCCTTGGGCTTGGGCTACCGGCATTCGGGGTCCCAGAACATCTCGGTGGCCCGCAACCTGGGTCTCGAGGCCACCATGGATCTCGCCGACTGGGTGGCCATGACCGACGACGACTGTGTGGTCCACCCTGACTGGCTGGAGCAACTGGTGGCCTGCCAGATGCGCCACGACGCCGACGCGGTCACCGGTCCCCTCCTGCCCACCTACCCCAACGGGGCACCGGGCTGGCTCACCGACGAGCCGTTCGAGGTCGACAACGTCCTGGTCGAATCGGACGAGGACCGGCCAACCGATCGCTGCGCCACCAACAATTCGATGGTCCGGACCCGGCTCCTGCGGGACCATCCGGAGATCCGGTTCGATCCCGCCCTGGGCACTCTGGGCGGCGAGGACATGGTCTTCTTCGGGGCGCTCCACGCGGCCGGGATGCGGGCGTTCTTCACCCCGAAGGCCAAGATCGACGACCCGGTCGCCCCGGATCGGCTCACCCTGCGCTACCAGCTCCGCAAGTCGTTGTGGCTCGGCAACTCGATGGCGGTGACCACCCTCCGCAACGGTGAGGCCGGTCGGGGCCGGGTCCTGCTGCGGGGTCTTAAGCGCACCGCAGACGCGCTGGCCCACCCCGTTCGGCAGCTGGCCGACGGCGGGGCCCCGCAGCTCCGGTTCACCGCCTCACGGGTGATGCTCGGTGCCGGTCTCGCCGCGGGCGCGTTCGGCGTCGCCATTCGCCACCACTGAGCCGGCCGCGGGCCCGGACCGGTCACGGCCCCGACGGCCCCGGTCGATGACCTTGGCCGGCACCCCGACGGCCAACGCACCGGGCGGCACGTCTCCGAGGACGACCGCGTTGGCCCCCACCACGGCCCCGTCCCCCACCGTGATCGGACCGAGGATGACGGCGCCGGCGCCGACGTCGACCCCGCGTCCCAGCACCGGGGCCCCGCCGCTGGCCGCGTCGTCGACCGAACGGATGCCCATGGTGATGTTCTGACGCAACCGACAGTCGTCGCCGATCCGGCAGTAGCCGCTGATCACAATGCCGTTCTGGTGGTCGATCACCACCCGGCGGCCCAGCTCGGTGGAGTAGTCAAGCTGGATACCGTAGGTGTTGCGGATCCGGGCGTTCAGGAACCGGTAGAGCAGGCTCAGGGGCAGGCGCAGCGGCCTCGAGCCGACCGACATCCGCCAGTTGCCGAACCGGTGGACGGCCACCGCCCAGAACCCGGGGCTGAGCTCCCGGTCGTGGGCCTCGAAGTCCTCCCGCCACAGCTCGACCAACGAGCGCCCGGGAGGATTCCGGTTACCGATCCACGTAGCGGTCTGTCCGGCCATCAGCCCAGCCCTTCACACCGGGGCCACCCGTCGGGTCACCGCCGATTCCAGCGACCGGACGGCCCGGAACAGGGCGAGACCGGCCGACGACGAGCCCCCCACCGTAGCCATGAGCCGCCGCATCGGGGGCAGGGCGGGGGAGGCGGCGGCGAGCTGCCGGCGGATCTCCGGGCCGGCCACGCCGGCGTCTATGCCCTCCACGGCCCGGCCCCAACGGAGGTCGGCCCAGTAGGCCCTCACCTCGTCGAGCACGGGACCGGCGGTGGGGTGGTTGGCGAGGATCCGCTCGAAGACGAGGTCCTCGGCCTGGCTCAGCGACGCTGACGACGAGGTGAGCGAGCCACCGTGCCACCGGTAGTCGACCAGGCGGCGGCGCACGTACCACACGGCGCAGCCCCGGACGAGCATGTTGTAGGTGAGCCACAGGTCGCAGGCCCAGGCGGTGTCCTCGGGGAAGTCGGTGGCCATGACCTCGTCCCGCCGGACCACGGCGGCCAGTTCGGGCTGCGGGGTGTTCCACACCGCAGACAGGCGCAGGGCCTCGTCGAGGCTGGGTTCGTGGCGCCCCTCGGGCAGGCGATCCCGGTGGGTCCGGTGGGAGAGCTGTTCGGTCAGATCGACCAGTGGATTCCCGTTCCCGTCGACCACGTCGAAGTCGGAGAAGGCCATGGCGATGGTGGGATCGTCGACCATCAGTGGCACGAGGGACTCGAGGAAGTCCGGGTGCCAGGCATCGTCGTCGTGCAGGGTGGCCACCAGGGGGGTCGTGGCGTCGCGGATCAGGGCCAGCCAGTTGCCCTGGGACCCGAGGTTGACCTCGTTGCGCCGGTACACGATCCGGGGGTCGCCGTAGCCGAGGGCCACCTGTTCGGATGCGTCGTCGGGCGAGTTGTCGCCGATGAACAGGACGAAGTCCCGATGGGTCTGGGCCAACACCGATTCGATGGCGTTGGCCAGCAGATCCGGCCGTCGGTACGTGGGCATGACGATGGTTACGTTGGGCATTTCGCTGTCCGCTCCCTCGCGGTCCGGGGGCTCCTGCTGCTGGTTCGCGACGGTGGTGGTGCGGTCGCGGGTTCGGGGGCGGTCCTCCCGGTCATCGCAACCGCCCGACCTGGAAGGACGTGCCGGTGGTGCCAAGGTACAGCACCCCGAATTCGTCCGGATGACCCGTCAGGGCCTGGATCGGCAGGTAATTTCCGCCCGGATAGTGGGCCACGAGCTCTATCGAGCCGAAGTTGTCCGTGGTGCGGTAGACGCCCTGGACGTTCTCGACGGTTCCCGCGAAATAGACGACCGCCGGGTCGCCGTCGGCGGCGCCGGCCCCCGTGCCGAGGGCCCGGACATCGGACACGCCGGTCACCGGGGTCCAGGTGGCGCCGCCGTCGGTGCTCTCGAACAGGGGGAAGCTGGCCTCGTCGAGCTCGCCGACGCTGAACAGCAGGTGGCCCTGCTCACCGGGCACCGCGATCAGTTGGGCGTTGAACCAGCCGTAGGGGAAGCCCACGGGCAGATCACCGGGGCCCAGACCCTCCCAGGTCCCGCCCCCGTCGCTGGTGCGGAACATCCCCAGCTCGGCGTGGAACAGGTAGAACGTGCCCGGCGCCACCGGGTCGGCCACCAGCACCTTGCGATTCAGATAGTGGCGGAAGTGGGAGCCGCCGTCGAAGACCCCGTCGTCACCGATCATGTCCTCGGTGCCGGGAAGGTTGATCTCGGTCCACGACTCGCCCCGGTCCCGGGTGAAGTAGGGGGCCTGGTTGAACGACGGCAGCCAGACGATGTTGTCGGGGTCGTCCGAGGCCACGGCGATGTCGCCGAAGCGCAGTTCCTCCGGATGCGAACCGTTGTCGTAGGACCCGAACCGGTTCCAGGTGGCCCCACCGTCGTCCGACCACGAGCTCCGGTAGGCCTCGCCGTCGCCCTCGCAGCAGAACCGGTGGTCGGCCACCACGGCCACCACGAAGTTGGGGTCCGCTGGAGTGGAGTCGAGGTCCCAGGCGGAGTTGAACCGGGTGGTCGGGCCGTGCACGGCCGAAGCCACCGTCTCGTCGGGGTGTTGGAACACCCCCCGGTCCCAGCGGGCCGACACCGGCAGCCCGTTCGGGGGTACGACGATGTCGTTGGCCACCATGTTCTCGATCCCCAGCGTGGCGCAGTCGAGCTGGACCACCGGCTGGTCGATGGTGGTGGTCCGCCACACCCCGAAGCCCTCCGGGAACCAGAGCAGGCCCGGCTCGTTCTGGTCGAACTCGAAGCTGGCGGCGCTCAGCCACTGGGTGGAGTCGCTGTGGTAGGCGTCGAGCCACGGGATCTGGGGGCACGAGGCGTTCACCTCGAGGTCGATCCACGAATCGCCGCCGTTGTCGGAACGCCACAGCGCCCCCGAGGTGACACCCTCCTCACCGATCACGACCACACCCGGGTTGTGGGGGTCGATCCCGACCGACGAGAACTCCCGGTCCGGCGACGGGCTGATGTCGGTGCTCTGGCCCGAGGCCGGGTCGTACCGCATCACCCGGCCCGGTTCCCGCTCGGTCATCACGAGACGGCCGTCCCCGTCCACCTCGGCGTCGTAGGGGATGGCCTCGGTCGCCCACAACTGCGACCAGGTCGCCCCGCCGTCGGTACTGGCGTAGACCCCGTCCCGGGCCACCCCGGCGTAGATGGTTCCCGCCCTACCGCCCACCTCGGCGCTGGTCTGGTCGACCAGGACGAACGGGATGCCTGGCATCTGGTCGTCGTCGGTGGGGCCGGCCGGGACCCCGTCGAGGCGGGTCCAGGTGGCGGCACCGTCGGTACTCTCCCACAGGCCCTCGCTCCGGGTGCCCAGATAGACCACGTCGGCGTTGATCGGATCGGCGGCCACCCGACCGCCACCGGTGCGCCATTCGGCGTTGCCGTCGAGCACCCACCGCTGGCCACCGTCCACCCAGGTGACGCCCCGATCGTCGCTGCGCAGCACCCGACCGTCGGCCTCCGACAGATCGTCACCGGCGGCCAGGTAGACCCGGTCCGGGGCGGCCGCGGTGACGGCGATCCCCTCCACCCGGTAGTCGCCGGGAGTGGGGACCGGCACGCCGGCGGCGTCGATCATCTGGGTCCACCGCTCGGCCTCCGCATCCCAGCGGTAGGCGCCGGCCACGTCGGTGCGGGCGTAGGCCAGATCGGGCACGGTGGGGTGGCTGACCAGGCCGGTCACGAACCCACCCGCCCCGGTGGGCAGCGGACCCCACTGGTAATCGGCCGAGATGTCCTCGACGCCGACCGGCACGTCGAGATCGCCATAGTCGGGGGGTGGGCCCGTCTCCGACGACGGGGGCGACGTGGGGGGTGGCGTGGCGTCGTCGATGTCGTCACCACCGAGGAAGCGGAAGCCCAGGAACACGATCAACACAAGGGCCACCACGGCGCCACCGATCGCCAGGATCGCCGGAATTCTGGTCCGATCATTGAAGTTCTGCATGCCACCTCGTAGCCGCGCCGCCACGCCGGAGCTGCCTGGGCGACGCCTGCTCGTTTCGGGGACCTTCGGCCCCGCGGGCAAACCAACCACCAAGTCCGGCGCAGCAGACCGGTCCCTCACCGACGCAAGCTCCGAGTATAGGAACAGCCCCTCCGCCCACCCGGGGCACCTCTGCGGGGAGATCTACCCAGATACATCGACAATGGAACGGCCGCGTGGCCTTCCATCACCCAACCGGAGACGGCCGGATCGGGCCTCCCCCACCGTCATCACCCGAAGAGCCGGCCCCGACGACGTTCAGAATTCATACAGCATTACCGGAGGCAGTTTCCCATCGAGCCGGGGTGTGCGCAGCCGCGGTAACACCTCTCCCGTCGGACACCACAAAGCAGGACCTCCTGACGGGAGGGTCACTTCCGGGAAGGACAGGCGACAGGACACACCACCCGACGCAACGCAACGCAACCGCAATGCCTGGGAACGGAGCGGGACCCGGTCGACACGAACACCACCGATCGAAATCACAAAACGGACCGGTATGTCGACTGGGTCGAAGTTCTCATGAAATCGAGACTGGCGGTGCCATAAGTTCCGACGCCATGGATCTATTGGCAACCTTTGATCGCGTCTACGTGATCAATCTGGCCGAACGCGTTGACCGACGACGCGAGACGCTAGCCGAAATGGCCCGGCACGCGACCGCGGGCTCGATCGACGAGAAGGTGGAGTTCTTCCCGGCAAGAACGAGCGACGTTGCGGATGGATTCAGCTCGCCGAACCTGAGGGGATGCTTCCTGTCCCATCTCGAGGTGCTCCGGCACGCCGAGGCCGCGGGCTGGGAGCGCATCCTGGTGCTGGAGGACGACGTCGAGTTCACACCGCAGGCCCGGGAGACGCTGACGCAGCTGCAACCCGAACTGCTGGCCGATGATTACGACGTGGCCCAGCTCGGCTACATGGACATCCACGGCCACGTGGCCGACCTCGATCTCGACGGTCCGGGCCTCGTACCCTTCGACGGTGAGATCCTGGGCGCCCACTGCGTGGCCTATTCGGCCCACGGGACCACGCGGGTACGGGACCACCTCGAACGACTCCTGACCGGCCCCCGCCACCACCCCCTCCGGGGCCCGATGTCACCCGACGGAGCGCTCAACGTGCTCCCCTGGATCGACCCCGACGCCCGTCGCCTCATCGCCGTGCCCTGCCTGGCCAACCAGCGGTCGTCACGCTCCGACATCACCCCCTCCTGGATCGACCGTGGCCCGGTGACCCGGGTGATGGCCGCCACCCTCCGCCGTTCGACCACCCTCCGGGGCCTGCGCCGCAAGGTGCCCACCGGCTGACCGGGCCGTGGCAGCAGCCTCCTTAAGGGCAGTCGCGTTCTTTCCGACAGCACCGCCCTTTCGACAGCACCGGGGCGGCCCCCTCAGCGGGAGGTGGACGTCGGTCCCGGGGTGGAGCGACGGGTCCGGCTGCGGATGGCCTCGCCGACCAGACCCCGGACGCGGCCGAGGGCAATGGCGCCCCGCCGGAGGGTGCCCTCCACGGTGGGCCGGGCGGCTCGTTGGCCGTTGGGACGCAGCAGGGTGCCCGATCCGGCCTCTCCCCCGGGCAGGCCGTAGCGGACCAGCACCTCGGAATGGCCCCGGCCGTAGAGGTAGTGCTGGCGGAGCATGGGCCACAGGCCCTCGCGGTGGCGGTACAGAATGACGGCCCCGGACACGAAACCAATCCGGTAACCGGCCCGGTCCAGCGACCAGCCGAAGGCAATGTCCTCGCACCGGGTGAGGTCGGTGTCGAAGCCCGAGACGGCTTCGAACGCCTCCCGGCGGACGGCGAGGTTGCCGGACAGGACGTATTCGTGGCCGTGGAACCGGGGTAGGGCCCCCGGGGTGGCCGGAGGCCGCCACGCCGACTGGTGGGGCGGGGCCAGGGTCGTCTCGTCGACATGGCCGGTGACCGCGTCGTAACCGTCGAGGCCGGCCACCAGGGCGTCAAGCCAGCCCGGATCGGCCAGGTCGTCCGTGTCGCAGAAGGCCAGCACGCCGGCCCGGGCAGCCGGGACCGCACCGTTGCGGGCGCCGGCCGCACCCGGGGTGGCGTGGCTGGGCACGATCCGGAGGCGGTCGTCACCGAGGACGTCCACCAGGGTCCGCAGGGCCGATCCGGCCGCCGGATCCGCCGTGTTGAGCGACAGGAGGACCTCGAAGTGGAGGTCGGTCTTCTGGTCCAGCACCGACTCGACGGCCGGCCGCACCAGGTCATCGACCCGACCGACCGGCATGATCACCGACACGTCAGGCCGGGGTCCGGAGGGGATCGACTCAACCATGCCCCGCTCCTACCGCAGGATCGGGCTCGAAGCCCTCGGCGACACGCCGTTCCTCCAAACGCCGGTCGTGGCGGCGCTGCAGGTAGACGAGAACGGCCCAGGACACCACGGCCATGATCCCCTCGCTGATGTAGCTTCCCCACACCGCCCCCCTCCAGCTCATCGACGGGATCAGGAGCAGGTAGCACCCCATGGCCAGGGCGGCGGTGAGGATGAGCAGCACCGTGCGCAGGAAGGTGAAACCTAGACCGAGGATGCCGTTCTGGGGGAACATGACCAGGACTTGGACGGCCATGACCCCGCTCAGCAGGCGGAGCATCTCCACCGACCCCTCGAAATCGCTGCCCATGATCATCGGGAAGAGCGGCGCCGTCACCCAGATGGCGGCGGCGAACACGGCGCAGTAGACGAGGGACACGCCACAGAACCGGACGGCCCGACGGAGGTGCACCCCTGGGGCGTCACCGTCGCTCTCCAAGAACCGCTGGTGGGTGACGTGGATAAAGCTGGCCACGGGGATGGTGCCCATGCCGATGATCCGGAAGGCGGCCGAGTACAGGCCGTTGTCGGTGTCGTAGCCGTTGCCGACCAGGACGATCTTGTCGCCGTCCTTGGTGAGCGAGGACGCGGTGATGCCCGTGGAATAGGTCGCACTGGACCGTAAGTGGTTCCACCGGATTGGGCCCGGCCGGACCGGGAGGTGCAGGCGGCGGCTGATCGTCGGCATGAGCCAAAGCCCCAACAGCACGTTGATGGCCAGGTAGCTGAGCCCGAAGGTGCCGATGGTCAGGGTTCCGGTGACGGAGAGGATCAGGAGGCTGATCACCTTGAAGACGGGTGGCAGGAGCTTCACCTTGACCATGTCGGGAAAGCCGATGCCGGCCTGGACCACGTTGGCGATGATCTGGACGATGGGGAAGGCGACGAACTCCGACGCCATGACCACGAACGTCACCCAGGCGGGGAGACCCTCCACGATCAGGACACCGATCACGGTACCGATGACGGTGAGCAGGCTGCCCAGGATCAGGGTGAGGGAGATCGTCGACCCGGCCACCGCCTCGAGCGGCTCGTGATCGCGGATGGCGTGCTGCAGCACGGTGAGGCTCATCCCGGAGGCGGCCAGTGGGCCGAGGGGGGCGATGATGGCGTACAGGCCGGCGTAGAGCCCGTAGCCCTCGGTTCCCAGGTTCCGCCCCAGCAGGTAGAACGAAACCAGGACGCTCAACAACATCGAGCCCTCGAACACGAGGCCCCACACGGTGTCCTTGGCCAGGTCGGCGTCGCCGATCTTCAGCGACAGGGACCGCATGCGGCCCCCGATGGCGGCGCGGAGCCGGGACGGGCCGTCGCTCACCGCTCCGCATCCCCCCGGTCGCCCGGCGACGGTGCCCCGGCGTCGGCCGCCGATCGGGTGGCCTCCACCAGCAGCCACCGCATCGCCGGCAGCGTGACCTGCTCGTCGTGGTAGGCGCCGACCCGGTCGCGGGCCCGGCGGGCCATGGCCAGCCGGGTCTGGTCGTCGGTGAGGAGCCGTTGCAGGGCCACCACCAGGCCGTCGACGCTGCCGGCCGGGGTCAGGGCCCCGGTGACGCCGTCGACCACCAGCTCGGGGATCCCGGCGATGGAGCTGGCCACCACGGGGACACCCCGGGCCATCGCCTCCATGATCGCCACCGGCAGTCCCTCGGCGAAGGAGGGGAGACAGAACACGTCGGCGTCGGCCAACCGCTCGCTGACCTCCGCCGGGGGCAGTTCGCCGAGGAACCCGACCCGGTCACCCAGACCGAGCTCCGACACCCGCTTCTCCAGACCGGCCCGGTCGGGACCGTCCCCGACGATCCGCAGTTCGAGGTCACGACCGGCCGCGGTCAGGCGGGCCAGGGCGTCGAGCAGGACCTCGACCCCCTTCTCGGGCGACAGCCGCCCGACCAGCATGATCACCGGCCGGGCCGGCAGGGGCCGTGGGTCGCGGTAGGTGAAGGCGTCGAGGTCGATCCCGCAGCGGACCACATGGATCCGGTCCCAGTGCTCCACCGCCGAGGTCCGCATCAGTTGGGACCGAGTGAAATCGCTGATCCCGACCACAAAATCGGCCTCGGCCGTCTTGCGGTCGAGGCGGAGCTCCTCGTCGTCGACGAAATCGTGGAAGCCGTGGACGGTGTAGCTGAACCCCCACTCCGGATCGCCGGTCCGGCGGCCGAGCTCGGCGGCCAGCAGGGCGACGGTGGCCGGCACCCGCCCGAACTGGGCGTGGATGTGCCGGGCCCCGACCTGGCGTGCCCGCTCGTGGACGAGGATCGCCTCCACCATCTGCAGGCCCCGGAAGACGAGGCGGCGGACGTCGGTGCCGGCGAGCCGGACGGCGGTACCCAGGGTGCCCAGCACGGCCCGGGGGTGACGCCGCACCGTGGCCGCCACGGTCCGCGCCATCCAGAGCCGGGGCTGGGCCTTGACGTACCAGGTGCGCCGGTGTTCGGCCTCGTCGACGGTCGTGGCCACGTCGTGGGACGAGACCGGGTTGATCGACACCGGCTCGACATGGATCTCCGGCCCCTCCACCCCGAGGATCTCCCGTTGGAGGAAGGTACCGGCCACCCGCGGGTAGTGGGTCAGCAGATACACCACCGGCTTCGTCTCGGGAAGCGGGGGCGTGCCCCGGAGTGGCCCGGGGACCGGGGACGACGCCGGGCCGGGCCGCAGGCCGGAGGATGTCGATGTCGGGTCGAGGTGCGCCATAGGTCCGTCCGTCACCCTACCGGTGGGTCGTGGGCCCACCCAGGCGCCAACGGGGCATCCTCGTCGCCCCGGCCTGGGTGGATGCCCCACCAGGTGGGGAGCCGTCCGGACCGATCGCCGTCACCCCGTTCCGGGTGACCGGTATCCTCATCGACCTGCTGAACCGGCCGAACGATCCGGCCGAGAAGGGACGTCGTGACCGTCGGCTCACCGAACATCACCGCGGCCGTCATCGGATGCGGTGTGATCGCCCACGAACACCTCCGCTGCCTCCGGGCCAACGAGCGGATCGACCTGGTCGCGGTGTGCGACACCTCACCGGTGACGGCCCGGTTCGCCGCCGAACGCTACGGCGGAACGGCCTTCACCGACCACCGCCAGATGCTCGAACGGGTCCGGCCCGGCACCGTCCACGTGCTGACGCCGCCCCACACCCACCCGGCCCTCGTCCGCGACGCCCTCGATCACGGCGCCGACGTGGTCTGCGAGAAACCGATGGCGCTCGATCTCGACGAGACCACCGCCCTCCTCGACCGCGCCGACCGCCTGGGCCGGCGCCTGGTGGAGTCACAGAACCTCCGCTGGAACGACCCGGTGACAGCCATCCGGGACCTGGTCCGGGCCGGGGAACTGGGCACCGTGGTGGGCGTGGAGGTGGCCGTCCATCTCGACATCGCCGGCGGGGGCAAGTTCGCCGACCCCAACCTGCCCAGCGCCACCCTCGGCCTGCCGGGCGGCGGCATCGGCGACTTCCTCCCCCACCTGGCCTACCTGGCCCTCGACCAGGTCGACTTCCACGAGCCGGGCCCGGCGTGGTCGCACTGGTGGAACCGCAGTGGGAACCCCGTCGTCGGCTTCGACCAGCTCGAGGCGGGGGTGGAACTGGGCGACGCCGTCGGCCTGCTCCGCTTCGACGCCCGGGTGGAACCCCCCGGTCTCGGCCTGACCGTCCGGGGCACCCGGGCCACCGCTGACACCGACCTCTACCGGGCGTACCTCCGGGTCACCAGCTCGCGGGGGACCTCGGCGCTGGGCCCGATCGTGGATCACATGGTCAACGGGGCCCGGCTGGTGGCGGCCGGCCCGAAGCTGCTGAGGGACAAGGTGATGCAGCACACCCCGTATCACGGCATCGACCGGATGATCGACGCCGTCTACCAGGCCCGGATCGACGACGCCCCCAGTCCGATCACGCGGGAGCAGATCCTGCGGACCAACCGCCTGGTGGCGGCGGTCACGGCCGGCCTCCCCGACCCCAACTCCAACGAACAGCCGGGCCCGGACCCGGACGGCCCCCCGACCCGGGAGCGGAACGTATGAGACTCTTCGTGACCGGGGCCGGGGGATTCATCGGCCGGGCCGTCGTACGGGAGGCGCTGGCCGACGGCCACGAGGTGGTGGCCCTGGTGCGGCGGCCGGGCGACGCGGCCCGGTTCGAGCCCGCCCCGGCGGCCAACGGTTCGACCCCGGCCCCACCCAGCCACCGGCGCCGCCTCCGGGTGGTGGCCGGCGACGTCCGGCACCCCGCCCCCTGGCGGCAGGATCTCGCCGGGTGCGACGCCGTCATCCACCTGGCCGCCTCCTTCGCCGACCTCGCCGACCAGTTCGCCGTGACCGTGGTGGGCACTGAACGGCTCCTCGACGCCATGGACGCCAGCGGCGTCCACCGGCTCACCCTCGTCAGCACCTTCTCCGTGTACGACTACGCCGACCTGGACTCCCGCTCCACCCTGGACGAGACGTCACCGGTGGCCGCCGACCCGGCGCGGTACGACGACTACACCGTGACCAAGATCGAGCAGGAACGCCTGGCCCGGGAATGGGCGGCCACCACCGACGGCGCCGAGCTCACCGTCCTGCGACCGGGCGCCGTGTACGGACCCGGCCGCTGGTGGGACGGTGGGCGGATCCTCTCCGTCGGCCCCGTAGCGGTGTCGGCTGGGCCCCGGGTCCGGATGAAACTCATCCACGTGGACGACTGCGCCCGGGCCATGGTGGCGGCCGCCGTCGTGCCGGACGCCGTCGGGGAGACCCTCAACATCGTGGGTGACGACCCCCCGACCCAGCGACGGTTCGAACGGGCCCTCCGTGACGGCGGCATCGTCGACGGCCGCAGCCTGCCGATCCCCTACGCCGCCGTGAAGGCGTTCTCCGTCGCCGTCGACGCCGTCGATCGGCACCTCCTGGGCAGTCGCGCCCGCGTCCCCTGGTTCGGGTCACCGGCCCGGGTTGACGCCATGCTCCGCCCCCTCCGCTACTCCAACGATCGGGCCAAGCGCGTCCTCGGTTGGGCACCCCAGGTCACCCTGGCGCAAGCTGTCGCCCCCTGACGGCTAGCGTTGGTACCGATCGCAGCCCGTGCCGCCCCCAGAACGGCGGATGGTGGAGGCCACGGCCGGCGTCACAGCTGAGGACCACCCCCGGGCCCACCCCGTCCCGACCCCGCCCATGATCGGACGCCGACGCCGTCGTACCGCCCTGAGCCGTCACGGCCCGGCCGACACGACCAACACGACCCAGTCCACACGACCAACACGACGACCATCCGGGCGAACCCGTTACCCGAGGAGCCGACATGACCACCGTCCCGCCCAGTCCCGACGCCGGGGTCACCGCCCCACCACCGCCAGCCGCCTCCGGCACCGCCGTCGCCCATTCCATCGGCGCCACCAAGGTCTATGGCTCGGGGGACACCGAGGTCCACGCCCTCCGGGACGTGTCGGTCAGCTTCGAGCCGGGCCGGTTCACCTCGATCATGGGCCCCTCGGGCTCCGGCAAATCGACCCTGATGCAGTGCATGGCCGGCCTCGACCGCCTCACCGCCGGTGAGGCGTTCATCCAGAACGTCCCCCTCTCCGGCCTCAGCGACAAGGACCTGACCCTGGTCCGTCGGGAGAAGATCGGGTTCGTGTTCCAGGCCTTCAACCTGATCCCCACCCTCGACGCCCTGGAGAACATCACCCTGCCCGTCGACCTGGCCGGTGATCAGGTCGACCAGGACTGGCTCGACCAGGTGGTCAAGGCGACCGGCCTGGCCGAGCGCCTCACCCACCGGCCCAACGAACTGTCCGGCGGCCAGCAGCAGCGGGTTGCGGTGGCCCGGGCCCTGGTGAGCCGCCCGGCGATCATCTTCGCCGACGAACCCACCGGCAACCTCGATTCGAAGACCTCGGCCGAGATCCTCGACTTCATGCGCCGGGCCGTCGACGACCTCGGGCAGACCATCGTGATGGTCACCCACGATCCGTTCTCCGCCTCCCATTCCGACCAGGTCCTGTTCCTGAGCGACGGCCGCATCGTCGACGAGATGTTCGACCCGACCCCCGACGGGGTGTTCAACCACATCAAGTCCCTGGGGGGCTGACCATGACCATGCTCAAGCTCGCCCTCCGAGGCGTGCGGGCCAGTCTCGGCCGGCTCGCACTCACCGCCGCGGCCATCACCCTCGGGGTGGCGTTCGTGACCGGATCGTTCGTCCTGGCCGACAGCGTCACCCAGGTCTTCAACACCCTGTTCACCGACGTCGTCTCGGGGACGGACGCCACCATCGCCGCGGAGGAACCCGAGTTCGGGTCCGACGTCCGAACCCTCCCCGATTCCCTGACCGACGAGGTGGCCGCCCTGCCCGAGGTGGGCCTGGCCATCCCGTCGGTCGGCTACGACGAGACCGGGGCCTCGAACGCGTTCGCCCTGCGGGGCCCCGACGGCAACCGGATCGTGCCCAACGGGCCACCGGTCATCACCTTCTCCTGGGTCGAGGGCGAGGCCGGTGGCTTGGAGATCATCGATGGGGCGATCCCGACCGGTCCCGACGAGGTCGCCATCGATTCGGAAAGCGCCAAGATCGCCGGCGTCGGCGTCGGCGACGAGGTCACGGTGTCCACGCCCGACGGCGACCGGGACTTCACGGTGGCCACCATCGCCGAGCTCCCGGTCTCGGCCGGTACCTACATGATCCTGTTCGACTTCCCCACCGCCCAGGCGCTGTACCACAAGGAGGGCCTGGTCGACACCATCGCCCTGACCCGGGCGTCCGGGGTGGAGACCGCCGACATGATCGCCGCGGTCGAAGCCGTCGTTCCCGACCACACCGAGGTCCTCAACGAGCAGCAGACCGTCGAGCGGTCGACCGCCCAGTTCGAGCAGATCATCAGCATCTTCCGCAACGGCCTGCTGGTCTTCGCCGGGATCGCCCTGTTCGTCAGCCTGTTCATCATCAACAACACCTTCGCCATCCTGATGAACCAGCGGCTCCGCCAGATCGGCATGCTGCGGGCCGTGGGCGCCACCCGGGCCCAGATCCGCCGCTCCGCCATGCTGGAGGCGCTCGTGGTCGGCACGGTCAGCGCCGTGCTCGGCCTCGCCGTCGGTATCGGCCTCGCCCTGCTGCTGCTGGCCCTGCTGGGCTCGACGGGCCTGTTCGAGTCGGTGTCGCTGGTCATCAAGGCGCGGAGCGTCATCGTGGCCATCGTGGTCGGGGTCGGGGCCACCCTGGTGGCCGCCCTGATGCCGGTGCTGGCCGCGGGACGGATCACCCCCATGGCGGCCATGACCAACGTGGGCCCGTCGGCCCGCTCCCGGACCCGACGGATCACCGTCGGCGCCCTGGTCCTGGCGGCCGGGCTGGCCCTGCTGGCCGCCGGCCTGTTCCTCTCGGGGCAGGGCACCAGTGCGGTGCTCACCGAGCTCGGCTTCGGCGCCCCCCTCACCTTCGTCGGCGTGGCCATGCTCAGCGGCCTGTTCGCCGGCCCGGTGGTCAACCTGATCGGTCGGCCCATGGTGCTCGGGCTGGGCCTGCTCGGGATGGGCCTGGCCCTCATCGCCTTCATGGCCCTCGACGACAGCCCGTCGGGTCTCGGCGTGCTCAGTTTCGCCCTCAAGGCCGTGGTCTCGGTGGTCGCCGTCGTCACCGGGGGGTTCATCGTGACCAAGACGATGTCGGGCGGGCGGACCAGCGGACCCGGGAGCTCGGCCGCCGGGCTCGAA
>JBKECK010000069.1:0-16796 GCA_047974625.1 Acidimicrobiales bacterium
GAATACACCTGCGACGCGCTGGTCATCGCCACCGGCGCGACCGCCAAGTACCTCGGCATCCGCTCGGAGGAGCACTACAAGGGCAAGGGCGTGTCCGCCTGCGCCACCTGCGACGGCTTCTTCTTCCGCGAACAGGACATCGCCGTGGTCGGCGGGGGCGACTCGGCCCTGGAGGAGGCGATCTTCCTGACCAAGTTCGCCCGGTCGGTCACGGTCATCCACCGCCGGGACGAGCTCCGGGCCTCGCAGATCATGCAGGATCGGGCCTTCGCCAACGAGAAGATCCGCTTCCTGTGGAACGCTGAGGTGGTGGACGTCGTCGGTGACCAGCAGGTGGAACGGATCGAGGTGCTCGACAAGATCACGGGCGAGACGAGGTCCCTGCCCGTGAGCGGCCTGTTCGTTGCCATCGGGCACCGGCCCAACACCGATCTGTTCGACGGTCAGCTCCAGATGAAGGACAACGGCTACCTCATCACGGCCGCGCCGACCACCCGCACCTCGGTGCCTGGGGTGTTCGCTTGCGGGGACGTCCAGGACGACGTCTACCGTCAGGCCATCACCGCCGCCGGATCGGGGTGCGCGGCTGCCATCGATGCTGAGCGGTGGTTGGAGGCCATGGCCGACGCGGCCCCGGCCGCCACCGTTTGAGCCGCCGGCGCGCCGCCCAGTCCGCGATCCGGAGACCGGGAATATACGATCTAGGGGGTCGGGTTTCGGACCCTGGCAGCAACCGAGTCGCGGACGCTGCGTGAAGATAAGGAAGGCATCCCCAATGGCCGACAACGTCAACACCCTCACCGACGCCACGTTCGACGAGGTGATCAACTCGTCGGCCGAGCCGGTCATCGTGGACTTCTGGGCCGAATGGTGCGGTCCCTGCCGGATGATCGCCCCGATCTTGGAGGAGATCGCCGACGAGCAGGCCGGCGCCGTCAAGGTGGCCAAGCTCAACGTCGACGAGAACCAGGTCACGGCTCAGCGGTTCAACGTGATGAGTATCCCGACCATGCTGGTATTCCGTAACGGAGAGGTCGACCGGCGGGTGGTCGGCGCCAAGGGCAAGGCGCAGCTCATCGAGGAGTTCGGCATCTGAGCCCGGTCAGCTGAACGGGAGGTCGACGGCGTCCGGCATCAGTTCCATGGCCAGTATGACTGAGACCGTCTCGGACCGGTTCCAACCCCTGGACCGGCCCAGCCGGGTGATCTGGTCGAAGTCGCTGTCGGAGATCGTCAACCGGAGACGACGGCGACCACGCACCACCATCCGGCCGCCCACACCGGCGTAGATGGCGTCGCCGTGCCGCCGGTAGGCGGCCATGACCAGGTCGGCCGGGTTGATTCCGATCTTGTCGACCGCGTCGGCGATCTGGTGGGGAACCGACAGTTCCCGCCGCGTTCGCGACAAGCCGCCGAGGGCCCGACCCGTGGCCGGTAGGCGGGCGGCGTGACCGGCGCCGGCGGCCTCCGCGGGTTCGCGCCGGTTGGGGTTGCGGGTGGGCAACCGCAACTCGGACGGCTCGGGGGCGTCGGTCCCGCCACGCCGTGGCTCCGGTGCCGGCGGCTCGGCTGCCGGCAGGTCGTGGTCCTGGTCGTGGTCGTGGTCGACCTCAGGGGCGGGCCCGTTCGTCCGCCTCCGAGCCCGGCCCGAGGTTCCCTTGAACGACCGCGGATCGGCGATCGAGTTGAGACCGCGGGCGTTGCCGAGGTTCTTCTGGTTCTCGCTCACTGGTCGTGCTCACTCATCGTCGCCCCTCGGTTGTGGTCTTGGCGGTGGCCGGCCCCGGCGTCCACCCGGCTCATACCGGATCGCCGGCCAGTAGCTCCTCAGCGAGGGCGATCCGGTCATCGACCTCGTCGGCCAGCTCGTAGAACTCCCGGGCCAGCTCGCCCAGGTTGGCCGGGATCTTGATCCGACCCTGGATCTGGTTGGTGATGGACACGGTCGTGGCCCACTCGGCGTATTCGTGGAGGAAGACCCCGGCCTTGCGGCTGTCGTCGTAGGCGGCACCGGCCTCCCGGATGATGGTCTGGAAGGGATCGGCCACCCCAGCCAGAACCTCGGCCACCTCAGCTCTGGTCTCGGCCCGCTTGCGGGAGGCGTTGAAGGCGATCTTCATCAGGACCACACCGAGCAGGACGATGTCGGAGTCGAGGGTCTCGAGTTCCTCGGCCAGGACGCGGAGCCCGTCGATGTTGTCGACACCAGAGCTCGTCGGCACCAACAGGTACTTCCCGGTCTGCATGGCCAGCTCGGCCAACCTCGACGAACCGGACGGAGGCAGGTCGAACACCAGACGGTCATACCGGCCGGTGGCCATCAGCTTCTCGAAGGGGAGGGCGAACGCCTCGACCCCGTTGTCGGCCGCAACGAGATGATGGGCCAGGGTCTTGGTGGACCGACCGGCCACGACCACATCAAGATTGTCCCGGGCCGACGCCGGTTCGAGCTCGTCGCCGTAGACCACGGCGTCGAGCAGTTGTTCCCCCTCACCGTGTTCGGCCGGATCCAGGCTGACCACCTTCGTGGCTGAGGCCTGCACATCCAGGTCGGCGAGGAGGATCCGCTTACCTTCGCTCGACCAGATGCCGGCGAGCTGGGTGGCCAGCGTGGTCTTGCAGCTGCCGCCCTTCCCGATCCCCACCACGAGCGAGTTCGGGATCGTCCGCAACGCCGGGTGCGGTTCGTGCTGGGTCGCCATGACGTTCGACCATAGCTCCTCAAACTACCGCCGGGGTACAGATCGGGGCCGTTTACCGGATGATCGGGTGTTTCATCGGATGATCGGGAGAGTAGTGGGTAGTATCGGGTATGAATCGGGCCTATCCGGTGACAATGGGTGGGGAATGCAATGGGTGGGGAATACAGGGCGAACGGCGTCAGCCTGGGGGCAATTGGGGTGAGAGTTGGGCCGGACGTCCGATCGCTGCCCGGCTCACTTCCCGCGGGAATCCCATCGATACCCAGTTCGCCCAGGATCTCGCCCGCTTCACCCGACATCACCCCCGGCACTGACCGTCGCCAGGCACCGATATTGCCCGGGGCCACCCTGTATCTCCCCATAGCCACCCTTTGGCCCCCCGTTGTCGCCGGTCCGTACCCACATGCACCCGGCCCCCCCGGGCCGTCCCCACCGACGCCAGAACACACTCACACTCGGTCCGACGTCGCCGGAATCCTCCTTGATCCCGGCCGCGGCCATCGCGGTGCCGCCCCGACGCTCCCGCCGTGCCTGAGCCCACCTGATGCCTGATCCCCCCGTCCCCCACCCGGCACCACCCGGCGCACGCCGGCGTCGGTCCGGTGCCGACGGCCCGTCGCCTCGCCACAACGTCAAACGGCTCCTGCGGCTCCGCCGCCAAGGTCCTCGACCTGGCGCAGGCACCCCACTCGACCGAGCTTGACCGCGCCGTCGTTCGACGCCCCGAACGTCCCCGGGCCAGCCCACGACGTACCCGATCAAGCTGCAGTCCACCACCAATCCGCCCGATTATCACCGGGCCATACCGATATACACCCGATCACACCCGTCCAGACCCGCCGCTACCCGTATCTGAGCGCCACATACCCTAATAGCCCTGCCATCGACTGCGGACCGTCTCATCTATCCACCCATGACCACCGAGCGAACCCTGTTCATACCCGATCCAACCCGCCTCTATCACATATTGAACCCACTAGCACCCACGACAGACCCGAGTACACCCGATGTTCGCCGAGTGCCACCCGATCCTCCGCACCCCTACCCGGCCGCATCCGACCGAGGCGCGGAGGGCCCGGGCCGGGTTCCGGCACCGCGTCCGTCAGGGTCAATCCACCCCGACGCCAAGAGGCGAGCCGTCCGCCACCAGAGCCCCGCCCTACCCCGACATCCCGACGAGACCGGCACCCAACGAGCTCCTGATCAGGACCGTCTCCAATCGTTCCAGTTCGACCGTTGACCTATTCATCTCCACCCGACTATCCCCGATCACCCCCGAGCCTTAGTGTCCCTTACCCCCATCAACCCCTTCTGCGCCCATAGACCACCGTTCCATACCAATCTGAACCCACCGATACCCACGACAACGGCCGTAGCAACGGCCGTCCTGCCCCGGCCCCGGCCCCGTCTGTCCCTCGAACCCACGCGTCCGAACCCCAATTGGCCCAGGTCAACACCCCTTCACCCAAGTTCACCCCGGTCCAACTCCCAGCGCACCCGCGAAGCGGCGTTCGTGCCGCGCTCCCCCCAGAGGTAACGGCACCTTCGGCCGCTCTCGTCCGATTGCGACCCAGCCCGACGGCCAGCCGCGACGCGCCGAGTGGCCTACTTCCACCCATCCGTCACCTGATTGAACCTGATCAAACCTAGCTGGACCCATTTTGCGCCGATTTGGTCCTGTCTAAACCCGATCATCCCCGTTTCTACCCGCGTTATCACCTACGGCGCTCGGTTCCCGAAACGCTCATTCGCCACCGCCGCCGGGTTAACCACCGCGACCACCGTCCCATCCCCGGCCCCAGACCAGCGCCGTTGCCGCTCCGTCACCGGGACGGCCCGCCTGACCCTCGAATCACCGGTCCGCCACCCATCCTCCACAGACTCCACACCCGCCAACCGGTCGCCAACGGCCCCTCGGGTGACCGCTCACCCTGCCGACCGGCTGGACCTCGACCCGACCCGGGCGACCCGACCCGACCCGGATCGACGCCCGCCGATGTTCCCCCCTCGGCGCGTCCAGCCGCTCCACCCCCACCCGCATTGGCCCAGCCTGCGCACTTGGTGAACAGAAGACCGTCAAGCCGGCTACCGACGCCTCACCCACCACTCGCCGTTTTACCACCGCTCATACCCACGTAACCCCCATTGGCGCGATGTGAAAACCCAATTCCCGCCCATTCGTCCCCTGTTCTACCCGATGCAACATCCGAGCTACCCGGCGCGAGCGTCACCTGTCCTTAGCCAATCAGTCGCGTCACCCACCGCGATAGTCACTCACCAACAGTGGCAGCCGCCGACGGCACGGTCCGCACCGGGCCAGCCTCACACCCAATCACCACCAAAACTACCGATGAACCTACCCGATCATGCCCACAACGAACCCGGCTACCCGCCGCTCAGGCCATCACACGCCCGGCCGCTCGACTCGTCCGGTTCCCTACTGTCGTGATGTTTCACGTGAAACATCACGAGCCCCGGTCGCCTCCAACCCTCCGCCATCCAGTTGCCCACAGCGTCATCCACAACCTGTGGGATTATCGCCACCTACCGGCGCCAGAACGACCAGCAGGATCGATCAGCTCGCTGGATCACGGCGCTGGCCCCACTGCGTTTACCGAGGTCACCGGGTCGACGCCGCCCGACCGGGATCCTCACTCTCGGTCCTTCGTCAGCCGACACCCCGTCGAAGGAGTCGGTAGATCCGGTCCAGATCGGCCAGATCGGCAAATTCCACCGTCACCCTCCCCCCTCCGGGCTTCACCTCCACCCGAACTCGGGTGTCCAGTGAATCGGCCAGACCGGTCTCCACCTCAACGACCCCGGGGGGCCGGTCGCCGCTACCAGCACGCGTCCGCCGTGTCCCGGCCCGATCCGAGGACTGGCGCACCAACGCCTCCAACTGGCGGACACTGAGGTCGTGTTCGATCACCCGTCGGGCCAGCTCCGCCTGCATGGCCGGATCCACCAGGGTCAGCAGCGCCCGCGCGTGCCCGGCTGACAGCGATCCCCCGGCCACCAGGCGTTGCACCGTGGTGGGCAGCTGGAACAGTCTGAGGAGGTTGGCCACGGCCGACCGGCTCCGGCCCACACGCTGGGCCACCTCGTCCTGGGTGAGCGCGAACTCCTCGATCAGCTGTCGGTAGGCGGCCGCCTCCTCCAAGGGGTTCAGATCGGCCCGATGGAGGTTCTCGACGATGGCCTCCTCCAGGGACAGCTGGTCGTCGATCTGCCGCACCAGAGCCGGTATCGACCGGAGCCCCGCCTGGGCCGCTGCTCGCCACCGCCGTTCCCCGGCGATCAATTCATATCGACCTTCATCGATATGGCGGACCAGGACGGGCTGCAGGATCCCCAGCTCCCCGATCGAGCGGGCCAGTGACGCCAGTTCGGCCGTGTCAAACTGGCGTCGAGGTTGCCTCGTGTTCGGCACGATCGCCCCCACGGGAATGACGGTGTACTCGTGCCCTACCGGCCTCGCCGCCCGCCCCACGTCCGGGCCGTCGCCGTCCCCCAAGCCGAGCAGATGATCCAGACTGTCCCCCACGACACGACTCAGCCCGCGCCCGGCGGGGGACCAGCGATCTCCACGGCCAGATCACGGTACGACAACGCCCCTCGGGAGGCGGCGTCAAACACCGTGATCGGCTGGCCGAAACTCGGCGCCTCCGACAACCGGACAGTCCGCGGGATCACCGTCTGGCACACCAGGTCACCGAAGTGCTCCCGCACCTCGGTAGCCACCTGACTGGCCAGGTTCGTCCGGGCGTCGTACATCACCAGCACGATGTGGGACAGGTGCAAGTCGGCGTTCAGGTTCCGCTGCACCAGATCGACGTTCCGCAGCAGCTGGCCCAGACCCTCGAGAGCGTAATATTCGCACTGGATCGGCACCAGCACCTCAGTGGCGGCGGCGAAGGCGTTAACGGTGAGCAGCCCAAGCGAGGGCGGGCAGTCGATCAGGATGATGTCATAGTCGTCCACCACCTTGCTCACCGCGTTCTTGAGGCGCATCTCCCGACTGAAGGCCGGTACGAGCTCGATCTCGGCCCCGGCCAGATCGAGGTTGGCCGGGGCAAGGAACAGGTTCCGCACCGCCGCCGCCTCGATGGCGTCGTCCATCGGGACATCGTGGAGTAGGACGTCGTACATCGACCGTTCCAGGCTCCGAGGATTGATCCCCAGACCCGTGGTGGCATTGCCCTGGGGATCGAGATCGATCAACAGCACCCGGTGACCCAGCTCCGCGGCCGCGGCGCCGAGGTTCACGGCCGTGGTCGTCTTGCCGACCCCGCCCTTCTGGTTCGCCACCGCCACCAGGCGGGCACCCGAGCCCTTCGCCGGCTTCGACACGCCTGCCTCTTTGGACTCGAACGTGGTCAAGACCTGTTCCTCCTCGTGTCCGCCGGACCGTCCGACGAATCACCCAACCTCAGATGCCAGCGGAGGCACGAACGCACGTCCGCCTTCCTACCAGCATGCAACCAAGAAGCCCCCGAGTGGCGGCAATCCCTCCAACCAACCCGTTACCCAACCGGCTCACACCATCTCGCGTCGAAAATCACAACCTGAACAGAGGACTCCGCCGCTGCCGAGCCGTCGGCCTCGGAAACTCCGCCGGCACGGCACCGTCCCTCGACAACACCACCACACCGTCATGGGAGCGGTCAACGGAGAGGCCCACATCGGCCAAGGACGGCCACCGCCGGCCACCGGGCGGCTCGCTGATCACCAGCCGGCCACCGAGACGCAGCAGGGGAGCGCCGCACTCGACGGTGGCCGCCGGGGGACCGAAGCCCCGGGCCACCACGGCGTCGAAGGCCGCCCGGCGACCGGGCTCGTGGCCGAACTCCTCGGCCCGACCGCGCCACACCTCGACCCGGTCGTCGATCCCAAGCTCGACCGCGGCCCAGACCAGGAAGGCGCACCGACGGCTCGAGGCGTCCACAAGGGTGGCCCGGATCCCCGGATCAGCCATCAACAGCGGCAGTGACGGTACCCCACCTCCCGCCCCCAGATCGGCCATGAGAACCCGGCCGTGGTCCGCCAGGCCAGCCACCGGCGCCCGGTACCGCCCGGCGTGATCGACATGGTCGCGGATCGGGCCCGGCCCCAGGAAACCCAGGGACCGGGCCCGATCAAGGACCTTCAACAGCGGGCTGCCGTCGACAGCGTCAACCGCCAACGGCCACGTCGTCACTCTCTTCCACATCGCCGTCGTCGGAGCCGGCATCATCTGCCACCGCGTCATCTGCCACCGCGTCCTCAGCCACCGCGTCCTCAGCCACCGTGTCGTCCGCGGTGTCATCGACCGCGGTGTCATCGACCGCAGTGCCGTCAGCGTCATCAGAACCGGCGTCATCCGCCTCCGTGCCGTCGGACAGCGTGTCGTCCTCGACCTCGTCGGCCTCGTCCGCCGTCTCGTCACCATCGCCCACAGGCACGATGACGACCCGCCGGTACGGCTCTTCGCCGGCCGAGCGGGTCTCCACGTCGGCCACCTCGTTGAGGGCGTCGTGGACGACCTTGCGGTCAGCCGAGTTCATGGGCTCGAGGAGCCGGTCCTTGCCGTCCACCTTGGCCGCCTCGGCCGTTTCCACGGCCAGCCGGGCCAGGGCTTCACGCCGCAGCTCCCGGTAACCGCCAACGTCGACCTTGATCCGGATGTTCGACGGCACGCTCCGCTGGGCGGAAACCCGGGCGAGCTCCTGGATGGCGTCCAGGGTCCGACCCCGCGGGCCCACCATCAGGCCGTGCTGACCGTTGACCACGGCCACCAGACCTTCGTCCTCCTCCACGACCCGGGCGCCGTCGTCGTAGCCGAACGCCTCGGTCAGACCGCTCAGAAACGTCGACAGGTGGGCTGATACCTCGTCCATGCTCGCCTCCTCATTGGCCCGGACGTCGGTGCCCCGGACCTTCCGATTCCGCCCTGAACGCTCCTTCGTCCGGCCGCCACCGGACCGCCCGCCCGCACCGTTCTCCGAGGCCGACGCCGCGGCCGGCTTCTCGGCCGGCGCCTCATTGTCCGAATCGCGCTTGGCCGAGCCACCGTCGCCGGCCGGGCTCGCCTTGCGACCCTCACCCTTCCCCTTACGGTTCCGGTTCCGCTCGACCTTTGGCCGGCTCGATCGCGGCTTCACCCGCGCCTTGACCCGCGCCGTTCCCCGGGTCCGACCGAAGAGACCCTGCTTGGGCTCCTCGAGGACCTCGATCTCGGCCTCGGCCTCGTCAACCCCCAGGTTGTCGAGGGCGAGGTCGATCGCCTCGGGCACGGTCTTCGCTGTAACGGTCACCCATTCCACGCTGCCTACCTCTTCCGCTTCTTCTTGGAGCCGCTCGGCTTGGTCCCCTTCGGGGTAACGCGGCTCGACTGTGCCGTTCGGTTCTTGCTGGCGTCACGGGCCTTGGCCCGGTCACGCTTGCGGCGTTCCCACGCCTCGGATCGACTCTCGTTCGACGCGGCCGACATGCCCGTCCCGTTCGATCCGTTTCGTGATCCGTTGGTGGTCGCCGAGCCGTCGGCCACCACATCGTCGGTCACGTCCGCCTCGGCCCCGCTGGCGCGTCGCCGTTGGCGGGCCTCGCCGGTGGTGCCGCCACCGCCGCCTGGGGAGCCGCCCTTTCCCGACGAACCGCCCTTGCCGGACGAACCGGCCTTCCCCGGGGAGTCCTCCTTACCGGACGGGCCGTCGTCCTTGGCGGCGGTGTCCTTCGCGTGCCCGGCCTCCGCGGCCCGCTGTTTCTCGTCGTCCTTGTACACGGTGTGCGTCAGGTACGACTGCTGGCCGATACGGAACACGTTCGAGGTGCCCATGTAGAGCACCAGACCGGTGGGGAAGGCGAAGGCCCAGAATCCCGAAAGCAGGGGCAGGAACTTCATGATCATCTCCTGCTGGGGATTGACCACGGTGGCCCCTCGCCGGGCGGAGATCTGCCGCTGCTGGTAGTAGCTGGTGGCCACGACGAACAGGACCAGCACCAGGTAGGGAATGCCCCTCACCAGGCTCGACTGGATGGCGTCGAGGGGATGCTGGCCGAGATCGAACATCGGATGACCGTTGATCACCGGTCCGAAGCCGATGGCGGTGTCGTGGGTGAGGTCGGTGTAGAGCTTCGACCCGTGATCGAGGTACTGGGGGTCGAAGGTGTTGCCGTTGGCCGACGGGGCTCCCACCAACGACCGGGCGTGTTCGGACACCCCGTAGTACGGGGATTCCGAGACCCGCCGAGACAGGCCTCGCAGGACCCGGAACAACACCAGGAACACGGGCAACTGGGCCACCATGGGCAGACAACCGCCGACCGGGTTGATGCCGTTGTCCCGGTAGAGCTGCATCAGCTCGGCGTTGAGGGTCTCCCGGTCGTTCTTGTGCTTGCGTTGCAGCTCCTTCAGCTGGGGTTGGACGCGCTGCATGGCCATCGTGGACTTGGTGGCCATGATGGTGAGCGGCATCAGGACCATCATCACGGTAGCCGTCAGCATGATGATGGCCAGGCCGTAGGAGCCCCCCACGACGGGTAGGTCGTAGAAGAAGGCCAGGATGCGGGCGATGGCGTCGAACATGAGCTACTTCTCCGGAACCGGGTCGAACCCGTACGGACCGAATGGATGGCATCGACCGAGCCGGCGCAGCGCGAGCCACGAGCCCCGGGCCGCGCCGTGACGCTCGATGGCTTCAGCGGCGTAGGCGGAACAGCTCGGGATGAAACGGCAACGCGGGGTCCGCACCACCGCCGTCGCCTGGTAGAGGCGAATCGCCCATAGCAGCAATCTCTTCACCGCAGGTGCCCCCCGACCCCGACCGCCGGCCGCCTCTGCGTTGCCGTCAGCTGCTGCAAGCAGCGGGAGAGAGCATCGGTCAGCTCCGTGGTCGGCGCACCCAGCGCGGCCCGGGTCACACTGACCTGATATGCGCCGAGGGGGTCGCCCGGGGTCCACACCGCACCGAACACGGCCCGCATGCGACGGCGCGCCCGGTTGCGTTCCACCGCGTTCCCAAACCGGCGACCGATGGCGAACGCCACCATCGGATGGGGCGTGTCGAGCGGCACGAACGTCAACCTGACCGGTCCGCTCCGCACCCGAACACCCCGCTCCCGCAGCTCGCTGAAGATCCTCCGATGACGGACCCGCCAGATCACGCACTGAGGCGGTGGCGTCCCTTGGCACGCCGGGAGCGGAGGATCGCCCGGCCGGCCCGGCTGGAGCTCCGGGCCCGGAACCCGTGCTTGTGGGCCCGCTTACGATTGTTGGGCTGGAACGTACGCTTCACCGGATCTCCCTCGAACAGGGGCAACAAACGAAAACATGCCGGCCGTGCCAACCCGGACCCGGCCCGGCCCGTCGCTCCGGAGATCACGTCTCGGAACCGATCGGTGGCGGATGAAGGGGGTGGGGCACGCCAACCACCGGCCGCGCCCAGAACCTGGTGCGGCCAGTGAGCCAAGCGTACCGCTCTCCTGCTCGCGGCCCACCTTCTCCACAGGCTAGGGTGGGCCGCCGGATCAGCTGTGCTAGCGTCGACAACCCTTCCACCCGATTGGCGGACAGTTCGACGTTCTGAAGCCGCCGCCCGTCGGTCGACCGTCGGACCTGTGGACTAGCCTGTGGAAGTTGGGGAGAAACCGCTGGTGGAGGCGTGTGGGTAGCACCGGAGCAACTATGGATGTCCGCCGCTGATCTTCTGAAGAGTCAGGTTTCCGAAGGTGTGTGGCAGTCGACGTTCGCTTCGGTGGCCCCGCTCGAACTCACCGACGACCGCTTCGTCCTCGGGCTTCCCAACGGGATCATCCGGGACAAGCTGGACGGTCGGTACCGGCCTCTGGTGGAGGACGCGGTGGCCGAGGCCGCCGGCCAGGACCTCGTGGTCGACTTCCAGCTGATGGTGCCCACCCTGTTCGACGAGTCACCGGTCAGCGGTTCGACCCGGATCACCAGCGGGGCCAGCGTGGCCGCCTCGACGCCGAACGGGGGTCGAGGTCCAATGCCGGGTGCCCTCGACGCCGGCCACGGCTACCCGCCCCCGGAGCGACCGCCCGGGCGTGACCGCTACGACGACCACCACGACGGCGCCACCTCGGTGGGCCAGACCGGCCTCCCACCCCGTATCCATCCGGAGATGAGGCCGGACGAACCCACCGAGGTGGGCCCCCACCTCGGCCCGCTGGCCGGCAACTCGGCGTCGGCCGACGACCACCGCTACACCTTCGACGGATTCGTGATCGGCCCCTCCAACCGGTTCGCCCACGCCGCCGCCCTCTCGGTGGCCGAACGGCCCGGGGGTTCGTACAACCCCCTGTTCATCTACGGCTCGGCCGGCCTGGGCAAGACCCACATCCTCAAGGCCATCGCCCACTTCGTCGGTGACGTCTACCCCCGGCTGAAGGTGCTGTACGTCTCCACCGAGACCTTCCTCAACGAGTTCGTGGACTCGATCCGCAACTCCTCAGGGGCCGACTTCAAACGCCGGTACCGCCAGATCGACGTCCTGCTGATCGACGACATCCAGTTCATCGAGGGCAAGGACTCGCTCCAGGAAGAGCTGTTCCACACCTTCAACGACCTGTACGGCGCCAACCGCCAGATCGTCCTCAGCTCCGATCGTCCCCCCGACGCCATCCCCACCCTCGAGGAACGGCTCAAGAGCCGGTTCATGATGGGGCTGCTCACCGACATCCAGCCACCCGACATCGAGACCCGGATGGCCATCCTGCGCAAGAAGGCCGACCGGGACGGGCACTACCTGCCGAACGAGGTGAGCGAGTTCATCGCCGCCAACATCACCTCCAACATCCGTGAGCTCGAAGGCGCCCTGAACAAGGTCACCGCCTACGCCACCCTCAACGGCTCGTCCTTGTCACGGTCGATCGCGGAGCAGGTGTTGGGCGACTTCATCGCCGAGCGCCAGCCCCGACCGATCACCGTCTCCATGATCCTCGGGGCCACCTCGGCCCAGTTCGGTTTCTCCATCGACGAGCTCACCGGCAAGTCCCGCCGTCGGCCCCTGGTCATCACCCGCCAGATGGCCATGTACGTGACCCGCCAGCTCACCGACCTGAGCTTCCCGGTGATCGCCCGGGAGTTCGGCGGCCGCGACCACACCACGGTCATGCACGCCTGCGACAAGATCTCGGCCCTGATGAAGGAGCGTTCCCAGATCTACAACGACGTGATGGCCCTGGAGAAGCGGGTCCTTGAAGAGGCACAGGTTGGGGACTACTAGTGGAAAACCCACGTCGGGCCCGTGGATGACCCCGGGGACAACCCGTCGCCTGCCGGGGACAACCCTGTGGTCGTCGTGTCACACGCCGTGGATAGTCTGAACCCTCATCCCCAACCCGCCCGGGCCTCCACCCACCCGTTGGGGATCGGGCCCCGCCCCTGCGGACGACGACAACCGCGGTGACCAGGTCGAATCCCAATTCGTCCACAATCCACAGCACCTACTACCCACTACCACCATTGGAACATCCGAAGGCGAGTAGTAACGAGGACCCTGCGAGCAACGAGATGCGAGCACCGACCAGGCCAGCCACCAGCATGCGACCGATGACCAACAACGAGCAGTCGACGAGGGGATCGCGGCCGTGAAGTTCCGTTGCGAACGAGACGTCCTTCTCGAAGCACTCGGTATCGCCGCCCGAGCCGTGAGCGGCCGGGGCACCCTGCCGGGCCTGTCCGGAATCCGGGCCCAGCTGTCCGGCGACCAACTGACCCTCACCGGAAGCGACCTGGACCTCACGATCTCCACCACCACCACCGTGGTCGGGGAGGCCGACGGGGTGGCCGTCATCCCGGCCCGCCTCGCCTCGGACATCGTCCGGGCGGTCCAGCCGGGCGCGGTGTCCTTCGCCGCGGTCGACGAATCCCTGTCGATCCAGGCCGGCCGGAGCGAGTTCAGCATCCGTCTGATCGCCGGTGACGAGTTCCCCCGCCTGGCCGACGACGAAAACGAACCCGTCACCCTGGCCAGCGCCCAGCTGGCCGCTGCCCTCAACCAGGTGGTCCTGGCGGCCAGTCACGACGATTCCCGGCCCATCCTCACCGGCGTCCTGCTCACCGCCGAGGCCGGTGGGATGCGCATGGTGGCCACCGACTCCTACCGGCTGGCCATCAAGGACGTGGCCGGGGTGTCGATGCTGGAATCGGGCCAGTCGGTCCTGATCCCGTCCCGGGCCCTGGGTGAGCTGAACCGGGTGCTCGGCCAGGCCGACGACGTCGAGGTCCGTCTCGGCCAACGCGAAGCATCGTTCAAGGTCGGGCCCGTCCGGTTGATCACCCGCCTGATCGAGGGCGACTTCCCCAATGTGGGCGGCCTCATCCCCGAGTCGCATCCCAACATGCTCACGGTCAACCGCGAAGAGCTGCTGGACGGTCTCCGGCGGGTCAAGCTGCTGGCCCGGGAGTCCACCCCGATCCGGCTCGAGATGTCGGCGGACGGGTTGGAGCTGGTGGCGGTCACCCAGGACGTCGGTACCGCCCGGGAGAGCATCGAGGCCACCTACACCGGTGCCGACCTGGTGGTGGCGTTCAACCCCCAATACCTTCTGGACGGGGCCGAGGTGTCGCCCAGCGAGACGATCACCCTGTCTACCATCGACGAGCTGAAGCCGGCGGTGCTCCGGGCCGTGGATCAGGACGACTTCCTCTACCTGCTGATGCCCGTCCGGGTGTCGTGACCGCGGCTCGGCCGCTCCAGCGTCCGTGCGCCTGACCCGCCTCTGGCTCACCGATTTCCGTTCCTACCGGCAGCTCGACCTGGAGCTGTCCACCGGGTTGACGGCGGTGTGCGGCCCCAACGGTGTGGGCAAGACGAATCTGGTGGAGGCCATCGGCCTGTTGGCCACCCTGAAGTCGTTCCGGGGGGCGCCCACGGCCAGTCTGATCCGGCGGGGAGCGGAGACGGCCGTGGTCCGGGCCGAGGGCATCCGCGACGACCGCCAGGTGCTCATCGAGCTGGAACTGACCGGCGGCCGGACCCGGGCCCAGGTCAACCGGCAGCGGTTGCAGCGCTCCCGTGACCTTCTCGGCGCCCTCCGGGTGAGCTGGTTCGCCCCCGACGATCTCGTCCTGTTGAAGGGCGGCCCCCAACACCGCCGCGAGTACCTCGACGACGTCCTCGTCGCCCTGGACCCGGGCACCCACGCCCTGCTGTCGGAAACCGAGCGGATCGTCCGGCAACGCAACGCCCTGCTCCGCCAGGCCCGCGGCACGCTGGATGCCTCCGCGGCCATGACGCTCGATGTGTGGGACACGAAGCTGGCCGCCCGGGGCCAGGTGCTCACCGAGCGCCGCGAGGCCCTGGTGGAGGCGCTCATCCCCCTCGTCGTCGACAGTTACGCCACCGTGGCCGGGGCGGCCGTGCCGGTGACCCTCACCTACGAACGGTCGTGGCGGGACGACGACCTGGCCGCGGCCCTGGTCGCCAACCGGGTCGACGACGTGCGCCGGTCGGTCACCGGCGTCGGCCCGCACCGTGACGAGCTGGTGGTTACCCTCGACGGTCTGACCGCCCGCACCGAGGCCTCCCAGGGGGAGCAGCGTGCCCTGGCCCTGGCCCTACGCACGGCCGCCCACCGGCTGGTCACCGACCGGCTCGGCGAACCTCCCCTGCTCCTGCTCGACGACGTCCTGTCCGAGCTCGATCCGGTCCGGGCCGCCGCACTGCTGGCCAACCTGCCCACCGGCCAGACCGTGATCACCTCGGCAACCGGTCTGCCCGACCGCAGTGTGGCCGACACCGAGCTGTGGCTGGACGCCGACGGTGTCGTCCGGACCGGCCCGACCCCGGGGGTGGCGTCCGGTGCCTGAGGAGCCGGTGCCGGTGCGGTACGGGCTGGAGGCGTTCCTCCGTCATCTCGGCGCGCCCACCGTCGACGCCGTGGCCGCGCTCCGGACCCACTGGCCCGACGTGGTCGGTCCGGCCCTGGCCGGGCCCACCCGGCCGGCCAGGCTGGTGGACGGTGTCCTCGTGGTGTCATGCGACGATCCCGCCTGGGGTTCGCAGATCACCTGGATGGAGGGCCAGATCAAGCGGCGGTTCGCCGAGCTCGACCCACCGATCGTGGTCGATCGTCTCCGGGTCCGGATCACCCGCTGAGCGGTCTCCGGCCGGGGCCCCGTCACCCGGGTATCCGCCGCGGCCGAGCCCGGCCGGACGGCCACGGGCGGTGGCGTTGCGGGGGCGTCCCGGGTCGGCCCGAGACGTTCGGTGGGCCTGGTAGAATAAATCGTTCCCTGTTCCAACCCCTGGGCGTCTGATCGTCCCGGTTTCTGTGTTGGTCGGGGCAGCTGGACGGTATGACGAACGACGCTCACAACAACGACGCCCCCCGCGACGCCTCCCCTGGCGGTGTCGTTGAGGCCGGCCCGGCCCGAGACGGTACCAACCGGGACGGTGTCGATCACAGGAACCGGCCTGCGGGCCCGGTCCACACCGACGCCTCGGCCGGCGCGGTCAGCTACAACGCCTCCGAGATCCAGGTACTCGAGGGTCTCGAAGCGGTGCGGAAGCGTCCCGGCATGTATATCGGTTCCACCGGACCGACCGGGCTCCACCACCTGGTGTGGGAGATCGTCGACAACTCGGTCGACGAGGCCATGGCCGGGTTCTGCGACCGGATCGACGTGACGGTCAGGGCCGACGGTGGGGTGGAGGTCGTCGACAACGGTCGGGGCATCCCCACCGACAACCACTCGAAGTACGACATGAGCGCGGCCGAGGTGGTGCTCACGATGCTCCACGCCGGCGGGAAGTTCGGCGACGGGGGCTACAAGGTGTCGGGCGGGCTCCACGGTGTCGGGGTCTCGGTGGTCAACGCCCTGTCCACCCGGCTCGAGGTCGACATCGACCGCGACGGCCAGCGGCACTTCATGTCGTTCCACCACGGCGGCGATCCGGACCAGAGGCTGACCGTGATCGGGCCCACCCCGCCCGGGGCGCGCCCGTCACGCGGTTCCGCCCCCGACGACCCAGCCTCCGTCAGCGACCCAGCCTCCTGCAGCGACCCAGCCTCCGTCAGCGACCCAGCCTCCGTCAGCGACCCATCCTCCGGCAGCGACCCAGCCTCCGGCAGCGACCCAGCCTCCGGCAA
>JBKECK010000070.1:0-2455 GCA_047974625.1 Acidimicrobiales bacterium
CCGCCGGCCAGGAAGACAGGTCCACCGTACCGGTGGCCTCAGCCACCCACGCTCCCTCACGGAACTGGTCGCCGGTGTCGATCGCCGGATGCCAACACTCATCCGGGATGGCATCAACAATGGCCTGGACACGGAAATCGATCGGGAACCCGAACGAGAACCCCACCCCCGCGGCACGACACACCGCAGCGAACGCGTGCGTCGCACCGGCTGAATCCGAGCGGGCCAACACCCGCGGGCTGTCCACCTCACCGGGACGGGGACGGGCATGGGCAGGCAGCGCAGCCAACGCCAACTGAAGAACAACGACATGGTCGGCGGCCGTGTTCGAACCAGCGTTACCTGGACGCAGCAACCCGGCCAGCGCCTCACCGCCAGCGATCTCGGAACGATCCAGGAACGCCAACAACGGATGGAACCCGAACGTCTTCTTCCACGTCGCGGCCGCGTTCTCCTTCTCCGAATGCGCAACCGTGATCGTGGCATCGAAATCGATCCTCAACTCCTGACTCAGGTCCGGGCCCGCACCCCCCGCCCACGCCCGGGCCCGCGCCAACCCCCGAGCCGCCCGTACCCGCCCAAGATGATCGGCATCGACCCGGTCCAACACCCGCCACGCGGTCAGCATCGACGCCACCGGCCCGAACACACCCTGCCGATCACCCAGCACCTCGATACCCGTGATCGCGTCCGCACCATCAGCGACCGCGACCGCCAGATCGGTCAACACCCGTCCCGGAGCGTGCAGCCACGGCCCCCGGTAGGTGTCGGCCAACGCCCGGTTCAACGCGGCCACCAGACCGGTATCCCCAGCGAGCTCCCGCAACACGCCCAACCCCACATACGACACCACACCCACACCGTCCGCGCTGACCTTGACCCGACGAACCGACCCGCTACGCTTCACCTTGAAAGTGCTCCTCGAACTGGAACCGTGTAACCCTAGATAAGTCCATCGTCCCAGGCCAGGAGCACTTTCCGCATCACCAACAGGCCCACGTCACACACCCGCGTGAAACGCCGAGGCTAGGCCTGGATCCACTGATCAATCATGCCCCGGCTGCGGCGCACCGGACCGGGCGATCCCACACCCCCAGATCGCGTGAGCGGCGTCCAGTGCACCCTCAGGCGCGGCGTCAGTCTGGCGTGTTTGCACACCTGGTGATCCGAGCAGTCGCATTTTTGGGCCGTGACGCGTCGTTTGGTGCGGATTCACGCCAGGTGATGGTGGCGAGCGGCCGGCACGTCCTCGCTCAGAACAACAATCATCAGCGCTCCCCTAAAGGTCCTTGAGCCAGCGGGCTAGGCGCCCGCGTCGTCCGATCGCAGCGAGGATTTCCTCCACCCGATCACGGTCACGTGCGGGCACGACCATGAGGAGCTCATCGCGGGCACAAATGCGCGTCGAGCTGCGCGGAGCAACCGGGTGCCCGTCACGGAGAATGACCGCGATGACGCAGAACTGGGGTAGCTTCAACTCCTGGACCGTCACCCCATGTAAACGGGACCCCTCCGGGACCGTGACCTGCATGAAGTCCGCCTGGATTTTGTCCAGCGGGGCAACCTCAACCTCAATATCGACGCTCGAATTATCTTGCGATATCCCGAGCCATCGGGCCACCCAGGGCAGTGTCGGGGCTTGCAGCAAGGTGAAGACGATGACCAGAACCAAGACCTCTTCAAAGATCTGGGAGGCCGCCGGGGCGCCTGCCGCGAGCGGCACCGTCGCCATAATGATGGGCACCGCACCCCGGAGCCCTGCCCAGGAGATAAACGCCTGCTCCCGCCACGGGACTTTGAACCAGACGGAGCACGTGAACACGGCGATCGGGCGGACGATGAATGTCAAGAACGCGCCGATGAGGATGCCGTTGACGACCATGCGGAGGGTCAGCAGTTCAGGGCTGGCCAGCATGCCGAGCATGACGAACAGGCCGATCTGCGCCACCCAGCCGATGCCTTCGGCGAACGATCGGGTCGCGTTGCGGTGCGACAAATGACTGTTGCCCAAGATGAGCGCTGCCACGTACACCGCCGCGAAGCCGGAGACGTGAATCCACACCCCCAACCCGTAGGCAAGGACCACCACCGACATCGCTGCAAGCGGGTACAAGCCCGCCGCTGGTAGGGCGACCCGGCGCAGGATCGCCGCCCCCAGAACGCCAATGATCACCCCGACGAGCAGGCCCCCGAGAAGCTCAGCGACGATGAGCCCGGCTACCGCCCACGGGCCACCGTCCGGCAACTCACCCATCGACCAGGAGGTCGCGACCGACGTCAGCAAGACGACGGGGGCGTCGTTGAGCCCAGACTCTCCCTCGAGCACTGATCTCACCCGCGCGGGGAGCGGCATACCGCGCAACACAGAGAAGACGGCTGCAGAGTCGGTGGGAGCCGTGATGGCCCCGATGAGAACCGCCGTGGGTACACCAAACCCCAGCACAAAGTGGCAAAA
>JBKECK010000071.1:0-61665 GCA_047974625.1 Acidimicrobiales bacterium
CAGCCCCGAACGGCGGCGGCCCCAACCCGCGCCAGCCTGGCCGACCGCGCCCCCTCCGGACCCCCACCCCTCCATGGTCGGTGACCTCCCGTACGCCGACGACGACCCCCCGGACGGCGACGAGACCGAGGACTCCCTCCTGAACTGGCTCGACCCGGCCGCCCACCGGACGGAGCACGACCGATGATCGACCCTCCCGCCTCGTTGGGTGGACCAACCGCCATGAGCGCCTTCGACCAGGGCAACCGGCCCGGCGGCCCAGAGGAACCCGCGGTCGGCGGCTCTGCCGGGACCGGGGCGGCGCCACCGGTGACCGGTCCCGAAACCGACATCGCCGTCGACCTACTGGCCGTGCGGCCCTACCTCCTTACCCAGGGTCGCACAGTGCCCCGCCTCGAACTGGCGTTGGAGGATCCGGTGGAGACCTCCCCGTCCGGCCGGGACATCCACGGCCGCGTCGGTCTCGAACAGGATCTGATCCTCGAGCTGTGCGTGGCCCCGACTCCCGTGGTGGAGGTGGCGGGACGCCTTGACCTCCCCCTCCCGGTCGTTCTGGTGCTCCTCGCCGACCTGGTCGTCGACGGCCACCTCGAGGTGCGCCGCGCCGCCACGTCCCCGTCCACCGGCGGCGCCGGCCGGCCCGATGTCGCCCTCCTCGAGCGAGTGCTCGACGGCCTCCACCGATTGTGAGCCCTCACGTGCCCCACCCCAGCCCGACCCGCTCCGCACCGTCCCCAGACCGCCCAGGACAGGAGCTCCCACGCTCATGACCAATCCCACCCCTGTCAAGATCGTGGTGGCCGGCGGATTCGCCGTCGGCAAGACGACCTTCGTTACCTCGCTCTCGGACATCGACCCGTTGACCACCGAGGCGAGCATGACCCGCGTTTCCGAGGGCATCGACGACGTCGGACCGGCCACCGAGAAGACGGCCACCACTGTGGCCATGGACTTCGGCCGGGTGGGGCTGGGGGACGACCTCGTGCTCTACCTGTTCGGCACGCCCGGCCAGGGACGATTCCGGTTCATGTGGGACGAACTGGTCCGGGGGGCGGTCGGTTCCGTGGTCCTGGTCGACACGTCCCGACTCGACGACTGCTTCCCGGTCGTGGACTACATGGAACGGTCCGGTATCCCCTTCGTCGTGGCTATCAACACCTTCGACGGCATCCTGCTGCACCGTCCCGCCGACGTGGCCGAGGCCCTCGACCTGCCCGGGCACGTGCCCGTGGTGGTCACCGACGCCCGGCACCGCGCCGCGGTCAAGGACTCGGTAATCGCTCTGGTCCGTCACGCCATGACCCTGGCCTAGGTCTGACCGGGGACGGCGCCCGGCTCGCCGGTGCTGAGCCTGGATCCCCCACCGGCACCGGACTAAGCTCTCCTCAAGTCCACAAGTTGTTGACTGTATAACTCGCCGACAGGCAGGGTGAGAGGTCTACGGCTTGGGGGACGGCGTGGCAACGGCGCCGACGAGGAGGGGTGGAGGATGCGACGCAACGCAGCCGGAATCCGGTCCCGCGCTAGGTGGGGACTCCTGCTGGCCCCCCTGATCGCGGCGGTGGCGATCGCGGTCGTCGCCGCTCCGCCGGCAGCACCCCTCGCGGCCCAGGGCCCGTCCGGGGAGGACGTGTTCGCCACCGCCTGCGCCGGCTGCCACCAGGCCGCCGGCGAAGGGGTGGAGGGGGCGTTCCCTCCCCTCCGGGGCAACCCGGCCGCCGCCGATCCGGCCACCGTCGAGGCCGCCGTCACCAACGGGGTCAGCGGCCCAATCGAGGTGCTCGGCGTCCGCTACGACTCGGTCATGCCCCCGGTGACCGGCCTGTCCGACGCCGACATCGCCGCCGTCGTCGACCATGTCGTCGGCCTGGCCGGGGAGACGTCGGGGGCCGCGACCGGCGCGGGGTCGGGAACCGGTGTGGCCAGCACGGCGGGGGTGGAACCGGCGGCCGTCACGGGGGACGCGGCCCGGGGTCGGCTCCTGTTCACCGGAGCCGACCGGCTCTCGGCCGGGGCGCCGGCGTGCCACGCCTGCCACACCGCCGGTTCGAGCGGTGATCTCGGTGGCTCGGGCCTTGGTCCCGACCTTACCGGGGCCTACCAGCGGCTCGGGGGCGACGCCGGCCTGACCGGCTGGTTGGCCAACCCCCCGTCGGCCACCATGGCCCCCGTCTTCGCCTCCCGCCCCCTGTCGGAGCAGGAGCTGGCCGATCTCGTCGCCTTCCTGGCCGACGCCCCGACCGAGCCCGCCCCGGCCGCCACCACCGACCGGTTGACCACCGGCGCCCTGTCGGCCACCGCCCTGCTACTGGTGGCCATGGCCGTGGTCGGCCGGGGTGCTCGGCGTCCCTACGCAACCCAGTTGAGGAGCAGGCGATGAGATGGAGCCGCGAGACCGTTGACCCGGCCGCCCGCCATTGGGAGGAGTTCTACCGGAACCGGTTCCAGCACGACAAGCGGGTGCGGACGACCCACGGGGTCAACTGCACCGGGAGCTGTTCCTGGGAGGTGTTCGTCAAGAACGGGATCGTGACCTGGGAGCTCCAGGCCACCGACTACCCCCAGCTCGAGGAGGGCCTGCCCCCCTACGAGCCCCGCGGTTGCCAGCGGGGCATCTCGTACTCCTGGTACCTCTACTCGCCCCTGCGGGTGAAATACCCCTACGCCCGGGGCGAACTGATCGATCTCTACCGCCAGCTCAAGTTCGAGGCGTTCGGCGATCCGGTGGCGGCCTGGCGGAACCTGCAGGCCTCACCCGATCTGCGGCGCCGCTACCAGCAGGCCCGGGGCAAGGGAGGCTTCCGACGGATCGGCTGGGACGAGGCCCTCGAGATCGCCGCCGCCTCGGTGGTCCACACCATGGCCACCCACGGCCCGGATCGGGTGGCCGGCTTCTCGCCGATCCCGGCCATGTCCCAGGTGAGCTACGCGGCCGGGAGCCGCTTCATGTCCCTGATCGGCGGGACCGTGCTCAGCTTCTACGACTGGTACTGCGACCTGCCCCCGGCGTCGCCCGAGGTGTGGGGCGAGCAGACCGACGTGCACGAATCCGCCGACTGGTTCAACGCTCGCTTCATCGCCGTCATGGGTTCGAACCTCAACATGACCCGGACCCCCGACACCCACTTCGTGTCCGAGGTCCGCCACGCCGGAGCCAAGCTGACCGTGTTCAGTCCCGACTTCTCCCAGGTGGCGAAGTATGCGGACTGGTGGATCCCGGCCAGCCCCGGACAGGACACCGCCTTCTGGTTGGCGGTCGACCATGTCCTGCTGACCGAGTTCTACCGCGACCGCAAGGTCGACTACTTCGAGCGCTACGCCCGCCGTTACACCGACCTTCCGTTCCTGGTGCAGGTGGAGGGCCGGCGCCCCACCCGGTACCTCCGGGCCGGCCGCCTAGCCCCCTACGCCGCCGAGGAGCACGCTGACTGGAAGATGCTGGTGTGGGACGGGGAGGCCGACGAGCCCCGGATGCCCAACGGCTCGATCGGGGACCGCTGGGCCAGCGAGGCCAAGGGCCGGTGGAACCTGGAACTGGTGGACAGTGTGCTGGGCACCGACATCCGGCCCGTGCTCAGCCTGGCCGCCGGGTGCGACGCCGTGGTCGACATCGACTTCGAGTTCTTCGACGGCGAGGGGACGGTGACCCGGCGGGTGCCGGTGCGAACCGTGGACACCGGCGACGGCCCCGTCCAGGTGACCACGGTGTTCGACCTGCTCATGGCCCGGTTCGGGGTGGACCGGGGCCTCGGTGGGCACCACGGCGGCGGCTACGACGACGCCGACGCCCCCTACACCCCGGCCTGGCAGGAACGCCGCACCGGGATCCACCGCGACACCGTTATCGCCTTCGCCCGCCAGTGGGGGGCCAACGGGGAAGCCACCGGGGGCCGCAACCTGATCATCATCGGGGCGGGCGCCAACCACTGGTACCACAACAACCTGCTGTACCGGTCCGGGATCACGGCCCTCATGCTGACCGGTTCGGTGGGGGTCAACGGGGGCGGCCTGGCCCACTACGTGGGTCAGGAGAAGCTGGTCAACCAGGCCTCGTGGGGGGCGATCGCCTTCGGCCTGGACTGGGGCATGGTGCCCCGCCAGCAGAACACCCCGTCGTTCCACTACGTCCACTCCGACCAGTGGCGATACGAGCGGGGCTACCGCCAGTACGACTCCCTGCCCACCGATCACCCCGACCGGTTCGACCACACCATCGACCATCAGGCCCGAGCGGTGCGGCGGGGCTGGCTCCCCTTCTACCCCCAGTTCCTCGACAACCCGCTCGAGGTGGTGCGCCGGGCCCGGCGGACCGGGGCCGCCACCGACGCCGACGTGGTGGACGGGGTCGTCGACCGGCTGGCCACCGGTGACCTCCGTTTCGCCATCGACGATCCGGACCATCCCGGGGCCTGGCCCCGCACCTGGTTCATCTGGCGGGGCAACGCCATCGGCACGTCGGCCAAGGGCCACGAGTTCTTCCTCCGCCACTACCTGGGCACGGACTCCACCGCGATCGCCGCCGAGCCGGACGACCACGGGGTAACCGAGACGACGGTCCGGGCCAACGCCCCGATCGGGAAGATGGACCTGGTCGTCGACCTCAACTTCCGGATGGACACCTCGGCCCTCTACTCCGACATCGTCCTGCCCGCCGCCACCTGGTACGAGAAGGACGACCTCAACACCACCGACATGCACTCGTTCATCAACCCGATGCAGGCCGCGGTGGCCCCGGCCTGGGAGTCCCGCTCGGACTGGGACATCTTCACCGCCCTGGCGGCCAAGGTGTCGGAGCTGGCCCAGGGGGTCCTGCCCGACACGGTCGAGGACCTGGTCATGTCGCCCCTGGCCCACGACACCCCCGACGAGCTGGCCCAGCCCACGGTGGCCGACTGGTGGACCGGGGAGGTGGATCCAGTCCCGGGACTGACCATGCCCAGGCTGACGGTGGTCCGGCGCCACCTCGATCAGCTCCACCAGCAGATGACGTCGCTGGGCCCCGGGGTCCGGGAGAACGGGGTGGCCGTGCACGGCCTGCGGGTACCGGTGACGGAGTTCTACGACGAACTCGCCCGCCGCCGTCCGGCCCCCGCCCAGAACGGGGACACCGCACCCAAACCGTCGCTGCGGTACGCCCGGGACGTGTGCGACGCCATCCTGGCCCTCGACCCGGCCTCGAACGGGGAGCTCGCCCACCGGGCGTTCGAGGCCGAGGAGGCCAAGACGGGCCGGCCCCTCACCCACCTGGCCCGGGGTCAGCGGGACACCCGGACCTCGTTCGCCGACATCGTGGCCCAACCCCGACGGATCCTGACCACGCCCACCTGGAGCGGCCTGGTGGGTCGGGGCCGGGCGTACAGCCCGTACACCCTCAACGTCGAGCACCTGGTGCCGTGGCGCACCCTCACCGGGCGCCAACACGTCTACCTCGACCACGAGAACTACCTGGCCTGGGGTGAGCAGCTCCCAGCCTACAAAACCCGACCGGACCACGCCATGCTCTCGGAGGTCGAGCGGTCGAGGGCCGAGGACCAGCACGGGCGCCTGTTCAACTATCTGACCCCGCACGGTAAGTGGTCGATCCACTCCACCTACTCCGACAACCACCGGATGATGACCCTGTCCCGGGGCGGCTACCCGATCTGGCTGAACGTCAAGGACGCCGCCGACCTCGGCATCGTCGACAACGACTGGGTGGAGCTCTACAACGACAACGGGGTGTTCGTGCAGCGCTGCACCACCTCGTCCCGGATCCCGCGGGGCACGGTCTTCGTCTACCACGCCACCGAGCGCACCGTCGGGATCCCCATCTCCCCGCTCCGCGGGAAGCGGGCGGGCATGAACAACTCGCTGACCCGGGCCCGGCTCAAGCCGGTGCTGATGAGCGGCGGGTACGCCCAGTTCACCTACGCCTTCAACTACTGGGGGCCCACCGGCGTGAACCGCGACACCTTCGTCTATCTGCGCCGCGTCGAGCGGCCGAGCTACTAGCGGCCGGGCCGAGCACGGCCCCGGGAGGAGAACCGCCATGAGAGTGCGGGCCCAGATGAGCATGCTGTTCCATCTCGACAAGTGCATCGGCTGCCACACCTGCTCGGTGGCCTGCAAGAACCTGTGGACCGACCGTCCCGGCGCCGAGTACATGTGGTGGAACAATGTGGAGACCCGACCCGGGACCGGGTACCCGGTGGGTTGGGAGGACCAGACCCACTACAAGGGGGGCTGGAGGCGGGACCGGTCGGGGCGTCTGCGGCTCAACCTCCATTCCCGCGGGGGCGGTCTGGCCAAGGTGTTCTACAACCCGGCCCTGCCCCAGCTGGACGACTACTACGACCCGTTCACCTTCCGCTACGGCGACCTCTTCAGCGCCCCGGCCTCCGACCAGCAGCCCACCGCGGTGCCGGTCTCCTCCATCACCGGGGAGGAGATGGAGGTGGCCAGCGGCCCGAACTGGGACGACGACCTCTCCGGCTCCGATCTGTACGCGGCCAACGATCCGTCCATGGCCGGGGTCGACGAGGCCGTCCGGGCCCAGATGGAGGAGATCGAACGGGTGGTGTTCAACTACCTCCCGCGGATCTGCAACCACTGCCTCAACCCGTCGTGTGTGGCCGCCTGCCCGTCGGGGGCGATCTACAAGCGGGCCGAGGACGGGGTGGTCCTGGTCAGCGAGGACAAGTGCCGGGGCTGGCGCATGTGCGTGTCGGGCTGCCCGTACAAGAAGGTCTACTACAACTGGAGCACCGGCAAGTCGGAGAAGTGCATCCTGTGCTTCCCCCGGATGGAGACCGGTCAGGCGCCGGCCTGCGCCCACTCCTGCGTGGGCCGGATCCGCTACATGGGGGTCCTGTTGTACGACGCAGACGCCATCGCCTCGGTGGCCGCGGCCCCCGACGACGAACTGCTGCAGGCCCAGCTCGACATGATCCTCGACCCCAACGACCCCCGGGTGATCGAGGAAGCCCACCGGGCCGGGATCAACGACGGCTGGCTGGACGCCGCCCGCCGGTCCCCCGTGTACACCTTCGTCAAGGAGTGGGGTCTGGCCCTGCCCCTCCACCCGGAGTACCGGACGCTGGCCATGATGTTCTACGTCCCGCCCCTGTCGCCGGTAATGAGTGCCCTCGAGGGGGACCTGACCCGGCTCGAACTGCCGGAGGGCGCCGGGCCGTTCGAGCTGTTGGACAACCTCGACCTGGCCCGCCTGCCCGTCGACTATCTGGCCAACCTGTTCTCGGTGGGCGACCGGGCCCCGATCGAGCACGCCCTGCGGACGATGCTGGCCGTTCGCACCTTCAAACGCCACCAGGTGCCCGGCCGGGCCGAGCAGGTCGACGCCGGGGTGGCGGCCGTGCTCGACTCGGTCGGCCTCCGACCCGACCAGGCCGAGGCCATCTACCGGCTGACCACCGTCCCCACCCTGGAGGATCGGTTCGTCCTTCCCCCGTACCACCGGGAGATGTCCATCGAAGCGGCCCAGGATCCACTCACCGCCAAGGGACTCGCCGGCTTCGGGGCGACCCAGGGCCCGAGGCGGGGGCCGTGATCCCGGCCGCCGCGGAGCTGGCCGTCGGCTTCCGCTACCCCGACGACGAGGCCGCCCGACGGTTGAGGAAGGCGGTGGGGCGGGTCCCCGACGGCCCGGTCCGCCAGGCGTTCCGGTCCTTCGTCGACGCCGTCACCGCCCTCGACCTGGCCGCCTGGGAGGAGCTCCACACCACCACCCTGGATCTCAACCCCCGTTTCGCCCCCTACGTCGGCCACGCCATCTGGGCCGACAACTACCAGCGGGGCGCGTTCATGGCCGAGCTGGCCGAGGCCCAGGCCCGGCTCGGGGTGGACCCGGCGGGCGAGCTCCCCGACCATGTGGAGCCGATCCTGCGCTACCTGGCGATGGCCGACCCACCCTTGACCTCCCTGGCCGAGGTCCTGCCCCGGGCCCTCGGCCAGATGCGCCGGGCCCTGGTGACCGTGGAGCCCGACAGTCCGTATCGCCACCTGCTCGACGCCGGCCTGGCCCTGGTGGCCGATCTCCGGCCCGTGACCATCGGAGGTGCCCCCTGATGACCACCGACCAGTTCCTGTTCGGCGCCGTGCCCTATGTGGTGGCCGCCGTCGCCCTGATCGGCACCGTCTGGCGGTGGCGACGGGCTCCGTTCAGCGTGTCTTCGTTGTCGTCCCAACTCCTGGAGAGCCGCAAGCTGTACTGGGGCTCGGTTCCCTTCCACTGGGGCCTGTCCCTGATCCTGGTCGGGCACCTGGTGGGCCTGATCATCCCCCAGGGCCTGGCCGCCTGGAACGGGGCGTCGATCCGGCTGTACGTCGCCGAGATCACCGGCCTGGCCCTGGCCGTCTGGGCCGGGATCGGGATCGTCGTCCTCGCTTACCGCCGGCTGACCGACGCCCGGGTCCGGACGGTGACCACCCCCATGGACCTCGTCGTCCTGGCCGTGGTGGCGGTGCAGATCGTCACCGGGATCTGGGTGGCCGTCGGCTACCGGTGGGGTTCGGCGTGGGGTCCCGGGGTGCTCGGCTCGTACGTCCGGTCCCTCCTGGTGTTCCAGCCGGATCCGGCCTACGTGGCCCCCCTCCCGTGGGTGGTGAAGATCCACGTGCTCGGTTTCTTCGTCTTCCTGGCCCTGTTCCCGTTCAGCCGCCTGATCCACATCGTCACCCTCCCGGCCCAGTACCTGACCCGGCCGTGGCAACGGGTGGTGGCCATGCGCCGCCCGCCGGATCCGGGCTACGCCCTACCCCGGCGGGGTCGGGGCGGCTGAACGCCACCCTGTGCCACGGCCCGTCTTGCCCCGGCGGGGGCCCGCCACCAATCTGTCTCGATGGACCACACCGGACCGGCCGCCCCCGACCATCTCGGACTGCTCGAGGGGATGGCTACCACCCGGGCCATTCGTCGGTACCGGCCTGATCCGATCCCCCCCGAGGACCTGAACACGATCATGTTCTCGGCCACCCGGGCCCCCACCGGTTCCAACCGTCAGGGGTTCCGCTTCCTGGTGTTGCGGGACGGCCCCCGGGCCACCCGGGCCAAGGCCCTCCTGGGCGAGGCGTTCCGGGAGGGCTGGTCGGCCAAGCGGAGCGACGACGGCTACGCCTCGGGGTCGGGGGCCGACGCCAACTCGCCCAAGGCGCGAACGGCCCGGGCCATGCAGTACTTCGTCGATCATTTCGAGGACACACCGGTGGTGGTCCTGGCCGCCATCCGCCGCCGCCACAACGGGCTCGCCGACGGGGGCAGCATCTTCCCCGCCTGCCAGAACCTGCTCCTGGCGGCCCGGGCGCTCGGCTACGGCGGGGTGATGACCGGCTGGCACCGGATGGTCGAGGGGGAGCTGCGGGAGCTGCTCGGCATCCCCGACTCCTTCGACCTCGCCGCCACCATCCCGCTCGGTCGACCCCGAGGCGGTCACGGGCCGGTCCGTCGGCGTCCCCTGCCCGAGCTGGTCTTCGAGGACGGCTGGGACCAGCCCGCCCCGTGGGCGGCCGACCCTCCGGGCACCCGGTTCACCCGGGCCGGGCCGCCGCCGGGGCGGTGACGGCCGCACCGGGGCTCAGAACGGCGCCGCCCCGAGATGGTCGAGGCCCCGCTCGAGGAACGGGAACGCCTTGGGGAGGCCGAAGTGGTCGACACCGGGGAGGGTGACCAGTTCGGCGTCGGGGAGGGCCTCGGCCAGCGGATCCCCGGGGCCGGCGAAGTCGTCGCTGCCGATGACGACCAGGGTCGGGTGGGTGACCCGGGCGAGCTCGGCGGTCCCCAACGAGGGTGAGGTCCGTTGCAGGAAGGCGGCGAGCGCCCGGGGGTCGTTGCCGTCGTCGCCGGCCATGGCCACGAAGTGGGCGGCCACCCGGTCGTCGGGGTCGGCCTTGCCCTGGAGGGCGTCCAGGATCGGATTGGTGGTCCGGGTCTCGAACAGGTTGGCCCCGACGCCCCCCACCACCAGGCGGCCGAACCGGTCCGGGTGCCGTGAGGCGAGGGTGAGCAGGATCCGGGCCCCGGCCGAGTACCCGATCCCGTCGACGGGTCGATCGTCGGGCAGTTCGGCCAGGATCAGTTCCTCGATCCGGTCGTAGGCGGCCGGGTCGTGGGGCTTGTCGGCCCGACCGTGGCCGAGCAGGTCGAGCGCGATGACCTCCCGACCCGCCTCGGTCAGCAGATCGATCCAGCCCGGTTCCCGCCAGGTCCGGTCGGCCGAGGTGGTGAAGCCGTGCAGCAGCAGCACGGGATTGCCGTGGCCCGCCATCAGGCGCTCACCAGCTGGGCCAGGCCGGCGTCGATGCCGGAGTCGATCCGGCACCGTTCACCGTGGCCGTGGTCCGGGTGACCGGAGCGGCATCGGGCGACGTCGGCCCGCCGCCGGATGGCGGCGATGTCGGCGGTCCGGAAGCTGGCCATGCGCACGCTCCACGAATCGATGACCCGCCGGCCGCCCTCGAAGGCGAAGAACGTGGTCATCGGGCCTTCCTGCTGGTAGGCGTCGGCGCCTTCGATGATGTCGGTGGTGTCGTCGTTGAGGGTGACGGCGAACATGGGCATGCGGATTCCTCCCCAGATCCTGCAGCCGGGACCGGAACCGGCTGTCGGGGATCACGCTACGACGACTGTGCTGTGGGGTACCAGAGGGGCAACCATGTGAATTGTCGACGGACATCGGTGGACAGACTGTGGATGACCGGCCGCCGGCGGGATCGACCGGGCCCCGGGCCGTTCGCCGCCGCGCTGGCGTACTTGCCCGGCGGGGTCCGGGCCTGTGATCGTGGAGGCCCACCGAGGGCAACCGACCCCCCGAGCAGGAGAGCAACGACCTATGAGTGATCGCATCACGGTGACGATGGACGGCGGGGTAGCCGACGTCCGCCTCAACCGGGCCGACAAGATGCACGCCCTCGACCCGGCCATGTTCCGGGCCCTGGTCGACGTCTCCGATCAGCTGGCCGGCGATCCCTCGGTCCGGTGCGTGGTCCTATCGGGTGCGGGCAAGGCGTTCTGCGCCGGCCTGGACTTCGGCAGCTTCCAGGGGATGGCCTCCGATGACGACGAAGACGAGCGCGCCCCGCGCGACATCACCGCCGCCGAGGAGGGCAGGATCACCCACCTCGGCCAGCAGGCCGTCTACGGCTGGTCGTCGTTGCCGGTCCCGGTGATCGCCGCCGTCCACGGCCACGCCCTGGGGGGCGGGATCCAGCTCGCGCTGGGGGCCGACATCAGGTTCGTGGCCCCCGACGCCAAGATGTCGGTGTTGGAGATCCGCTGGGGCCTGATCCCGGACATGACCGGCACCCAGACCCTGATCGACCTGGTGGGCCTGGACGTGGCCAAGGAACTCACCTTCACCGGCCGGATGGTCTCGGGCTCCGAGGCGGCCGAGCTCGGCCTGGCCACCCACGTGGCCGACGATCCCCGGGCCGCGGCCCTGGAGCTGGCCGCCGAGATCGCCCAGAAGTCGCCCCACGCCATCCGGGCCGGCAAGCGGCTCCTCAACGAGGCCGGCAAGGTATCCCGGGCCGACGGCTTCCTGGCCGAGCGGACCGAGATCGCCCGCCTGATCGGCTCACCCAACCAGGTGGAACAGGTCAAGGCGTTCTTCGAGAAGCGGACCCCCGCCTTCGCCGACCCCGGCCCCGGAGACTGAGGCCGGCCGAGCGAAGGTGGCGACGACCAGACGGGGTGATCGGGCCGGGGCCGGTCAGCCTGTGTGGTCGTCGGCCGGCCACTGGCCCCGGCGCCGGAGCACCTCGCGGAGCAGGGCCACCTCGTCGGTCATGATGGCATCGACCCCGAGGTCGAGCAGGTGTTCCATCTCGGTCTCGTCGTTGACGGTCCAGACGTGCACCTGGAGACCGAGCCGGTGGATCCGCTTGATCAGATGGGCGCTGGTGAAGTGGAACGGTCCGTAGCGCACCGGCACCTGCATGGCGTAGAACTGCGAGCGCCGACGGCCCAGGTGGGTGATGCCCCGGGCCGACAGGGCGGCGACGCCGGCCGGGCCGGGGGCGCGGGCCACGTTGGGGCCAAGCAGCCGGCCGACCTGGGAGATGATGCGGTCGGAGAAGGAGCCGACGCAGACCCGGTCCCCGAGATCGAGGTTTTTGACCGCCTCGACGAACGGGGCGACGGCGCTAGGTGCCTTGGGCTCGACGTTCCAGGTGATCCGAGGACCCAGCTTGTTGACGACGTCCTCGAACCGGGGGATGGGGTGGGAGTCCCCGACGTAGAGCTCGTTGACCTCGGCCCAGGTCCGCCCTTCGATGGTGCCGGGCCGGCCGGTCACGGGCTGGGTGGTGTCGTCGTGAAAGACCACGAGCACCCCGTCGGCGGTGGCCCGGACATCGGTTTCGATGGTGGTGTACCCGAGATCGACCGCCCGCTCGAACGCGGCCATGGTATTGCCGGGGGCCACGTCGGCGCCGCCCCGGTGGGCGATACCGAACGGGACGGTTCCCTGGTTGGGGAGAGGATTGGCACGGGTCCTCGAAGCCATCTGACCCAACCCTATCGGCCGACTCCCGGGGGTCGCTCCCACCGGCGGGGGCCGACCGAGGTGACCGGCACCCCGAAGTGCGGGCACCATAGGGTACTGGTGTCGCTGGCCGAGGATCTGAACGCCAGGTGTGCGGACCCGGGGGCGCGCCTCGACCTGATCATGGCCACCATCGCCACCCTGGACCGCGACGGGGCCCCCGAACCCGACGATCTCGTCACCGAGCTCGACCGGTTGGCCGCCCCCCTGGGCACGGCGGCCGAGGTGGCCGACGTGATGGCCTACGTGTTCGGGGAGCTCGCGTTCGTGGGCGATACCTCGGGCTACCACCGGGCGCTCAACTCCTATCTCCATCAGGTCCTGGAACGCCGTCGGGGCATCCCGATCACCCTCGCTGCGGTGACGGCCGAGATCGGCCGCCGGTGTGGGGTGACCCTGTCGGTGGTCGGCCTGCCCGGTCATGTCGTCCTGGGCGACGGGGACGCACCCCGGAGGTGGTTCGACCCGTTCGCCGGGGGCGCCGAGCTCGACCGCCCGGCCTGTGAGGCGCTCGTGGCCCGGCTCGACGAGCGCATCACCCTCACCACGGCGATGCTCGGCCCGATCGATCCGCGGGCCTTCGCCTCCCGGATGCTCAACAACCTCAAGGTAGCCCACGCCCGGACCGGGGATCTGGCCCGTCTGATCGAGGTGGTGACGGTCTCCTCGGACCTCAGCTGGTCGCCTCCGTCGGAACTGGCCGAACTGGCCCGGTTCCTCGGGGTCGCGGGCCGGCACGACGAGGCGGCCGGCGTCCGGACCCGGCTGATCAAGCTCGAACCGGACCGGGCCGACGCCCACCGGGCCGCGGCGCGGCGGCACCTGGCCCACCGGAACTGAGGCCCCCCGGCGGGCTGGAGCGCGCCCGCGGCGGCCCGGTACGATCGCCGGAGACGACGACACGTCCCGGCGCGCCCGAACCTGCAGGCCACGGCCGGCCGGGGAGAGCAGGAGCTCAACCACATGACCACGATCGAACAGCCCGACCTCGACCAGGACGCGCGGGACCAGCAGCGGGTCGAGAAGCTGTGCGATGCCCTCCTGGCCGAGATCGACCCCCGGGAGGCCTCCGCGGTGGAGTTCCTCGGGCGCCAGTTCGACTACGGCTTGGCCTGGGTGCATTTCCCCGAGGGTCGGGGCGGTCTCGGGCTCGGCCCGAAGCTGCAGACCACGATCAACCACCGTCTGGGCGAGGCGGGCGCGCCGAGCGCCTGGAGCCGGAACCCGATGGGCTACGGCATGGGTGCCCCCACCGTCGTCGCCCACGGCAGCGACGCCCAGCTCGACCGCTACCTCCGGCCCCTGTTCACCGGTGAGGAGCTGTGGTGCCAGATGTTCTCCGAGCCGGGCGCCGGGTCGGACGTGGCCGGTCTGTCCACCCGGGCGGTCCGCGACGGTGACGAGTGGGTCCTTAACGGGCAGAAGGTGTGGACCTCGCTGGCCCACCGGGCCCGGTGGGGCATGATCGTGGCCCGCACCGATCCCGACCAGCCCAAGCACAAGGGTCTGACCTACTTCATCATCGACATGGACCAGCCCGGCGTGGAGGTCCGACCCCTGCGCCAGATGACGGGTGAGGCCGAGTTCAACGAGGTCTACCTGACCGACGCCCGGGTCCCGGACGCGGAGCGGATGGGCGACGTCGGTGACGGTTGGCGGGTCTCGATCACCACCCTTATGAACGAGCGGGTGGCCATCGGTGGTTCGATTCCGACCCGCGGCTCGGGCTTCATCGCCCTGGCCGTCGACGCGTACAACAATGCCAACCACGGCGCCCCCCGCACCGCGGTGGAACGCGACGAGCTGATGAAGCTGTGGGTGCGGGCTGAAGTCCTGCGTCTGACCAACATCCGGGCCTCCGGCAACCGCAAGGCGGGAACCCCCGGCCCAGAGGGCTCGGTGGGCAAGCTGGCCTCGGCCAACCTCAACAAGGACATCACCGACTACACCATCACCCTGACGGGGGCCGACGGGATGCTCTACGACAACTACGACCTGGAACAGCCGGAGACGTCGATGACGTTCTCCACCAACCAGAAGGCGTTCCTGCGGGCCCGGGCCAACTCGATCGAGGGCGGCACCACCGAGGTGATGAAGAACATCCTCGGCGAACGCATGCTCGGCCTCCCCGGTGACGTCCGAGTGGACAAGGACGTCCCGTGGATAGACGTGCCCCGCAACTAGTTGGGGGGCAGCCCGCCCCGGGTAGTTGGGGGGCAGCCCGCCCCGGGCCCGGGTGAATCGATCCAGCCGGGCCCGGGAGTGGGCGCCCAGATCCCGGTCAGCCCAGGATGAGCTCGGGTTCCACCCGGAGGTGGCCGGTTTCGTTCAGCGACACGATGGACCGTTCCCCGGTGGAGGCGGCCCGGAACCGGTTGATCGAGGTGTAGTCGGGGTTGAAGAACATCTGGGGCTCCAGGCCCAGGAGCTCGCTGGCCCACATGTTGATCACCCCGCCGTGGCAAACCACGGCGATCCGCTCACCGCGGTGGGCGGCGATGAGATCCCGCAACGTCTCGGCCACCTCGGCGGCGAAGGCGCTGCGGTCGGCGGCCATCTCGTTGTCCAGGAAACGGCGCCACGCCTCCTTGTCGCTGCGCATGACCTCCACCGGGATGTAGGTCGACGCCTCGGCGTCGTACTCGCGGACCCCGGAAACCACGGTGGCGGTGAGACCGGTGACGGCCTCCAGCGGGGCTGCGGTCTGGCGGGCCCGCCGCATGGGGCTGGTGTAGAGCGCGTGAAGGTCCTCTGACGCCAACCAGTCGGCCATGGCCTTGGCCTGGCGGTGGCCGACCTCGGTCAGCTCCGGATCGGCGGGGCCCTCGGCGTCCTCGATGTGCTCGGGGCGGGCGTGTCTCACCAGGATCAACTCCACCGGTCGGCCCCCCGGATCCGGCCCGGACACACGAAGTCGCTCACCTGGACCTCACCTCGACGCGGGCACTAGTTTGGTGACGCGGGCCTATCTCGGCAGGGGGCCACATGTGGCGTTCGTCCAGGCGTCGGGGTGCACTCGATATCATCACCCCAGTGAAGCGCCGTACCAAGATCATCGCCAGCCTCGGGCCCGCAAGCGCCGACGAGTCCACGATCAAAGCCATGATCGAAGCGGGCATGGACGTGGCCCGCCTCAACCTCTCCCACGGCAGCGTCGACGACGCCATCGTCCTGCTCCGCCACATTCGTCGCATCTCCGAAACGGTGGGGCGCGAGGTGGGCATCATGGCTGACCTCCCCGGCCCCAAGGTGCGGATCGGCAAGCTCGACGCCCCGGTCGACCTGGCCGTCGGCCACGAGATCCTGCTCGAACCCGGCGACGAGACGAGCACCGCCGGTCGGTTCACGGTGGACTACGACGGTCTGCTCACCGACGTCCAGATCGGCGACCGCCTGGCCGTCGGCGACGGCGCCATCATCCTCGAGGTGATCGACCACGAACCCTCGGCCCTCCGGGCCCGGGTCGTCTTCGGCGGCGCCACCCAGGGTCGGCCCGGCCTCCACATCCCGTCGGACCGACTGAAGCTGACCACGCCCACCCGCCACGACCTCCGCCTGCTCGACGCCATGGTCGACGAGGATGTCGACATCGTGGCCCTGTCGTTCGTCCGGTCGGCCCACGACGTTCGCCGGGTCGGCCTCGAACCCACCCCTCGGGGGCCGCTGGTGGTGGCCAAGATCGAGACCCGGGCTGCCATCGACAACCTCGACGGCATCATCACCGAGTCCGGGGCCATCATGGTGGCCCGGGGCGACCTCGGCACCGAGCTCAGCCTCCAGGATCTGCCCCACCTCCAGAAGGAGATCATCGCCCGCTGTATCGCGCTCGGCCGTCCGGCCATCACCGCCACCCAGATGCTGGAGTCGATGATCACCTCGCCGTCGCCCACCCGGGCCGAGGCCTCCGATGTGGCCAACGCCGTCTTCGACGGCACCAGTGCGGTGATGCTCTCGGCGGAGACCGCCATCGGCCACGACCCGGCGCACGTGGTGGCCACCATGGCCAGCATCGCCCATCGGGCCGACCAGGAGTTCGACTACGACAGCTGGGCCATCCAGCTCCGGCGGGACCAGCTCCTGGAACCCCAGAGCCAGGACTCGGCAGTGACCGACGTGATGACCATGGCCACCTGGCAGGCAGCCCGCGAGATCGACGCCAAGGCCATCATCTGCATCACCCGGTCAGGGTTCACCGTGCGGGCCATCGCCCGATTCCGGCCCGAGGTGCCGATCCTGGCCTTCAGCCCCGAGGAACGCACGATCCGCCAGCTCACCATGAGCTGGGGGGCCACCCCGATCAAGATCGACCGCATCGAGGACAACGTGTCCACCGTGCACCACGCCCTCGAACAGGCCAAGGCGGAGGGCCACCTCCGCGCCGGCGACATCGTGGCCGTGCTCGGCGGCAGTTCGGCCAACATCGGGGCCACCGACACCCTGCGGATCGTGCGCTGCCCCTAGTGCGGCCGGCCAGGCAACGCCGCACGCCGGTCCCGGGAGCCGCGGGTCGGATCACGGCCACCCTCGGCCGGTTCGGCCTCCGCCGCAAACGGGTGGCGTTCGTCCTGTCGGGTGGGGGAGCGCTCGGCGCGGTCCAGCTCGGCATGCTGCGGGCCCTGACCGAAGCCGGGATCCGTCCCGACCTGATCGTCGGCTGCTCGGTGGGGGCCATCAACGGGGCCGCGTTCGCCACCGACCCGTCCCTGCGGGGGGTGACTCGGACCGAACGGATCTGGCAGCGACTGGCCGACGGCGACCCGGCCGTGATGCCGTCCCGCCGCCTGCCCTTGGCGGTGCTCCTGGCCCGCAAGGGTCGGAGCCTGCACGACCCGTCCCGCCTGGAACAGCTGTTGACCGAGGAACTCCCCATCCCGTCTATCGAGAAGCTGCGGGTCCCGTTCCAGTGTGTGGCCACCGATCTGCTGACGGCGTCGGAACGGTGGTTCGAGTCGGGTCCCCTCGTCCCGGCCTTGATGGCCTCGGCCGCCCTCCCCGCCGTGTTCCCGTCGGTCAACGTCGACGGCCGGGAGCTGATCGACGGTGGGGTGCTCAACGAGATCCACACCGTCCGGGCCGCCGACCTGGGGGCGACCGAGATCTACGCCCTCCACGTCGGTCACCTGACCGACCGGTCCGTCGAGGTCCAGCGGCCCTTCGACGGGGCCATGCGGGCCTACTGGACGGCCCGCCGCTACCGGCTCCAGGACGACCTGCAGCGAACCCCCGATGGGGTCACCCTCCACCTGCTCCCGGCCGGAACCATCCCCCGCCTCCGGTTCGACGACTTCACCCGGTCGGCCGACCTCACCGAGATGGGCTATCAGGAGGCCAGCCGGTATCTGGCCTCCCTCCGGGGCGACGAGAGCCCCTGGGGCGGTGACCCCTGGGCCGGCCGGGGTTCCGGGCCCGACCCGCGGCCCCCGCAGCGGCGGGACCGCAACCCCGTCGACCGGCCCGGTGCCGACGGGCCGGTCACCACCGGGACGGCTCCGGAGCCTGGGGACGGCCCGGCTCCGGAGCCGGCCCCCGAGACCGGGCCGTGCCTACCCGATCGGGACTCCGTCCCGGAGGCCCGGGAATCGGTGGGGCCCGGTGTCGAGGCCGGGGACGGCACCGTCGGCCGGGATGGCCCACCGGCTGGGACCGGCCGCTGAGACCCTCCGGCGCCACTACCCTTCGGTCTCATGAGTGAGCTGAGCCTGGGCCACGGCCTCCCCGAGACCGTCCTCCCCGCCGATCCCGACGCCCTGACCGCGGCCCTCGCCGCGGCCGCCGGGGCACCACCCGCCGACCGCCGGGGTGCCCTGGCCTCGGTGGTGGCCCGCTGGCCGACGTCGTCGACGGCGTGGGCCGCCCTGGGCGACGAATCTCCCGACGTGATCGACGCCTACGCCTGCTACCGGGTCGGGTACCACCGGGGCCTCGATCAGCTCCGCCAGAACGGTTGGCGGGGTTCGGGGTACGTGCGCTGGCAGCACCCGTCGAACCGGGGGTTCCTCCGCTCCCTGGCTGGTCTCCAGCGCAGTGCCGCCGCCATCGGTGAGGGTGACGAGGCGGAGCGGTGCGCCACCTTCCTCCTCCAGCTCGACCCGTCCTGGGACGGCAGCCAGCTCGACCAGATCACCTGACCCCGACCCACCGATGACCGTCGAGGGGCGGATGACCGCCGAGAGTCCGGTCCCGCCGGCCCGGGTAGTGGGTGCGGTCCTGTGCGGTGGCCGGTCCCGCCGGTTGGGGCGGGACAAGGCACTGGTGGAGGTGGGCGGCGTCCCCTTGGCCCTCCGGGTGGCGGGGGCGATGCGGACCGCCGGTGTCGACCCGGTGGTGGCCGTGGGCGGCACCGCCGGTGGCGTGCTGGGGCTGCCGACGGTAGCCGATCGCCACCCCGACTCCGGCCCCCTGGCCGCCCTGGCCACCGCCCTGTGGTGGGCCCGAACGGGCCTGGTGGTGGTGGCCGCCTGCGACCTGGCCCTCCTGACGGGCGACCATGTGGCCGCCCTGGTGGCCGCGGCCGATGCCGGCACCGCCGCTGTGGCCGAGATCGACGGGGTCGTCGAGCCCAGCCTCGGGTGCTGGCCGGCTGGGGCCCGCTCGGCGGTGGCGGGCGCGGTCGGCCGCGGCCATCGGGCCTGGCGGGACGCCCTGACCGTCGTGGCCCACCGAACGGTCACCCTTCCGGCCGAGGCCGGGGTGGATGTAGACACCGAGGACGCGGTGGGGGAGGTCCGCCGTCGGCTCGGTTCCCGGGATCCCGACCCGACGAACGAGCCGACCACGCCTCCGTCCTCCTAGGCTGGGCCCCATAGGACTCCGACTGGTTCAAGACCACCACCAGCTCGACGAGATCGTCTCGTCCGCCGCCGAGTCGCCCCGATACGCCATCGACACCGAGTTCCACCGGGAACGTACCTACTTCCCCCAGGTGGCCCTGGTGCAGCTGGCCTGGGACGACGAGGTGGAGCTCATCGACCCGCTCGCCGTGGACATTGGCGCGCTGGCGACCCTGCTGGAAGGTGACGGACTGTGCGTGCTGCACGCCGGCGTCCAAGACCTCGAGGTCCTCGAGCTGGCCACCGGGTGCACCCCACGTCACTTGTTCGACACCCAGATCGCCGCCGGCTTCCTCGGGGTGTCCAACGGTTCGTTGGCCTCCCTGCTCGACCGGTACCTCGGGGTCAGCCTCCCGAAGGCCGACCGTCTGAGCGACTGGCTACGCCGGCCCCTGACCGAAGCCCAGCTCCGCTACGCCGCCTCCGACGTCGACCGCCTCCTCGACCTAGCCGACGTGATCGGGGCCGGTCTGGAGCACGAGGGCCGCTCGGACTGGGCCGACAGCGAGTGCTCGCTGCTCCTGGAGCGGCCCCGTCACCGGCGCCATCCCGAGGACGCCATCAACCGCCTGAAGGAGGCCCGGTCGCTCCGGGGCCCCGCCTACCGCACCGCCGCGTCCATCGCCGCCTGGCGCGAGCGGCGGGCGGCCGCTCTCGACATGCCCGTCCGCCAGGTCCTACCGGACTTGGCCGTGGTGGCCATCGCCCAGCGAGCCCCCACCAATCCGGCCAAGCTGATCGAGCTGCGGGGGGTCGAGCAGCGCCATCTCCGCAACGGGGCCGCCCAGGAGATCATCGCCGCGGTCCGGGAGGGCAAGGAATCGACCCGGGAGACCGAGCGGCCGCCACGTTCGCCCGAACTGCCCCGCCACCTCCGGCCGGTGATTACCCTGGTGATGGCCTGGATCTCCCAGCTGGCTAGGGACCACCGCCTGGACCCGGCCCTGCTCGCCACCCGGGCCGACGTCGAGAACCTGCTCCGGGGCGGGACCGACAGCCGGCTCCATCACGGCTGGCGGGCCGACCTGGCCGGGGCCCCGATCGCCCAGCTGGTGGCCGGCGACGCCGCGGTGGCCTTCGACGGCGACGGCCGGCTCGTCCTCGAACAACGCAGCGGGATCGCGCTCGGATCCTCTTGATGGGGGCCGTTCGGCCTCTGCTACGGGCCATTCGGCCTATCAGCACTGATTTACGGCCGACATCCCTCAGATACCCGACCCAGCGTTCGCCATTCCGCTTCAAAACGGCGTAGACTGATCTCCTTACGCCAGTGCTGCGGGGCTAGGTGGAACCGCAACAGGACATCACCCCAGCCGACCTCAAGTTGCTCAGGAGTGTCCCATGAAGAAGGGGCGTCATCGTCGGTATGAAGAGGCGCGAGCTTTGAAGCGCTCAAGGGACGGAGACGATATCGAGTCGTTGATGGAACGACTCGACGACGACCCCTTCGATCTGCCGACCACATCCGAGGCCAGTCAGGCCTGGGAGGACGACAGCGAGCGGGTGGACTGATCCCACCCTCGTGCCCGGCCCCAGCGGCCGGGCACGGGCGATGGTGAACACCGGCCGCGGCCAATCTCCCGACAATCCCACGAGACTGCGGACCAGCCGCCGGGTGCCCCTCCGGCCCCGGTGGCTGGGCGCGTCTCACCACTGGTCGGTCCGGTCCTGAACCACTCCGAGCTCGATCCCTGCCGATCAGCGGGGATCGGTGCTCTCCGAGGCCTCGGTCTCGTCCAGGATGTCGTTCAGTTTGACGATCTCCGACTCACGGACGAGGCCCACGAAACCGCCCCGGCCGTCGGTCACCGGAAGCACGTCGGTGTTGGCCCTCGACATGGCCGCCACCGCGTCACGCAGCGCCCACGCCGGCAGGGCCACCGGCCCCGAACCGTCCATGATGGCGGTCACCGGGGTCTCGTCCCAGCGTTCCCGGTCCACGTCGGAGGCGGAGTCCACCGAACACAGCCCGAGGTACCGGTTGCCGTCCACCACCGGCACCACTGCCTGGCGGCGGCCGAGGGCGTGCACCCACACGAACTCGTTGACCGATGCGTCGGGGGGCACGGTCATCACGTCGGTCTCCAGGGCGGCCGACAACGGGAGGGCGAGACGGCTCTCCAGGCCGCCGAGGCGCTCCTCCTTCTGGGCCACCGATACCGACGACGAACCGGCCACCAGCTGGGAGAACGCGGCGGCGATCAGGGCCGGAACCACGGCGCTGCCCCGGGAGGACTCGGCCACGAACATCACCGCGGCGATCGGGGTGCGGTAGCCGGCGGCCAGGAACGCGGCCAGACCCAGCACCGGCCACAGCCGCGGGTCCTCGAGCCGGCCGCCCCCCAGACCGACGAAATCGAGGCCGTCACCGACGATCTTGCCCAACAGCACCCCCTGGACGGCCAACGGGATGAACAGGCCGCCGACCCCGCCGGCGGCCACCGTGGTGAGGGTGGCCACGGCCCGGAGGAAGAACATGGCGATCAGGATCCGGGTGGAGGTGTTGGTGGTGATCATCCACTGGATCACCGCGTTGCCGGGCCCGAGGGTGAGGGGCTCGTCCACCAGTGTCTGGGCGATCAGGGCCACCGCACTGAGGGTGAGCCCGCCCACCACGGCCAGGGCCAGGGGGTTGTGGTCGTGGGAGACGTCCTTGGCCCGGCGAACGAACCAGGCGAACGTCCGTCCGCCGAACCCGGCCAGGATGCCGAGCACCACCGCCCCGACGAGCTCACCGGAACCGAGCTGGTGGTCGGTGGCGTATCCCACCGCCGTGCCGGTGACCGTGAACGGCATGGCCACGAAGGTCAGGTAGCTGACCGCGGCGGCGATCAGCGAAGGCAGCAGGGCGTGGTGGGCGACATCGTCGCGGTAGGGGGATTCGAGGGCGAACACCACCCCGGTGGCCGGGGTCTGGAACACGGCGGCCACCCCGGCGGCGGCCCCGGCGGTCAGGAGCTGCTGGGCCGCCCCCCGGCCCAGTCGCCGTTCGAGCGGCTCGTACACGAAGTGGCCGATGGCCGAACCCATGTAGATCGACGGGCCTTCGAGCCCGAGGGCACCGCCGGAACCGATGGTGGCCACACCGGCCAGCATCTTGGCCGGGACCTGCTGGAGCTTGTAGGTCGGCCGGCGGCTGTGGAACTGGGTGACGTACTCCTCCGAGGTGGCGTTGGAGGCCCCCTGGCCGACGGTGCGCAACAACAGCCAGGCCAGGACGAGGCCGACCACGGGGGCCAAGGCCTGGGCGGCGAGGGGCAGCTTCTGCACATGGTGCAGGACAACCTCGATGGTCAGGTACTCGAAGACCGAGACGAGCAGACCTGTGATGAGACCAACCGCAGCAGAGGCCAGGAGCACCTTGGAGCTGACCGCTTCGGGGACCAGCATCCTGACCTTGGCCAACATTGCGGTGGCATCTCCTTCTCGCTCGTCCTGTCGCGCCGATGCAGACCGTCGGAACGGGCGTCGGGGCCGGCGCTCGTCCGATTGGGTGCCGCCATCCCATCGCCCCGGACCGGGTCCGCGTGAGGAATCGCTCGTTGCAGCATGCCGGATCCCCCGCTCCGCACCGACCCGTGGGCGGTATCGCCCAGGAATCGGTGGGATAGGGGCCCGATCATTCCGGTCCGATCACCACCGCAACCCCCGGATCGGTGTCACCGGCCATGGCGACGATCTCCTCCACCAGCCGGTCGTAAACGGCGCGGCCGCACAGTTCGATCAGCTCGTCGCGGGCGGTGAGGTACACCGGGCTGGTGCCCACGTGGGCGGTCGGCTCCTCGGTGCACCACCAACCGAAGTCCTCGCCGCCGGGGCCCCAGTCCCGCCGCTGCCAGGCCCGCACCAGATTGGTCTCGTAGCCGTACTCGTCGGTGTGGATGTCGAGCCGGATCGGGACCTGCCAGCACACCGCCGGCTTCCAGTCGATCGGGCGTTCACCCCGGGCCAGGGCGCCGAGGTGCAGGGCACATCCCGCCCCCCCGGGGAACCCGGCCGGGTTGAGGAACACACAGGCCCCGTCGACCATCCGAGTGATCCGGTCCTTGCCCTGCTGCTTGATCGGGCCACCCCGCTTCCGGGCCCAGGCCCGGTGGGCCCACTCGTCGGCCTCCAACCGTTCGGCCTGGGCGGCCACGGCGCGACGGTCGTCGCCGTCCACCAGATGGGCGCCGTGGGTGCAGCAGCCGAGGGTGCCGGTGGGGTCCGGCTCCGGTTCGATCGACGGGCAGCCCTGCCCGTAGACACAGCGGTAGTTGGACCGCAGGAAGACCAGGTCGAACAGCCAGGTGGCCCCGCCTTCGTCGACCTGCAGCCACTGGTGAGGTGCGGGACCCGATGTCACGGCCGGGAGGATACCGTACGTTCGGGGCCCGGGGCGGACGACGTCAGGGGACGACGTCGGGAGCGGGACCGGGCCGCCGCGAGGCAGGAGGCCGTCCATGACTACCGACGAACTAGACCCCGGCACCCTCGGGCGCCTGGAGCGCCTGGCCGATCAGCTCGACCGCGTCTCCGAGGACCTGGGGGACCTGTCGATGACGCTCCTGCGCGACGCGCTCGACGCCGGGGCCACCCGCCGGCCCGACGTCGACCGCACCCTGGCCCAGGCCCGTCGCGCCGTCGACCAGGCGGCGGGCCTGCTCCGGCCCTGACCCCCGCCCCGGGGGGAGCGGCCCGGAGCCGGCCCGCTCAGCGGTCGTCGTCGCCGTTGCCGGTGGTCTCGGGGTCCGGGGCGATGTCGTGCACGAACCCGTCGACCACCCCAGGACTGTCACTGCCGAGTTCGTTGATCCGTCGAATCATGGCCACCAGGCGGGCGTAGGAGCGATGGTCGAACCGGAAGCCGAGCCGGGGCAGCTCCACCACGTCGTCATCGCGCTGCTCAGCCGAGGTGGTCTCGATCCGCTCGATCGGCCCCGAGGTGACAATGTCGGCGAACTCGTCGTTGAGGGTGGCCAGGGCCCGGTCGGTGACCGGCCGACGGAGCCGGATCACCAGACGACGGCCCACGAACCGGATCGAGTGGTAGCACCGGTAGAAGTCCGACACATAGTCGGCGGCCTCCGCCGCGTCGTGGGTGTGGAGAAACAGTCCCATGTCGGCCGGGCTGATCATCCCGTCGTCGAGCAGCTCGCTTTCGACGAACCGCTGCCAGGAGTCCCAGTAGGTGGAGCCCTCGTGGTCGATGAGGACCACCGGGGCCGGGAACGACTTCCCGGTCTGGATCAGGGTCAACAGCTCGAACGCCTCGTCGAGGGTGCCGAAGCCGCCGGGGAAGACGACGAAGGCGTCGGACTCCTTCATGAAGGTGAGCTTGCGGGTGAAGAAGTACTTGAAGGTGGCCAGCTTCCGGGTGTCGGAGAACAGGGTGGAGGCCTGCTGCTCGAAGGGCAGTGAGATGTTGACCCCGAACGCCGAGTCAGGGCCGGATCCCTCGATCCCCGCCGTCATGATCCCCGGGCCGGCCCCGGTGATCGTCATCCATCCCCGCTCGGTCATCGTCTCGGCGAAGGTTCGGGCCAGGTCGTAGTCGGGAGTGTCAGGCTTGGTCCGGGCCGAACCGAAGATCGTCACCTTGGCCCGCTGCTCGTAGGGAGAGAAGACATCCCAGGCGTTGAGGATCTCGACCAGGGTCTGGTTGGCGATCTTCAGGTCGAGTCTGCTCAGGTTGGCCACGTCCATGTCCAGCGAGGTGACCACCATCGACCGGACCAGATCGTCGTTGGCGTCGTTGCCGACGAGCGACAGGATCTTGGTGATGGCCAAGTCGACCCGTTCGTCACCGAACGTGGACCGTGAGCGGGGGATGGGCATGCCGGGCGACTCCGTTCGGGATCGCCGGCCGCCGGATCAGACCGGGGCCGGTTCGTCCACCCGACCGTACAACGTCGTCCGCTGGACCAGGTGCCGACCCATCGGTTCGACCAGGCGGGCGAAGTCCTCCGGACCTACCCGCTGGCCGTGGGCGGCGCCGGCGGCCCGCGAGATGTTCTCGTCCATGAGGGTCCCACCGAGGTCGTTGCAGCCCGCCATCAGGAGCTGGCGGACCGCGTCGAACCCGATCTTCACCCATCCGGACTGGATGTTGTCGATCGAACCGGCGTAGGCGATCCGGGCCACCGCGTGCACCAGCACCGTCTCCCGGAACGTAGGGCCCCGGCGGGCCTTGCGCTGGAGGTAGATGGGGGAGGCCATGTGGACGAACGGGAGGCCGACGAACTCGGTGAACCCGCCGGTCTCGTCTTGGAGGTCCCGGGTGAGCAGGAGATGCCGGGCCCAGCTCTCGGGTTGTTCGACGGCTCCGAACATCATGGTCACGTTCGACCGCAACCCGACCTCGTGGGCGGTGCGGTGGGCCTCCAACCACTCCTCGGTGGAGATCTTGTCGGGACACAGGATCTCGCGGACCGGGTCGTCGAGGATCTCCGCCGCCGTACCCGGCAGCGAGCGCAGGCCGGCTTCCATGGCCCGTTCCAGGTAGTCGGCCAACGGTTCACCGAGACGGCGGGCCCCCTCGGTGACCTCCAGGGCGGTGAACCCGTGGATGTGGATCTGCGGGGCCACCTCCTTGACCGCCCGGCAGACCTCGATGTAGTAGTCGCCGTCGAAATCGGGGTGGATGCCGCCCTGGAGGCACACCTCGGTGCATCCCTCGGCCACGGCCTCCAGGACCCGTTGCTGCATGTCCTCCAGGGTCAGCAGGTACGGGGTGCCCCGCAGGTTCAGGCTCAACGGCCCCTTGGAGAACCCGCAGAACCGGCACTTGAAGGTGCACACGTTGGTGTAGTTGATGTTGCGGTTCGCCACATAGGTGATGTCGTCACCCGAGATCGACCGGCGGAGCCCGTCCGCCGCGGCGGCCACCGCCGCCACCTCGGGGCCCCGGGCGGAGAAGAGGGTCACGATCTCGTCGAACCCGACCCGTTCCCCGGCGGCCACCCCGGACAGAACGTCGGCCACGGGACCGGCCACGCTCCGGGCTACCCCGTCGACCAGGACCACCGGTGACACCGGCGCTCCCGAATACCATTGGGTGGAGCGGTCCCCGACGAGGACCACGTCGGCGCCGTCGTCGCCCTGGGCCACGAACTCGGCCTTTTCCGGGAACACCGCTCCGGGATCGTCCCGGGCCAGGCCCTCCGCGTCGGACCGGTCCATGACCGGGAACCGCAGGTCCGGGTCGAGCCACCGGTCGGGGTGGTGAACCACCTCGGGGTAGACGGTCAGGCGGGGGGCGAGGGTGAACCCGGCCCGCTCACAGGCCTCACGGAGCCGGTCGAGGTGGGGCCAGGGGCGTTCCGGGTTGACATGGTCGGCGGTGACCGGGGAAACCCCACCGAAATCGTCGATCCCGGCGGCCAGGAGGTCGGCGAACCGGTCCGACAGGTTGGGTGGGGCCTGAACGTGCACATCGTTGGGCAGGAGCAGGCGGGCCAGGGCGATCGCCCGGTGGAACTCGTCGGTCGGACACGGCTGGTGCCGCCACATGGCGGTGCCGGGCTTGGGCAGGAAGTTCTGGACGATGACCTCCTGCACATGACCGAAACGGCGGTGGATGGAGGCGATTGCCTCCAGGGCGAGGACCCGGTCGGTTTCGGTCTCACCGATACCGACCAGGATCCCGGTGGTGTACGGGATGGCCAGTTCCCCGGCGGCCTCCAGGGTGACCAGGCGCCGCTCCGGGGTCTTGTCCGGGGCGGAGCGGTGACAATCGAGGTCGGCCCGGAGGGTCTCGATCATCATCCCCTGACCGGGGGCCACCGAACGCAGCCGGGCCAGGTCCTCGGCGGAGAGGGCCCCGGGGTTGGCGTGGGGGAGCAGGCCGGTCTGGGTGCGGACCAGCTCGCACATCGCTACCAGGTAGTCGACGGTCGTAGCGTAGCCATGCTCGGCCAGCCACTCGGCCGCCACCGGGTACCGCTCCTCCGGCCGTTCACCGAGGGTGAACAGCGCCTCGTGGCAGCCAGCCCGGGCTCCCCGGCGGGCAATGACCAACACCTCTTCGGGGGTCAAGTACGGGGCCTCCAGCCGGGCCGGGGGCTGGGCGAAGGTGCAGTAGCCACACTGGTCACGACACAGCTTGGTGAGGGGGATGAACACCTTGGGTGAGTAGGTGATCCTGGTGCCGTGGAGGGCCGAACGGAGCGCCGCGGCCTCGGCCGTCAGCTCCGCCGTCGGCCGGGCCATGAGGCCGAGGGCGTCGGGGGACGGGCCGGCGGACCGGAGCAGGGCGAGGTGGTCGGTCAAGGATGGCTCCTTCCTGGCCCGGGACGGCTGCGGATCCGTCCCGGTTGGACCGCTTCCCCACACCGGGGGCAGCGGACGGTCTGTTCGAGGGGCGTCCCGCACGCGTCGTGGACCAGGACGGTGGGGGGTGCCCCGTCGGCGTACCAACGGTCGCCCCATCGCATCAGGGCGATGAGGGCGGGGGACAGGTCCGCCCCCTTGGCGGTCAGCCGGTACTCGTGACGGCGTGGCCGCTCCTGGTAGGCGACCCGGTCCAGCACTCCGGCATCGACCAGCTTGGCCAGACGATCGGCGAGCAGGTTGCGGGCGATGCCAAGGTCCTGCTGCAGCTCGCCGAACCGGTGCACACCCCGGAAGACATCACGCAGGATCAGCACCGTCCACCGATCGCCGATCACACCAAGGGTGGCGGCGATCGAGCAACCCGGATGACCGCCGTCGCCGGTGCCGCCGGTGTCACCGGTGACACCGGCGGGGATGGAAAGCCCGGGTCCGGGTTCGCCTGACATGATGGCGCCAAGCTAGTCAGGGTCGGTTTAGATTTGCAACTGAGGATCAGAGCCGATGGCACAGCCCGTCGGCCGCGGCCGGCGGCTCGGGCCCCGCGGCATCGTGGCCCGGACACCGCCGTTGACCCCCGACCGGCTGATACACACCCGGTGGGACGGCGAGTTCGCCCAGCCCCCACGGGCTTCTTCACCCACGCCAGGACAGGCCCCTGTCGAAGGGGCAACCGGCGTTGACGGCTACCCTGCTGACCAATGCAGGAGGGCCGCGACCAGAACGCTGAACGCGTTCCCGTTTCGCCATCCCGAGTTACCGGTCGGTTCGCGGTCGGCAGCTCGGTCCCGACCCGACCCTCCGCGCCGGATCGGCCCGCGTCCGACCACCCCGGATCGGGGCGGCCCCAGTCCGGCCGGGCCGGATCCCGCCCGGCACCGGCGGCCGTGGCGACGACGGCACCCTTCGTCCCCGTGCGGCCGGGCGCCGACCACACCAGCCGGTTCGAGACCGCCCTCCAGCTGGCCGGCCGCTGGAAGGGGGTCCTGGTCGTGGCCCTGGCCGGGCTGACCACCGCGGCCGTGGTCACCGTGGTGACCGTCTACCGCAGCTCCGACCCCACCACCCTCGCCGGCCGGGATCAGGCCGCGGTCGGGGCACCCGGGGTCAACGCGGTGGCGGGTCGGCCCGCCCCGCCCGTCACCCAACCGACGACGACGGCGGGTGGTGCCCTCACCGGCCGCGACGACGCTCCGGCCTCACCCGCCACCGACACTCCCGATCCGGCGGTGCCGGCGGCCCAGCCCGGAACGGTGACCGCCGATCCTCCGCCCGACCGGACACCGCATGTACCGTCGGGTTCGGCCGACGGGCAACCTCCCGCCGGGTCGGCCACCGAGGACGGTCCGGCCGCCGGCGGTCCCGGCGGGTCCCCGGCGACCACGGCCCCACCGGTCCCCACCACGACACCGGGATCGCCGGCTGATCCAGCCGGCTCCACCCCCACCACCGCCGAACTACCCCGACGGATCCAGGCGGAGGGGGGCACGACCCTGGGTTCGGCCCGGATCCGGACCGACCACCCCGGCTACTCCGGTGGCGGCTACCTCGGCGATCTGATCACCCCCGGCTCGGGCATCGCCCTGCCCGCCGTCACCACCGGCCATGTGACCACGATCCGGATCTGCTACGCCACCCCGCCGTTCGGGGGTAGTGGCGACCGCACGGTGACCCTCCTGGACGGCACTCGCCCCATCGGCCGGGTCGTGTTCATCCCCACTGGAGGCCCGGACCAGTGGACCACGGTGGAGGTCGCCGTCGACCTGCCCGCCGGGAGCCCCATCGCCCTGTCGGCGGTGGTGGAGCCCAGTGACTCCGGCTGGGTCAACATCGACTGGTTCGAGTTCGGCTGATCAGCCGAGCTCACCCACCCGCCGGGTCAGGGTGGCAATGGCCTGGTCGAAACTCTCCACGAATGAGCGGACACCCTCTCGTTCCAGCCGATCGGCCACCTCACCGAAATCGATCCCCAGGGCCTCGATGCGGGCGATGAGTCGGGCCGCCTCGGCCGGTTCGGCATCGACCGTCCGGGCCACCGTGCCGTGATCCTCGAAGGCAGCCAGGGTGGCGTCGGGCAGGGTGTTGACCGTGTCCGAACCAATCAACCGGTCAACGTACAGGGTGTCGGGGTAGGCAGGATCCTTGGTCGACGTCGAGGCCCACAACGGCCGCTGGACCCGGGCACCGCGGGCGACGAGGGCGTCCCAGCGCTCGCCGCTGAAGACCTCCCGGAAGGCCTGGTAGGCCAGGTGGGCCTGGGCGACCGCCGCCTGGCCCTTGAGCGCCAGCGCCTCGTCGGTACCGATCTTGTCCAGCTCGGCGTCGACCAGCACGTCGACCCGGCTGATGAAGAACGAGGCCACCGAGGCTACCGAGGACAGGTCACCCGGGCAGCGTTCCAGACCGGCCAGGTAGGCCTCCATGACCGCCCGGTACCGGTCGAGACCAAAGATCAGGGTGACGTTGATCGAACGGCCCTCGCCCACCAGGGTCTCGATGGCGGCCACGCCCGGTTCGGTGGCCGGCACCTTGATCATCAGGTTGGGGGCGCCGATCTGCTCGGCCAGGTCACGGGCCGAGACGACGGTGCCCTCCGCATCGTTGGCCAACGACGGAGCCACCTCCACCGAAACGAACCCATCGGTACCGTCTGCGGCGTCGTGGACCGGCCACATGACCTCGGTGGCCGCGGCGATGTCGGCCCTCACCAGCTCCCAGTAGACCCCGATCATCTCGGCGGGCGACGGGGCGCCCCGGGGTGCGGTGAGTCCCGCCGCGAGGCGACGGAGATCCGCGTCGTAGTCGTCGGTCTCACCCATGGCCTTGGCGAAGATCGTCGGGTTGGAGGTCATGCCCCGCACCCCGCGGTCGATCCAGGCCTGCAGTTCCCCGCTGGTCAGCCAGGCCCGGCGGAGGTTGTCGAGCCAGGGGCTCTGACCCTGCTGTTCGTACAGGTCGTGCAGTCGTCCCACGAGGCCTCCCGGTGCCGCGGTAGCGGGAGTCGTCCGACGTCGCCGGCCCGACTCCGTCGGAGCATCCCACCTTAGGACGTCCGCTCCACGCACGTCCCAAGGAGCACCGCCGACACACCCCAACCGCGGTCAGGCCCCGTTCAAGGATCCCTGACCGTCATCGGCCGGGCCGAGGCCGGCCGATTCGGCGAGTTCGTCCATCTCAGCCACCAGGGCCACCGCGGCGTCGACCACGGCCCCAACCGTCATTCCGAGCTCCTCGAGGACGGTGGCGCCCGGTGCGGACGCTCCGAAATGGTCGATGCCGAGGGTGATGTCGGCGTAGCGGTCCCAGCCAAGGGTGGTCCCGGCCTCGATCGACACCGTGGGCAGGGTGGGGTCGATCACCGCGTCCTGCTCGGCGACCGGGCGGGCCTCGAAGGTCTCCCAACACGGCATGGACACGACCCGGGCCGAGATGCCCTCCCGGGCCAGCACGTCCGCCGCCTCGACGCAGAGGGATACCTCGGAGCCGGTACCCACCAGGACCACCTCGGCGTCGTCGTTGTCGACCAGGATGTAGGCCCCCTCGACTACCCGGGCCGCGTCGGTGGTGGCCAATACGGGCAGATCCTGACGGGACAGGATCAGGGCCACCGGGCCCTCGGCGGCCAGGGCCATCCTCCAGGCCCCGACGGTCTCGGTGGCGTCGGCCGGCCGGATTACGGTGAGGCCGGGAATGGCGCGGAGGCCCATGACCTGCTCGACCGGCTGGTGGGTGGGGCCGTCCTCGCCCACACCGACCGAATCGTGGGTCCAGACGAACACCACCGGCGCGGCGCTCATGGCGGCCAGACGCACCGACGGTCGCATGTAGTCGGAGAAGACCAGGAAGGTGCCGACCACCGGGCGGACCCCGCCGTGGCGGGCGGCCCCAACGGCGGTCGATCCCATGGCGTGCTCACGGATGCCGAAGTGCAGCTGGCGGCCGGCATGATTGGTGGCACCCTGCACCTCATCGGCCCCTCCGGGCAGGAGGGTGCCGGTGTTTCCGGTCAGGTCGGCCGAGCCGCCGATGATCTCCGGTACCAGGTCGGCCACCGCGGTCAGACACGCCTGCGACGCCTTCCGGGTGGCGACCATCTGGCCGGCCTCGTAGCGGGGCAGGGCGGCGTAGGGTGCCGTCACCGGGGTCCGGGTGGCGAGGGCGGCCGCCACGGCCGGATCGAGGCCGGCGGTGCGCCGTTCCCAGGCGATCCGGTCCGGGGTGTGACGGCGGCCCGCCTCCCGGTAGTGGGCGAGCACGGGGTCGGGCACGTGGAACGGCTCGTCGGGTAGGCCCATGGCGGCCTTGGTGGCGGCGATCTCGGCGTCGTCGAACGGGTTGCCGTGGGCGGCCGGGTCGTCGGTGACCCGGGGTGACGGGAATGCGATGTGGCTCCGCAGGCGGATCAGGGTGGGGCGGGCCTCGTCGTCCCGGGCCTCCCACAGGGCGGTCTCCATGGCCCCTAGGTCCTCCGCCCGTTCGCCGAGGTCGACGGTCGACCAGCCGTAAGCCGCGAACCGCTCGAGCACATCGTCGGACAGGGCCAGTTCGGTGGGCCCGTCGATGGTGACATGGTTGTCGTCGTAGACGACGACCAGGCGCCCCAGGCCCAGGTGGCCGGCCCAGGACGCAGCCTCGTGGCTGATCCCCTCGGAGAGATCCCCGTCGGAGGCGATGACGAAGGTGTGGTGGTCGACCACCGACGACCCGAACCGGGCCCGGAGCTCACGTTCGGCCAGGGCCAGGCCCACGGCGTTGCCGAACCCCTGACCGAGGGGGCCGGTGGTGACCTCCACCCCCGCGGTGTGACCGGCCTCGGGATGCCCGGGGGTCCGTGATCCCCACTGGCGGAACGCCTTCAGGTCGTCCAGTTCGAGGCCCTGGCCGGTGAGGTACAGCATCGAATACAGCAGGATCGAGGCGTGCCCCGGCGACAGCACGAACCGGTCCCGGTCGGGCCAGGACGGGTCGGTGGCGTCGTACTTCAGGACCCGGGTGAACAATACGTGGGCCAGGGGGGCCAGGGACAGGGCCGTTCCTTGGTGACCGGACCGGGCCCGGTGGGGACCATCGAGGGAGAGGCCCCGCACAACCGAGATGGCCAGCTGGTCAAGATCGGACTGCGGGGTAGTTGGAGCGCTCACGGTTGCACGGTAGCGCTGCGGTGACCAGGCTCACGCCCCGTCAGGTCACCGGCGGCAGCAGGGTGTAAGGGACCGGATGGACGGGACCGTTGTTGATCCGGCAGTAGGCGACGACGGTGCCGTACGCGTCGAACGGCAGGTCGGCCCGGACCAGGCGGTAGTTGAACCGACCCGGCTCGATCTCCAGGGGCTGGACGTTGCGGGCCAACGGTTCGTCGTCGGGCACCGTCACCGGAGCCGACGGGTCGTCCCCCGATCCGTCCACCCCGTGGAACACGACCTCCAGGGCGGCCGTGTCGGCACCCCCGGGCGGATTCCACACCAGCACCACCAGGTGGGGGGCCACGGTCACCGGGACGGGACCGGGGGCGGGGGCCGAGAACTGGACCCCCGTGAGGTCGATCCGGGTGGACGGCCCCGGCACCGACCGGAGCTGAATATCGTCCATGAACATTGCCGCGATGATGCGCACTGCCGTCGACCTCCCTCGATCCGAGCTGGCATCAGGGTAGGTTTCCCATCTGTGTCCGACACGTCCACCAGGGATGCCATCCTCGCCCAAGCCCGCACCTGCTTCGCCAATCAGGGCTTCGAAGGGACCTCCCTCAACGACATCGCCGCCGGCGTCGGCATCCGCCGGCCGAGCCTGCTCCACCATTTCGCGTCCAAGGAGACCATCTACCGCCAGGTCCTGGAGGACGCCCTCAACGACTGGGGGATCCAGATCAACGCGGTGCGGGCCAACCGGCGGGGCAGCTGGGAACTGCTCGACGACGTGTTGCGGGTCAGCTTCGACTTCTTCCGGGCCAACCCGGAGATCGTCAGCATCGTCCGCCGGGAGGCCCTGAGCGCCCACAGCCATCTCGGCTTCGACCTCGGATCGGCCCTCCGGCCCTACTTCCTCCAGGCGGTGGCCTTCTTCGAACGGGAGATGGACGCCGGCCGGTTCCGCCGCCACGACGCCCAGAACCTGGTGGTCACCGGTTACGGGGCCCTGCTTTCGTACTTCTCGGACCACTTCATGCTGGTGGGCCTGCTCGACGAGGACCCGTTCTCCGACGCGGCCATGGACGCCCGGCTCCGCCACGTCCGCCAGTTCGTCCGGGCCGCGCTCGAACCGTTGCCGGCCGGGGCGGACGAGCCCGGGAACCCGCCGGCAGACCTGGACGAGCCCCCGGGCCCCGGGACCTGACGGCGCCGCGCCCCGACCCCGCCCGCCTGCTAACTTCAACCTCCACCATGGTGCCGATCCCCACCGCCGGCCCGGTCCGAACCGACCCGGATCACCACCCCGTGGCTCGATGAGCGCGGCTCAGCTCCTCCGCCGCTGGGGCCTGGTCGTCCTGTTCGGGCTGACCTCGCTGATGTTCTGGCTGGCGGCAAGTACCCGCGACATCGACGACTCCGACACCGCCGCTGTGATCTACGACCAGCAGCTCACCACCCCGGTCCTGTCGGCCCGGCGGGTCCCCCGGAGCCTCCAGGCCCCCGTGGCCGAGGACGCCCTGGCCCCCGCCCTCGAACAGCTGGCCGCCCAGACCCCACCCCAGTCCTGCCTCCTGGTCGAGGTGGGAGGCCGCACCGTCAACCCGAGCATGAACGTCGACGAGAGCGTCATCCCCGCCTCCAACATGAAGGTCCTCACCACCGCGGCCGCCCTGGCCGAGCTGGGCCCGGAGTTCCGTTTCGTGACCCGGGTCGCCGCCGACGCCGCCCCAGTGGCCGGGGTCGTCCAGGGCAACCTGTACCTGATCGGGTCCGGCGATCCGTTCCTGTCCACCGACGACTGGTGGACCCAGTACGACGACCAGGACGGGCGCTACCACACCCGGCTGGAGGATCTGGCCGACCGGGTGGCGGCGGCCGGGGTCACCTCGGTGACCGGTGCCGTGGTCGGCGACGAGAGCTGGTTCGACGGGGTCCGCCAGGGCCCGTGGGCCGAGCGGCTCATCACCGGCCAGCAGTCCGGGCCCTTGTCGGCCCTCACCGTCAACGAGGGCTATGTCGCCTGGCCGGCTGTGTACCCCGGCAGCCCCCGCCAGCGGTCACCCACCGACAACCCTCCCCTGCACGCCGCCACCATGCTGGCCCAACTCCTGGCCGAGCGGGGCATCTCGGTGGGCTCCACCGGGGCCGGGGCGGCGCCGGCCGCCGCCGTGGACATCGCCGAGGTCCAGTCCCCACCCCTGTCGGAGGTGGTCCTGCACATCAACAGCTACAGCTCGAACCTGGGGGCGGAACTGCTGACCAAACAACTCGGCCGAACCGTGACCGGTGAGGGTTCCACTGCGGCCGGATCCGGGGTGGTGCTGCAGATCCTGCAGGAGCAGGGCGTCCCCACCGACGGTCTGGTCATCGTCGACGGTTCCGGCCTGTCGGACGCCAACCGGATCACCTGCCGGGCCATGGGGACCATCCTCAACACCGCCGGCCTCGACTCGGCGCTCGGTCGCAGCCTGTCGGTCGGCGCGGAGCGGGGCAGCCTGGCCGACCGGTTCGTCGACAGTCCCGCCGCCGACCGCGTCTACGCCAAGACGGGCACCCTCAACAACACCAGCGCCCTGTCCGGATTCGTCCGGTCGGCCAACGACCCGGGGGTGACCCCCATGTTCGCCTACGTGGCCAACTTCATCGCCGACGACGTCGCCAACGGCCAGGGGGTGCGGGTCGAACAGCTCCAACAGGATCTGGTCGTGGCCCTGACCACCTATCCGTCCGGTCCGCCGGTGGAGGAGTTGTCGCCCGAGGCGGCCCGGCCGTCCTGACCCACCAGCCACCTGACCGTCCGACTCCCCGGCGCGGCCCGGAACTGGCTACGGTCGGAAGTCCATGGTCGTGTGCCCACAGTTCCCCCTGGGAACGGTGCTGTTCCCCTCAATGGTGCTGCCGTTGCACATCTTCGAACCCCGCTACCGGGTCATGGTGGAACACGTCCTCGACGGCGACGGCACGTTCGGCGTGGTCCTCATCGAACGGGGCTCCGAGGTAGGCGGCGAGGACCAGCGGACCAATCACGGCACCCTGGCCCGGGTGGTCGACGCCCAACGGCTCGACGACGGCCGCTGGCACCTCATCACCCTGGGCACCGAACGGTTCCGGGTCGACGAATGGCTGCCGGACGACCCCTATCCGGTCGCCGACGTCCGTATGTGGCCCGACGAGGCCGTCCCCGCCAACGGGAGCCTGGAACCGGCCTACAGCGCCCTGCTCCCCAAGGTGCGGCGGTACCTGGCCCTGGCCTCCGAGGCCGGATACAACGTCGGTGCCCTACTAGAGCAGCTCACCACCGACCGGCCGAGCTGTATGCAACTAGCCGCCATGACCCCTCTCACCGTGCTAGACAAACAGGCCCTGCTCGGGGCCCCCGGCCCCGCCGAGCGGGTACCGATGCTGCTCCACATGGTGGACGACGCCCTGGGCCTGCTCCAGTGCCGGCTCGGCCTGACCGACGACGACGTCGACGACGGCTGGCACGACTGGTCCTGATCGGCGGCTGCGGTTCATCGGCGAAGTGACGCTCAGCACCTACACTCGTCGCGTGGCCGATCCGAACCCGCTCGATGACGTCAAGAACCTGCAGAACCTGGTGGTCGGCTACGCCCGGCAGGAGACGATCGAGCCTCTCAAGGCGCTGGGCCGGTACCTCGGCTTCGGCATGGCCGGCTCGATCCTGGTCTTCTTCGGGGTCGTGTTCCTCGGCTTCGGCGCCCTCCGGTTCCTCCAGACGCTCGACTGGTTCGCCGGTGGTTCCTGGGCCTCGACCGTCCCGTACCTGCTCACCCTGGTCATACTGGCCGGGGCGGCCACCGTCATCCTGCTCGCCTCCACCCGCGCCACCCGAAAGGTGAAGTGATGGCCCGACGCTCGTCCGGCTCCAAGCCACCCACCCCGGCCACAGTCCAGCCGATCACCCCCAGCGATATCGAGTCGCAGTTCCGCCGGCTGCAGCACGATGCCGAGGACGCGGCCGGCGACACCAGGAAGAAACTGATCGTCGTCGCCGCCGTCGCCGGTGCCCTTACCCTCGGCCTGATCTTCCTCTTGGGGCAGCGGTCCGGGAAACGTAAGGCGACCGTGGTCGAGATCCGCCGGATCTGATGCTGGAGCGTCTGGTCACCCTGATCGCCCGCCGGGCCGGTGGTGGCGGCACCCGTTCAGTGCTGTACGTCGCCGTGGCGATCCGGGCGTTGCGCATGATCCGCAACGCCACCAAACCCGAGCCCAAGTCCGAGGTCCTGGCCGTCACCCCCGGTCAGCGCATCATCATCGACAGCCTGCCGATCAGCCACGCCAAACAGATCAAGCAGATGAAGCAGGACGTCAAGGCTGAGCGGTACCACCGTGACCGCTTGGCCGAAGCGAAGCTGGACATCACCGTCTACGAGCAGGAGCGGTCCCGTCGTCGTCGCTGGTGGCGGCGATGAAGGTGCGGCTCCGCAACCCGAACCGGGAGCTCGACGTACCGGGCCCGATCTCGGTGGTGCGGCTCCTCAACCGGCTCGACCTCAACCGGGAATCGGTGCTGGTCATCGCCGACGCCACCCTCGTGCCGGGCGACGCCATGCTGGCCGACGAGGCCGAGGTGGAGATCCGACCGGTGATCAGCGGGGGACAGGTGGCGTCGTGAAGTGCAAGGTCTGCCGCGGTCCCGCCGTCATCGACGTGCGCCGCCACAACGCCAACTTCTGCCCCGACCACTTCCTCCGGTACTGCCGCCAGCAGGTGCAACGGGCCATCGACGACTTCGCCATGATCGCCCCGGGGGAGCGAACCCTCGTCGCCGTGTCGGGCGGGAAGGACAGCTTGGCCCTCTGGGACCTGCTGACCGAGCTCGGCCACCCGGCCGACGGGCTCTACGTCGGGCTCGGGATCGGCGACTACTCCGACACCTCCGCCGACCACACGGTCCGCTTCGCCGACGAGCGGGGCCTCCAGCTACACCGGGTCGACCTCCGGGCCGACCACGGCTTCGACGTCCCCACCGCGGCCGCGGTCACCCGCCGGGTGCCGTGCTCGGCCTGCGGGTTGTCCAAACGGCATCTGTTCGACCGGGCCGCCCGGGACGGGGGATACGACGTCGTGGTCACCGGCCACAACCTCGACGACGAGGCCGCCGTGCTGTACGGCAACGTGATCCGCTGGCAGACCACCTACCTCGGGCGGCAACGACCGGTGCTCCCGGCCCGGGACGGCTTCCCCCGCAAGGCGAAACCCCTGGTCCGCCTGACCGAACGGGAGACCGCCGCCTACTGCGTCCTGCGGGGCATCGACTACCTGGTCGAGGAATGCCCCATGGCCGCCGGCAACAAGCACCTCGGCTACAAGGACGCCCTCAACACCCTCGAGGCCACCTCCCCGGGTACCAAGTCGGAGTTCTACTTCGGCTTCCTCCGCAACGCCGTCGACCGGTTCCCCGCCGACGGCCACGCCCCGGAGCTCGGCCACTGCCGCCGCTGCGGCGCCCCGGCGTCCAACGAGGTGTGCGCGTTCTGCTCCCTCCAGGCCCGGGTATCGGAGGCCGGACCGCCCGCGGTTCCGGTGGCGGCCCCCACGGTCCGGCGGTGAGCGCCGCCCGACTGGCCTACGACGACCTGGTGCTCCTCATCGACCACAAGGGCCGCCGCTACCTGGCCACGCTGACCGCAGGCAAGGAGTTCCAGTCCCACGCCGGGGTGCTGCCGCACGACGACATCGTGGGCCATCCCGAAGGCGCTGAGCTGTCCACCACCCGGGGCCAGCGGCTCCGGGTGTTCCGGCCGACGCTCAGCGACTACGTCCTGTCCATGCCCCGCGGTGCCCAGGTCATCTACCCCAAGGACCTGGCCCCGATCCTGTTCATGGCCGACATCGGCCCCGGGGTCCGGGTCCTCGAATCGGGGGTCGGGTCCGGGGCGTTGTCGATGTCGATGCTCCGCGCCGGCGCCGACATCGTCGGCTACGAGCTCCGGGAGGACTTCGCGGCCCGGGCGGCCAAGAACGTCCGAGCCTTCCTCGGCCCCGAGGTGGAGGACCGGTACCGGGTCGAGATCCGTGACGCCTACGAAGGTATCGACGCCACCGACCTCGACCGGATCGTGCTCGACCTCCCGGAACCGTGGCGGGTCGCCCCCCACGCCGAGGGGGCCCTCCGCCCCGGCGGGCTGCTGGTCTCCTACAGCCCGTCGATCACCCAGGTGATGCAGCTCACCGACGCCCTCCGGGCGGGACCCTTCACCGAGGTGAAGACGACCGAGGTGTTACACCGCACCTGGCATGTCGAGGGGCAGGCCGTCCGGCCGGACCACCGGATGGTGGCCCACACCGGATTCCTGACCAGCGCCCGCCGCTTGGGCCCGACAATCAGTCGAGCCAGCTCGCCGGCGCCCCCCGCTGAACAGAGTTGAACCGGCTGGCGAAGCTGTCGCCCAGGCTCTCCTTGCGGGGTCCCGAGAAGCCGAACAGGAACTGGGCCACCCGGCGGATCTGGATCTCCTCGGAGCCCTCGGTGATCCGGTACCGGCGGTGGTGGCGGTAGATGTGCTCGAAGGGCAGGTGCCGGCTGTAGCCGATGCCGCCGTGCACCTGCATGGCCTTGTCGGCCGCGTCGCACACCAGCCGGTTGGCCCGGTAGTTGCACATGGCCACCTTGTCCGAGATGAGCATCGGGTCGGTGCCCTGGTCGATCTCCCAGGCCGTCTTGCGCACCAGCTGGCGGATCATCTCGTTCTCGGTGTGCATCTCGGCTAGGGGCCACTGGATGGCCTGGTTGGTGGACAGGGTCTTGCCGAACAGCTGACGTTCCCGGGCGTACTTGACGCTCTCGTCGATGCAGTACTGGGTGGCGCCCACCCCCGAGGCGGCCTGGCGGATCCGGTTCTCGTGGACGAAGGTCTGGGCCGCGCCGAGCCCCCTCCCCTCGGCGCCGAGACGGGTGGAGTCCGGCACCCGGACGTCGGTGAAGGTGACCTCGGCGTGGTCGGTGGGCATGTTGAAGGTCCACCACATGAACTCGATGTTGAACCCGGGGGTGTCGACGGGGACCATGAAACAGGTGATGCCCTCGGCGTCACCCGGCTTGCCCGACGTCCGGGCGAAGACGTAGTCGTGGGTGGCGGAGTGCATACCGGTGTTCCACCGCTTGGCCCCGTTGATCACCCACTCCTCGCCGTCGCGGTAAGCGTTGGTCTCCATCCAGGTGGCGTCCGAGCCGTGCATGGGCTCGGTCAACCCGAAACCGATCTTGGCCTCACCGGCCAGCATCTTGGGGATCCACAGGTCCTGCTGTTCCTGGCTGCCGTGCATCTCCATGACGAGGACCATGGGGAAGTTGCCCACGATGGAGTTCTCGTTCTGGAGGTCGTTGTGGAGGCCCAGGCCCTTGGCCGCCAGGTGTTCGCGGATGATGGCCATGCCGAGGTTGGAGCCGTCCCGACCGCCGAAGCGGGCGGGTAGGTGGTAGCGGAGGAAGCCGGCCGCGTCGGCCCGGCGCCGCATCTCCCGCAGCAGGTCCTCCCACTCCTCGTTCGGCCAGCCGTCACGATCGAAGTCGGTCCTGGACACCTCGCGGCGGTGGTCGAAGAAGCGGATGTTGTCGTTCTCGCGCTCCAGCGGCTTGATCTCGTCTTCGATGAACTGATCGAGCTCGTCGAGCAGCTTCTGGATGTCGTCTGGGATCGTGAAGTCCACGGGATTATCCCCTCCTTGGGGGTGATACTCATCGTCGAGCGGCGCAGTGATCGATGCTACGACGCCCGGTCGGGCGGTGGCCAACGGGTGGAGGGGCTGTGGTAGGGGCGCGCCGCGAGCACCCGGGGGTACGCCTTTTGGTGCCCCCGCCGACCTAATCTTCTCCCGGGGAGACGGCTGGTCGAGTCGTTCCCGGGTTCATCCGGCGTCCGGCCGGTACGGGGCGAGAACAAGGAGACCGACCGCCGAGATGATGGTTGACCGGCTCGAACGACACGACATCGTCAACGCGGCGGCTCTGGCCGGGGTGCTGCTGTTGTTCGGTTTCCTGATCGTGACCGGCACCACCCTGCTGTTCCGCTCGGTGGGCGACGGCATCGTCGAATCGAGCAAGGAACCTCCCGCCCTGAACTCCGAGACGGCGGGGGACCTGCCGGCGGACGGCGACGGGACCGGCGAGACCGAGGCCCCCCCGGCCGAGGCGCCGCCGCCCGAACCGGCGATCGCGGCCCGGCCACCGGCCGAGGTGCCGGTCCGGGTGGGCAACGGGGCCCGCCGGGTCGGCGTGGCCGCGGCAGGCACCGGTGTCGTCGCCGGCGCCGGCTATCCCACCCTGCCCCCCAAGAACGCCCCCACCACGGAGCCGTCGATCGTGTACTTCACCGCCGGCTACGAGGCCGACGCCCGCCGGCTGGCCGAGGTCCTGGCCCTGGACGCCCCCCTGATCGAGCCGATGCCACCCGATCCCGGGGTGCCAGCCGACGGGGCTGCCGTCATCGTCATCCTCGGCGTCAACTCCCAGTACTGACCGACCCCGCACCGGCCGATCAGGCGACCGGGCTGATATCCAGCGGCGGATCGGGGAGGCGGTCGGCCACCAGATCCCCCAAAAGCTCCGGGAGGCGGTCGGGCAGGAACCGGCCGGTGGCCGCCTCCACCTCGGCCAGGGTCCACCAGCGGGCCTCCTCGAAGGCCATGGCCTCGAACGCCTCCAGCTGGGGTGCGGCCAACTCGACCTGCTCGGTCCAGGCGACGTGGATGAACTCGTCCTGGTCGAAGAACAGGCCGGCGAAGGTGAACTGGACCTGCTGGGTCCACACCACGGGGCCGACGTCGGCCTCCAGGATCCCGGCCTCCTCCCGGAGCTCGCGCCGGGCGGTGTCGGCCGACGACTCGCCGGGGTCCATCCCTCCCCCCGGGATCTCCCACCCGCCGGGTCCGCCCGGATTGGCCGGGTCGGACGACTTGATGAGCAGGACACGTTTCTGGGGGTCGAGCACCACCACGCGGGCGGCGCGCCGACGACTGGAGGACCACATCGTCATGAGCGAACCAAGCTAGACCGACGACCTCGCTGGTCGCACGCCGGGGGAGGGAGCCGGGGGAGGGAAAGGGGCCGGAGCGGCGAATGAGCCGCCCCGGACTCGCATCACCGGGGCGAGTGGTGCCACCATCATGGCCGTGGCGCCTCCGACTTCGAGCCGGCCCGCGTACCCCAATGGCCGAGAGGCGCGGCGAACCCGCCACCTCACCTTCACGGCGGCCGAATGGGGCGAGCTGCGGGCGGCTACGCCGTTGACCCTAACCGAGGACGACCTGGAGGACCTCCGCGGCCTGAATACCGCGCTGAGCCTCTCGGAGGTGTCCGAGATCTACCTGCCCCTGTCCCGGCTCCTGAATCTCTACGTGGCCGCCTCCTACGAGCTCTACCGGGCCACCGACACCTTCCTGGGCAAGCTGCCGGCCAAGACCCCCTTCATCCTCGGCGTGGCCGGTTCGGTGGCGGTGGGCAAGTCGACCACGGCCCGCCTCCTCCAGGCCATACTGTCGCGCTGGCCCCACCACCCCAAGGTGGAGCTGGTGACCACCGACGGCTTCCTGTTCCCCAACGCCGTCCTGGCCGAACGGGGCCTCATGGACCGCAAGGGGTTCCCCGAGAGCTACGACCGCCGTCGCCTCCTCCAGTTCCTGGCCGACGTGAAGTCCGGCTGCCGTCAGGTGACCGCCCCGGTGTACTCCCACCTGGTGTATGACGTGGTCGACGGGGAAGAGATCCTGGTCCAACAGCCCGACATCCTCATCGTGGAGGGCCTCAACGTCCTCCAGACCGGCTCGGTGGTCGAGCCGGGGAATCCCTCGTTCGTGTCGGACTACTTCGACTTCTCGATCTATGTCGACGCCGCCGTGGAGCACATCCGCACCTGGTACGTCGAACGGTTCCTCACGTTGCAGGAGACGGCCTTCAAGGACCCCCAGTCGTATTTTCAGCGTTACAGTTTGCTGAACGACACCGAGGCGGTGGAGACCGCCACCGACATCTGGACCCGCATCAACGAGCGGAACCTGTTCGACAACATCCTGCCCACCCGTGAACGGGCCGATCTGATCCTCACCAAGGGCCGGGATCACCGGGTTACCGAGGTCCGGCTGAGCCGCCTCTGACCCGGGCCGGTAGGCCCTATTCGTCGACCATTCATCGACAGATTCATCGCACGATTCATCGACAGAATCGACACACCGCGGGCGGTTCCGGATCGCGATGTGTCGATTTCGTCGATGAATCGTGACGAGATCGACCCTGGCGCCCGCCCCGGTCACCGGCTACGTTCGGCGTCCGACTTCGACCGAGGCCGCAAAGGGAGAGGGTCGTTGCGAGAACACAAAACCGTGGCTGCCGGGGCACTGCTGGCGATCCTGACCATCCTGGTCGCCTTGGGCGCGGTCCCGGCAGGGGCGACCGACGGTGACGCGGACGAGTACGTGATCCAGGGCGTGCTGGCGTACGACAACGCCGAGGGAGAACGGGTGCCCGTTGTCGACGGCATCGTCGACATCATCGACGCCACCGGGAACCAGGTGGCCGAGGGGGCGTCGGGGGCGGACGGACGGTTCGTCATCGTGCTCGAGTCCGGTGGCAACTACACCGCCGAGATCGACGTCGAAAGTCTGCCCGAGGGGATCTCGCTACGGGACCCGGATAACTCCACCCGGGACGTGGCCAACCTGATCGCCGGGCAGCCCCGCAACGTCCTGTTCGCCCTCGTGTCGGGGGACGCTCCGGTGTCGTCGGGAGGGGGAGATACTCGCTGGGACCGGGCTGCCCGCCTCGCTGTCGAGGGCCTCCTGTTCGGCCTGATCATCGCCATGTGTGCGGTCGGCCTGTCCCTGATCTACGGGACGACCGGGCTGGTCAACTTCGCCCACGGGGAGCTCGTCACCTACGGCGCCATTCTCACCTGGGTCTTCAACGTCGAGTTCGGGCTCCACATCTTCATCGCCGCACCCGTGGCCATGGTGGCCGCCGGGATATCGGGTGGTGTGCTCGACCTCGCCTTCTGGCGGCCCCTGCGCCACCGGGGGGTGAGCCTCACGGCCATGATGATCATCTCGATCGGGGTCGGCCTGATCGCCCGGTACACGATGCTGTACTGGTTCGGCGACCGGTCGCAGGCGTACGCCAACTACGCGGTCCAGAGCCCCGGCTCGTCGTGGGACCTCAACCTCGGGTTCACCATCGTCACCCCGAAGGACTGGATCATCGCCCTGCTGGCCGCGGGGTCCCTCCTCGGGGTGGCGTTCGCCATCAAGTACACCCGGCTCGGCAAGGCCATGCGGGCCGTGTCGGACAATCCGGCCTTGGCCGAGTCCTCGGGTATCGACGTGGACCGGGTGGCCACCGCGGTATGGGCCCTCGGGGCGGCCCTGGCCGCCCTCGGCGGCACCTTCCTCGGCCTGACCCAGCTGATCCGGTGGGACACCGGCTTCTTCCTCCTGCTGCTGATGTTCGCCGGCGTCACCCTCGGGGGCCTCGGTGAGGCGTTCGGTCCGATGGTGGGCTGCATCATCATCGGCATGATGGTCAACGTGGTCACCGCCCTCGGGGGCGACACCGGCTGGCGGGCGTTCTTCCAGCCCGAGCTCAAGAACACCTGGGCGCTGTGGATCATGATCCTGATCCTGCTGGTGCGACCCCAGGGCCTCTTCGGACGAGCGGAACGGATCGGCTGATGGACTTCGGCGTCATTCTCGACAACACGTTCGAGGCGTGCATCAACCAGAACGTCATCATCTACGCCCTGGCCGCCATCGGCCTCAACGTCCATTTCGGCTACACCGGCCTGCTCAACTTCGGCCAGGTGGGGTTCATGGCTGCCGGGGCCTACGGAACTGGTATCTCCATGACCTACTTCGGGGCTCCGCTTTGGCTGGGGGTGTTGTGCGGTTTGCTGGCCGGGGGGGTCCTCGCCGTCCTGCTCGGTATCCCCACCCTGCGCCTCCGGGCCGACTATCTGGCCATCGTCACCATCGCGGCCGGTGAGATCGTCCGGTTGTACATGAGGGCGGCGGTGTTCCGGGACGTCACGGGCGGTTCCAACGGCCTCAACGGTTTCGCCAACGAGTTCCAGGGGAGAAACCCCCTGCCAGACCGGCTCTACCGGATCCCGCTCGGGTGGTTCGACATCGACTTCAACAAGCAGGACATGTGGGAGCTGCTGGTGGGCTGGACCCTGGTCGGTATCGCCCTCCTCGTCGTCTACCTGCTGATGAACAGCCCCTGGGGCCGGGTGGTCAAGGCCATCCGGGAAGACGAGGACGCGGCCCGGGCCCTCGGCAAGAACGCCTACGCCTTCAAGATGCAGAGCCTCCTGCTGGGCGGCCTGTTCGGCGCCCTGGCCGGGATCTTCTTCGCCGTCCAGGCCAACTCGGTCCAGCCGGACAACTACTCGACGCCGGTGACCTTCTTCGCCCTCACCGCCGCCATTCTGGGCGGCCTGGCCCGGGTGGCCAGTCCCGTCCTGGGGGCCATGTTCTTCTGGGGCGGTATGCAGTTCATCGAGACCACCCTCCGCCAGGCCGAGGCCGACAACATCATCCCGGAGTGGATCATGAACTCCACCCAGGTCGGGCAGGTCCGGTACATCGTGCTCGGTCTGGCCATGGTCCTCCTGCTCGTCTTCCGGCCTCAGGGGATCCTGGGGGACCGGCGAGAGATCATGTTCGACCGATGATCCGGGACGCGGCGCCAACGACAAGGACACGGCATGGGAGATGACGACGCGGCCGGGCATCGCGGTGACGACCCCGCCGTCCCGACCGACGACGGGCCGTCGCCCGAGGAACGCGACGTGACCCCGCCGGCGGGCGAGATCGTCGCCGACCGGGAAGCGGCCGAGACCGCCATCGAGGAAGACGAGGTCCCCAACCCGGCGGCCGGTGTCCTGGACACCACCGAACACCGGCCCGGGGTGCCGAAACCGGATTCGATCCTGGTGGCCGACGACATCGTCCGCTCCTTCGGCGGTCTCCGGGCCGTCGACGTGGAACACGTCGAGTTCCAGCGGGGGGCCATCACCGCCCTGATCGGGCCGAACGGTGCCGGCAAGACCACCTTCTTCAATCTCCTGACCGCCTTCGACCAGCCAGACAGTGGCACCCGGCGCCTCGACGGGGAACGGATCGACGGCAAACCGCCCCACGTGCTGGCCCGCAACGGCATGGTCCGCACCTTCCAGCTCACCAAGTCCCTGGCCCGCCTCAACGTGCTGGAGAACATGAAACTGGGGGCCGGCCACCAGACGGGCGAATCGATGCTCAAGGCGTTCGTGCGGCCCCTCTGGTCGAAGCAGGAGGCCGAGATCGAGGCCAAGGCGGTGGACATCCTGGAGCAGTTCCGGATGATCCACATGCGCGACGAGCTGGCCGGGTCGTTGTCGGGCGGGCAGCGCAAGCTGCTGGAGATGGCCCGGGCGATGATGGCCGACCCGAAGATCATCATGCTGGACGAACCGATGGCGGGGGTGAACCCGGCCCTCACCCAGAGCCTGCTGCACCACATCAAGCGGATGCGGGCCAACGGCATCACCGTGCTGTTCGTGGAACACGACATGGACGTCGTGCGCGACATCAGCGACTGGGTGGTGGTCATGGCCGAGGGCCAGGTGATCGCCGAGGGCCCACCCGAGACGATCGGCCGCAACCAGGCCGTGGTGGACGCCTACCTCGGCACCCAGAGCGCCGCCCTGGTCAGGGAGGGCGAATGATGAGCGACCCGAACGACACGCCGACCGTGGAGCCGGCGGAGACCCCGTTCGCCGACCGTGACCTCGTGGTCAAGGTAGACGACGTGGTGGCCGGCTACGTCCCCGAGGTCAACATCCTGAACGGGGCCAGCCTCGACGTCCACGACGGTGAGCTGATCGGCATCATCGGGCCCAACGGGGCCGGCAAGTCCACCATGCTCAAGGCCATCTTCGGGCTCCTGAACGTCTCGTCGGGCCATGTGTACCTGCGGGGCGAGGACATCACCGGCCTCAAGGCCCATGCCCTGGTGTCCCGGGGGATCGGCTACGTGCCCCAGGTGCAGAACGTGTTCACCTCGATGACCGTCGAGGAGAACCTGGAGATGGGCGTGTACCTCAAGCCCCGCACCTTCCGGGACCGGCTGGCCTTCGTGGTGGAGATCTTCCCCCGCCTCGGGGAACGCCTCGGCCAGCGGGCCGGGATGATGTCGGGCGGTGAACGCCAGATGTTGGCCATGGCTCGGGCGCTGATGATGGACCCGACCGTGATCCTGCTCGACGAGCCCTCGGCCGGCCTGTCGCCGGTCCTGCAGGACCAGGTGTTCCAGCGGGTCACCGACGTCAACAACGCCGGCGTGTCGGTGATCATGGTGGAGCAGAACGCCCACCAGTGCCTCCGGATCTGCCACCGGGGCTATGTGCTCGACCAGGGCCGCAACGCGTACACGGGCACCGGGGAGAAGCTGCTGAGTGACCCCAAGGTCATCGAGCTGTACCTCGGCACCCTCACCACCTGAACGGCTCGGCCACCACGGCTCGGCCGTCACGGCCGTCAAAACGGCCCGAGGGCCGGGTCACCCGGAAGTGGGTGACCCGGCCCTCGGCGTTTCTGGCCGGCCTTCGTGACGACCGGCCGGTTCAGCTCCGGATCAGATCTGGGCGAACCGGTACTCGGGAGCGATGTCGCCATCGACCCGGTTGTTGGCGTCGTAGCTCATGATGGCGAACGACGCCTCGGTGGGCTCACCCTGTTCGCTGAAGGTCTGGGGTCCCGACGGACCGTTGTAGTCGATGTCGGTTCCCGCCTCGAGCAGGGCCACACAGTCGGCGTAGGTGGTGCACTCCTCACCGTCGCGGGTGATGCCGTTGATGTGAGCGGCGATCTCCGCCGGGTTGTCACTCTCGGCGGCCACCGCGGCCAGGGCCGAGATCATCACCGCGTCGTAGGTCTCCGGCCCGTAGGAGTAGTCCTGCAGGTTCGGGTCGACCTCGAGGAGCCGGTTCCTGAAGTCGTCGGTAAGCTCGGCAGCAGGCAGGGTGCCCTTGACGCCTTCGAGCTGGCCGGCGGTGAAGTTTTCACCGAGGGCGTTACCAACGTTGCCGTCCACCAGGTAGATCTTCTTCACGTCGGGCGTGAAGCCCTTCTCGAAGGCCGTGGTGAGCAGCTTGGCTGATTCCTCGAACCCGATCAGGACCCAGGCGTCGGGATCGGCCGCAACCACCTTGTCGACCTCGGCGTCGAAGCTCGGCGCCTGGGGATCGTAGGTGAACGACTCGACCACGGTGCCACCCTGCTCCTCGAAGGGCTCCGAGGTGTACTTCAGCAGGCCCTCACCGTAGGGGTCCTGCAGGGCGGTGATGGCGGCGGTGGTGACACCGTCGGCGATCATCAGGTCGGCCAGGACCCGGCCCTGCAGCACGTCCGATGGGGCGGTCCGGAAGTACAGACCGTCGTCGTCGTAGGTGGTGAAGTCCGGCGAAGTGTTGGCCGGCGAGAAGTGGATCTTGCAGTTCTCGACCAGGGTGTCGATAAAGGTGAACGACACACCGGAGGAGGCGGCCCCGACGAACACGTCGGTCCCGGCCTCGAGCTCCCGCTGGACGGTCTGGCTGGCGATCTCGGTGGTGGTGTCACCAGAGTCGCCCTGCATCAGGGTCACGTCCTGGCCGAGGGCGCCTCCGGCGGCGTTGATCTCGTTCACCGCGAGCTGCGCTGCGGCGAACTCGGGCGGGCCGAGGACGGCGAGGTTCCCGGTTTCGGGCAGGACGGTGCCGAAGTTGAGCACACCGTCGCCCTCTCCGGTGCAGCTCGGCGCCGCTTCGACGGTGCCTTCCTGCATCGCCTCTTCAGTTTCGGCGGCGGTGCTGTCGGTGGTGGAACCGGCGCTACCTTCCTCGGTGGCCGACGTCTCCTCCGTGGTGGTGGTTTCGTCGTCGCTACCACAAGCCGAGGCCACAATGGCCAGGGCGAGCGGCACCGAAAGGGCGCGTGCCCATGTTTTCATCTTCATTCGCTTGGGTCCTCCCCAGTGAAGTTCCGGCTGCTGGCCCGTCACCGGTCACGACTGGTGGCGGAACCGCGGCGAGTGTAGCTCCGGCCCGTACGGGCGTAGCGAGGGTGTCATCGGCCTAACCAAACTGACATGGACACCGCCAAGTGGTAATGGACGAGGCGGTCTCGCCCATCCTCTCGGCCTGACCTCTCGGCGAGCAGGTGAACGGGGAGGCCCACCACCGTGGGCCAAACGATTCATTGTCACACACAGTGACTGAATGTTCACTTATAGTGCGGGTACGGGATACGGCCCGAACCGGACATCCTTGGCGGGTTGGGTGCCGGTCACACGGCCGATCCCGTCGTCGGGGGTGGCCCCTCAGCGGGCCACCCCCGACACGTCATCCACCCGCCACGACTCCGGCGGGCGCCTCAACTCCGGGCCGCCCGCACCCCGGGCGCCTCAACTCCGGGCCGCCCGCACCCCGGGCGCCACTACCTCCAGGTAAGCGTCAAGCGCCTCGGGGTCGATCGGGGCCCGCAGGGCCACGTTCACCAGGTCAGCGCCGGCGTCCACGTAGCCGAGGATCTTCTCCGCCGCCTGCTCGGGCTCCCCGCCGAGCACCCCGTCCTCGATGCGTTCCAGCATCGGTCCCCACTCACCGGCCAGGCGGTCGTGGGCGGCGGCGGCACCGGCCGCGTCGGCCCCCATGGCGAACTGGAGGTTGACGGCCCGTTCGATCCCGGAGGGATCACGACCCTCCTTCTCGCACCAGGCGTCGAGCACCCCGTTGAGTCGGCCGAACTCGGCGGCGTCGATGTAGGCCGCGTTCCAACCGTCGGCAAAGCGGGCCGCGGTCCGAAGGGTCCGCTTCTCGCCCACACCCCCGATCCACAGCGGCAGGTGACCCCGGACCGGGGTGGGCAGATTGCTGGCCTCGTCGGCCCGGTAGAAGGGGCCGTCGTGGGTGGTCCGGGGGATGGCGCCGGGGTCGTCGGCCGGGGGGCCGCTCAACATCCCGGTGATCAGCTCGGTGGCGTCATCCAGCATGTCGAGACGGGTCCCCACCGACGGGAAGTCGTAGCCGTAGGCCGTCGCCTCCCATACGTGCCAACCGGCGCCGAGACCGATCTCGAACCGCCCTCCGGAGAGGTGATCGATGGTGACCGCGGCCTTGGCCAGCAGGGCGGGGTTGCGGTAGCCCACATAGAACACCAGGCAACCGAGGCGGGCGTTGGTGGTCTCCACCGCGAGGGCTCCGAGGGTGGCCACCGCCTCGAAGTGGGGTTGCGTTCCTCCCGCCGGCGGGGCCTCGTACAGATGATCCCAGACCGAGATCCAGTCCATGCCGTTCTGGTCGAGCCGACGCCAGAGCGCCCGCATCTCGTCCGCGGTCAGGTTCTGCTGGCCGACGTGGGCCCCGAGCGAAATCGCCATTGGTCGAAGCTACGTCCCCGGCCCCGCCCTCCGCCAGGTACCGCCCGGCTACGGCCGGTTCAGCAGGTCGATCAGGCTCGAGGTGTCCCAACGCCGGCCGCCCCGGGCCTGGATCCGGGCGTAGAACTGGTCGACCAGGGCCGCCACGGGGGCGCTGCCACCGACCCGGTGAATCTCGGCCAGGGCGATCCCGAGGTCCTTGCGCATCCAGTCCACCGCGAACCCGAAGTCGAACTCGCCCTTGGCCATGGTGGAGCCCCGGTTGGCCATCTGCCACGACCCGGCCGCCCCCCGGGAGATGACCTCGACCACCTGGTCGACGTCGAGGCCCGACGCCTGGGCCAGGGCGATCCCCTCCGACAGGCCCTGCAGAACCCCGGCGATGCAGACCTGGTTGACCATCTTGGTCAGCTGTCCAGCCCCGGCCGGCCCCATACGGGTGACGGCGACCGCGTAGGCGCCGGCCACGGCGGCCAAGACCTCCACGTCGTCCTCGTCTCCCCCGCACATGACGGTCAATGCGCCCCGCTGGGCCCCCGATTCACCCCCGGACACCGGCGCGTCGACGAAACCGACCTGGGCCTGCCGGCAGGTCCGATGCAGCTCGCGGGCCAGGTCAGCCGAGGTGGTGGTGTGGTCGACCAGGAGGGTGTCGGGGGCCATGGCGCCCAAGGCGCCGTCGGCCCCGGTCACCACCAAGCGGACGTCGTCGTCGTTCCCGACGATGGTGATGACCAGGTCAGCCCCGGCCGCGGCCTCGGCCGGGGTGGGCACCGACCGGCCACCGTGCTCGGCCACCCAACGGTCCGCGGTGGCCTTGGTGCGGTTATGGACGGTGACATCGTGGCCGGCCGCCGAGAGGTGCCCGGCCATGGGGTAGCCCATGACGCCGAGGCCGATGAACCCGATCCGGTTCATCGGCCGACCCGGCCCGGGGAACGGTGGCCGGGGGCACGCCGACCGGACGACCGGGGGCCGGGACGGGGAGGTGGAGTCATGCCCCAACTCTCGCGGCTGCTCCGACCCCCCGTCTACCGGCTCAGATGACTTCGACGTGGCCGGCGGCGGCGGGCCCGTCCAGCTGGTCCATCTCGGCCGCCCGCTCGGCCTGGAGCTCGAGGGCCTTAGCCTTCCCGGGCAGGAACTGGGCCACGACGACCGCGAGGGCCAGCAGACCGGCCGACACCCAGAACACCGTGTGATAGGGCCGCTCGATGGCGGCGGGCGAACTGGGTGGGTTGGCGGCCAGGGCGCTGGCGAACACCGCGGCCAGGGCGGCCACACCCACCGCGGCCGCCACCTGGCGACTGACGCTGGACAGGGCGGTGGCCTGGGCCACCCGGCGGGTCTCCACACTATTCATGGCCACGATGTTGGGCGACATCATCGCCATACCCGAACCGAGCCCACCGACGAACAGGATGGCCGAGATGACCAGCAGGGGAGTGGTAAGGGTGATCTGGGCCAGGGCCATGAACGACAGCCCCAACACCCCGGCCCCGATCGACACCGGCAGCCGGGCCCCGACCCGGTCGACCAGGCGCCCACCGATCGGCATGGTCACCGCCATACCCAGGGCGGAGGGGAGCATCACCAGGCCGACGCGGATCTCCTCCACGTCACGCACCCCGCTCAGCTGGAGGGGGACGAACACCAGCCGGCTGTACTGGGCGACCGTCATGAGGGCTATGGCCGCCATCCCGAGGGCGAACACCGGGCTGGCCAGGATCCCCAGGTCGATCAGGGGGTGGAGGGAGCCCCGGACGTGGAGCACGAACGCCCCCCCGAGCACCAGGCCCACCGCCAGCAGGCCGACGGTGGACGCCGAGGTCCAACCCCAGGCGCCCCCCTGGCTGACACCCACGAGCAGGGTGGTGAGTGACGTCCCGGCCAACAACAACCCGAGGCGGTCGAACGGAACGGAGCGTCTGACCCCGTTGTCGCGCAGCAGCATCATGGCCACCGGCACGCCGATCAGGCCGATCGGGACATTGATGAGGAACAACCAACGCCAGGACAGGGAGGTGATGAGGGTGCCGCTCAACACCGGACCGATGGCGGGCGCCACCATCATGGCGATCCCGAAGTAGCCCATGGCCTGGCCCCGCTCGGCGGGCTCGAACAACTCGTAGATCATGGCCATGGCCACCGGCATCAACATGCCGCCGGCCAGGCCCTGGACGACCCGGGCCGCCACCAGCACCTCGAAGCTCCAGGCCAGGGCGCAGGCCAGTGACGCCACGGTGAATCCGGCCATGGCGGCGATGAAGATCCGTTTGCGGCCGAAGCGGTCGGCCATCCAGCCACTGGCCGTCTGAGCGACGCCGACCGAGGCCAGGTAGGCGGTGACCACCCACTCGATACCGGCGCCGACGTCGAACTCCCGCTGGAGCGAGGCCAGACCCAGGTTCACCACCGTGGTGTCGAGCACCACCATGAACGTGCCGAACAGAACCACGAACATGGCGATCCAGCGCTCGTCGAACCGGCCTCCGCCACTGGCGGCGGGGCCGGGCGTCGTGGGGTTCGAGGGACTCTCGACGGGTCTGGCGGCCATCGTTTCCTCCAGCGCGAACTGAGCGTGCTTCCGTGCGGTCATTCAAGCAGATGTTTGGTTAGGCCAACCAACTATATGGCGGGAAGATCTAGACTGTGCCGGTGGCACCTGACCCGCTGACCCTCATCGAGGACGCCCTGCTGGACATGGGGCGGACCGTCAGCGACCGTCGGGGTTACCACACGATCCTGCGGCGGACCGGGCTGAACATCGAACGGTCCGGGATGGTGCTGCTGCACCGGCTCCGGGAGCTGGGGCCGTCCCGGATGTCCCGGTTGGCCGAGGTGACCGGGGTCGACATCTCCACCGCCAGCCGTTCGGTCGGCCGGCTGGTGGCCGCCGGTTATGTCGAGCGCCGCCCGGACCCTTCCGACGGTCGGGCCAGCCTCCACTCCCTCTCCGACGAGGGAGAAGCGGTCTGCATCCGGATCCAGGCCGCCCGTCGGCAATGGTTGGCCGAGGTGCTCGGCGGCTTCTCGGACACCGAACAGGCCGAACTGGCCGAACTCCTGACCCGCCTGGTGGGCGAGATGGCGGCCGCCAGCGATTAGGGTGCGCTCCGATGGGCTTGTCACCACCGTCCCGCCGGAGTTCGGTACCCCCATTCCGCGTCATGGAGGTCATGCGGGCCGCCGCGGCCCGCGAGGCCGACGGCACCCGGGTGCTTCACCTCGAGGTCGGCCAACCGTCCACCCCGGCCCCCGCGGTCGCCCTCGCCGCCGCAGCTGACGCCCTGAGCCGGGACCGGCTCGGATACACGGGTGCCGCCGGTAGCGGGCCTCTGCGGGCCCGGATCTCCCGCTGGTACCGGGAGCGGTACGGCCTGGAGGTGGACCCCGAACGTTCGGTCCTGGTCACCACGGGGGCTTCAGGGGCGTTCGTCCTGATCTTCCTGGCCTGCTTCGACCCCGGCCAACGGGTGGGGGTGATCGAACCCGGCTACCCGTGCTACCGCAACGACCTGCTGGCCCTCGGGGTGGAGGTGGTGGGGATCCCGGTCGGTCCCGACACCGGGTTCCGGCCTACGGTCGACCAGCTCGACGCCGCCGGTCCCCTCGACGGCCTGGTGGTGGCCAGCCCCTCCAACCCGACCGGCACCGTCCTGGGCGACGCCGACCTGGCCGGGCTGACCCGCTGGGCCCACGACCGGGACGTGACCCTCGTGTGCGACGAGATCTACCACGGCATCACCTTCACCGGACCTGCCCCCTCGGCCCTGGCTCACGATCCTAACGTGATCGTGGTCAACAGCTTCTCCAAGTACTTCTCCATGACGGGGTGGCGCCTCGGATGGGTGGTAGCACCCCCCGAACTGACCGCCACCATGGAGCGGCTGGCCCAGAGCCTGACCATCGCCCCGCCCACCCTCAGCCAGATCGCGGGGCTGGCCGCCTTCGACGGGGTGGAGGAGCTCGACGCCAACGTCGAGCGGTACCGGACCAACCGCCGGATCCTGACTGACGGGATGGCCGGCATCGGTTTCGACCGGTTGGCCCCCGCCGACGGGGCGTTCTACCTCTGGTTCGACGTGTCCCGCACCGGGCTCACCGCCATCGAGCTCGGTCGGCGCTGGCTGCACGACCTGGCCATCGCCGTGACCCCCGGGGTCGACTTCGACGCCGACCGGGGCAACGGGTGGGTCCGCCTGTCCTACGCGGGCTCGACACCGGAGATGACCGAGGCCATCGAACGACTCGACGGGTGGCGGCCGTGAGCCCGGAGATCGAACAGCCGGGGGTCGGCCGGATGCTGTGGCGGGGGGCCACCCGCCGGTGCCCGTACTGCGGGTCGGGCCACCTGTTCCGCCGGTGGGTGGACATGGTGGAGGACTGCCCCCGGTGCGGCCTCCACTTCGAACGGATCGAGGGGCACTGGATCGGCGCCATCGGGATGAACACCATCTTCAGCTTCGGGATCCTGCTGATCGCCACCGTGATCGGGGTCATCATTTTCCTCCCCGACATCCCGGTGGTGCCGCTCGTCCTCGTCAACGTGGCCATCGCCGTGTTCGTCCCCGTCCTGATCCATCCGTTCAGCCGAACGTTCTGGACCGCCGTGGACCTGGGCATGACCCCGGCCAAACCCGAAGACTTCCCCGACCCCGACCCCGACCCCGACCCCGACCCCGGGACGGACACGGACACCCCCGGGTCCGCACCGGCCACCGACCAGGCCTCGAGCAACGGATCGTCGACCAACGGGTCGTCGCCCACCGCCCAGGCCGACACCGAACCTCCAGGAGATCGCCCCTAATGGCCGACACCTTTGACCTGATCATCGTGGGCAGCGGATCAGGCAACGCCATTCCCCCCTCCCTCGACGGCCGGCGGATCGCCATGGTCGAACGCGGGGTGTTCGGCGGCACCTGCCTCAACGTGGGCTGCATCCCGTCCAAGATGCTGGTCCTACCCGCCGACCGGGTCACCTCGGTCGACGAGAGCCGCCGGCTCGGTGTCAACCTGCGGGTCGACGGGGTGGACTGGCCCGCCATCCGGGACCGGGTCTTCGGGCGGATCGACCCGATCTCCGACGGGGGCCGGGTCTACCGGGCCACCGGCAATCCCGACGTCGAGCTGCTCACCGGGACGGCCCGGTTCACCGGCGACCGCAGCTTCGACGTCGACGGCCGCGCCATCTCGGCCGACCGGGTCCTCCTGGCCGCCGGGGCCCGGCCCACGGTGCCCGACGTACCCGGCCTCTCGGACGTGCGGTACCACACCTCGGACACCATCATGCGCCTGGACCGGCTCCCGAAGCGGTTGGCCGTGATCGGGGGTGGCTACATCGCCGTCGAGCTGGGCCATGTGTTCGCCGCCTACGGGTCCCGCGTCGAGCTCTACAACCGGTCGAACCGGCTGGTCCGCCAGGAGGATCCCGAGATCTCCGAGCGCTTCACCGAGGTGTTCGGCCGCCGGGTCCGGCTCCACCTGGGGGTGATGCCCGAGCGGGTGGAGGCCGAGGGTGACACGATCGTGCTGGTGGTGGACGGGGAGCGCCGGGTCTACGACGAGGTGCTGGTGGCCACCGGCCGTCGGCCCAACAGCGACCTGTTGGAGGTGGAGAAGGGGGGCGTCGACACCGACGCCACGGGCATGGTGGTGGTCGACGACACCATGGCCACCTCCGCCGAGGGGGTGTGGGCCATCGGCGACCTGGCCAATCCGATGCAGCTCAAGCACCTGGCCAACGCCGAGGCCCGGGTGGCCTTCCACAACATCGCCGGGGTCGGCACCCCGGAACGGATCGACCGTCGCACCGTGCCCCACGCCATCTTCGGACACCCGCAGATCGCCGGCGTGGGCCTCACCGAAGCGGACGCCCTGGCCCGCGGGGTCGACGTGGTGGTGGGCCGCCGGGACTACGGGGGCACCGCCTACGGCTGGGCCCTGGAGGACACCGAGTCCTTCGCCAAAATCCTGATCAACCGGGCCACCCGTCAGATCGACGGGGCGCACATCATCGGCCCGCAGGCGTCCACCCTGATCCAGCCCCTCATCCAGGCCATGACGTTCCGCACCCCCGCCGACCAGGTGGCCCACGAGGTCTTCTACATCCATCCGGCCCTCACCGAGGTGGTGGAGAACGCCCTGCTCGACGGGCTCGAACAGCTCGAACCGCGGGCCTGACCGGCTCAAGCCCGCTCCCGGTGTGCCGATGATGGCCAGGTGAGGTGCGCTCCATGAACCGGGGTCAGGATGCGGGTCGGGACCCGTCGCCGGCCCAGCCCGTCGTTCCCGCTCCGCTGACCGGACTGGTCGGACGGGTCCCGTTCGGCTGTGTCGTCGTGGACGGGGACCTGGTCCGAGCGGCCAACCCGGAGGCGGCGCACGCCACCGGGATGTCTCGCGACCAGCTGGTGGGCGCCAAACTGAGCGAGCTGATCATGCCCGAACTGGTCCCCACCTGGACCGGCCTGGCCGAGCGGGCGGGACCGGCGACCACCGCGGCCCGGGTCCGCCTGGCCGGCACCCTCACCCCGCTCGAGCTGACGGTGAAGGCCGGCGACAACGAGCTGCTGGTGGTGGGGATCCGCAACCTGGAGACCGAGCACTACTACTCGGCCCTGGCCCGGGGCGAACTGACCCACGACCAGACCACCTCGATGCCGGGCCGCCACCACCTTCTGTGGTTGGTCGATCAGCGCTTCCGCTCCGCCCCGCGGACCCCCCTGGCCCTCATCGCCCTGTGGGTCGACGGCCTGCCGGATCTGGTGGCCAGCCAGGGCGCGTTGGCCGTGGACCGGGTCATCCGGGAGGTGAGTCACCGCCTCACAGTCCGGCTCCGCAGCCCAGACCTGCTGGGTCGCCTCAACGAGGCCGGGTTCCTCGGACTCCTCGCCTCCGACGCCCCCGTCGACCAGCTCACCGAGATCGCGGCACGGCTCCGGTCCGAGGTGGCCTTCCCGGTCGACGTGGACGGCACCCTGGTGTCGTTCACGGCCAGTGTGGCCGTGGCCAGCGTCGGCGACCGGCGACCGGCGATCGATCAGGTCATGAACCAGCTCGACGCCGTCGCCCGGCAGGCGGCCACGGCAGGGGGAGACCGCACCGAGGTGCTGTCCCTGTAGCCCGGACGGGACCGACGTCACGGTGCCGGGTAGCATCGCCGCCATGGCCTCTTCTTACTCCGCACCGCACGGTTCGTACACCAAAGGCCTGGTTGAGCTGGGCGACGGGGTTCACGCCTACCTGCAGCCCGACGGGGGCTGGGGGTGGAGCAACGCCGGACTGGTGGTGGGGGAGGAGGACTCCCTGCTGGTCGACACCCTGTTCGATCTGAAGCTCACCGCCGAGATGCTCGGCGCCATGAAGCCCTTCGTGGACCGTCGGCCGATCCGGACCCTGGTCAACACCCACGCCAACGGCGACCACTGTTTCGGGAACCAGCTGGTCGAGGGCGCCGAGGTGATCGCCTCCGCATCGTCGGCGGCCGAGATGGAGGAACTGCCCCCGGCCCGGTTGGCGGCCATGATGCGGGTCGACCTGGGTGAGCCGACCAACGCCTACCTCCGCAAGGCGTTCGGCCCCTTCGAGTTCGACGGGATCGAACCGCCACACGCCGATCGCACCTTCTCCACCCGGCTCCGCCTGGACAACGCAGGCCGGGTAGCAGAGCTGATCGAGGTGGGCCCGGCCCACACCGCCGGCGACGTCCTGGTTCACCTGCCCGACACCGGGGTGATGTTCACCGGTGACATCCTGTTCATCGGTGGCACCCCAATCGTGTGGGCGGGTCCGGTGGCCAACTGGATCAAGGCCTGCCAGACAATCCTCGAAGCGGGCTGCGACACGATCGTGCCCGGACACGGACCGATCACGGACCGGACCGGGGTGGAGGCTGTGGCCGGCTACCTCGAGTTCGTCTGGTCGGAGGCGAGCGCCCGGTTCGCCGGCGGGATGAGCGCCGCCGACGCGGCCTGCGACATCGACCTCGGTGCCTACCGCGACTGGCTGGACTGGGAGCGCCTGGTCATCAACGTGGACTCGATCTACAACGAGCTGGACCCGGACCGTCCCCGCGCCGACGTGCTCGACCTGTTCCGCCAGATGGCGGAGCTCGAAGCCCGCGGGTGATCCTGCGGATCGGTTTCGTGGGCTGCGGCCTGATCGCCCGCGCCCACGCCGCCGGCCTGGACCCGGTGCGGGGGGCCGTGATCGGCCCCGTCTACGACGTCGACGGGGAGCGGGCCACCCGGTTCGCCGCCGACGTCGGGGGAGCGGACACCCGCGTGGTGGGGTCAGTCGAGTCGGTGATCGACGATTGTGACGCGGTGTACGTGTGCACCTGGACCGCCGCCCACCCTGGGATCGTCCGCGCCGCCGCCGAGGCGGGCCGGGCCGTGTTCTGCGAGAAGCCCCTGGCCACCGGCCTGGCCGAGGCGACGGCGATGACCGAGACGGTGACCGGGGCGGGGGTGACCAACCAGGTGGGCCTGGTGCTCCGGGGTTCGCCGGCGTTCCGTTGGCTGATCAACCTGTTGGGGAGACCGGAGGTGGGCCCGGTCATGAACGTGGTGTTCAGGGACGACCAGTACCTGCCCACCCAGGGGATGTACGGCTCGGTGTGGAGGGGTGACCCGGCCCGGGCCGGGGCGGGCACCCTGCTCGAGCACTCGATCCACGACCTCGATCTGCTGCGCTGGATGCTGGGACCGATCACCTCGGTTTCCGCCCTCACCGGTTCCACCCACGGGATCACCGGGATCGAGGACCAGGCCACCGTGATGCTGGTGTCGGCATCGGGGGCGCAGGCGGCGCTGGTGTCGGTCTGGCACGAGGTCCTGTCACGACCCTCGCAGCGCCGGGTCGAGGTGTTCTGCCGGGACGCCACCATCACTCTGGAGGGCGACTGGTGGGGTCCGGTGGGAGTGGAATGGCCGGACGGTGAGACCCAGCGGTGGGCGGGGGAGGAGCTGGCCGCAGTGGCCGCCGACGCCGACGGGCTGGCCCACAGCCCGGACGCCGGGTTCGTGGCCGCCGTGGCGGCCGGTGAGACCGCCCATCCGGACTTCACCGTCGCCCTCGCCGCCCACGTACTGGCCGATGCCGCCTACCGTTCGGCGGCGTCCGCTGGCGCGCCCGTCAGGCCGAACGCGGGGAGCTGGTGAGGGTTCGGGCGATGTGGGGGTTCCCGCCCAGTGCGGCCGTGAGCTGAACCGGCAGTTCGTGGGCCAGGATGTCCCACATCCGGTCGAGCAGTTCGGCGGCCATGAGGGTCTCGGTGGTCACCCCGAGCGGGGCGTTGCGCCGCATCCCGTCGGCCAGGGTCCGGATCCCGACCAGGGTGGCGCCCACGGCGAGGTCCAGGGGAGCCGCGCCGGCGGCCCGGGCCGCCCTGACCCGCGACTCGGTCTCCCGGCACAGGCCCTTGACCAGCTGGTCGACCACCATCTCGTAGTCGGAGCGAGCACCCCGGGGATGACGGATCAGGAGGGTCTGGGTGGCGCTACGCCCGGCCAGACCGGCCAGACGGGCGATCTGGCCCTGCACCGAGGCGGCCCACGCCATCCGCCGCGACCGACCGGTACGGGGGGCCGGCTGGGGAACCGGGACCGTGGCGGCGACAACCCGGACCGACTCGTCGTACCGTTGGCGGCTGGCCCCGTTGGACAGGACCCGCCACGCCTCGTTGATGTCGGCCATGGTCACCCCGGCCGACGGCGCGAGTGAACCGGCCACGTCGGGGTGGTGCTCACGGGCTTGGCGGCGGTAGGCGGCCCGCAGCTCAGCCAGGCTGCAATCGGCCGGGACGCCCAGAACCTGGTAGAGGGTGCGGCTCTCCACGTCGGTCATCGCCTCATATTCTTACCGATCCGCCGACCTCGTCCAACGACCTTCGGACAAGGAACTACGGGCCGGTGACGTGAACGCCGGAGCCGGCGGCCAGCCGCCGGGGGAGGGGCGCCTCAGCTGACCGGCGCCTCGGCGCCGAGCTCCGCAGCGACCTCGGCCTCGACCTCGGCGCGCACGGCCTGATAACCGGCTTCGAGATAGTCGGCGAAGGCCTGACGGGGGATGCGGTAGCCCCTCATCCCGGGGGGTTTGGTCGCCACCAAGTCGCCCCGCTTGATGAAGGAGATAACAGTTTGCGGGGTGAGCCCGAGATAGTCGGCGACGTCTGCCACCGTGATGAGCTCGGGAAGATCGCCGGTCATGGATTCGTACATTTCGCCCTCTACTGGGATGCCCAGTCGCGATGGAACAATGTCAGATTCGGCGGATCGTCTCTATGCATACCACGAGTGTTCGTCCCCAACCATGCGCGATAGCCAAAGGTAGGCAGCTTTTCCCGAGCGGGGGGCGCGTGGGGCGCAGTCACGGGGGAGCACCCGGGCCGTATCCGGGCTGGCTAGGGTGGTCGTGGTGGCCTATCACGCTGCCCCAAACACACCCCACGGGCGCCATCCGGGCGCCCACTCAGGAGGGCGGTCATGGCTCAGTCGGTCGAAGTGTTCGCCGATGTCAGTTGCCCGTTTGCCTACGTCGGCCTGACGCGACTGTTCGCCGAACGCGACCAGCGGAACTCGCCGGTCACCATCACCGTGCGGGCCTGGCCGCTCGAGCACGTCAACGGACAACCGCTCGACCCGGACCACATCATCGCCGAGGTCGACGACATCAGGGCGCAGGTCGCTCCCGATCTCTTCGCCGGTGCCCGGGCCGACACCTTCCCGGCCACCTCGGTTCCGGCGTTCGCGCTGACCAGTGCCGCCTACGCCCGGTCCCAGACCGCCGGCGAAGCCGTGGCCATGGACGTCCGCCGGGCCATCTTCGAACACGGCCTCGATGTGGCCGACCCCGCCGTGCTGGAGACGATCGCCGAGCCGCACGGCCTGCGCGTGCCCGCCGACACCGCCGCCGTCGACACCGAGCACGAGCGTGGCCGCGACCGTGGCGTCGTCGGATCACCCCACATCGTACTTGTATACCGGGGCGCGCCGGGGTCAATTGGGGTGTATGGCTAGTCTCGGGTCCTCGGTTTAGGTGAAGAGCGGGATGGGGGTGGGTGCTCGGGCGGGGCGGGTGAGGTAGTCGATGGGGTCGAGGCCTTGCTGGGTGGCGGTGCGTAGCACGCTCATGATCCGGCCTTGGGTGGCGGCGCCTCGCCAGGTCCGGTTGCCGCCCCACACCTTCCGGTTCACGACGGCGGGGTGGATGGCTTGCTCGGCCCGCCAGTTGGTGGCGTCGACCTCGGGTCGGGCGAGGAAGCTGAACAGGGCGTCGGCTTCGTTGTGGAGGTGGTTGACCAGCTTGCGGCACTCGTCGTGGGCTTGGGGTTGCTCGGCGAGCAGCTCAACTCGTTCAGCCAGGTCAGCGATGACGGTGGCCCTGTCCTCGTCGTCGAGGTCCCGGGCAGCGAGGGCTTCATGCAGCAGGTCGTTGACCACCCGGGG
>JBKECK010000072.1:0-43934 GCA_047974625.1 Acidimicrobiales bacterium
CCTACTCAGCTGGTGGCTGATTTCGCGCGGTGGGTGGTCGTCCACTACTCGGGGCGCGGGGGTTTGTGTGCTCTGGGGTGTGTCAGCGGAGCAGCGGATCGTCGGGTTGGAAGCGACGGTGGCCGAGCAGTCCGTGGTGATCGCCGAGCTGAGGGCCGAGGTGGAGGGGTTGAAGGATCGTCTGGGTCGGGACTCGGGGAACTCGGCGTTGCCGCCGTCGCGTGATGGGAAGGATCGCCGGCAGCGTCGGGCCGCCGAGCGGGAGGCCCGCAAGGCGGCCCGTCGGGATGGTGCGGGCGAGACGGGGCGTCGTCCGGGCAAGCAGCCCGGCTCGCCGGGGGTGACGATGCGCCGCCGGGAACCGGACCGGACGGTGACCCATGCCCCGGTGTGTTGCGAGGCCTGCGCTGCGGATCTGGCGGGGGCGGTGGTGGTCGGCACCGCGACTCGTCAGGTGGTCGACATCCCCGACCCGGTTCTGGTGGTAACCGATCACGTGGCGGAGAAACGCCGGTGCTCGTGCGGGCGGGTCACGACCGCGGCGTTCCCGGTCGAGGTGACCGGGCCGACGTGTTGGGGTCCCGGGGGTCAAGGCCGCCGCGGTGTATCTGATGATCCGCCAGCACGTGCCCCTGGAACGAGCCGGTGAGGCGATGGAGGCCCTGTTCGGGGCCCCGGTGTCGGAAGGCAGCCTGGCCAACTGGACCCTGGACACCGCCGACCGGCTGGGTCGAGGCTGTCCGGTTTGTTGTGTAAGGGTTGTGGTGGTTGTTTCTGACTCTAGTGTATGGTGCCTTCGTTGGCAACGTGTTTGCCGATTGTTTGGGGGAAGAATAGGGCGAATTGGTGGAGTGCTTTGGCCCATTGTTGGATGGGTCGGGTCCATTTTTGTTCGGCTCGGGTGAGGGCGAGCCAGAGTCTGGCACCCGTGATGGTCCCCTACGACCTGCGCCACACCGCCATCACTCTCCAATCGAAACAAGGCTACTCCGACTGGGAACTCGCCGACTGGGCCGGCACCAGCGAACGTATGATCAACGAGACCTACCGCCACCGGACCGACAAGGTTGTGGGGGTAAGGCCACTTGCAGTGAGGGAGCCGGAATCGGCCAAAATTGGGGCGCGTCGCGGTTCAAATTGCCCAGAGGTCAGCAACCGTCTTGACAAATCGGACAAGTAGCGTTTGGGGACCAGCCAGTACTCGGATTTCACGGACACAGTCGCTATGGAACTTGCCAGAAAGTGGTCCAGCTGGATCTCGAACCACCCGAAGGTCACCATCAGCGGGCTTTTCGCAGTAGCGGTCGGAACCGTCGCGCTGCTCAACGACAGCACATCTCTCTACGATCGATTCTTCTCTGGCGACGATTTTGAGGTTGTCGCCGGGAGCACGTTCCCCGAAACCAGTGCGGCCAGTACCAGCTCGGGCTCAACGGAGCCGGTCGCGCCAACTACGACAGAGGGCAGGGTCACCGAATCGGACGAACCCACCGGCCCGGGGACCGCGACAGGTGGAGCTGACACGACGACCAGCACCTCAAAGCCTAAGACGAGTCCCGCGCCGCAACCCGCCCCCAAGAACCAAACATGCCGTTGGGAGATCCTGGCAGCCGAGTTCCTGCCCGGGCATAGCGAGCAGTTCATCTGCGAATCAGGTGCAAGAATCGAGCTGAGCACGGCTACGGGCTACGGGACTCAGTCCCCAGATGGGGCCAACAAGGGCTCTGCAGCCACAGCAGATCGGGGTATCACGGTAGTCCTGCAGCTTGGGGACACGAAAATCGAAGTCGAACCGAGTACTGCATCCGGTTGCTTTGGCCCCTCGATCGCTGCCGCAGGCATCTCGGACCCGTACACAATGATCGACCGTGTCGAAGTTGCAGTTTTCGTCGACGACCAAGTCCGAAAAACGCTGACCGTGTATGAGGACTGCACGGGAGACCTCGAGGGCGGCGGGACAGGCGACTCAGTGACCTTGGTCTACGTACCGGCACCATGAATCTGCTCGTCGAACAGATGTGACAGCCCAGGCGGGCGATCTCCACCCCTCAGGCCTCAAGATAGGCCTCACCGCTCCCAGCCGTCCCCGTCGGAGCCGGCGGCGTGGGCTCCTGACCTGCGGCTACTTGCGTGGACCGTACTGGACTTGAACCAGTGACCTCTCGCGTGTGAGGCGAGCGCTCGAGCCAACTGAGCTAACGGTCCGGGAGCCGACAGCGTAGCGGCCCGTGGCCGGGACGCGCCCGTCGAATTTCGTCGGGCCGGGCGGGGCGGTCCCCGCCTCAGCCGATCTCGGCGAGACGGCCGGTGTCGAACAGCTGCTCCAGGGCGGCGAGCGTTTGGAGCACGGCGAGGTCGTCGCGCTGACGGCCCACCACCTGGAGGCCCACCGGCATCCCGTCGGCGGTGAACCCGACGTTGACGACCCCGGCCGGGTTGCGCGTCAGGTTGAGCCCGTAGGTGAACCCCACCCAACTCGGGGTCTCCACCCCGTCGACGGTACCGTCGTGGCCCAGCACCGGGGTCTGGCCGGCGCACACCGGGGTGATCAGCAGGGCCGCCTGTTCGAAGGCGGCGTCGAGCTGGAGGTTGAGGTCGTGCACGGCATCCACCGACCGGGCGTAGTCGACGCCGGTCAGGCCCATCCCGTGTTCGATGATGACCCGGAGCGACTCGTCGATCTCCTGGTACTCGGGGCTGCCGATAAGGTCGCCCTGGGCCCGGGCCCGCGACGACGCCCACAGCGTGTACCACGGGTAGACGGGGTCGGTCTCCCAGATCGGCGGGGCGTCCACCACCGACACCCCCTCGTCGACGAGCCGGTTCACCGCGGCCTGGCAGATCGCGGCGATCTCGGTGTCGACCCGGGCGAAACCGAGATCAGGAGACCACGCCACCGCCCCCGGCATCCGCACGCTGGCCATCACGTCGTACCACGGCGAACCGGACCGGTTGAGGGTGAACGGATCGGTGGGGTGCGGCCCAACGCAGGCGTCAAGGGCGAAGACGATGTCCTCCACCCGCCGGGCCATCGGACCCTTGACCGACAGCAGCCCCGAACCGGGCGGGGTCGGCCCGCCGTTGGGCACCCGGCCCTGGGTGGTCTTGATCCCACTCAGACCACAGATCGCCGACGGCAGCCGGATCGAACCGCCCCCGTCCGACCCGGTGGCGAGGGGCACGATGCCGGCGGCAAGGGCGGCGGCGGAACCACCCGACGAACCGCCCGGCGTCCGGTTCACGTTCCACGGGTTCTTCGTCACCCCGGTGAGAGGGCTGTCGGTCTGCCCCTTGTGGCCGTACTCCGGGGTGGTGGTCTTGCCGACGATCACGCAACCGGCGGCCCGGAGCCGGGCCACCAGCACCGAATCGCCGTCCACCGGCTTCGGCGACGAGAGGGCCGAACCGTACCGCGTCGGATATCCGGAGGCGTCCTCCAGGTCCTTCACCGCCAGGGGCACCCCGGCCAGCAGGCCGATGCCCTCCTCCCCCTTGATCCTCCGGTCGACCTCGTCGGCCTCGGCCAGGGCCCGCTCGCGATCGACGGCCACGAAGGCGTTGAGGATCGGGTCGAACTCGTCGATCCGATCGAGCGCAGCGGTGGTCAGCTCCCGGGCCGACACCTCACGTGCCCGCACCGCCGAGGCGAGGTCAACAACCCGATGGGTTCGGAAATCCATGGCGCGGAGACTAGCCCGGCCTGAGCGGGCGCGGCCCGACGGCAGGGTGAAGGTCCCAGCCCCCGTTCAACCCCTGGCGCACCGTCGTCCACCCCCGCAGCGCACCAGAGCGGGGCCCCACCGCGGCCCGGCAACCATACTCAGCCCAGCGGCCCCGCTCAGGACGGGCCGAGGCAGGCCACCGTCTCGTTCGACAGTTCGACCTCCCGCACGGTGCCGAGCGGGCAGGTGCCGCCTGGCAGGTGGGCGCCCACCACCCGCCCGTCGGCCCCCGGGCCGCACGGCCGCTCGATCAGGGCCGGCCCGGAGAGGACGCTTACACAGTCGTTGGCCTCGATCCCCGACCCGAGCGACGGGCTGGGCACGGTGGTGGTGGAGGCCACGTCACCCCCGGCGCGGGCGTAGGCGGTGCCCACCACGATGGCGACCAGCAGGGCCAGCAACGCCACCACCGGCACCGAGCGCAGGATGATCGACGACCGGTTCGAGATCTCGTCGATCTGGGCGTGGCGGCGGGCGGCCAGGAACGCCGGGTCGAGCAGGCGGGGGTCGATGCGGGAGACGCCGTCGTCGTCCACCCGGATCCCGTTGGAAAGCCCACCGCTGCCGCCCCGGGCGACCCGGCGGTCGTAGTCACGTCGGCTCTCGGGTTGACGCAGGACCTGCCAGGCCTCGTTCACCCGCCGCATCTCGGTGTCGGCCCGGGACGCCTCCTCGGTGGTCATCGACGACCGCTGATCCGGGTGCCACCGCCGGGCCGCCCGGTGATATGCCCGGCGGATCTCCTCATGATCGGCGGACGGCTCGACCCCGAGCACGTCGTAATGCGTCGAGATGTCCGCCTCCTTCACTTCCACTTCACTGCCACTTCACATCCACTTCACCGATCCGCGTGACCCGGGCCACCGGCGGCCCACCAGGTCGGCGGGTGATGACCCACCGGAGGCTCGGGCCGGCCGGCCCGCCGGCATCTCCGGCCGGCCGCTGGTTCCCCCATGCTACGGCTGCTACACCGGACGTGACGGCATCGCCACCCCGGCAATCGCCACGGATACGAAAGGCCACCGCACCATGAAGCTCGCTCTCGGGGTCGGCTACTGGTCGGCGGGTCCGCCGGCGGGCGCCGCCGACCAGGTCGCCACGGCCGAACGACTCGGTTTCGACTCGGTCTGGACGGCCGAGGCCTACGGCTCGGACGCGCTCACCCCTCTGGCCTGGTGGGGGGCATCGACGGACCGGATCGGGCTTGGCACCTCGATCTGCCAGATCTCGGCCCGCACCCCGGCGGCCATGGCCATGGCGGCCATGTCCCTCGATCACCTCTCGGGCGGGCGGTTCCGGCTCGGCCTGGGCGCCTCGGGCCCCCAGGTGGTGGAGGGCTGGTACGGCCGGCCGTACCCCAAACCCCTGGCCCGGACCCGGGAGTACGTGGCCATCATCCGCAAGATCCTGGCCCGCGACGAGCCGGTCAGCTTCGACGGCGAGCACTACCAACTCCCCTACCCGGGTGGTGCCGGCCTCGGCAAGCCGCTCAAATCGACGGTCCACCCACTGCGCTCGGACATCCCCATCTACCTGGGCGCCGAGGGCCCGAAGAACGTTGCCCTCACCGCCGAGATCGCCAACGGTTGGCTGCCCCTGTTCTTCGCCCCGAAGGACAACGGCTTCTACCGGGACGCCCTGGCCGAGGGATTCGCCCGCCCCGGCGCCGTGGGCACCGCCGACGACTTCGACGTGGCCGCCACGGTGCCCGTCGTCATCAACGACGACCTGGAGGCGGCCGCCGACGCGGTGCGGCCCATGCTCGCCCTGTACGCCGGCGGGATGGGGGCCAAGGAGGCCAACTTCCACCTGAACGTGTTCTCCCGCATGGGCTATGACGGCGCCTGCGCCAAGATCCAGGACCTCTACCTCGCTGGCGACAAGGCGGCCGCGATCGCCGCGGTCCCCACCGACATGGTGGAGTCCGTGGCCCTGGTGGGCCCGGCCGGCAAGATCCGGGACGACCTCGAGGCGTGGCGCGAATCAGTGGTCAACACCCTGATCGTGAGCGGTCCACCCGCCCACCTCGAAGCGGTCGCCGAGATCGTCCAGGGCTGATTGGTCGGGGCCCCGCCGATCCCCGACCCCCGTAACCCCAGACCGGAGGTCCGTGTCAGGGTGAGAATCGTGTCACTGAACGCCTGGGGCGGCGCCCTGTGGAGCGATCTCGGCCCATGGCTGGCCAGCTGCGGGGCCGACGTCGTCTGCCTGCAGGAGGTGAGCCGCACCCCCGGCCTCGGCGGCTGGACCACCTTCGAGGACCGGCATCGCCGGCTGCGCCAACGGGCCAACCTCTTCGACGACGTCCGGGCCGTTCTCCCCGGTCACCGGGCCGACTACGTGGCCTGCGACACTGGTCCGATCAGGGACCCGGAGGGGTGCATCCACGCCCAGGAGCTGGGCCTCGGGGTGTTCGTGCACGACGCCCTGACCACGATCGGCGGGCGGGCGTCGTTCGTCCACGGCGACCACGTCGTCCACACCGACGAATGGGCCATCGACGACCGGCCCCGGGCCGCCCAGGGCGTCCGGGTGGTGGAGACGGCCACCGGCCGCCGGGTGACCGTCGTCCACCTCCACGGGCTGCGGGACTCGAGCGGCAAGGCGGACATCCCGGCCCGCCGCCGCCAGGCCGAAGCCCTGGCCCGTTTCGTCGACGAGCTCCGAGGCGTGGGCGATCTCACCGTCGTGGCCGGTGACCTCAATCTGCTGCCCGACAGCGAGACGTTCGCCATCCTGGCCGGGATCGGTCTCACCGACATGGTCGGCACGGCCCCCACCCGCACCTCCCACTACCCGAAACCGGTGCCCCACGCCGACTACCTGCTGGTGTCCGACCCGGACGCCGTCCACCGGTTCGAGATCGTGACCGACCCCGAGGTCTCCGACCACCGACCCCTCGTCCTCGACCTCTGACCGGCCCCCACGCCTCGATCTCGACCTCGTCCTCTGACCGGCCCCGCCCCCCTCGAGCCCTGACCGGCCCGGCCGGTCCGTCAGCCGCCGAGGGCCAGGCCGACGGCCAGAAGGGCCCCGGTGAGGAGCTGGATGCGGCCGGTGGCGCCGAGCGCGGGGATGAGGGCGGCGCCGGTGGCCCCGGAGCGGACGGTGCGTACCGGACCGACCGCCGACGCCAGGCCGATCAGGCCGATCAGGGCCGGGGGCCGGGCCACGGCGCAGGCCACGACCCCGAGGCCGGCCCCGACGATGAGGCCCACGTACAGACGCCGGGTGGCGGCGTCACCGATCCGGACAGCCAGGGTCCGTTTCCCGGAGACGGTGTCTCCGGGAATGTCCCGCAAGTTGTTGATGACCAGCAGGTCCACCACCAACAACCCGACCGGAATCGCGGCCAGCACCGCCAAACCGGTGATCCGTTCCAGCTGCACGTAGGCGGACCCGACGGTGGCCACCAGCCCGAAGAACACGAACACGAACAGCTCGCCCATCCCCAGGTAGCCGTAGGGCTTCGGCCCGCCGGTGTAGGCCCAGCCGGCCAGCATCGACACCGCCCCCACCACCAGCAGTTCGGGGCCGACCGCCCAGGCCAGGGCGGCTCCGGCCAGGCCGGCCACCCCGAACGCGGCCGCCGCGGCGAGCTTCACCCGCCGGGCCGCCACCAGCCCGGACCCGACCAGGCGCAGCGGCCCGACCCGTTCGGTGTCGGTGCCCCGTTCCCCGTCGGCATAGTCGTTCACGTAGTTGGTGGCCACCTGGAGGGCCAGGGACACGATCAGGGCGGCGACCGCCCGCCACCAGATGATCGGGCCGACTCCGACCGCGGCCGCGGTACCGACCACGACCGGGACCACCGCCGCCGGCAGGGTCCGGGGTCGGGCCCCGGCCACCCACAACCGCCAACCGTCGGGCGGGTTCGGCCCCGGCATCAGGAGTTGGTTTCCACCAGCTCGGCGGCCAACCGTTCCAATCCGGCCACCCGGCTGCCCTTGACCAGCACGGCGATCTCGGCCCCCAGCTCGCCGAGGGCGTTGATGGCCGCGGTCCGGTCCGGCACGTGGATGGCGTCCGGCCCGTACGCGGGAGCGTCCACCGCGATCAGGCGGATCCCGGCGTCGACCGCTTCGGCGGCCACGGCACGGTGCTCGGCCGGACCCTCGTCACCCAGTTCGGCCATCGCCCCCACCACGGCGATCCGTTCCACCGCCCGCACCTGGTTGAGGGCCTCTAGGGCGGCCCGCATCGAGGTCGGATTGGCGTTGTAGGCGTCGTTGATCACGATCAACCCGTTCCCGGCCCGGGTCACATCCATCCGCCACGGCGAGATCTCGGCCTGGCTGAGTCCCTCGGCCGCCGACCACAGGTCGACCCCCACCGCCGAGGCGGCGGCCAGGGCGGCCATGGCGTTGGACACCATGTGGGCCCCCCGCACCGGGAGCGACACGGCCACCGGTCCGGCCGGGCCGACGGCCAGGAACGAGGGCCGGAGCAGACCGTCCACCGCGATGCTCATGGCCTGCAGATCACCGGCCTCGATCCCGTAGGTCGTCACCCGACCCGGGGCGACCGAGGCCATGGCGGCCACCCGGTCATCGTCGGCGTTGAGGACGGCCACCCCGTCGACGGGCAGGGCCTCGACCAGCTCGGCCTTGGCCGCCGCCACCGTGTCGATCGAGCCGAACAGCTCGGAGTGGGCCAGGGCCACCCGGGTGACCACCCCCACGGTGGGTCGGGCGATCCGGCACAGGTCGGCGATGTGGCCGAGCCCCCTCGCCCCCATCTCGACCACCACCAGTTCGGCGTCGTCGGGGGTGTTGGCCAGTGTGAGCGGCACCCCGAGCTCGTTGTTGAACGAGCGTTCGCTGGCGTGGGTGGTCCGCATCGGCCCGCAAGCGGCGGCGATCAGGTCCTTGACCGACGTCTTGCCGACACTGCCGGTCACCGCGATCACGGGGCACCCGATCCGGTCCCGGGCGTGACGCCCCAGCTCCCGCAGACCGGCGGCGGTGTCGTCGATCACGATGGCCGGGGCAGCGACGCCGGCCACCGGGCCGGCCGAGGTCAGGTAGGCGGACGCCCCGGCCTCGACGGCGGCGGCCACGTAGTCGTGCCCGTCCCGCTCGGCGACCAACGGTACGAAGAGCTGGCCCGGCCCGACCGTTCGTGAATCGATGGACGCCCCGCTGAGGGCCACATCGGGCCCGATCAGCTCACCACCGAGGTCGGCGGCCACCACGCTGGCACGCATTCGCACACCCACGGTGTAGCCGAATCGCCCCACGGCTGCGATTACTCTTGGCCGGGTGCCATCAGATCGCAGCGTGCCCGTCCGCCTCGTCGTCCTGTTCGGCGGCCAGTCCGCGGAGCACGACGTCTCGTGCACCACGGCGGCCCACGTGCTCGCCGCCGTGGATCCGGAGCGCTACCAGGTCGAACCGGTGGCCATCACCCGAACCGGCGAGTTCCTCCTGGCCACGGCGGCCATCGCCGCGCTCGGCACCGATCCTTCGGAGCTGCATTCCCTCCCCGTGGCCGGGGAACCGGTGGAGGCCACCGCCGTGGTCGCCCCGGTCGAGGGCGCCGTCACCGTGGTCCTGCCCCTCCTGCACGGCCCCCTGGGGGAGGACGGCACCGTCCAGGGGATGCTCGAACTGGCCGGGGTCCCCTACGTCGGGTCCGGGGTGCTCGGCTCGGCGGTGGCGATGGACAAGGCGATGACCAAGACGGTCCTCGCCGCCCACGGCCTCCCCCAGGCCCGCTGGCTCGCCGTCAACCAGTTCGACGTCGATGCCGACGCCGCCCTGGTGGCCAAGACCGCGGCGGAGGAGCTGGGCCTGCCCGTGTTCGTCAAGCCGGCCAACATGGGCTCGTCGGTGGGCGTGTCCAAGGCCACCGACGAGGCCGGCATCGTGGCGGCGCTCGCCGAGGCCCTCCGCTACGACGAGGTGGCCGTCGTCGAGGAGGCCGTCGAGGCCCGCGAGATCGAGCTGGCCGTGCTCGGCAACCACGACCTGGCCGTGTCGATCCCGGGCGAGATCGTGCCCGGAGCCGAGTTCTACGACTACAACGACAAGTACCACGACGGCAACGCCGAGCTACTGATCCCGGCCCCGCTCGACGACGACGAGATCGAACGGTTCCAGCAGCTGGCCGGACAGGCCTACCGGGCCCTGCGGGTGGAGGGCATGGCCCGGGCCGACTTCCTGTACGAGGAGGGCGGCCGGGGGCCCCTCGTCAACGAACTGAACACGATCCCCGGGTTCACCCCGATCTCGATGTACCCGAAGCTGTGGGAGGCCTCCGGGTTATCCTACCCGGATCTGATCGACCGCCTGATCGACCTGGCCATCGAGCGGCACGACCGGCGGGCCACCAAGCGGATCACCGACCACTGACCTCCGGTCCGGCCGGCGTCACCAGCCTCCGGAGCTGCGGCCCCCGCCGAAGCTGCCGCCCCCGAAACCACCACCCCCGAAGCTGCCGCCCCCGAAACCACCACCTCCGAAGCTGCCGCCCCCGGATCTGCCCCCCTCGGATCCGCCCCAGCCGCCTCCGCTGCCGTGGCTGCCGCCGATGACGACCCAGGCGCCGTTGCGGCGGCGGCGGGCGATGGCCTCCTCCTGGATGGCCAGGGCTTCGCCGGCCACCCGGCGGGCGACCACGATCCGCTCCTCGGGGTCGACGGGAAGCCGGCCGAGCTCGTGCTCCAGCTCGTTCAGCCGGGAACGGTTGCCGCTGAAGATGTCGATGCCCCAACCGACCGACGAACGGGCCCGGGCGATGGCCCCCTCCGCCCGACCGACCTCCCGATCGGCCTGGCGGCGCAGGGCCGCCATCCGCTTGGCCTCTTCGGTGGCCTGGGCCGTCAGCTCATCGATCCGTTGGCTCAGCTCGTCGGCCGACTGGGCCACCCGTAGGTAGTTGGGGCGGGTCTGGGCCAGCTCCCGATCGAGGACGGTGATGGCCGAGTTGAGCTGGGCCGGCGGGGTGAGCTGGATCTTGGCCAGGTCGGCGTGGTGCTGGGAGAAGAACTGGGCGTAGTCGCCGAACGCGGCCCGGGCGTCGGCCACCAGGCCGGCGGCCTCGGTCCGGGCCCGTTCCAGATCGACGAGGAGATCATCGATCTGATCCAGCCGGTCGTCGGCGGCGATCAGGCTCATCCCGGCCTCCTCCAGGAGCCGGCCGGCCTCGTCGAAGTCCCGACGGGAGGCTACCAGGCCCATGGCCCGGTTGCCGGTCTCGCGGGCCCGGGCCACGTGGCCGGCCGCCTCGTCGGGGTAGCCGAGGGCGAACTGGTAGGAGTCGACGGCGTGGACCGGGGCCAGTTCCTCCAGCCGGGCCCGGGCGGCGTCGACCCGCTCAGTCTCCACCGCGGCGGACGCTTCGAGCTGGTCGTGCCAGGTGGTGAGCCCGGCGGGGCGGTCGGGCAGCACCTGGAGCTCGTGGGCGGCGGAGAACAGGGTGGCCTCCGCCGCCTCGATCCGGTCCGACAGGGTCAGCAGATCGACCTCGAGACCCTCCGGCACGGTGGCCGCCAGGGCCCGTTCGACCTCGTCGAGGCGGGCCACCGGTTCCCCGGTGGGCCAAGCCTCGGCCTGGCGCTGCCGGGCCAGTTCCCGGGCCTGTTCCAGCTCACCCTGCATGAGGCGGTTCTTGGCCGGGAGGGCCAGCCGGAGGTGGTCGAGCCGGGCCCCGAGCGCGGCGAGCAGGTCGACCGTCTCACCTCCGGCCTCGAGGGCGTCGACGAGTCCGGTGAGCCGCTGCCGGGCCCGGACCAGCTGGCTCCTGTCGGCCTGCTCGATACCGGTTGGCGTCTCACCGTTGAAGAGCGCGGCGGCCTGGTCGGTGGTGTCGACTGCGGCCCTCGTCCGGGCCCGCTGGTCACGGACCACGTCGAGGGTGCGACCGGCCGCGGTCCGCTCCCAGGTCTCAGCCGAGGCATCCAGGCGCAGCGCCCGCTCTCGTTGGGCGCCGGCCCGGGCGAGAGGGTCGGCGGCCGCCGTGATCAGATCTTGCCGACGCTGGTTGAGGTCCCGCCGGCGCCGGACCAGCAACGCTCCCCCACCCAGGACCCCGACCCCCGCCGCCACCGCGCCGGTGGCCCCCAACGGGAGGTTCCCGCCGTCGGTAGTGGCCGTGTCGCCGTTCACGGCCGTGTCGCCGTTTACGGCCGTGTCGCCATTCATGGCCGCGGCGAGGACGTCGATCCCGTCGAGCATGCCCCCGGTGAAGTCGCCGTCGACGAACCGGTCGCCCATGGCGGACCGGATGGCGGTCGGGGTCGAGCCGCCGGGGAGGGCCGACCCGAGGAAGACGTCGGACTGGCGTTCCGTCCGAGACATGGCCAGCACGGCCACGTCCTGGTCGGCGTCGGCGAAGCAGTCGGACAGCAGCCGGTCGGTCAGCGCAGCCAGGTCCTCGCCCCCGGTCGAGTCGTAGGTACGCACCAGGACCTGGGCCCCACCCACCCCGGTGGCGGCTGCGGCCACCCCTTCGGCGTCGAGCACGCCGGCCCCGTCCACCACGACGTCGCAGGCAGCGGGGTCGTCGCCCACGTCCACCGCTCCGGACGGGGCCGCGGCCGCGATCACCGCGGCCAGCGCCAACCCCACTACGGCCAGGCCGTGCGCGACCGACGCGGCCAGCCTCCCGATCACGGTCGACCTGGCCCGGCTCGCGCTCCGCTTGGTGTCCACGTGCCGAGGCTAGTTGTTGCCGTTCGACACCCGGGTGGCAGTTGACACGCACCCGGACGGGGCTCCGTCAGCCGACCAGGGCGGCCCGGAGGAAATCCAGCACGGCCCGGCGTAACCGGGCGGCCATGCGGACATCGAGCTCGAGCCCGACGGCACCGAGGGCGACGGTGTCGACCACGGCCCCGGTGACGGCCCCATAGGCGGCCACCAACACCATCCGCGGGTCCGAAGGCCGGAAACGACCGTCGGCCATCCCAGCCGACAGGTCGGCCACCGCCGCGTCGACCAGGGGTTGCAGGGCGTGGCGCACCGGTGCGGTCGCCTCCGGGGACATCCGGTTCAGCTCCCGCAACAGGGCGAGCAGTTCGGGGCGGGCCAGGCCGAGGGCGAACACCTGCCGTACTACCGCCTCCACCCGGGGCCAGCCCGGTCGGCTGGCCAGGCGGGCCCGGCCGAGCACCTCGGCCAGGTCCCCGGCGGCAGCGGCCAGGACCTCGGCCACCAGCTGCTGTTTCGACCCGAAGTGGTACAGGATGGCCTGCTTGGTCACCCCGAGGCGGCGGGCCAGATCGTCCAGCGACGTGGCCGCCACCCCCTGTTCGGCGAAGGCCACCGACGCCACCACGATCGCCCTATGCTTGGTCCCCAGGCCGGCCACTTACCAAATGGTAGACAGCAATCGGTGGCCGGCGTGCCGCCCGGCACCGAACCCGGTCGGATCCCACAAGAGAATCCAGAGAAACCAGAGAGAACCAGAGAGGTGCGACCACGGCGATGACGTCCATCGCAGACAAGCTCGACGGGCGACGGATCGCCATCACCGGCTCGACCGGTTTCCTCGGCACCGCCCTGGTGGAACGACTGCTCCGGCAGGTTCCGGGGTGCGAGCTGGTGCTCCTGGTGCGCCCGGGCCGCCGGTCGACGCCCACCGAGCGGGCCCGCCGCGAGGTGTTCCGCAACAGTGCGTTCAGGCGGATGCTGGACGAGCGGGGCAAGGATGAGTTCTGGGCCGAGGTGGAGCGACGGGTCACCGTCGTCGCCGGTGACGTGTCCAGCGACGGCCTCGGCCTCGACGACGCCGGGCGGGCCCTGTTCGCCTCGTGCGACCTGATCGTCCACTCGGCCGCCACCGTCAGTTTCGACGCCCCCCTGGACGGGGCGGTCGAGGTCAACCTGTTGGGGGCCACCCGGATCGTCGAAACCCTCCAGTCGCTCGACGTCGCCCCCCACCTGGTTGCGGTGTCCACCTGCTACGTGGCCGGGAACCGCCGGGGCGACGCACCGGAACAGCTCCTCACCGACTCCCCGTTCCACATCGACGTCGACTGGCGGTCCGAGGTGGCCGCCGCCCGGCGGGCCCGCTCCGACTTCGACGCCGAATCCCGCTCGGCCGACCGCCTGGAGGGCTTCCAGGCCGATGCCCGGCGGGAGCTCGGCGCGGCCGGCACCCCGCTCCTGGCGGCCAAGACCGAGCAGCTCCGCCAACGGTGGGTCCACAACGAGCTCGTCGAGGCCGGCCGGGCCCGGGCCGCCTCCCTGGGCTGGCCCGACGCTTACGCCTACACCAAGGCCCTGGGCGAACGGGCCCTGGTGGAGTCCCGGGGCGACGTCCCCGTCTCGATCATCCGGCCCTCCATCATCGAGTCGGCATGGGCCGAGCCGGTGCCGGGCTGGATCAAGGGCTTCCGGATGGCCGAGCCCATCATCATCAGTTTCGCCCAGGGACTGCTCAAGGAGTTCCCCGGGGTCCCCGAGGGCGTCATCGACGTCATCCCCGTCGACCTGGTGGTGGCGGCCATCGTCGGCGTCGCCGCCGAGGGACCGGCCGCCGACGGTTCCGTCGAGGTCACCCAGGTGGCGTCCGGAACCCGGAACCCGTTGCGGTACCGCCAGCTGGTCGACCTGGCCACCGCCTGGTTCGGTGAGCACCCCCTCTACGACCGCCGGGGCCAACCCATCGCCGTGCCGGCCTGGTCGTACCCGGGCCGGGGGGCGGTGGAGCGTCACCTCGACCGGCTGCACCGCAACCTGTCCCGGGTGGACCGCACCCTCAAAGCCCTCCCCCTGCGGGGCAAGAACGCCCTGTTCAACGCCGAGCTGGAGGAACGGGTGGAGCAGCTCGACCGAGCCCTCGGCTACGTGAAGATCTACGGCTCCTACGCCGAATGCGAGGCCCTGTACGGGATCGACCGGCTCCTCGCCCTCCAGGACCGGCTCGATCCGGTCGATCAGGAGGCGTTCCGGTGCGACCCGGCCGTCGTCGACTGGAACGTCTACGTGTCCGACGTCCACCTCCCCTCGATCGTGGATCACGCCCGGGTGAAGACCAAACCCGAGGCCAGTGATCCCGACGCCCGCACCAAACGGTTGCGCGGCCGGGTGCTGGCCCCCGAACGGCAACTCGCCGCGTTCGACCTGGAGAACACCGTCATCGCCTCGAACGTGGTGTTCAGCTACTCGTGGCTGGCCACCCGACGGATGAACTGGCGGGACCGGGTCCGGTTCACCCTGGAGACCATGGCCGAGGGACCGGAGCTGCTGGCCCTCGACCGGCGGGACCGGACCGACTTCCTGCGCCACTTCTACCGTCGCTACGAGGGGGCGTCGGTGGAGGAGATGGCCCGCCTCGGTCCCGAACTGCTGGCCGACCACATCCTGACCAAGGCCTACCCGGCGGCCCTGCGCCGGGTCCGGGAGCATCGCCGCCTGGGCCACCGGACCCTGCTGATCACCGGTGCCCTCGACATCGTGGTCGACCCGCTCGGCCCCCTGTTCGACGACGTGATCTGCGCCGAGATGACCGTGGCCGACGGCCGCTACACGGGCGAGCTCACCTCGGTGCCCCCCACCGGGGAGGTCCGGGCCCAGGCCCTGCGGGACTACGCGGAGGCCAACGGGTTCGACCTGGCCGAATCGGTGGCCTACGCCGACTCCACCTCGGATCTGCCCCTCCTCGACGCGGTCGGGTTCCCGGTGGCGGTCAATCCCGAGGTCCGCCTGGCCACCCTGGCCACCAAACGGGGCTGGCTGATCGAACAGTGGGCCAAGGCGGCCGGCGGGTCCGACCGTCTCCTCCCCCTCGGCCCGCTCCCGACCCCCAGCCGGAGCCGGCGATGACCGCCGTAGGGTCGCCCCATCCCGGCCGCGCCGGCCACCGACCCGGTCCGATCCCCCTCCCGACCCTCCCATCCGTCCCGACCCCGAGGCCCCGATGAGCACTCCCCATCGCACCACCCCCCGACCCGGATTCGTGCTCGAGGTCGACCGGCAGACCCCTCCGATCCTGTTCCACCACGGGGAGGGGTTCCGGCTCGAGAAGCTGCCGGTGGGCCGGAGCCGGGTGGTGTACCCGCCCGAACCGCTGCGGGGTCTCCCCGACCCCGACGGGGCCATCCGCCAGGCCCTGCTGGAACCGATCGACGACGACCCGTTGCCGTCCCTGCTCCGGCCGGGCATGAAGCTCACCATCGCCTTCGACGACCTGTCCCTTCCCCTGCCCCCGATGCAGCGGCCCGACGTCCGCCAGCGGATCATCGAGGCCGTGCTCGACATGGCCGCCGAGGCCGGGGTGGACGATGTCCACATCATCGCCGCCTTGGCCCTGCACCGCCGCATGACGGAGCCGGAGTTGCGTCACGCCGTCGGGGACCGGGTGTACGAGGCGTTCGCCCCCTACGGGCAGCTCTACAACCACGACGCCGAGGACCCGGACGGGATGGTGATGTTGGGCCGCACCGACCACGACGAGGCGGTGCAGATGAGTCGGCGGGCGGCCGAGAGCGACCTCGTGGTGTACGTCAACATCAACCTGGTGTCGATGGACGGGGGCTGGAAGTCCACCGCCACCGGACTGTCCGGCTACGAGGGGGTGAAGGCCCACCACAACGTCCACACCATGCGGCACTCCCGGTCGTTCATGGACCAGGAACGGTCCGAGCTGCACCGGTCGAACTGGCGCCAGGGCGACGTGATCCGTCGTCACGGGCCCCGCATCTTCCAGGTGGAGACCACCCTCAACACCGACACCTTCGGTCGGGAGGGGCCGATGTCGATGCTGCAGAAGCGGGAGTGGGAATGGTCCCTGAAGGATCGGGCCACGTTCGCCGGGATGCAGGCCGGCCTCGGCCCGTTGTCCCCTGCGGCCCGGCGCAAGATCTTCCACTCGTGGCGGGCCCCCTACCGGATCACCTCGGTCCAGGCTGGGGAGGTAGAGGCGGTGCACCGCCGCACCACCGAGATGGTGTACCGCCAGCACCTGGTCCCGGTGGAGGGTCAGACCGACATCGTCACCATGGGTCTCCCGTACCTGAGCCCCTACAACGTCAACTCGATCATGAACCCGATCCTGGTGATGGTGCAGGGCCTCGGCTACTTCTTCAATCTGTACCGGGGCCGGCCGGTGGTCCGGGAGGGCGGGGTGGCCATCATGACCCACCCGACCCCGTGGGAGTTCCACCCGGTCCACCATCCCAGCTACATCGACTTCTTCGAGCAGGTCCTGGCCGAGACCACCGACCCGGTGGAGATCGAGCAGCGCTACGAGAAGCAGTACGCCACCGACGAGTGGTACCGGCATCTGTACCGGACGAGCTACGCCTACCACGGCGTCCACCCCTTCTACATGTGGTACTGGGGGTCGCACGCCATGGAGTACCTGGGGCGGGTGATCATCGTGGGCGGTGATCCGAAGGCCGTGCGCCGCCTCGGTTTCGTGCCGGCCTCCACCATGAACGACGCCCTGGAGATCGCCTCCGACGTGGTCGGTCCCCAGCCGACCATCACCCACATCCACAATCCGCCGATCCTGATGACCGACGTGACCTGATGGGTTGGCTCGATTTCGTCACCCGCACCCCGACCGTCCCCGCCGGGGTGGAGAAGGCACCGTCGGAACCGACCGCCGGGGTCTACTACGACACCGAATGGGCTCAGCGGCCACTGGCCCGGGCCGCCCGGGCGGCCGGGGTGTGGGGATTCATGAAACCGGCCATCGCCCTCTACGGATCGCCGAAGGTGGTGGGCGCCGACCGGCTCGACGAGGTGGAGGGACCGGTCGTGCTGGCCGCCAACCACCACAGCCACGCCGACACCACCCTGCTGCTGGCCACCGTCCCCGCCCACCTCCGCCAGGACATGGTGATCGCGGCCGGCGCCGACTACTTCTTCCCGAACCGGTTGACCGGGGCCGCCTCGGCGTTGTTCATCGGCGCCATCCCCATCGAACGCACCCGGCTGTCGAAACTGTCGGTGGCCAACGCGGTGGACGCCATCGACAAGGGGCGGAACCTCCTGATCTTCCCCGAGGGGGGTCGCAGCTCCGACGGGTGGGGTCGGCACCACCGGCCCGGCGCCGCCTTCGTCGCCCAGCGCACCGGGGTTCCCGTCGTCCCCATCTACATCGACGGCACCGGCCGGATCCTGCCCAAGGGGGCCAACTGGCCCAACCGGGCCCGCTGCGCGGTGGTGTTCGGCGCCCCGATGACCATGACCGACGGTGAGGACGTCCGGGCCTACGCCCAGCGGATCGAGCGGCGGATCTCCGAACTGGCCGACGAGCTCGACAAGGGCTGGTGGCAGGCCCGCAGGAACGCCTACTCCGGCGCCACCCCCGACATCGCCGGACCCGAGGTGGGCGCCTGGCGGCGACGCTGGGCCCTCGGCCCACCCCCCGGTGACGTCCGCCCGTCGTCCCCCCGGCCGCGCTGGCCCCGGGTCGGCGGTCGGGCCCGCTGACTCCCCTTTCCGAGCCGCCGGTGCCGGGGTGACGGGGCGCGGGTGATGGGGCGCGTCGGTGGCCACCGACGCCCGGCCCGGTCAGTCCTCGTCCACCAAGCGCAGGCCGGGTGGGGCGACGGTCTCGGAGTCGACCGGGCCGAGCTGGGCGGTGAACTCGGTCAGGTGGGCCGGGAACACCTGCTCGGCCACCAGCATGGCCGACCCGTCGGCCGCCGTGGTGGTGCGACGCACCACCAGCACCGGCGACGCTGGGGACACCTCCAGTACGGCGGCGTCGCCCGGATCCGGCAGGGCGGCCACGATGGTCTGGGACGCGGCCCGGGGGCGTTCGGCCAGCAGCTCGTAGAAGCTGGCCCGTTCCACCGCCGCCTTGGAGATCGGGGCGGCCAGATCCTCCCGGCACCACACCGTGACCAGGGCGAACGGGTGGCCGTCGGCCAGGTTCAGGCGGCGCACCTCCAGCACCCGGGGGCCGAGCAGTTCGGCCACCCGGCCCCGGGCGGCCACATAGCCGAAATCCAGGATCCGCCGCTCCGACACCCGGCCGGTGCCGGTGACCGCCTCCTCGATGGTGGTGAGCTGCTCCAGCTGCTGGGCCACCGGGTCGACGGTCACGAGCCAGCCGAGCCCCTGCCGGGAGGTGACGTGACCCTCGGAGCGAAGCACCTCCAAGGCCTTGCGAACGGTCACACGGCTGGCATGATGGCGCGCACCGAGGTCGGCCTCGCTGGGGAGCACCTCCCCCGGCCCGTACCGGCCCGACAGGATCTGACGCCGGATCTCGTCGGCGATTTGGTGATAGCGAATCCGTCCCACTTGTATTAGAGTTGTATCAGATCAGGTGGGGGCCGGCAACGAGTGACACACTCGACCAACCGCCCGTTCTCCACCCAGAGTTCCAGAAGTGAGGAGCACCGTCATGGCCGTCGGACCGGACACCCCAATCGAGCTGATCGAAAGCGTCTACGCCACGCTCAACGAACGGGTCGGTGGCCTGAGGAAACGGCTGGGGCGCCCGCTCACCCTGGCCGAGAAGATCCTGGCCAACCACCTCGACAACCCCGACGCCGAGGTGGAACGGGGCGTCAGCTACGTCGACTTCCGTCCCGACCGGGTGGCGATGCAGGACGCCACGGCCCAGATGGCCTGGCTCCAGTTCATGACCGCAGGCCTGTCCGAGGTGGCCGTGCCCACCACCACCCACTGCGACCACCTGATCCAGGCCCGCGAGGACGGCAAGAAGGACCTCCTGGCCGCCCTGGACTCCAACGACGAAGTGTACGACGTCCTCGAATCGGTCTGCGCCCGGTACGGGGCCGGGTTCTGGAAGCCTGGTTCGGGCATCATCCACCAGGTCGTCCTGGAGAACTACGCCTTCCCCGGTGGGATGATGATCGGCACCGACTCCCACACCCCCAACGCCGGCGGTCTGGGCATGATCGCCATCGGGGTGGGCGGGGCCGACGCCGTCGACGTGATGACCGGCTTCCCGTGGAACGTGCGGTGGCCGAAGATGATCGGCGTCCGCCTCACCGGGGAGCTCACCGGCTGGTCGGCCCCGAAGGACGTCATCCTGAAGGTGGCCGAGATCCTCACCGTCAAGGGCGGCACCGGTGCCATCGTCGAGTACTTCGGGCCCGGGGCCAACAGCATGAGCTGCACCGGCAAGGGCACCATCTGCAACATGGGGGCCGAGATCGGGGCCACCACCAGCCTGTTCGGCTACGACGACGCCATGGGCCGCTATCTGAAGGCCACCGGGCGTGAAGCCACCGCGGACGCGGCCAACGCCGTGGCCCACCACCTCCGCTCCGACGACGAGGTCATGGCCAACCCGGGCGACTACTACGACCAGGTCATCGAGATCGACCTGTCGGAGCTGCGGCCCCACATCAACGGCCCCCACACCCCGGATCTGGCCCGTGAGGTCTCCGCCCTCGGGGCCGAGGCGGCCGACAACGGCTGGCCGGCCGAGATTAGCGCCGCCCTCATCGGGAGCTGCACCAACTCGTCCTACGAGGACATCACCCGGGCCGCCTCCATCGCCCGCCAGGCCGCCGCGGCCGGCCTCACCGCCAAGACCCGGCTCCTCATCACCCCCGGATCGGAGCAGGTCCGGGCCACCATCGAACGGGACGGCCTACTGGCCGACTTCGAGGCCATGGGGGCCACGGTGCTGGCCAACGCCTGCGGCCCCTGCATCGGCCAGTGGGACCGCTCCGAGGAGGCCGGGCACGTGGAAGGCGAGCCCAACGTGATCGTCACCTCCTACAACCGGAACTTCCCCAAGCGGAACGACGGCGACCCGGCCACCCTCGCCTTCGTCACCTCCCCGGAAACGGTGATGGCTCTGGCGCTGGCCGGGCGGGTCGATTTCGATCCCCTGTCCGACACCCTGACCTCCCCGTCGGGCGAGGAGATCCGGCTCGACGTGCCCGTCGGGGTCGAACTGCCCCCGCAGGGCTTCGACGAGGGCGACAGCGGCTTCGTCGCTCCGCCCGCGGACGGGTCCGACATCTCGGTGGCGGTGTCCCCCACCTCCAACCGGCTCCAGATCCTGAGCCCGTTCCCTGCCTGGGACGGCAAGGACTTCACCGGCCTGCCGGTTCTGGTCAAGGCCCACGGCAAGTTCACCACCGACCACATCTCCATGGCCGGCCCGTGGCTCAAGTACCGAGGGCACCTGGAGAACATCTCCGGCAACCTCTACCTCGGGGCCGTGAGCGCATACCACGACAATGTGGTGGGCCAAGGCCTCAACGTGCTCAGCGGCGAGATGCAGAGCTTCCCCGACATCGCCAAGGCGTACCACGAGGCCGGGATCCCGTGGGCCGTGATCGGCGACGAGAACATGGGCGAGGGCTCCTCGCGGGAGCACGCGGCCATGGAACCCCGGTTCCGGGGGGCCGTGCTCATCATCGCCCGGTCGTTCGCCCGCATCCACGAGACCAACCTGAAGAAGCAGGGCATCGTGCCCCTGACCTTCGCCGACCCGGCCGACTACGACCAGATCGGCGAGGAGGACCGGCTGGGCACCGAGGGCCTGGCCGACCTGGCCCCCGGCCGGCCGCTGACCGTCACGGTGACCCGCCCCGACGGGTCGTCGTGGTCGTTCGAGGGCAACCACACCTTCTCCCCGGAGCAGATCGAGTGGTTCAAGGCCGGTTCCGCCCTGGCCGTCATCCGCAACCAGGTGGAGGCCGGCCGCTGACATCGGGCGGTGCCCCGGTTCAACCGCGGCACCGCCAGGTTCCAGGGCGATCAGCAGCCATCGTCAACCCGGCTCGCAGCCCGTCACCATGGCCGCAATACGGCCCGCCTTCACCCGAGTTCGGCCCGGGTGGGCGGGTCGGCGGCGGGCCGGCCGACGGTCATGGTGGCCATGGTCACCGCGAACTCGAAAGGTCGTGCCATTCCCGGCCGTGAACGGCACGTCCGGGCCGAGTCCTCATCGGATGCCTCAACCAGGTCGACCCGAACCGGCGAGGCGGCCCGGTCGCCCACGATCCGGGGCCGGATATTTGGGCTGAATGACACCAAACCCTGGTGTTGTTGGGCGAGTCCGACCAACCGGTCGGTGGTTCGGCCTCGGACGATCCCGAAGGTGCCGCCGTGGATCAGGTGTAGCCCGTCCTCGAGGGCTGACCTCGGCCCGCTCGAGGACGGGGCCGGCGGTGCCGTCACCCTCGAAACGGACGGTCGGCGCCGGTTCGGGCGTGACCACCGCCCGGGCTGTCGATTCGTGGCCACGCGCCGCGGGGTCGAGCGACACCCCAACCGCCACCAGGTGCTCCCAGATCCGATCACTGTCGGCGTCGAGGGACACCCGCCCCAGGAAGGCGGCGGAGACGCCAAGGCGGGCGGCGGGCGGCGGGCGGCGGCCACCGGGGTGTTCACCGGCCCGCCACCGCGCACCACCGCGCCGTCGGGTAGCACCGCCACCAGGGCCTCGCCGCAACCGGGTTCGTCGCCGCGTGCGGAACCGAGGCCGAGACCGCCGCCCAGGCCGCCGAGCCGACCGGCCACTCGGGCGACACCGCGAAAGCCTCCTCCGAGCCGGCGGCAGCGAACGTGAAGTACGGCACGCCCTCGGTTTCGGTGACAACGACAAGTCTGACTACGGCGTTCCGTATCTGACGGATTTCCTACCGAACATGACGTTCCGGGTGGCGAACGAAGACGTCGGCCCGGCGCGCCCGTTCTCGGTCCCCGGCTCGATCCACCGGGCAGTGCGCGGCCAGGTCGTAGCCGTGTCCGCGGGACGCGGCCTTGAGGAGACCCACGAGGGCGAAGGAGAGCGGACAGCAGACCCGTCGGCCTACACCGGCCCCCGGGAGACCGATTTCGGAGAAGAGAAACGCATGGTGGAGGACGGTCCTCGTAACCGTCGAGATCACCGATCCGCTGGGCATCCCTCCGGACGAGGCGGTCTGGGGCCAGCCGGCGGAGTCATCGCAGTGGACCTTCGAGATGGTGTATCAGGGCGGTGCCGACGCGGAGCCCGCCATCTCGACCCTGGGCCGCGTGAGCGATGCCCCGGTGATGGCCTACACCGTGCCGAACGCCACCGGGCTGCCCGTGATCGCCAGGATCGTTCCCGTCGACGAGGACGGTGCCCTGCTGGCTGACGAGTCGATTCGACCCGACGTCAGGTCCGAATCGATGGACGAGTTCGTCCCGTTCGCCGATGGCCCTGGCGAGACCCTGGTGCTGGCCACGGAACCCGACCAGGGCCTCATCATCAGCAACCGCGAGATCATCAGCAACCGCGAGATCATCAGCAACCGCGAGATCATCAGCAACCGCGAGATCATCAGCAACCGCGAGATCATCAGCAACCGCGAGCCCAACTCGTAGCCTGGCGCCACCCGGGCACCGACGGCCGACCGACGCCATAACCCCACCCGGCCGAAAAAGAACGAAACCGGCCGCATATGCGACCGGTTTCGGTGCGATTGCCGGACTGGAAGGGGGGGACCTATCCGGCTCGCAGCTTGTGCTCACGTGCATCTCAGAGGGGGACCTGATTGCTGTGAACGGAGATCACTCTAAGAGCCCACAACTGATCTGTCTACCCGTTGGAAACGATTCTTTCGATCTTGTTCAACGATGGATTCGCCTGTGGCTAGGCAACCCTTTGCCTGACGGGTTACCCTCACCGGGAGTGGGTTCGCTGGCACCTACAGATGTATGCCATCATCCCTCGCGATGGACCTCCGACAGCTCCAGGCGTTCCTGGCGGTCATCGATCACGGCGGCTTCACGGCTGCGGCGAAGGCCACCCACACCGTCCAGTCCAACATATCCACCCACGTGGCCCGGCTCGAACGCGAACTCGACGCCACCCTGATCGACCGGTCGACCGGCCGACCCACCGAAGAGGGTGAAGCCGTCCTCGTCCGGGTCCGACGCATCCAGAACGAGCTCGCGTCGCTGGAGTCCGACGTGTCGTCGCTGCGGGGTTCCCCCCGGGGGGTCGTCCGGGCCGGGATCATCGGCACCACCGCCCGGTGGTTTACCCCCATCCTGGTCGACGAGTTGGCCGTGGCCGCCCCCGACATCCGCCTCCTGGTGGCCGACGGCACCACCCGCTCGCTGGAGATGCGCCTGCTCGACGGCGAGCTCGACCTGGGCATCGTCTCCCTCCCCGTCGACGACCCGGAGATCCGCACCTTCCCCCTGTTCCACGAGGATCACATCGTGGTCGGGCCCACCGACCACCCGCTAGCCCAGAAGGACCACGTCACCCTGGACGATCTGGCCGCCCATCCCCTCCTCCTGGCCGCTCCGGGCACCCCGTTCCGCCAGGAGGTCGAGGAGACCTTCCGGTCCATGGGGCTCCGGCTCACCCCCAGGGTGGAGATCGAGGGGCTCCGCCTGCTCGCCTCCCTCGCCTTCCAGGGGTTCGGTGTCGCCATCGTCCCCGCCACCGCGGCCCCCGGCTGGATCGGCGGCCCGTGGACCCGGATCCCGGTGGACGGCCTGTCCCGGCGGACCGTGGGCATCGCCAGCCGGCGACGGGGCCGACCCACCGTGGCCGCCCAGGCCACCGAGGACATCATCAAACAGATCGTCGCCGAACGGGCCGGCGAGGTCCCCGGCCTCCAGCTCATCGCCGGCTGATCTGCGCCCGGCAGACACCATTCAGGTCGGGATTTCGGATAGACACTTCGAGGTGACGGTCTCCCTCCGCTCCCAAGCCGGTCCGTTGGTGTCGGTCACGGCCGCCACCCTTGAAGGCCGTGACGTGATCCGGGCCACGGTGGCCGCCCACGACGACCAGGCCGTTCTGGGCGAGGCCGACGCCGTCGCCCTGGCCGAGGGGATCCGCACCGCCCGCGAACAGCGGCTGCCCATGATAGGTGTGCTCAGCCTCAGCGGGGTGGCCATCGAGGAGGGCCTGGCCGCCGCGGCGGCCTGGGGCCGCACGGCCCGCGAACTGGTCCTCTCCAGCGGGATCGTGCCCCTCATCATCGTGGTCAACGGGCCCGTCGTCGGCGCCCCCGCCCTCCAGCTCGCCCTCGTCGACGTGGTCATCTTCACCGAGGCCGCCTACGCCTTCGTCACCGGGCCCCGCACGGTGGAGGCCTACACCGGGGAACCGGTGACCGCCCACAGCCTCGGCGGGTCGGGTGCCCACGCCCGGTCCACCGGGGTGGCCTCGATGGTGGTCGAGGACCTCGACCACGCCGAAGACGCTATCGCGGCCGTACTCGGCCACCTGCCCGACCATGTCGACGCCCCCACCGTGGCCCACCCCTCCCACGACCCCGCCGACCGGGCCACCCCCGAAGCCGGCGACGTCCTCCCCCCCACCGCCACCGGTTCCTACGACGTGCGCAACGTGATCGCGGCGGTGGCCGACGAGGGCGAGTTCCTGGAACTCAGCGCCAGCTGGGCCCCGAACCTGGTCACCGGATTCGCCTACCTGGGGGGCCGCTCGGTGGGCATCGTGGCCAACCAGACCCAGGCGCTCGCCGGCTCGATCGACATCCCGGCCTCCCAGAAGGGGGCCCGGTTCGTCGCCCTGTGCGACGCGTTCAACATCGGCCTGCTCACCATGATCGACACCTCCGGGTTCCTGCCCGGCAAAGACCTCGAATGGCGGGGCATGATCCGCCACGGCGCCCAACTGGCCTTCGCCTACGCCCGGGCCACCGTGCCCCGGGTGGCCCTGACCCTGAGGAAGTCCTACGGCGGGGCCTACATCGTCATGGACTCCCGCTACATGGGCAACGACCTGATGTTCGCCTGGCCCTCGGCCGAGGTGGCCGTGATGGGGGCCAAAGGGGCGGTGGAGATCCTGCACCGCGGAGCCGACCTCGAGGAACGGGCCGAGCTCGAAGCCCGCTACGAGCGCGAATTCCTGACCCCGTACCGATCGGCCGAACGGGGATCGATCACCTCGATCATCACCCCGGCCGAGACCCGCCGGGAGCTGACCGCCGCCTTCGACCTCCTGTCAAGCAAACGCGAACAGCTCCAACCCCGCCGCCACGACAACGGTCCCCTGTGACCTGCGGTGAGATCGGAATCCGGGTCGGGCGGCCCCGACGAGACCCTCATCTTCCGCTCTCCCGTGCCGACCCGGAGTCCACCGGAGGATGGCACCCCAGAAGTGACAATCACCAGCGTGACGGTGGCACCGGGGCCAGCTAAATTCGGCTGAAATCAGTCGTCGGCGTGGTCACGCACAGTGCAGTGCGGGATAACCAGCGTCCCGTCCAGACAGGAGCCTTTGGCGTGACAGAATCCGTAACGATCACCGACAACCGGAGTGGCGAGTCGTTCGACATCCCGATCGTCAACGGTGGGGTCGACGCTGGCATCTGGTCGAAGCACATGCCCGGCATCTGGTTCTTCGATCCGGGGTTCACGGCCACCGCGTCGGCGGCCAGCTCCATCACCGAGCTGGACGGCGGAAACGGGATCCTCCGGTACCGCGGTTACCCGATCGAACAGCTGGCCGAGAGCTCGACCTTCCTCGAGGTCTGCTACCTGCTCCTGTTCGGCGAGCTCCCCGACCAGACCCAGTTCGACAACTGGGTCCACGACGTCACGTACCACACCTTCATTCACGAGAACATGCGCAAGCGGTTCATGGAGGGCTTCCACCACGATGCCCACCCCATGGGGATGCTCGTATCGGCCATCGCCGCGCTGTCCACCTTCTACCCGGAGGCCAAGGACATCGAGGATCCGGCGAACCGGTACCGCCAGATCAACCGGCTGATCTCGAAGGTCCCCACCCTGGCTGCCATGGCCCACCGGGCCAGCATCGGGATGCCGTTCGTCTACCCGGACAACTCGCTCAACTACACCGAGAACTTCCTGTCCATGATGTGGAAGGTGGCCGAGCCCCACTACGAGCCGGACCCGATCCTGGCCCGGGCCCTCGACGTGCTGCTGATCCTCCACGCCGACCACGAGCAGAACTGCTCCACCACCGCCATGCGGGTGATCGGTTCCAGCCACCCCGATCCGTTCACCGCCGCGTCGGGAGCGACCGCGGCCCTGTACGGCCCCCGTCACGGCGGGGCCAACGAGGCCGTCATCCACATGCTGAACGACATCGGCAGCTACGAGAACATCCCCGCCTTCATCGAATCGGTCAAGGCCGGCGAAGGCCGCCTGATGGGCTTCGGGCACCGGGTGTACAAGGCCTACGATCCCCGGGCCCGGATCGTGAAGAATCACGCCGACGAGGTGTTCAAGGTCACCGGCAAGAACCCGCTGCTCGACATCGCCCTCAAACTCGAGGAGATCGCCCTCAGCGACGACTACTTCAAGAGCCGGAACCTGTACCCGAACGTGGACTTCTACACCGGGCTCATCTACCAGGCGATGGACTTCCCGCTCGACATGTTCACCGTCCTGTTCGCCATCGGGCGGATGCCGGGCTGGCTCGCCCACTGGCAGGAGTCCTTGGAGCAGAACTCCAAGATCTCCCGGCCCCGGCAGCTCTACATCGGCCCCGACGAGCGCGATTACGTGCCGATCTCGGCCCGCTAGGCCCGGCGCCGCCGGGCCCAACCACCCGGGCCTGAACCGCTGGACGCGGTCCAGGCCCGGGTCGGGGCGGTTCAGCCCACCACGTCGACGACGATCTTGCCCACGTTCGCGTTGGTGGCCATGTAGCGGTGGGCGTCCGCGATCTCGTCGAGGGGGAACCGACGGTCGATCACCGGCCGGAGGGCCCCGTCAGCGAAACGGGGAAGCACCTCGGCGACGACCCGTTGGGTGAGTTCGGCCTTCTCCTCGGCCGGCCGTGAGCGGAGCACCGTGCCGATGATCGACGCCCGCTTGGGCAGCAGGAGACCGAGCGGCAGCTCCACCTTCTGCTCCCCCATCACCCCCACCTGGATGATGCGGCCCCCGACCCGAAGCGAGGTCAGGTTGCGGACCGTGTATTCCCCTCCGATCACGTCGAGGATGACGTCCACACCGTGTCCGCCGGTCACCTCGGTGACCACCTCGGCGAAGTCCTGGTTGGCGTAGTCGACGACCACGTCGGCCCCCAACGCCCGGCACGCCTCCACCTTCCCGGCCGACACCGTGACGATGATCCGGGCCCCCGCCGCCTTGGCCAGCTGGATCCCCGCCGTGCCCACCCCGGATCCGCCGGCGTGGACCAGGGCCCAGCGCCCCATGGTCAGACCCCCCTGAACCACCAGCGCGTCGAAGGCGGTCAGGAACACCTCGGGGATGGCGGCGGCATCGGCCACCGACACCCCGGCCGGGATCGGCATCACCTGGCGCTCGTCGGCCACGAGCTGCTCGGCGTAGGCACCCCCGCCGACGATGCCCATGACCTCGTGGCCCACCGACCAGCGGGTCACCCGCTCGCCCACCGCGGTGATCCGGCCCGAATACTCCATGCCGGGGATCTCGTGTTCCATCGGCGGACCCGGGTACCGGCCCATCCGCTGCAGCAGATCGGCCCGGTTGAGCGCAGTGGCCGAAACGGCCACCACCACCTCGGTGGGCCCCGGGGCCGGATCGGGCACCTCGGTCAGTTCGAGGACCTCGGGTCCGCCATATTGTTGGAGTACCACGGCACGCATCGGGCCACCCTAACCCCGGCACGGCCGGGGGCTCGATCGAACGACCGGGGACCGATCGATCAGAGCTTGCGCACCTCGGTCAGCGGATGGCTTCGCCACGGGCGCAGCAGGACCCGGAGGTCGCCGACCACGGTTCCCGGCCCCGACAGCAGGATCGGATCGAGTTCGACGAGGGCGAGTTCGGGTACGGCGACGCCCAACTCGGCCAGACGGCACAGCATCGCCACCAGCGCCGACCGGTCGCCCGCCTCGAGGGGGACCTCAGCGGCGAGCCGTTCGACGGTCCGTTCAAGGTCATCGACGGTCAGGGGCAGGAAGCGACGCAACGACCACGGCCGCGACGCCCCGAACCGGGCGCCCACCCCGAGCTGGATGAACACACCGAGGTTGGGGTCCTGCACCAGCCGCATGCGGGCCACCCCGGTGTGGTCGGTCATGCCCTGGATGACGGCCGGGTAGAACCCGTCGCCCACCGCGTCGGCCATCCGGTGCGCCGCGGCCGTCAACTGGGTCTCGTCGTGGAGATCGATGGCGGCACCCCCGGCCTCGCCGACCCGGCGATCGTCGACCGCCTCGGTCTTGAGCACCACGGGGTAGCCGACCGCGTCGGCCGCGGCCACCAGATCATCGGCACCGCGCACCACCCGCCATGGGGCCACGGGGACATCGAGGACCTCGGCCACCTGGTCAGCGATCCCGGACGTCAGGCTGACACCGGCACCGGTCTGATCGCCCATCAGCTCCACCAACGCCGCCCGATCCCGGGCCCCGATGTCGGCCCACCGTTCGGCCCCCGGCGCCTGGTCCGGGGCCGGGTAGCGTTCCCCTCCGATCATGACCGAGTCGGCCTGGCGGCCGGCCCACTCGGCGTGGTCGGCCAGGCGACCGAGGGCCCGGGCGGCCTCGTCGGGGACGGTGAACACGGGCACCCCTTCCCGGCTGGTCGCCCGCCGGTCCCCGACCATGCCCAGCGCCACGATCGGCTTGTCGATGGTTCGGTCCAGCCGGGCCAACATGCGGCCCAGGTGGGCGACCGGGATCTCAGCCGTGGGCACGATGGCGGCCACCACCGCGTCGACACCCTCGCTGACCGCGGCGGCCACAATGACCCGCTCGAAATCGGGCACCGCCTGGTCGTCGTCGGCATCCGCGCTCTCCACGTCGTCGACGAGCACGGCCGAGGCCGCGGTCGGGTCGAGACCGGAACGGGGGTCGCCCTCCACACCCACCGGGACGACCACCTCGAGTCCGTGACGGCGGCAGGCCATGACGGTGAGGCGGGCCACCGAAACGGCGTTGGACACCACCACCACCCGGCGGCCCTGAAGCGGGGCCTGGTTGGCGGCGATCCGGGCGATCTCGGCCAGCTCCCCGACACCGTCGGTCAGGATCACACCGGACTGTTCCAGCAGGTCCACCAGGTTCGGTTCGGCGGGCCGGACCGACACCACCGGGACCCGGGTGGAGGCCGCCGTGGCCAGCTTGGCGAAGGTGCGCAGGTTCCCGTAGTTCTCGACGTAGAGGAGAATGACCCGAGTGGCGGCGTCGACGGCCAGGTAGTCGAGCAGATCGTTGACCGACACGTCGGCCCGGTTGCCGACGGCCACGAACGACGAGATCCCGACCCCGACGTCGGCCAACTGGTCGAGGACGGCGCCCCCCAGGGGACCGGACTGTGACACCACCGCGGTGGAGCCCGCCCGGACGTCGATCGGCACGAACAGGGCCTCGAGCTTCACGTCCGGGTCGGTGTTGATCATCCCGAACGCGTTCGGGCCCACGATCCGCATCCCGTTGCGGCGGGCCAGGTCGGTCAGGGCGTGCTGCCGCTGGACGCCATCGCCGCCCTCGTCCGCGAACCCCGACGAGACGACCAGGACGCTGGTGGCGCCGACCTTGGCCGCCCCGGCGACGACGTCCTCCACTGCGGCGGCGGGAACGGCGACGACCACGAGATCGACCGTCCCGTCGATCTCCTGGAGTGACCGCCAGGTGGGGACCCCACCGATCCGCTCGTCGGGCCGGCCCCCGCCGGGGCCGACGGCGGCGGCCGCGTTGACGGCGTGGACCTGGCCGGTGAACCCGCCGGCCAGGATGCGGTTCAGCATCTGCCGGCCGATGTGGTCCGGGGATCGGCCCGCGCCCACCACCGCCACCGTCGAGGGCCGCAGCATCCGGGCCACGGACTGGGACCGGGCCCGGCTCTGGCGGGACGCCGCCGCAGCCGTGCTGGCCTCGGTGAGGGTGATGTCCATCTCGACCTCGATCACCCCGTCGGCGAACCGGGTGGAGGTGTCGAAACCGGCCCGCCGGAACACGCCGAGCATGGCGTAGTTCTCGGGGAGCACGCTGGCCACGAACCCGCTGATGCCGTGGCTGCGGGCCGCCGCCGCGAGGTATTCGAGCATCAGGGTGGCCAGGCCCCGGCCGTGGTGTTGATCGTCGACGAAGAAGGCGACCTCGGGCTTGCCCATCTCGGCGATCTGCTCGTAGCGGGCGATGGCCACCAGTTCACCGCCCTGCAGCGCCACGAAGGCCATCCGGTCGACATAGTCGATGCAGGTGAAGTACTCGAGCTCTGCTTCGCTCAGTTCCGGGCGGTGCCGGAAGAACCGGAAGTAGATGCTCCGGGAGGATTGCCGTCCGTGGAAATCCCGGATCAGCGCCTGGTCGGACGGCAGCACCGGCCGGAGCTCGACGGGGGCGCCATCTGACAACAGGACGTGGGTCTCCCACCAGGACGGATAGCCGGGAGGAACGGACTCGGACACGGAGCCAGCGTACGACAGGCCGTCGCCGCCGGGTACGACACCGGCCCGCCCTGTGACCCATGCGACCTCCCCGCACGTGCTCCGACCAGGAGGATCACCGCCGTTGATGGGCGACATCGCCGGGCCGGACCGGGGCATCGCACCGCCGACACCCACCCGTCCACATTTCGATGGTCGGGGTGTAAAGACCGACGGCTTCACGGCCGACCGGCACCCCATGCGTCCCGGAACCGAGCCCGACTATCTCCGACTCAACGATCTGCTCTGGCGGTACCGCCGGGCCGTCGATCGTTACGTGTTCCTGCTCGAGGTGCAGCTGATGGTCGTGGAGGTGGGCCGTGCCGACTGGTTGCCGCCCGTCACCGACCTGTTCGATGAGCTGGCCGACAGGCTCACCCAGGTCGAGCGGGAATGGCGGACGGTGCTCGGCCCCTCGGTCTGCTCACTGGCCGCACTGGCGGCCGCCGCCACCGAGCCGTGGCCCGGCATCATCATCGAGCATCGTGACCGCCTCCAGGACGCCCTGCGCGAGGCGAACGACCTCCGGCAGCGGAATCGACAGGCGATCAGCGCCATCACCGCGGGCCTCGGCCGGCTGTTCGACGCGGTCGGTGCCCGGATCCCGGCTCCCGGATCCGGCCGATCGACCGTCGAGCAGGGCGCGTGAGCCCGGCCGATGGCCACCGGACCGGGGGCAGCGCCGAGGCGGCCGGCTCGTTCCACCGGCTCCGCGACTCGGTCCTGTCCGGGCACGCTGCCACCCTGACCAGCGCCGCCGCCGCCCACGACGTCGCCGCCGCGGCCCACGCCGAGATCATCGCCGCCGTCGGCGGATCGGCACCGGGAGGCGTCCTCGACCGGCTCCGCTCCGTGTTCACCGCGTTCGCTCATCTGGCCGACGCCCCCACCGACCGGTCGGCCCGGCGGGAGGTGACGACGGCGGCCACCGTCCTGGCCGAGCGGATCAACCATGTCGACGAGGCCCTCGAGCGGTGCCGCCGGGAGGCGGCGACCGTGGCGTCGGACCAGCTCGAACACCTGAACGCCCGACTGGTGCGGGTGGCCGCGGCCAACCGCACCATCCGGACCGGTGCGCCCGGCGACCGGTCGACCGATGCCGATCCCGACGACGTCGACCGGGCCCTGGGCGAGCTGGTCGACCGGGCCGACGTGATGATCACCCGGGAGGCCGATGGCCGTCACCGGATCGTCCTCGACGATCACCCGTTGGTCGCCGACGCGACGGCCTGGCCGCTCGCCATGGTCGAGCGACCGGGGGCCCCGGCACCGGAGTTGCGCCTGGTGGTCAGGCGACATCGGGGCCGTGCGGTCCGCATCGCCGATGGGACGATCGGCGGTGCCATCGAGGTGGCCGGCCGGGTCGTCCCCGACGAGCGACGCCGTCTCCAGCAGGTGGTGGCCGCCCTGGTGGCCGAGGTGAACGAGATCCACCGGGCCGGGGTGGCGCTCGACGGTTCCACCGGCCGAGATCTGTTCACACCCGGTCCGGAACCGCTCGGGCTGAGACTCGCGCCGGACATCGCGGCCCGTCCCGAACGGTTGGCGGCGGCCGGACCCGGTGAGGATCGCCACGGCGCCCGGACCGCCCGCCTCCTGGCCGGGTTGGCCGAGGCGGCGGACGGCCCCCTGATCACCGTGACCGAGGCGATCGACGGGCTGCAGGGCCGCCGCCAGGCCGCCGCCGGTCGGGCCCGCGCCACCCGGGCCGCGGCCACCCGGATCGGCACCATCGCCCGGGCCACCGGAGCCGTCGGCGACCCGGGCCCGGAACTGGCCGAACTGGCCCGTCTCCAGCGGCACTTCGAAGGAGCCGCCCGGGCCGCCGACGCCGCCGCGACACGGCTCCCCCACGACCTCACCTCCCCCCGCCGATCACCATGACCCGATATCGGAGCCGAGCGGTGGTCGGTGGCCATTACCCTCGGTAGCCGATGCGATCCGACCTCCATGCGCCCACCGCCGACATCCGCTTCCTCGTGGACCGAGCCCTGGCCGAGGACCTGACCCCCCTCGGCGACCTGACCTCCTCACTGCTCGATCCGAACCGGCTGGCCACCGCCACGTTCGGGGCCCGCTCGGCCGGGGTGATCGCCGGAACCCGCTGTGTCGAGGAGACCTTCGCCGCCGTCGACCCCCGCCTCGGGGTCGAATGGCTGCGGACCGACGGTGACCGGGTCGGCGCCGGCGACGTCTTCGGTCGGGCCTCCGGGCCGCTGGCCGCCATGCTCACGGCGGAACGCACCGCCCTCAACTTCATCAGCCACCTGTCGGGCGTGGCCACCAACGCGGCCCGCTGGGTGGAGGTGGCGGCCGGACGGGTCACGGTGTGGGACACCCGCAAGACCCTCCCGGGCTACCGATCGCTCCAGAAGGCCGCGGTTCGGGCCGGCGGCGCCGCCAACCACCGCGGCAACCTGTCGGACTGGTTGATGCTCAAGGACAACCACCTGACCGATCTGCCCATCGGTGATGCGGTGGCCGCGGCCCGGTCGTTGTGGCCCGGCCGGACCGTGCACGTCGAGGCCGAGACCCGCGCCCAGGTGGACGCGGCCCTCGCCGCGGGGGCCGACATCATCCTGCTCGACAACTTCTCTCCCCCCGAACTGGTCGATCTGGTCGGTCTGGTCGCCGGGTGGGCGGCGGAGGCCACCGGTCGCCGCCGGCCCCTGCTGGAGGCCTCGGGTGGGATCACCCTCGAAACCCTCGACGCCTACGCCGCCACCGGGGTCGACCTGGTGTCGTCCGGGGCGATCACCAACTCGGCGCCCGTGCTCGACATCGGGCTCGACGTCATCCCGGAGGACCGATGACGACCGACGACCGTCCCACCGAAGACCACCCCACCGAAACGCAGGCAACCGTGCCCTACCGGTACGAACCGGACGTCAGCACCGCCGACATCGTCGAGCGGTTCTCCGGCATCGACGACGGGTCCGAGACCGGGACGACCGTGACGGTGGCCGGCCGGCTGATGCTGCGGCGGGTGCAGGGCAAGCTGGCGTTCGGGACCCTGGCCGACCAGACCGGCCGGATCCAGCTGTTCGCCCCGGCCAAGACCACCCCCAGCTTCGCCGAGTTCTGTGCCCTCTCCCTCGGCGACTGGATCGGGGTGCGGGGCGAGGTCATGAAGACCCGGCGCGGTGAGCTTTCGGTCCGGGTCGACGACTGGACCCTGCTCGCCCCGACCCGACGGCCGTTCCCCGACAAGTTCCACGGGTTGTCCGATGTCGACACCCGCTACCGCCGGCGGTATGTGGACCTCTGGGTGACCCCGGAGAGCCGTTCGGTGTTCCTGCTCCGGTCCCGAGTGGTGTCCCTGATGCGCCGGTGGTTGGAGGACCGGGGCTTCATGGAGGTGGAGACGCCCATGCTCCACCCGATCCCCGGTGGGGCGACGGCCCGCCCGTTCACCACCCACCACAACGCCCTCGACCTCGACCTCTACCTCAGGATCGCCCCCGAGCTCTACCTGAAACGGCTGGTGGCCGGTGGGTTCGAGCGGGTGTTCGAGATCGGACGGGTGTTCCGCAACGAAGGCCTGTCGACCCGGCACAATCCCGAGTTCACCATGCTCGAGCTCTACCAGGCCTACGCCGACTACCGCGACATCATGGCCCTGACCGAGGAACTGGTGGCCCATGTTGCCGAGACGTGCACCGGTTCGACCGTCCTCCCCTACGACGGTCGCAGCATCGACCTCACCCCCCCATGGCGGCGGGCCACCCTGGCCGAGCTGGTCTCGGAACGGATCGGCTCCCCGGTGGACGTGCACACCGACCGGGCCCGCCTGGTGGAGCTGTGCACCGCCCATGGGGTGGAGGTCCGGGACGGGTACGGCCCGGGAAAGCTCCTGCTGGAACTCTACGAGAAGACCACCGAGGCCACCCTGTGGGACCCGGTGTTCGTCACCGACTACCCGGCCGAGGTGTCGCCCCTGTCCCGCACCCACCGCGACGACCCGGAGCTGACCGAACGGTTCGAGGCGATCATCGGCGGACGGGAGCTGGCCAACGCCTTCTCCGAGCTCATCGACCCCGACGAGCAGCGACGCCGGTTCGAGGCCCAGGCCACGGCCCGGGACGCGGGAGATGACGAGGCGATGGTCCTCGACGAGGACTACCTGCGGGCCATGGAGTACGGCCTCCCACCGACCGGCGGGCTGGGCATCGGCATCGACCGCCTCGTGATGTTGGTGGCCGACGTGACGACGATCCGCGACGTGATCCTGTTCCCCACCCTCCGCCCGGAGCACGACGGCGCCGCCGCCGAGAACTGACGGTCTAGAGCCGGTCTAGACCGGCCGGGCCGTCTCCCAGACCCGGTCGTAGCAGCCGGTGTAGGTCGGGAAGAGGAGCCCGCCGGGGATTCGTCGGAGGTGGAACACCGGGGCTTGGGCGGCCGGCAGACCGTAGACGTGGGTGTTGACCAGCATCTCGTCGTCGAACACGAAGATCGAGTTGTAGAGGGTGGTGTCGTGCAACCGGAGCTGGATCCGGTCGTCGGCGGCATCGCGGGGGAAGAAGGCCAGCACATTACGCACCCGGGACGCGACGGTTCCGGCCACGCCTTCCTCCATGCCCCGCCGGATGACCTGCTCGCCGTCGGGTTCGGCCACCAGCAGGCGCACGGTGACCCCGGCGTCGGCCTTGGCGTAGAGCCGGCCGGCCAGATCGGGCTGTTGCTCAACCAGGAACAGCCCGGCGTAGACGAGGATCTCGATCCGGTCGGCCGCGGCGTCGAGCAGGCGGGTCCAGAGTTCACGGGGAACGTCGGAGCGGCGGGGATACAACCGGATGAGCTCGGTCCGGGTCGGTTCGGTCCGGCGGCCGGCGTCGGGCCACAACGCCTGCTCGGACTCGCCCAGGAGACGAGCCAACCGGCGGCGGTGGCGGGGGTAGGGCAGACGGTCGCGGGTGACCCAACGCTCCACGGTCTTCGGGTCGACCCCGAGCTCCGCCGCGACCGATCGCGCGTCGAGATCCGCCCGCGCCAAGGCATCCCGCAGCCGTTCGTTAGGCACCGCTCCGATCCCCCGCCTCGCCTCGATTGTTCCGCCGTGATCCTCGCCTGATCCGGTGCCGAGTTCTCGGCCAGGGGTCACACGAAGTGTTTCCCCATGTGAAACCCTACCTCGATCGGCACTCCCGGCGAGCGTACCGCTCCGGAGGGCCCGGCACCCGCCGATATGATTCCGGGAATCGAGCCTCACCGACCGGTGTGGGGCGTACCCGACCCGGGACGAGGAGATCGTGACCGAGCACCAGACTGAGCAGCTGGAGAAGGTTCGCAGTGCCGATGGGTTCATCGCCGCGCTCGACCAGAGCGGCGGAAGCACCCCCAAGGCCTTGGCCGCTTACGGCGTCAACGCTGACGCGTTCAGCAACGACGACGAGATGTTCCAGATCATCCACGACATGCGGACGCGGATCATCAACAGCCCCAGCTTCAACGGTGAGCGGGTGCTGGGCGCGATCCTGTTCGAGGACACCATGGACCGCCAGATCGGCGACCTCGGCTCGGCCGAGTTCCTCTGGCAGCAGAAGCAGATCGTGCCGTTCCTGAAGATCGACAAGGGCCTCGCCGACGAGGTCGATGGTGCCCAGGTCATGAAGCCGATCCCCGGCCTCGACGACCTCCTCGCCCGGGCGAGGGGCCACGAGGTGTTCGGCACCAAGATGCGGTCGGTGATCAAGACCGCCAACGAGGCCGGCGTCGACGCCGTCGCCGACCAGCAGTTCGAGATCGGCCGGCAGATCCTTGCCGCCGGGCTCGTGCCGATCATCGAACCCGAAATCGACATCCACAGCCCTTCGAAGGCCGAGGCCGAGAAGCTGCTCCGGGCCGCGATCATCCGCAACCTGGACTCGATCGGGGACGGGCAGCAGATCATGCTGAAACTGACCCTCCCCGACCAGGCCGGCTTCTACCAGGAACTGGTTGACCATCCCAAGGTGCTGAGGGTTGTGGCCCTGTCCGGCGGCTACAGCCGGGACGACGCCAACGCGAAGCTGGCCCAGAACCCCGGGGTCATCGCCAGCTTCTCCCGGGCCCTGACCGAGGGCCTCTCCGCCCAGCAGAGCGACGCCGAGTTCAACGCCGCCCTGGATGAGGCGGTGGCCAGCATCTTCGCCGCCTCGGTGGCCGGCTGACCGTTCCCGGTCGCCAACGGCCGATACGCATCACCGAAACCTCGTCACTCATCGTCGGACGGCCCCTCTGTCTCGGAGGGGCCGTCCTGTCTCCCCCCAGCGGTCAGAGGTTCACGGGGCGGTGAACGGCCGGTCGAATGAGTCGAGGAAGGCGAGTTCCTCGACCGGACGTCGGCGCAACCGGGTGGGGAAGGGTTTGGCCGGATATCCGGCCACCACATGGGCCGCAGTGGCGTACTCCTCCGGGATGCCGAGCAATTCCTTGACCTGGGGTTCGTAGAGGCACAGCAGGGTGGTCAACGTGGTGGCGACCCCCTCGTTGCGCAGGGCCAGGCACAGGTTCTGGACCAGGGGGTACACCGAGGCGCCGCCGACGATGCTGAGCCGGCCGAGGTCGGTGTCGGTGGGATGGGTGTCGTCGAGTTTGGCGCACACGACGATCACGGCCGGGTGGTCTGCGAAGGCGAGGGCGAAATCGTTGGCGGCGTGGGCCGCCGCGGCCGAGGTGTCGGCCCGAGTCGCCTTGGCATCGCCGCTGCGGGCGTTGAGCGCCTGGCCGGCGGCTTCGTAGTATTCCCGCCACGGCACCTGGTACCAGTCGGCCAGCTGGGCCCGTTTGGCCCTGTCGGTGACGATCAGGAACCGGACCGGCTGACGGTTGCCACCCTGGGGACCGAACCGGGCGTTGTCGACCGCTCGGTACAGCACCTCGCGCGGGATCGGGTCGGGCCGGTAGTACCGGTTGGCCGGCTGTGAGCGCATGGCGTCGATCAGTTCCATGGTGAGGATCCCCCTGTCGGTGTGGTGCGGGACGGCCGGCTCGGCTCCGCCCTGCGCACCGACCGCTCAGGGACGACGCTACTGCCCGGGTCCACCCCGCTCCTGGTCGTGACGGCTAACCGGCCGAGAACAACCGAGCGGGCATCGGACCGATGAGGTCGATCGACTCAACCGAGCTGGCCCGATCGGATCGTTACGCTGCGAATCGGCCCGGGTGGAAACCACTGTTCCCTTCTGATCTCGAATCGGAGGTGTTTTAACTGTTGTACGATGGGCGCTCATTCACCCGGGTTCAGCTCGACGACGCCGATGTGTGCATCGTCGGCGCCGGACCCGCCGGGCTCGCGGTGGCCGAGGAACTCGACGGGCTACCGCTCCGGGTCTGCCTCATCGAATCGGGCGGCCGGCAGCCCGACGGTGACACCGACGACCTCAGCGACTGCCCGGCCGACGTCAACGACGATCTGTACTTCAACACCCGACACCTCCGGTCGCGGGCGATCGGGGGCACGGCCCACCAATGGTGCGTGGAGATCGATCGGGAGCCGCATTTCCGTCTGGATCTGCTGCACCCGGCCGATTTCGAGCATCGTCCCTGGCTCGATCACAGTGGCTGGCCGATCACGGCCGATGAGCTGGCCCCGTTCTACCGCCGGGCCACGGTCGCCTCGGGTGCCGACCCGGAGCGGTTCCGGGTCGGTGACCCGCCGGCGATCGACGCGGCAACCAACCTTCTGGTCACGGCCCGGTTCCTGTTCGGCGCCCAGCGGGTGTTCACCGAGGAGATCCCCCACGACCTGGCGGCCAGCGAGAACGTGTCGGTGATCAGCCGAACCACGGTGGTCGAACTGGTCACGAACACCGACGGGACCAGCGTCACCGGGGTGGTGGCGCGCACCCTGGCCGGCAACGAGATCCGGATCCGGAGCCGGATCGTGATCCTGGCCCAGGGGGCGTTCGAGGTACCCCGCCTGCTGCTGGCCTCGCGGCGCCATGATCCAGTCGGCGTCGGCAACCGGCACGATCTCGTCGGCCGGTTCCTCATGGACCATCAGATCGTGCGGGCGGGCGAGATCATCCCGGAGCCCGGTCGTGACCTGTGCCGTGACCTGGCCGCCTACGATGTCGTCGGCTCAGCGGGACAGGCCGGCACCGCAGCGTTGACCGTCGACAACAAGGTGCTCGACCACGAGCATCTGTTGCGCTCCGCGTTCATGATCGCGCCGTCAGGGATGAGTCCGACCGCTCACCGCCTGCGCCGGCCCTTCGGCCGCGAGACGACGGTCCGCTCACCGGCGCACGTCTCGGCCCTTACCCTCCGCTACGCGCTCCGAGACCGCGAACGGCCCCGCCGCTTCCTGCGCCACGTCGCCGAGATGATCCGGGGGGCCGACGATCTGTGGGCGATCAAGGCCCGGCGGTCCTACCCGTTCCGGTCCCGCTATTCGATCGACGTCGGCGGCTGGTCGGACCTTCCCGGTGATTCGGTGGGACCGTTCGAGCTGTTCCAGCTCTGTGAGCAGGCTCCGAACCCCGACAACCGGGTCACCCTGGGGGCTGCCACCGACCGGCTGGGGATGACCAAGGGTCATGTCTCGTTCCGTTGGGGGGCCCGGGAACAGCCGAGTGTGCTGCGGACCCAGCAACTGCTCGACGACGGCCTGGCCGAGGCCGGGGTGGGCCGGGTCAGCCGGCAGTGCCGTGCCGGGGTACCCCTCCTCCGCCAGATGACCGCCCACCATCCGGCGGGGACCGCACGTATGGCCACCGACCCGGCCGACGGGGTGGTCGACCCCGACTGCCGGGTCCACGGGGTCGACAATCTGTTCGTGGCCTCGAGCGCCGTCTTCCCGACGGCCGGGTATGCCGCGCCCACCCTGACGATCATCGCGCTCGCCATCCGGGTCGCCGATCGGGTGAGGGACGATCTCGGTCACCCTCGGCGAGCCTGAGCGACTGGTTGGTCGTCCGCCAGGACCCGCCGCAGGATCCGCCGCCAGTTGTCGCGTGACCGCACGATCTCGTGGCGGCTGAAATCGCCCATCCGGGTGATTTCCGCCAGCGAGTAGCCGACCACCAGCAGTTCGAACACTTCGATGTCGATGACGGACACCTCGATGTCCGCCTCCCGGCAGGTCTTGACGATGGCCTGCCGGAGCACGACCGCATCGAACGCCGCGTCGACCCGGCGTTCCCCCGACGGTCGGCTGGGATCGCTGACATAGCCGGTCTCGCGTTCCCGGCGACGCTGCTCGGACCGCAGGACCGAGTAGGCCTCGGTTTTGATGATCTGTTCGATACGGGCCCGTGGCCGTTGTTCGGCGGGGAGCTGGGTGTACTTCAGAATCGCTCGGTTGACAACGTCGTCGGCGTGGTGTTCACGCCCGACGAGTCGTTGACGGGCGAGTCGAAGCAGGTGTCGGCGGTCGAAACATCGGTTCGACCAATCCGGGTTCGGGACATCTCGGTCTGCCATCTGGACCCCCTGAGTAGTGCGGGGTTCATCGATCGACCCCGGGGACGGACCGCTATCAGATGGGCGACACTGACCGGTTGAGCGGGTGGACGACGGCACTGACGTCTGAAGCCAGTATTACACTGGCTAACCGTTAGCGACAAGTGAAATGCTGGTTGCCACTAATAGAGTTGAATGGGCAACCCGACCTGTGGCCTACTGTAGTTCGGCCCCACGACAAGGCCGGACACCCGAGCCAACCCGAGTCGATCCGACGGGCAGAACGAAAGGGATTGAACGGTGGCCCCTGCATCCCCCACCGTCGCCATCTGGGAGCTTGCCGCTCGTCTCCGTTCCCGGCGAGAGGAGCTGGGTTTGACGGCCGATCAGGTCGGTGCTGATCTCAGGGTCTCCCGGAGCTATGTCTCGCAGGTGGAGAAGCGGCACACCGTGCCGACCGCCGAGAAACTGGACGACCTCGCTCGGGTGCTCGGCTTCGGCGAGGTGGAGCGCGCCGAACTCCAGCGGCTGCGGGCCACCGCTCGGGAACGCGGCTGGTGGGAGCATGACACCGATCTGTTCGCCAATGACGCGCTGGTCGCCTTCGGGCTTGAACACGGGGCCTCGCTGGTCCGGGCCTACGAGGGTGGTCTCGTCACCGGCCTGCTCCAGACCGGTGACTACATGCAGGGGTTGATGGGGTCACACATCGCGTTGCCACAGACCGAAATCAACCGGCGGGTGCGGCAGCGAACCCGCCGGCAGGCCCGGCTCGACTCGCCGGATCCGCTCCGGTTGGAGGCGGTCATGAGCGAGGCGGCCCTCCTGCAGCAGGTCAGCGATGATCCCCAGGTGTTGGTGGATCAGCTCACCCACCTGCTCACCATGATCGAGCGCCATCCGGACACGATCGATGTGCGCATTGCCCCCTTCAGCGTCAATCCGGGTTCGGTACTGGGTAGTTCGACCTTCTACCTCTTCCGTTTCCCGTCACCACAGATGCCGGCGCTGGCCTGGCGGGAGTCGACCACGAGCTACTCGTTGGTGGAGTCCCCCCAGGAGGTGTACGAGTTCGACCTCATGTTCGATCAGGCCAGCCTCGCCAGCCTGTCGCTGGCCGCGTCAAAACAGCGCATCGAACGGGCCCTCGACGATGCCGGCGCGGTCAAGCGGCGGTGATCCGGTCGAATTCGCCTGCCTGGACCCCACGGCCGAAGGCCTGCACCTCACCGTGGGTGAACGACAACCGGACCCCGTTGGCGATCAGCTCGGCCCCACCGTGCTGATCAGGTCGCCACACAATCGGCCCGTCGACCGCGGGCCCGACTTTCAGCTCGTCCAGGAACCGCTGCCACGCTACGACCGGCACGGTGACGACGGGCTGATCCTCGGCGTCGGTGCCGGTCGGGCGCCACTTGCTGTCACGGATCTGCACGGCGGCCTCGCCGACGAAACGGACTTCGACGCACAACGCAGTGCCGTTGCTGAAACTGCTCTTGAACCAGCGGCCGGTCACCCGACGCTTCGAACTCCGGGCTGACGCCACGGACCCTCCTTGTTGGCCGCCGGGCGCGACCCGAAAGGAGGCGTCGGTGACATGGTCGTTGAACGCTCAGCGCCCCAAACCGTGAACTCGTCTGCCCCCACACCAGTTCACCGGCCGGGGATGGCCCCGGAGCGGCGCGAGGTCCGGCGCCACACCACGGCCGACGGCGGCGAGTTGCGGTGCGATGCCGGACGCGCCGAAGCCTACCGGAAGCGACCGAAAACGGCTCCTGACCAGGTGAGCAACGGCACCCAGGCCGGCGACGGTGGCCCGTTTGACGTCGCCGTTCACGCTTGCGACACGAGGGGCCAATGCGGTGGGGTCCCCGGTCCAGCACTACCGTTGGTCGGGTGACCAACCTGCGCGACGCCGAAATCGATGAGCCCAGTGATGATCCGACGCGCTGGCTCAGCCCGACGGAATTCATGGACTTCGAAGACCCTCGGGTTCAGGCGTTCGCCCTCCAGGCCGTGGGTGACGCCACCGATGACCGGACGAAGGCCGTTCGCATCTTCTACGCCGTTCGCGACGGGCTCTGGTACGACCCCTACACCTCGGAACGTCAGCGGGATGCCTTCAAAGCCAGCCATATCGTCGGGCTCGAACGGTCGTGGTGCGTGCCGAAGTCCATCCTGCTCAGTGCCTCCGCCCGGGCGGTCGGCATTCCCGCCCGGCTGGGGTTCGCCGACGTCCGCAATCACCTCCAGAGCGAGACCCTGCGGGCCAAGATGGGCACCGATCTCTTCGTGTTCCACGGCTATTCGGAGCTCCTGATCGACGGCCAGTGGCGCAAGGCCTCTCCCGCGTTCAACATCGAGCTCAGCAAGCGTTTCGACACCAAGCCGCTCGACTTCGACGGTGTGCACGATGCCCTCCTGCACGATTACGACCGGACCGGGAACCGGCACATGGAGTATGTGAACGTCCGCGGCTCCTTCGACGACTTCCCCTACGAGGCCATGATCGAAGCATTCGAGGACGTCTACGGGCCGGGCATGCTGAGCGACGGCGAAGGGGCCGGCGCGGCCGGCGACGGCGTGTTCGACCCCAACGGGTGAGTTCCCGCCCCGAGGACCATCACCTACACCGTCCGGGGGCCGGCCGAGCAGCTGATCCGGCGCCCGCTTCGGATGCCGGCCGGGCCGCACTTCTACTCCGGGACGAACGCCAACGGCGTCGAGAGACCGGGTCGCCGCCGCTGACCACCTACCGGTTGGCGAAGACCTGGTCGCTCGCTCGTCGCCGACAGCGGGACCCGGACGGCGGACGCCGACGGAGGTCCTCGGCAGGCTTCAGGTCGGGGAACCTCGGTTTGTTGTTGAGCTGATCGAGAAGATCTGGGATGCGCACCTGGTGCGTGACCAGGCCGGAGAGGAGGGCCTCGCCGAGATCTTCCGCTCGGCCGGCTTCGAGTGGCGCGAGCCCGGCTGCAGCATGTGCATCGCCATGAACGGCGATCACCTCCTTCCCGGTGAGCGCTGCGCCTCGACCAGCAACCGCAACTTCGAGGGGCGCCAAGGCTAAGGCGGCCCCGCCCATCTCGTCAGTCCGGCGACCGCGGTCGACCCGGTCGCCCAACCGGCCCGGGCCCGACGGACGACGTCGGTGATGCCACAGGCCCACGCGCCGCTGACGGCGGTGACGCCGCGCCAGGCGATCCGGGTGATGGCGCGCATCCGGGGCATGGGCAAAGCGCGACGCCACGGTCCGCAACGACCAGCTGATCAAGGAATGTCCGAACGCATGTTCGCCGACTACCACCACCGACTCACCCGAGTCGCAACGATCAGCTCAGTGCCCCGCTCCCCCGATCGGACGCAGCAGAACGAGCCGCAGGGGGTCCCACCTGGGGTGTTTCCCCTGGTCAGGTAGGTGGTCCTCATAGGACAGCTTTCACACCCTCACCGCGTTCAGCTAGCGACGTTTCGGCGAAGCCGAAACGTCGTTAGTGAGCCGAAGGCGAACGGCGTGGAAGCAATGGAGCGTTGCGGGACCAGGGTGAGTCCCATTTCGTGGTGTAGATCGGTCTGACCTTC
>JBKECK010000073.1:0-61415 GCA_047974625.1 Acidimicrobiales bacterium
GGGCACCGGCCTGGCCGGCGCCTCCGCGGCGGCCACGCTCGGCGAGTTGGGCTACGAAGTCCACGCGTTTACCTTCCACGACTCACCCCGACGGGCCCACTCGATCGCCGCCCAGGGCGGCATCAACGCGGCCAAGAACTACCAGAACGACGGCGACAGCATCTTCCGGCTGTTCTACGACACGGTCAAGGGCGGCGACTACCGCTCCCGGGAAGCCAACGTCTACCGGTTGGCCCAGGTCTCGGTGGACATCATCGACCAGATGACCGCCCAGGGGGTGCCCTTCGCCCGCGAGTACGGGGGCCTGCTCGACAACCGGTCCTTCGGCGGGGCCCAGGTCTCCCGCACCTTCTACGCCCGGGGCCAGACCGGCCAGCAGCTCCTGCTCGGCGCGTACCAGCAGATGATGCGCCAGGTCGAGGTGGGCAAGGTCACCATGCACACCCGTTCCGAGATGCTGGAACTGGTGGTCAAGGACGGGCAGGCCTGCGGCATCATCACCCGCGACCTGATCAACGGCGCCATCATGAAACACAGCGCCCACGCCGTGGTCCTAGCCACCGGCGGCTACGGCAATGTGTTCTACCTCAGCACCAACGCCATGGCCTGCAACGTGACCGCGGCTTGGCGGGCCCACCGCAAGGGTGCCTACTTCGCCAACCCGTGCTTCACCCAGATCCACCCCACCTGCATTCCGGCCTCCGACGAGTTCCAGTCGAAGCTGACCCTCATGTCCGAGTCGCTTCGCAACGACGGCCGGATCTGGGTGCCCCGCGACTCCGAAGAGACCCGTTCCCCGGACCAGATCCCCGAGGCCGACCGCTACTACTACCTGGAAGAGAAGTACCCGGCGTTCGGCAACCTGGTTCCCCGTGACGTCGCCTCCCGGAACGCCAAGACGGTGGTGGACGACGGCAAGGGGGTGGGTCCGTTGAAGAACGGGGTCTACCTCGACTTCGCCGACGCCATCACCCGGGACGGCAAGCACGTCATCGAGGAGAAGTACGGCAACCTGTTCCAGATGTACGAGCGCATTACCGGCGAGGACCCCTACGTGGTCCCGATGCGCATCTACCCGGCCACCCACTACACGATGGGCGGGCTGTGGGTCGATTACAATCTGATGACCACGGTGCCGGGGTGTTTCGCCACCGGCGAGGCCAACTTCTCCGACCACGGCGCCAACCGTCTAGGCGCCTCGGCCCTGATGCAGGGCCTGGCCGACGGCTACTTTGTGCTGCCGTACACCATCGGCGACTACCTCGCCCCGAAGCTCGGCACCGATCCGGTGTCGGTCGACGATCCGGCGTTCGTGGAGGCCGAGACCGCGGTCCAGGACCGGATCAACCGGTTCCTGTCCATCGGCGGCACCCGCTCCCCCGATCACTTCCACCGTGAGCTGGGCAAGATCGTGTGGGATTACATCGGCATGGCCCGCAACGCCGACGGCCTGGAGAAGGCCATCGTGGAGATCCAGGCGCTCCGTGAGGAGTTCTGGGCCGACCTGCGGGTGCTCGGCGGCGCCGACACCCTGAACAGCTCGCTGGAGAAGGCCGGCCGGGTGGCCGACTTCTTCGAACTGGCCGAGCTGATGGCCCGAGATGCCCTGGACCGCCGGGAGTCGTGCGGCGGCCACTTCCGGGAGGAGTCCCAGACCCCTGAGGGTGAGGCCCTGCGTGACGACGACCTGTTCGCCAACGTCTCGGCTTGGCAGTGGAACGGCCCCGACGTGCCCCAGACCAAACACGTCGAGGACCTCTCGTTCGAGAACGTGCAACTGACCCAGAGGAGCTACAAGTGAGCAACCGGCTCAACCTCACCCTGCAGGTATGGCGTCAGGCGGGTCCCAAGGACCCGGGCGGGTTCGAGAACTACCAGGCCAAGAACATCCCCGACGACGCCTCGTTCCTCGAGATGCTCGACATCGTCAACGAGCAGCTGATCGACGACGGCAAGGTGCCGATCGAGTTCCCCCACGACTGCCGGGAGGGCATCTGCGGGACGTGCGGGGTGATGATCAACGGGCGGGCCCACGGCCCGGAGAAGGGCACGGCCACCTGCCAGCTCCACATGCGGAAGTTCTCCGACGGAGACACCATCGTGGTGGAGCCATGGCGGGCGGCCGCGTTCCCGATCGTGCGGGACCTGGTGGTCGACCGATCGCCGCTCGACCAGATCGTCGCCGCCGGCGGCTACATCACCGCCCCCACCGGCAGTGCTCAGGACGCCAACGACACCCTGATCCCCAAGGACGTGGCCGATTCGGCCATGGACGCCGCGGCCTGCATCGGTTGCGGAGCGTGCGTGGCCGCCTGCCCCAACTCCGCTGGTCAGCTGTTCACCTCGGCCAAGGTGTGGCACCTCAACTCGCTCCCCCAGGGCCAGGCGGAGCGGTACCGGCGGGTCGAGAACATGGTGGAGACCATGGAGGAGTTCTTCGGGTCCTGCACCAACTTCGGTGAGTGCAGCGAAGCCTGCCCCAAGGAGATCCCGCAGGACTTCATCGCCTACATGAACCGCGACTACGTGAAGTCGAAGGTGGCCAACCGGCGCCTGGCCGGACGGAGCTGACCGGCCACGGTGTCGGCACCCCCGGCGGCGGTCCGGTGGGTGCCGACCGGAGGCCGGTGCTCGGGTGGCGGGAGTGGGTGGCCTTCCCCGACTACGGGATCGCCTGGCTCAAGGCGAAGATCGACACCGGCGCCCGGACCTCCTCGGTCCACGCCACCGACGTCACCGTCGACGGGGCCGCACCCCCACGGCGGGCCGGTGACCGGGCCGCCCGGTCCGGGCGGGCCTCCGGGGCGGACCGTCGCTGGGTCAGCTTCACCCTGCACCCGTGGCAGCGCTCCGAGGCAGACGGGGTCACCGTCACCGCCCCCCTCCTCGACGAACGGTGGATCCGATCTTCCAACGGTGACGAGGAGTACCGCCCCGTCGTCGCCATGATGGTGACGGTGGCGGGCGTCACCCACGAGATCGAGATGACCCTGACCCAACGACCCCACATGGGATTCCGGATGCTGCTCGGCCGCGAGGCCATGCGGGGCCGGTTCCTGGTGGACCCGGGCCGCTCCTACGCCGGAGGCCGTGCCCCGGCCGACATCCGTCGCCGAAACCGAAACCGTCCCCCCGAGCCGACCCGGCCCTGGCCCCACCGCCAGGCGCGTTCGGCGTCCGGCCCTCCCACCGAGGACCCCACATGAAGCTCGCCATCCTTTCCCGGTCGCCCAAGGCCTACAGCACCCAACGTCTGGTGGCCGCAGCCACCGAGCGGGGCCACACGGCCCGGGTGCTCAACACCCTGCGCTTCTCGATCGACCTGTCGGGCCCGGAACCGGACCTCCAGTACCGGAGCAAGCCTCTCTCCGACTACGACGCCATCCTGCCCCGGATCGGGGCCTCGATCACCTTCTACGGCCTGGCCGTGGTGCGCCAGTTCGAGCAGATGGACGTGTACACCCCCAACACCGCCACCGGTATCGCCAACTCCCGAGACAAACTCCGCTCCATCCAGATCCTGTCCCGCCACGACATCGGCATCCCTGACACCGCCTTCGTCCGGGACCGGGCCGACGTGCTCCCCGCCATCGAACGGGTGGGCGGGGCCCCGGTGGTCATCAAGCTGTTGGAGGGCACCCAGGGGATCGGGGTCATCCTGGCCCCGGACACCAAGGTGGCCGAGGCCGTCATCGAGACCCTCCAGTCGACCAAGCAGAACGTGCTGATCCAACGGTTCGTCGCCGAGAGCCGGGGCCGGGACATCCGGGCCCTGGTGGTGGGTGATCGGGTTGTGGCGGCCATGCGTCGCCGGGCCCAGGGCAACGAGTTCCGGTCCAACGTCCACCGGGGTGGCACCACCGAGGTGGTGGAGCTGGACGACGAGTTCCAGCGGGTGGCGGTGCAGGCGGCCCAGATCATGGGGCTGCGGATCGCCGGGGTCGACATGCTCGAGGCCGAGGACGGGCCCCTGGTGATGGAGGTCAACTCCTCCCCCGGCCTGGAGGGCATCGAGACGGCCACCGAGCTGGACGTGGCTGGCGCCATCGTCGACTACATCTCGTCGCAGATCTCCTTCCCCGAACTGGACATCCGCCAGCGCCTGTCGGTCAGTACCGGCTACGGGGTGGCCGAACTGGTGATCAACGAGGGCGCCGACCTGGTGGGCTCGTCGCTCGGTTCACTGGCCGACCGGGACATCACCGTGCTCACCCTGCACAAGGGCACCTCGGTCATCCCCAACCCCAAGTCGTCCCGGGTCCTGGAACCCGGCGACCGCCTCCTGGCCTTCGGCCGGCACAGCGAGATGCGGGAGCTGGTGCCGGCCCGGCGTCGACGCCGGCGCCGCGTCCGGGTGAAACCGCTCCCCGAGGAACCCCTGCCCGACCACGACACGGTCTGACCACGACACGGTCTGACCACGACACGGGTCTGACCAGGGTCCATCCATCCACCCGTCGCCGGTCTGCCGGCCGGACGACACCGCACAAACAAAGAGGTCCGCACTATGGCCCCACGGCGCCGCCCGCCGTTCGAGCTCGGGGGAGTCACGGTTCAGCCCGGTCAGCGCCGCCAGACCGAGCTCCCGATCGCCCGTCTGGTGTCGGGTTCCCAGCTGGCCCTGCCGGTCATCATGTTGCACGGTCGCAGCGACGGCCCGGTGCTGTGGCTCACGGCCGCCATCCACGGTGACGAGGTGGCGGGCACGGAGGTCATCCGCCGGGTCCTGGCCCGCCTCGACCCCCGCGACCTGCGAGGGACCCTGGTGGCCCTGCCGGTGGTCAACGTCCACGGGTTCAACACCAACGACCGGTACCTCCCGGACCGTCGCGACCTCAACCGGTCCTTCCCCGGTTCGTCCCGGGGGTCGTTGGCGTCACGGGTCGCCGACCTGCTGATGACCGAGGTGGTCGTCCGGTCGGACGTGGGCATCGACCTGCACACCGGGGCCGCCCAGCGCACCAACCTGCCCCAGATCCGGGCCGACCTGAGCGACCTGCGCACCGCCGAGCTGGCCGCCGTCTTCGGGGCCCCGATCGCCGTTCACGCCCGTATCCGGGACGGCTCGCTGCGGCACGCCGCCACCGAGGCCGGGGTGACCGTCCTGCTGTTCGAAGGGGGGGAGGCGTCCCGCCTGGAGCAGGATCCGGTGACCGTCGGGACCGCCGGGGTGCTGCGGGTTATGGCCGAGCTGGACATGATCGACGAGCACGAGATCACCACGGAACGGACCCGCCTGATGTCAGCCCGGTCGACCTGGATGCGGGCCAACCGGAGCGGCATGGTACATCTGGAGGCGAGCCTGGGTGAGGTGGTCACCCAGAACCAGCCGCTGGCCTCGGTGTACGACCCCTACGGAAAACGATTGGGCACCGTCCGCAGCCGGGTCCCGGGCCTGATCATCGGCCAGACCCGCAGCGCCCTCCTCAACCGGGGTGACGCCCTGGCCCACGTGGCCGAACTCACCCACGTCGACATGCCCCCGGCCACCTGGGCCACCGTCTGACCCGCTCCGACCGGACCGCCCTGACCGGACCGCCCTGACCGGCCCAGTCAGAGCGGTCCGGTGCCGGTGCGCACTCCGGCTGCCGTCGAGGTGACCGACCAGACGTCCACCCCGTCCGGCAGGGCCACCGTGACCTGCCCGGGGGTCCCGTCGTCAAGGACGCCGTCGCCGGGCACGCGGCGCCGGCCCCAGGCGTGGGTGCGGACGGCCGGCCCGTCCAGCTCGATCTCGTCGTGGCCGACGAGGACGACCCCGTGGCCGCGCCCCGCCTGGTGGTAACCGCCGGCGTCGAACACCTCGGCGGGGCCCGCCGTCTCCAATTCGAGCTCCCACCCCAGGGCGATCCGCTCGCCGAGACCGCGGCCGAGGAGCTCGTCGGGTTCGTCGACGACGAGGGCGAAGGCTTCGAGGCCGTAGCTCCAGTGGACGAACGGATCCTCACAATTGTGGGCCGCCCAGAGACCGGAACCCCGAACCTCGAGGCCGTGGCGGGGGGCGGCCAGGTGGAGCTCGGACAGGACCACCGGCCGATCCCCGAGCCCGGTGACCATGGCCACAAACGAGGCCGACGGGCCGTCGGGGCGGACCGACACCTGGGTGGCCACGGTGACCGGTCCACCCCCCGGGCCGGGGGCGACGACGACCAGGCGGTGAACGTCACGCCACGGACGACCGGGCCCCGGGGGCGCCAGGCTGGGGCCATCGGGCGGTACCACCAGGGTGGGGGCGGTGGCCGGATCGGGGTGGGGACGGTCGACCCGGGCGGCCAGGGCCGCCGGTCCTGGCGGATCGACCGGGTTCACCGCGGGTGGACTCCCGTCATCGGGGCGGGAGCCCAGCCGTGGTGAACCCGGCCAACCTGACGGTGCAAGGTGAGCAGGCCGACGAGAAGCCCGGGCGACTGGACTCCCCGCCGACCTGCGATCGGAGGGACCACCGTCAACGGTGGTCGCCGTACTGCGCCAAGAACCGGGTGGGTGTGGTGCAACCTGAACGCCGCCCATTCCTCCGAACGCACAACGGTGAGCCGACCAACTCAACGACCCACATGTTCACGTAGTCGAACCCGATCCGAACCACGGCCTACCGCGCTCCGATCCGGGAACCTGGTTCCTGGAGATTTCGCCAACTGAGACATCGCTGCCTGCGACGCCGATGTTCGCCTACTCCGACCTCGCCACTGCACCACGGGACCCGGCCGTTCAGACCAGGGTCTCGGATCGGTCGAAGAGCGCCACCGGCGCCTCACGTGTGGCAACACTAGTCCACCGGATCCACCGTGAACAGCGCGACTTCGGCTCTTTCCTCCCCGTCACCCCGGCCGAGCCATGCTTCCCGGCCGCCCCCGTTCCTTCATTCCACCCGCCCACCGCCTATACGCTGGCCTGCGCATGACCGAGCCGTCCCTCGTCGCCACGACCGATGCCCTGCGCGGGTTGTCGTCGGCGCTCAGCTCCGCCGAGCTGGGCCTCGATCTGGACGACGTCGCCCGAATCAGGGCGAGTCGGACGGAGCTGGTCGACCAGATCAACGACTATCTGATCCCCCGCCTGAGCCGGATCGACGCCCCCCTGTTGACCGTGAGCGGGGGCTCCACCGGGTCGGGCAAGTCGACGATCACCAATTCGCTGGTGGGCCGTGAGGTCAGCCCGGCCGGGGTGCTGCGGCCGACCACCCGGGCCCCGGTCCTGGTCTGCCACCCCGGCGACGTGGCCTGGTTCTCCGGGGGCGAGATCCTGCCCGAGCTGCCCCGGGTCACCGGCGAGGGCGCCGACGTGACCGGGGCAGTGTTGCGGATCGTTCCGCTCGACTCGATGACGGCCGGGCTGGCCATCATCGACGCCCCCGACATCGACTCCGTCGAGGAGACCAACCGGTCCCTGGCCACCCAGCTCATGGCCGCCGCCGACCTGTGGCTGTTCACCACCACCGCGGTCCGCTACGCCGACGCCGTGCCGTGGGAGTTCCTCGACCGGGCCCGGACCCGGGGTACCGCCCTGGCCATCATCGTCAACCGGATCCCGGCCGGGGCGGCCGGGGAGATCACCGGCCACCTGCGCCAGATGCTCACCGAGGCCGGATTCGGGGGGCTGCCCATCTACCCCATCGAGGACGCCGACCTCGGCCACGGTCTCCTGCCCGGGGCGGCGGTGGCCCCCATCTCGGACCGGCTCCGCCAGCTGGCCACGGACGCCGACGATCGGGCCAGGGTGGTGGCCCAGACCCTCACCGGCGCCCTCGACAGCGTGGTCGGCCGGGTCCAGGTGGTGGCCGACGCTTCCCGTGTCCAGCAAGCGGCCGCCCACGAGCTCCAGCTCGCCCTGGAGACAGCGTACGAACGCACCCGCCGCGACCTGGGCCACGACGTCTCCAACGGCACCCTCCTGCGGGGCGAGGTGCTGGAGCGGTGGCAGGAGCTGATCGGCTCGGCCGAGCTGATGCGGGCCGTCCAGTCCCGGATCGCCTGGATCCGTGATCGGATCGGCGCGTTCGTGTCCGGCAAGCCCCAGGCGACAGAGCGGGTGGAGGGGGAGATCACCTCCACCCTGGAACGGCTGTTGATCGACTACGGCGACCGGGCCGCCCTCCTCACCGCCGACAACTGGCGGTCCCTCCCGGGCGGCCGGCAGGTGCTGGGCGAGGATCGGTCTTTGGAGCGGTCCTCGCAGGAGTTCCGTGCCGCGGTGGCCCCCGAGATCCGCGCCTGGCAGGACGACATCATGACCATGGTCCGGGAGCGAGGCGCCGGGAAACGGACTGCCGCCCGGGCCCTGGCCCTGGGAGTCAACACGGTGGGGGTGACCCTCATGATCGTGCTGTTCGCCCAGACCGGGGGCCTCACCGGCGGCGAGATCGCCATCGGGGCCGGCACCGCCGGGGTGTCCCAGACCCTTCTGACCGCCCTGTTCGGTGAGCAGGCCGTGCGCGACCTGGCCATGGAGGCCCGCAGCCGGCTCCTCGACCGGGTCGGGGCGCTGCTGGCCAGTGACGCCAACCGGTTCCGGCTCCGGCTTTGGTCGACGGTCAGCCCACCGGAGACGGCGGACGACCTGGACACCGCCCTCACCCGATTCCAGCGGGCCCGCTGATGCGGCGACGTTCGGCCCCGTCCCTGCAGGACCGTCTCACCGCCCTTGACGACGCCATCGCGTTCGCTGACGGTCGGCTCGACCCGGCCTCGGTGGGGATGGCGGTGGCGGTGGCCGACAAGGCCCGGGGCCGGGCCGGTCACGGGTCGAACCGCACCCTGGTCGCCATGCTGGGAGCCACCGGGGGCGGCAAGTCGTCGCTGGTCAACGCCGTGGCCGGCAACGAGGTGGCCACCACCGGGGTCCGACGGCCCACCACCTCGAGCACCCTGGCCCTGGTGTGGGGCCCCGAGGCCGCCACCCCCCTGCTCGACTGGTTGGAGGTGGTCAACCGGCACCAGGTGCCGGGGCCGTCGCCGGGCCTGGACGGACTCGTCCTGCTCGACGTTCCCGACCACGACTCGGTGGCCGACGCCAACCGTCTGGAAATGGAGCGGATCGCCGAGCAGGCCGACCTGCTGGTCTGGGTCACCGATCCCCAGAAGTACGGCGACCAGGCCATGCACGCCTACCTCCGTCAGCTCCACCGGCACGGCCCGGTCATGCTGATGGTGCTGAACAAGGTCGACCAGCTCGCCGAGGCCGACGTCGACCGGTGTGTGGCCGACCTGAACCGCCTACTGGTCGACGACGGGTTGGACAACATCACCATCGTCACCACCTCAACCACCACCGGCTACGGGGTCGACGCCCTGGTGGGCCTCCTCGCCCGGACCGTTGACCAGCGCCGGGCCATGGTGCAACGCCTGACCGCCGACATCGGCACCGCGGCCAGCGAGCTCCTCGGCACGATCGGGCCGGAGGGCCAGATCGACCAGATACCCGGGCGGGTGCGTACGGACCTGGCCCGGGCCCTGGTGTCGGCGTCGGACGTACCGGTGGTGGCCGAGGCAGGAGCGGCCGGTCACCGGCGTGACGCGGTGGCCCGCACCGGCTGGCCGTTCACCCGCTGGTCCCGGTCCCTCCGACCCCATCCGCTGCGCCGCTTCCGGCTCGGGGCCGGCTCGACGGGACGGACCTCCCGACCGGAGCCCTCGGGCATCCAGCGGGCCCGGGTGGACGGCGCCATCCGCGACGCTGTCACCGAGGTCACCGTCGATCTGCCCGACCCGTGGCCCCAGCTGATGCGCCACGCCGCCACCCCCGAACCTGTGCTCCTGGCCGACCAGCTCGACCAAGCGGTGGCCGGGGCGGTCCGGAGCCGCCAGAACCGCACCCCCCGCTGGTGGTCGCTGGTCAACCTGGTCCAGCTCGTCCTAGCCGCCGCCGTGATCGTCGGGCTGGTCTGGCTGACGGCCACCGCGGTGGTGGCCTACTTCCAGCTCCCGGACCTTCCGACCACCATCGACGGCTACCCGGTGCCCACCCTGGCGACCATCGGCGGGGTGGCCCTCGGCCTGCTGCTGGCCTTCCTGTCCGCCCGGCTGGCCGGTGTCGGGGCCCGCCGGGCCGCCCGGGCGGTGCGGCGAGACGCCGAGACCGCGGTGGCTGACGTGGCCGACCGACTGGTCCTGCAACCCATGCAGGAGGAGATCAACCGGCGCAACCAGCTCCGGAACCGGCTGGTCGACGCCGGCGGACGCCTCGCCCCGGTGGGGAGCACCCGATGACGGATCCCGGCCCGACCCCCGCCCACCTGTCCGACGCCTGGCTCGCCGCCGCGACCACCGCCGTGGCCGGCCTGGCCCTACCGGAGCCGGACGGGACCAGCGGCCCCGGACCGGACGGGGACCCGGCCCCAGTGGTCATCGGGTACGACGTGGCCGATCCGGCCACCGGTGAGCCCGGTCCGCTTAGCTACCGCCTGGTCATCACCCGGGACGTGGTCCGGTTCGTCCGGCGCCACCCCGACGAGCCCGGGATCCGCTTCCGCCTCGACGAGTCGACGGCGGCCGCGGTGGCCAGCGGCTCGGCCAACGCCCAACGAGCCGTCCTCGACGGGCGGATCGTCGTCACCGGCGACCCCCGTCTCTTGCTCCGGGTGCAGGAGACGATGGCCGCGGTCGAGACCGCCCTGACCCCTTTGCGACCCCACCCCGATCCACCCCAAGGAGCACATCGCTCATGACCACGCCAGACACCACCGATGGAACCCCGGGGCCGGGTTGGCGGGCCTCGGTGCACCACACCCATCTCATGGCCTCGGACATCCAGACCTCGCTCGACTTCTACCGGCGCTGGTTCGACGCCGTCGTGGTGGCCGACTTCGACTACGCGGGGGCCCGGAACGTCTTCGTGGCCGTGGGTTCGGGACGGCTCCACTTCTACGACCAGCCGCCACGGACCACCGAACGCAACGCCGTGAACCATGTCGGTCTGGTCGTCGAGGGGCTCGACCACCTCGCCGAGGCCATGGCCGAGGCCGGGGTGCCGCTCCCGAAGGGGGTGCAGCGGTTCCCCGACGGCAACTACCTCATGGTGGAAGCCCCCGACCGGGTCCTGCTCGAGCTGTTCGAACCGAACCGGGACGCCATTTCGCCGAAGATCCGGGCCTGGTTCGACCTGGGTGCCATGCACCCCGACCTGCGGCCCCGGGACGGTGACGCAGCCGGTGAAGGCGGCGGGGCAGCCAATACATAGGGCCCACCGGCCGCCGAACGGCGGGGCGCGCCGGTTCGATCGGCCGGAGCAGGCGGTTCGAGCCGGCGGCTAGCGTGGTCCTGTGCCCGAGATGACCGAGATCCACGCCCAGGCGGAGCGGATGACGGCGGCCCTGTCCGGTTCGACCCTCGTCCGGTTCGACCTCCTCAACTTCGCCGCCCTCAAGACGTTCGACCCGCCGGTGGACGCGGCCGTGGGAAGCCGCCTCGACCGGGTGGACCGGCGGGGCAAGTACCTCGTCATGCGGTTCGACGACGAGCTCACTCATGTCATCCATCTGATGCAGGGGGGCCGGATCCGGCCCGACACCAGGCTCAGCGCCAAACCCCGGGGCGGCATGGCCCGGTGGCGTTTCGGGGACGGCCCCGCGGGCGACACGGCCTGGCTACTCACCGAGGCCGGCTCGGAACGCAAGGCGGGGGTGTGGGCGGTGCGGGGCGACCCGCTCACCCAGGCCCCCCTCGACGGCCTGGGCCCGGACGCCACCGACCTCGACCGGGCCAAGCTGGCCGAACGGTTGGGGGCCGGTGGCTCCCGGCGGCTCCACGGCTGGTTGCGGGACCAGAAGAACCTGGCCGGCCTGGGCCGCCTGCTGGCCAACGAGATCTGCTACGAGGCCGAGCTGTCCCCGTTCGTCACCACCGCCAAGCTCGACGGGGACGACATCGACCGGCTCCACGCCGCCATTGGTACCGTCGTTGCCCGGGCCACCGCTCACGAGCGCACCCTGGAGGACATCGGCAAGTCGGTCGATCGCCCCTCGAAGGTGCACAACCGTACCGGCGAGCCGTGCCTCGACTGTGACGACACGATCCGCACCGTCTCCTACCGGGCGTACACGGTGTACTACTGCCCCACCCGGCAGACCGGCGGGAAGCTCCTGGCCGACAACACCACCAGCCGGTTCCTGAAGTAGCTCTCTCCCTCCCGGTCCACCCTGGGGAACGACACGGGCCCGGACCGTTCCCAACGAGCCGGGCCCGCGGTGGACCTCGGGTGGTCGCGGGGGTCGGCCCGCGACCACGGCTCAGGTGATCAGGCCGAGCTCCCGCACGGTGTCCCGCTCCTCCACCAGTTCGGCGGTCGAGGCGTCGATCCGGCCCCGGCTGAAGTCGTCCAGGTCGAGGCCCTGCACGATCTCGTAGGCACCACCGCTGGTCTGGCACGGGAAGCTGGAGATGATCCCCTCGGGCACGCCGTAGGAACCGTCGGAGGGCACCGACATCGAGACCCAGTCGTCGTTCGGGGTGCCGAGGGCCCAATCGTGCATGTGGTCGATGGCGGCATTGGCCGCCGACGCCGCCGACGAGGCACCCCGGGCGTCGATGATGGCCGCACCCCGCTTGGCCACGGTGGGGATGAAGTCGTCCTCGATCCAGGCCTGGTCGTTGACCACCTCGGCCGCCGACTTCCCGTCGACCAGGCAATGGAACAGGTCCGGGTACTGGGTGCTGGAATGGTTGCCCCAGATCGTCATCCTGGTGATGTCGGTGATGGGCCGGCCCACCTTGGTCCCAAGCTGGCTCATAGCCCGATTGTGGTCGAGCCGGGTCATGGCGTTGAACTGGCGCGGATCGATGTCGGGCGCGGCGTGCATGGCGATGAGGGCGTTGGTGTTGGCCGGGTTTCCGACCACCAGCACCTTGATGGACCGGCTGGCCGAATCGTTGATGGCCTTGCCCTGGGGCCCGAAGATGCCCCCGTTGGCCTGGAGCAGGTCGGCCCGCTCCATTCCCGCCTTACGGGGCATGGCCCCGACCAGTAGGGCGTAGTCGGCGTCGCCGAAGGCCACGTTGGCGTCGTCGCTCTTGACCATGCCGGCCAGTAGGGGGAAGGCGCAGTCCTCGAGCTCCATGGCCACCCCGTCGAGGGCACCGAGGGCCGGCGTGATCTCGAGCATCTGGAGGATCACCGGCTGATCCGGGCCGAGCATCTCGCCCGAGGCGATCCGGAACAGCAGGCTGTAGCCGATCTGACCGGCGGCTCCGGTCACGGTGACACGTACTGGGCTTTTGGACACGTCCGTCCTGCTCCTGAATCGACGATGAGAACCGGTTCGGCCCGGTGTTCCGAGCGCGACCGACGCCGAGCGTACCCCCATCGCCCCGTGGCCCGGAAGCCCCCACCCCCCGGCCGGTGACAACTGCCACACGGCTTCCCGGCACGGCGGGACCGCCCGGCGCCAGGGCGGGTCGAGAGGCCGGCGCACCAGGGGGAAACCGACGTCCGGCGGGCCCTCGGCCGGAAACCGGGCGGAACCGATGCGATCGGCCGGGCGAGCGGCCAGACTGGTGGCATCACCCCGACACGACTTGATGCGGACGGGCCGGGGTTGCGCTTCCGCGTTGCCCCGACCAGCCAGAAGAGGACTTGTGGTGCCCAGATCGGCGTCCAACACCCGTGTTGCCCGACGGCCGGAACCGCTGGTCAGCGACGACCGCTTCGGCCCGGTCAACCGCCACCAGCCTCGTCCCACCGGCGAGGAGAGCCCCGACGGCGACCGGACTCCCGACATCTCCGGCCTACTCGACGTTGACCTGATCGACGACTCCGGCCCCACCCTGCGGTACCGGGCTCTGCACCACCCCACCGGCCGCCCGGTGGAGGTCGTCATGGCGAATCCGGCGTCCCCCGACGGGGCAGCCGCCCTCGACCGCGAGGCCGCCGTCGGTGGCCAGCTGTCCGGCCAGAGCGGGATCGTGCCGGTGTTCGACCTCGGGACGACCACGACCGGCCAGCGCTACTTGCTGCGCCCCTACTACGAGAACGGTTCGCTGGGCCGCCTGATCAGCGACCGGGGGCCGATGGGATGGCCCGACGCGGTGGTCCTGCTCGAACAGCTGGCCGCCACGGTGGCCGAGATCCACGCCTACGGCATCGTCCACCACGGGCTCGAGCCGGGCAACATCATGCTCACCGACTTCCTGCTCCCCCGGGTCGGAGCCCTCGGTTCGAGCTCACCGGTGGGGTCCGACCTTGTGGTGGGCCTCAACCCCGTACCGCTCGGCCCCTACGCGGCGCCCGAGCTGGAACGGGGTGGCGAGATCCAGGCCAGCGCCGACGTCTACAGCCTGGGCGCGATCGGCTGGTCCCTGCTCCACGGCCGGGACCCGAGCCCGGGGCAGGGCTGGACGGACCCACCGCCGGAGACACCGGTGCCGGCCCGCCTCGCCCGGATCCTCCAGGCGGCCATGAGTCCCCGGCCGGACGACCGTCCCACCGACGCGGCCGCCTTCGTGGCTCTCCTCCGGGGTCCCACCCGGCTCGAACCCGCACCGGCGGAACCAGCCGCCGGCAATGGCGCCGGGGCCGCCCCCGGATCCTCCGGCCCCGCGGGCGGGCCCGGGGTGGAGGCCCCCCTGGTCACCGCCCCCATGCCCGCGGTCACCGGCACCTCGGCCACCGATCTCGACCCGGCCACGGGCGACACCGGGGCCGACCGGGGCCGAGCCGGGGCCGCTCCGCCGGTGGAGGCGGGAACGTCGACGACCTCTGGGACCGGCACCACCGAACCGGCCCCCGGGCCCCGCCGGCACCTGGCCCCCGACGCCCGCTACGTCCTGCTCCTGGTGGCGGTGATTTTCGGGACCATCGTGCTCATGCTCACCGTGGCCCTGCTCGGCATCCGCTGAGGGCGCTCAGCCGTTCCACCGCATCAGGCCCTCCTGGCCACAGCTGGCGACCAGGGTGCCGTCGGGCGTGTGGAACCGGCCGATCACCATGCCCCGGGCTCCGCCGGTGCCGGCCACTCGCTGGTGGTACAGCAGCCAGGTATCGGCCCGGGCCGGCCGGTGGAACCACATGGCGTGGTCGAGGCTCGTCCCGTCGAACCGCTCGTCCTGCCACCGGTAGCCGTGGGGCAGGAGCACATGGTCGACGAGGGTGGCGTCGGCCAGGTACGCCAGCGCGGCCTCGTGCACGGCCGGGTTCTCGGGCAGGTCGCCGACGATCCTCATCCACATGAGCTGGTCGTCGGTGTTGGGCGGCCCAGTGCGACCCTCGGGGGGATTCAGGTACCGGATGTCGATCGGCCGGACCTCGCCGGGCCAGGAACCGGGCGGGCCGTCGATCATGGCGTAGGTGTAGGCGGCGTAGTCGACGGGGGCCTCGTCCGGACCGGGCAGGGAGGCCACATCGATCCCCTCGTCGGCCTGGTAGGTCAGCCCCTCCTCGGGGACCTGGTAAGAGGCCAGCATGCGGAACACCTCCGGGCCGTGCTGGTCGGCGGACACCTGTCGGGCCGAGAACGACCGCCCGTCGCGGATCGTCTCCACCGCGTAGCGGGTGGGGGCGTCCACATCGCCGGGCCGCAGGAACATGGCGTGGAGGGAGTGGATGGCCCGGTCGGGCTCGACGGTGCGACGGGCCGCCGCCACCGCCTGGGCCAGGAGCAGGCCACCGTAGGTGCGCCCGGCCTCCTCGGGTGAGCGAGGGGCCACGGCGGTACCGTCCCGGCCGTCGGTGAGGGAGATGAGGTCGAGGAACGAGGGATGCGTACTGGCCACCGGGCCAGTGTGGTCGAGTGCTGGTGCCGGTACCAGGCCCACCGCCTGGATCGGGCGAGCGGCGGTGCGCACCCGCCGGCCCGGTGGGCCCGGACCGGCGGGTCCCGAAGGGATCAGTCCCGGGCGGGAGGCCGCGGGCGCCCGGCCTGATCGACCCCGGCGAGCGGGGCCGGGAGGGGCATCGGTTCCACCTGGGCCCGGCGCCGTACGAGGTCGCCCTGGCGTTCCAGCACGGCCCCGGGCGGGAAATGAGCGGCGGCGGCCCGAAGCCGGCTGAGGAGGTGGGCCACGAGGTCGGTGTCGACCTCCGGGTCCAGGCCTGGCGTCCACCCCTGGCGTTCCAGCGAATCGGCCAGGGCCCCGGAGAGATCCTCGGGCCGGAGGTCGGGCCGTTCCACCACCAGGGCGGTGGTGGAGGAACGGGCGCTGGCCATGCCGGCGAAGCCCCGGGCACATCCACACACGTCGCGGTCGCACGTGCCGTCGGGGATGTACACGAGTTCGCCGTCCACGGCCCAGGCGTAATCGTCGCTGCGGGCGCCCTGGGCTTCGGTCGTGGCCACCAGTAGTTTCACCATCTTCTGCGTCCTTCGAGCTGTCGTTGCGGGTTTGCTGTCGTAACTGCGGGTACAGCCGGCCGCCGGCGGGGGCGGTGACCGTCTGGCGGCAGTGGCACTGGGTGGAATGGCACTGGGTGGAATGGCACTGGGTGGAATGGCACTGGGTGGAATGGCACTGGGTGGAATAGCACTGGGTGGAATGGCGTGGGTCGGGTGGATGCGTTGGGGACCGCTGGTCGAACAGATCTGATCGACCGGTTGGGCCGCCTCATTGAGCAAACTGGCGTCGTTGAGCAACCTACCGACGGCCAGTGACATCGAACAACTGTTCGATGAAATTGCCCGGGGGGAGTCGGGTGGATCGACCGGGTGCGGGCCCGGGTGGCAGCATGGCGCCATGGCCGCACCCGACGACCCGACCGATTCCCCGCCCGATGCCTCCGACCAGGACGTGGAGGGCATCAACGTCCCGGCCGTCACGGCCTGGCTGGCCGAACGGACCGAGCTCATCGCCCCGCTGACGTTCTCCCTGGTTGCCGGAGGTCGCTCGAACATGACCTTCGTGCTCACCGACCGGGCCGGACGCCGTTTCGTGCTCCGCCGACCCCCTCTCGGCCCCCTGCTGCCCAGCGCCCATGACATGGCCCGGGAGCACCGTCTCATGGCCGCCCTGGCCGGCAGCCCCGTACCGGTGCCGGAGATGGTGGGCCTGTGCCAGGACCCGACGGTCAACGAACGGGACTTCTACGTGATGCACTACCTGGACGGGATCGTGGTGCGCGACGTGGAGATCGGCCGCGGCCTCTCGCTGGAGGTCAGGGCCCGCATGTCGGAGGAGCTGGTCCGGACCATGTGCGACCTCCACCGGGTCGACATCGACACCGTCGGCCTGGGCGACCTGGCCCGGCGCGGTGGCTACCTGGAGCGGCAGATCAAGCGGTGGTCGGGCCAGTGGGACCAGTCCCGGACCCGCGATCTCCCCCTGCTCGACCGGGTCCGCGACGAACTGGTCCGCCGCCTGCCCGCCGAGGCGGCCACCACCATCGCCCACGGCGACTACCGGCTGTCCAACTGCATGATGGACCCGGCCGGCCCGGTGGCCGGGGTCCTCGACTGGGAGCTGTGCACCCTGGGGGATCCCCTGGCCGACCTGGCCGGCCTGATCGGCTACTGGCACGATCCGGAACACCCGGACCGGGGCGGCGACAACGAGACCACTGGACTCGAGGGCTTCTGGACCCGGGAGGAGGTGGCCGGGACGTACTCCGAGGAGATGGGCGTCGACCTCGGGGTGGTCGACTACTACCGGGCCTTCGCCTCCTGGCGGCTGGCCTGCATCGGCGAGGGGGTCTACGCCCGCTACCTGAACGGCCAGCAGGGCCGTCAGGACGAGGAGCTCGACCTCGACGCCCAGAAGCAGGGGGTCGAGGACCGGGTCGTTCTGGCCGCCGACCTGCTGGGCCTGGCCTCCACGGCCTGACCGGCCCCCGGGGTGCCTCGCCCTCTCCGGTGTCCCGTCCGCCCCCCGGGGAGGGGGCGGGTCAGCCGGCGAGGACGGTGGCGCGACCGGCGCGGCGTTCGGCGGCGGCGACGGTGTTGGCCAGCAGCATGGCCACCGTCGTCGGGCCGACACCGCCGAGGCGGGGGGTGATCCAGGAGGCGACCTCGCCCACCGATTCGTCGACGTCGGGTAGGAGCTTGCGGCCCGCCCAGCTGATTCCCCCGCTGACCACGACGGCCCCGGGGCGGACCATGTCCGGCGTGATGATCGACGGTGACCCGACCGCCCCGATGAGCACGTCGGCGGTGCGGGTGAGGGCGCCCAGGTCGGGGACCCGCGAGTGGGCCACGGTGACGGCGGCGTCGGCACCCCGGTTGGACAGCAGCAGGGCCAGGGGGCGGCCCAGGGTGGGACCCCGGCCGACGATGACCACGTGGACGCCGACGAGGTCGATGCCGTAGTGGTCGAGCATGGCCTTGATCCCGGCCGGGGTGCACGGCACCGGACCGGGTTCTTGGAGGACCAGCCGACCGAGGTTGGTGGGGTGCAGCCCGTCGGCGTCCTTGGCCGGGTCCACCGCGCCCAGGGCGGCGTTGAAATCGAGCCCGTCGGGCAGGGGGTACTGGATCAGGTAGCCGTCGACGGCCGGGTCGGCGTTCAGCTCGGCCACCACGGCCATGAGGTCGTCCTGGGATGCGTCGGCGGGCAGGTGCCGCTGGATCGAGGCTACGCCCACCTCCTCGCTGGTGGCGTGCTTACGGCGCACGTAGGAGGCGCTGGCCTCGTCGTCGCCCACCAGGATCGTGGCCAGACCGGGGGTGATCCCCCGGGCGGTCAGGGCGGAGACCCGGCGGGCCACGTCGGCCAGGACGGCCTCGGCCACCGGCCCACCGGCCAGGTACTGGACGGCCATCAGTGTCGGAACTGGCGCTGGCCGGTGAACACCATGGCCAAGCCCCGCTCGTTGGCGGCGGCGATCACGGCCTCATCGTTGACCGAACCACCGGGCTGGACGACGAGGGCGACCCCGGCGTCGGCGGCGGCTTCTACCCCGTCGGGGAAGGGGTAGAAGGCGTCGGAGGCGCACGCTCCCCCCACAGCCCGACCGGCAGCCTTGACCGCGGCGATCTGGCCCGACTCGACCCGGTTCTGCTGACCGGCCCCGATCCCCCACGTGACGCCGTCCTTGGCCAGGACAATGGCGTTGGAGGTCACGTGGGCGCACACCAGCCACGCCACCTGGCCGTCCACCAGTTCGGCCGCGGTCGGCTGCCGTTCGGTGACGACCTTCCAGCTGGAGACGTCGGTGTCGACCCGGTACGGCTCCTGGACCAGGAATCCGTCGCTGAGCTGACGGATCGACAGGTCGGCCATCCGGGGAGGCGGGGCCTCCAGGACCCGGGTGTTCTTGCGTTTGGCCTGGAGCCGGGCGATGACGCCCGGTTCGAACCCGGGGGCGATGATCACGTCGGCCTGGGCCCCGGCCTCCATGGCCGCCACGGTGGCCTCGTCGATCGGCCGGTTGACGGCCACGATCCCCCCGAAGGCGGACCGCTCGTCGCAGGCCAGGGCGGAGGCGTAGGCCGGGGCGAGGTCATCGGCGACCGCGGCCCCGCACGGGTTGGCGTGCTTGATGATGGCGCAGGCCGGGCGGTCCCGGCCGAGCTCGTGCACCAGCTGCCAGGCGGCGTCCGCGTCGAACAGGTTCAGGTAGCTGAGAGCGATCCCGGTGTGCTGGATCACGTCATCCCACCACGACGGGGTGCCTTCGACGCGGTACCGGGCGCCGGCCTGGTGGCCGTTCTCGCCGTAGCGGAGCACGTCGGCCCGTTCCAGGACCAGGGGCAGGGTGGCCGGCAGGGCCCCGGCGGTGTCGTCGTCGGTGTCGCCGGCCTCGTCGTCCAACCAGCGGACGATCTCCCGGTCGTAGGCGGCGGTGTGGGCGAAGGCGGTCCGGGCCAGGCGGCGGCGCAGGGCCGCCGTGGTCTGACCGGCGTTGGTCAGCTGGTCGATCACGGCGTCATAGTCGGCCGGATCGACCACCACGGTCACGTATTCGAAGTTCTTGGCCGCCGCCCGTACCATGGCCGGCCCGCCGATGTCGATCAGTTCCACCGACGGGTCCGAGGCGAACGGGTACAGATTGGTGACCACCAGGTCGATCAGGTCAATCTGGTGGTTCTCCAGATCACGGAGGTGACCGGGGTCACGCCGGTCGGCCAGGATCCCACCGTGGATCCGGGGGTGGAGGGTGACCACCCGGTGGCCCAGCATCGGAGGTGAGCCGGTGTAGTCGGCCACGTCGACGACCGGCACACCGGCCTCGGCGATCGCGGCCGCCGTCCCCCCCGACGACACCAGCTCCACTCCGAGCTCGTGCAGGCGGCGGGCGAGATCGGCGATACCAGACTTGTCATAGACCGAAAGCAGCGCACGCACCCGTCCGAACCTAGCGGCCCCACGGCCCCGTCCGCGTCCAGGGATGGATCACCCGGCACCGCCGACGGGGCCGCTCGGACATCCCACTAGACGTCGGGGGCGGCGGTCCGGTCGAGGTCGTCGGAGCGGAGCATGGCCGCGGCGGCGACCCCGCCGGCGGCCACCAGGAGCGCCCCCCACCGGGTGGCCTGGGGATACCCGGCCCCGAGCTGGCCCGGATCGCTCAGGGCGTCGCCGGTGAGGCCGGCCAGGGGTGGGATGGCGGCCACGGCGAGCAGCTGACCGGTGCGGGCCACCGCGTTGTTGAAGCCGGACGCGGCCCCGGACCGGCGGGCGGGAACCGTGCCGAGGGCGGTGGAGGTGACCGGGGCCACGCTCAGCGACAAGCCGAGGCCGAAGACGACCACCGCGGGCAGGACCGCCGTCGCGTACCGGTCGCCGGGCCCGACCGTGGACAGCCACAGCATCCCCGCGGCGATGACCAGGGGACCGACGGTGAGCGGGGCCCTCGGGCCGATCCGCTGGGCCAGCGCTCCTGACCTCGGGGAGAGCACCAGCATCAGGAAGGTGACCGGGAGCAGGGCGGCGCCGGCCGCGAGCGGGCTCCAACCCAGGGTCACCTGGAGTTGGAGCGACAGGAGGAAGAACACCACGCCCATACCCCCGTACACCAGGAGGGTGATGAGGTTGGCGGCCGAGAAGGCCCGGTTGGCGAACAGGTCGAGCGGGACCATCGGATTGGGCTGTCGGCGCTCGTAGACGAGCAGGCCCGCGAGGGCGACCACGGCGACGGCCAGGGCGACCGAGTTGGGGCCGTCCAACCCGTCGGCGCCGCCCTGGATGAGGGCGAAGGAGACCCCTCCCAGGACCGATGCGGCCAGGAGGGCGCCCACGACGTCGAGCGGGGCGGCGGCCGCGGAACGGTCCCGGGACTCCGGCACCCCCCGGGACAGGAGGACCACCACCATCGCCACGGGGATGTTGATCACGAACACCCATCGCCACGACAGATCGACCAGGAGGCCGCCCACCACGGGTCCGCCGGCTGACGCCAGCCCGCTCAGCCCGGACCACTGCCCCACCCCCTGGCTCCGGTCGGCGGGCCGCAGGGTCGCCTCGATGATGGCCAGGGAGCCCGGGGTGAGGAGGGCGCCCCCCATCCCCTGGAACAGGCGGGCGACGATGAGGAGTTCGATGGTGGGGACCACGGCGCAGGCCAGGGAGGCCAGACCGAACCAGACGACCCCGACCCGGTAGACGAAGACCCGTCCGAACCGGTCGCCCAGGGACCCCCCGATCAGGATCAGGGAGGCGAGGGTCAGGAGGTAGGCGTTGATCACCCACTGCTGCTGGCTGGACGAGGCGTCCAGGTCGGTGGCGAGCACGGGCAGGGCGACGTTGACCACCGTGGCGGTGAGCTGGGCCACCGCGGAGCCGAGCACGGTGGTGGTCACCACCAGGCGCCCCACCGGCGACGCCAACGGGATGAGGCCAACCTGCGGGCGGCCGCCGTCGTCTTCGCCGGTCGGCGGGGTGACGTCCCGGTCCGTTCCCCCCACGGTCAGGCGAGGGTGTGGAGGTCGATGCGGACCATGTCGGGGAAGCGGCCGCCGACCCCGATCACGAGGCTCCGTTCCAGCCGTCGGAGGTCGTCCCGGTCGGTCTCCAGGCGGGCGACGGTTCGGAAGTAGACTTCGGCCGGGTCCACCCGTTCCCCGGCCAGCAGGCGGGCGGACACCTCGTCGGGGGCGTGCCGGATTCCGACGTTCTCGATGAACACGTGGCCTCCGTCGTCGAGGGCGATCCCGTAGCGGGCCTCGATCTCGCTGACCCCGTCGGGCCGGATCACCTGGACGTCGGCCCCACCAGCCATGATCGAGCCGAACAGGACCGGGCCCTCCGCCCGACCCCCGGCGAGGGGGATGAGCCGCCGCCGCCCCCGACTGGTCTCGCCCAGCTCGACCGGCGGATCGATGACTACGCTGAGCCGGGCCAGCAGGGTCAGGGTGGGGGTCGGCAGGGATTCAGGCGGACCCGGCACCGCCGCACCACGCTCGGGGGAGGCAACCATGGCGCGGAGCTTAGGGCCTGGCGGCCCCCACGTCCCCACCCGCGATGGGGCCTCGGCCGAAGAGCCAACAACGTCCCCACCCCACCTTCAGTTCCGGCGGGCCTTGGCTTCCCGGGCCCGGGAGACCTGGTCGAGGACGACCTTGCGGAGCCGGGCCGCGTCGGGGGTGACCTCCACGCACTCGTCGTCGCGGCAGTACTCGAGGGACTGTTCGAGACTGAGCTTGCGGGCCGGCACCAGTCGTTCCAGTTCGTCGGCGGTGGACGAGCGGATGTTGGTGAGCTTCTTCTCCTTGGTGATGTTGACGTCCATGTCCTCCCCCCGGGAGTTCTCGCCCACGATCATGCCCTCGTACACCTCGACGCCGGGCTCGACGAACAGGGTGCCCCGCTCCTGGAGGTTGGCGATCGCGTAGCCGGTGGTGGAACCGGACCGATCGGCCACCAACGACCCGGTGGGGCGGGTCCGCAGGTCACCGGCCCACGGCTCGTAGCCCTCGAACACATGGTGGGCGATCCCGGTGCCCCGGGTGTCGCTAAGGAACTCGGTGCGGAACCCGATCAGGCCCCGGGACGGGACCACGAACTCGAGGCGGACCCAGCCGGTGCCGTGGTTGTTCATCTGCTCCATGCGGCCCTTGCGGGTGGCCAGCAGCTGGGTGACCGAGCCGAGGTACTCCTCGGGCACGTCCACGGTGAGCCGTTCGAACGGTTCGTTGACGACCCCGTCGACGGAGCGGGTGACCACCCGGGGTTTGCCCACGGTCAGCTCGAACCCTTCGCGCCGCATAGTCTCCACCAGGATGGCCAGGGCCAGTTCACCCCGGCCCTGGACCTCCCAGGTGTCGGGCCGTTCGGTGGGCAGCACCCGGATCGACACAGTGCCGATCAGTTCCCGGTCGAGCCGGTCCTTGACCAGGCGGGCGGTGACCTTGGTGCCCTTGGTCCGCCCGGCCAGGGGGGATGTGTTGGTGCCGATGGTCATGGAGATGGCGGGTTCGTCGACGGTGATGAGGGGCAGGGGCCGGGGGTCGTCGGGGTCGGCCAGGGTCTCCCCGATCATGATCTCGTCGATCCCGGCCACGGCGATGATGTCGCCGGGCCCGGCGGTGCGGGCGGGCACCCGCTCCAGGGCCTCGGTGATGAGCAGTTCGGTCACCTTGACCCGGTCGATCTTGCCGTCCCGTCGGCACCAGGCCACCTGCTGGCCCTTGGTGATGGTGCCGGACCGGACCCGGCACAGGGCGAGGCGGCCCAGGAAGGGGGAAGCGTCGAGATTGGTCACGTGCGCCTGGAGGGGGACCTCGTCGTCGTAGCTGGGCGCGGGGACGGTGGCCAGGATGGTCTCGAACAGGGGCTGCAGGTCGTCGTTCTCGGGGAGCTCCCCGTTGGCCGGGGCCTCCAGACTGGCCCGGCCGGCCTTGGCCGAGGCGTACACGATGGGGAAGTCGAGGACGGTGTCCTCGTCGATCCCGGTGCCGTCGATCAGGTCGAGGAACAGCTCGTAGGTCTCGTCGACCACCTCGGAGATCCGGGCGTCGGGCCGGTCCACCTTGTTGATGACCAGGATGACGGGCAGGTGGGCCTGGAGGGCCTTGCGGAGCACGAACCGGGTCTGGGGCAGGGGGCCCTCCGAGGCGTCGACGAGCAGGGCGATGCCGTCCACCATGGACAGGCCCCGCTCCACCTCGCCGCCGAAGTCGGCGTGGCCGGGGGTGTCGATGATGTTGAACGTGACCCCACCGTCGGGGGCGCCGTCGCCCGACCACCGGACGGCGGTGTTCTTGGCCAGGATGGTGATGCCCTTCTCCCGTTCCAGGTCACCGGAGTCCATGACCCGTTCGTCCACCTGCTGGTGGGCGACGAAGGAACCGGTCTGCCAGAGCATGGCGTCGACGAGGGTGGTCTTGCCGTGGTCGACGTGGGCGACGATGGCGATGTTGCGGAGATCGTCGCGGGTGCGGATGGACATGGTGATGGGGCTCTCAGCGTCTCGGGCCGGATGGGCGTGGGGGGATGGGGGAGGGGGCACGGCCGGTCCGGGTCCCGGCCTTCGGCGGCGACGGCGACCGGCTACTGGAGCTCGGGGTCGACGCAGCCGTCGCTGCCACCGGTCTCGGTGCCGGCGTTGGAGACCCGGCCCTCCTCGACGAACCCGGAACCGGTCTGGTCCGACGTGAGGAAGGTCACCACCGCGTCAGCCACCGCGGTGGCCATGGCCTGACGGTACTCGTCAGTAGCCAGAAGCGTGTCCTCTTCGGGATTGGAGATGTACGCCATCTCCACCAGGGCGGTGGGGCTGACCGGGTAGCGGTTGATGCCGTAGGCGTCGTCACCCTCGTCGTTGAGGACGCTCATCACCCCGGCGTCGGGCCTGGCCGACCAGGTGATGTCGAACCGGCTGAGGGCGTCGGTCACCTTCGCGTAGAGCAGCCCGCCGAGCCGTTCGGAGTCGGCCGACCCGTCCTGGACGTACACCTCGGTGCCCGGGGTGGACGAGATCTGCGGAGTGGGTGAGTTGTGGTGGATCGACACGAAGGCTTGGGCCTGGAGGGCGTCGGCGATGGCGGCCCGCTGGGGGACCGTGATCCGGTAGTCGGCCGTCCGGGTGAGCACGGTGGGGAAGCCGCGGGCGTCGAGCATGGTGGCGGCCCGCCGGGAGACGTCGAGGTTCAGCTCGGCCTCGGTCCCCCCTGAGGGGCCGATGGCTCCCCGCTCGTCACCGCCGTGGCCGGGGTCGAGCACGACGCTGGCCGCGTTGACGGCGATGCCCCACTCGACCACGGCCTCGTTGCCGCACGGGGTCGTCACCTGGTAACCGTCGTCGGTCCGCCCGGTGACGGGGACGACCACCCCCGTGGGGGTCATGATCAGGGCCGGGTAGACGGCGTCGGCCATTCTCGGGCCGGACGTTCCCGTCCCCGGGTCGGGGGTGGTGGACGGGGAGGCCGGCCCGTCCGAGCTGGAGGTGATCCGTTCCTGGGTGAGGATGGGACGTTCCCCCACGGCGCATCCGGTCACGGCCACGACCACGGCGGCCAGGAGCAGTCGACGGAACGTCGGGACGGCGGAGGATCGCCGACGGCAACGCCGCGGACCGGTGGCGAAGCGAGACCCCACTGCCACAGTCAATCAGTCCGGTCGGCCGGCACCGACCTCCCCCCAAGCAGGCCGGTGCCGACCGGTGGATGCCGAGCCCCTGGGCTCAGCGATCGTGGGTCACAGCTTGGCCACGACCTCGGCCATCAGCTCGCCGGCCTCGGTCGGGTTCTCCCCGACGAGGACGCCGGCGTCGCGCAGGGCCTCCATCTTGGCGTCCGCGGTGCCCTTGCCTCCGGAGACGATGGCGCCGGCGTGGCCCATCTTCTTGCCGGGAGGGGCGGTCACACCGGCGATGTAGCTGGTCACGGGCTTGGACATCGACGACTTGATGAACTCGGCCGCTTCCTCCTCGGCCGAGCCACCGATCTCGCCGATCATCATGACGGCCTTGGTCTCGGGGTCGGCCTCGAAGGCCTTCAAGCAGTCGATGAAGCTGGTGCCAGGCACCGGGTCGCCACCGATGCCGACACAGGTGGTGACCCCGATGTCCTTCTGCTTCAACTCGTAGAGGGCCTGGTAGGTCAAGGTGCCCGACCGGCTGACGATCCCGACCGGACCGCCCGGCTGGGCGATGTGGCCGGCCGTGATCCCGATATTGCACTTCCCGGGGCTGATGATGCCCGGGCAGTTGGGGCCCAGCAGCTGGGTGTCGGGGAAGTCGTCCTTCAGCTTGTTGAAGAAGTAGGCCTCGTCTTGGGCGGGGACGCCCTCGGTGATGGCCACGATGAACCCGATGCCCGCCTCGGCTGCTTCGAGCACGGCGGCCTGGACCCCGGGGGCGGGGATGAAGATGCACGAGGCGGTGGCGCCGGTGGCGGCCACGGCGTCGGCCACCGAGGCGAACACGGGGATCCCGTCCACGTCGGTGCCGGCCTTCTTCGGGTTGGTGCCGGCCACGACCTGGGTGCCGTAGTCACGGTTGAGGAGGCCGTAGTAGCGGCCCTGGGAGCCGGTCAGGCCCTGGTAGACGACCTTGGTGTTCACGTCGACGAAGATGCTCACGGTTCTCTCCTCAGGCTCGGGCCAGTTCGACGGCCTTACGGGCCGCGTCCAGCATCGTCGGTTCCATCATCAGCTTGTCGTTGAGGGCCGGCTCCAGGATGGCCCGGCCCTCGTCCGCGTTGGTGCCGTCGAGACGGATCACGATGGGGGCGTCGATGGCCACCCGGTTCATGGCCTCGAGGATCCCGTTGGCCACCTCTTCACCGCGGGTGATGCCCCCGAAGATGTTGATGAAGATGGCCTTGACCTCGGGGTCGTTGTTGATCACCTCGAGGGCACCGGCCATGACGTCGGCGTTGGCGCCGCCGCCGATGTCGAGGAAATTGGCCGGCTTGCCGCCCACCTGGTTGACCACGTCGACGGTACTCATGGCCAGGCCGGCCCCGTTGGCGATGACGCCGACGGAGCCTTCGAGGCCGACGTACTGCAGGCCCTTGTCGTGGGCGGCCTGTTCCCGCTCGTCGCGGGGCTGGGTGGCGTCGTACTGCTCGTAGTCCGGGTGCTCGTACAGGGCGTTGGAGTCGAGGCTGACCTTGGCGTCGAGGGCGTGCACCTCCCCCGTGGGCTTCAGGATGAGGGGGTTGATCTCCACCAGGTCGGCGTCTCCCTCCACGTAGGCCGCGTACAGCTTCATGAGGATCCCGACCGCACCGTCGGTGGCGGCGGGGTTGAGCTTGGCCGCCTCCACCCAGTTCCGGCACTGGTCCTCGGTGAGGCCGACCACCGGATCGATGTGGATCCGGGCGATGGCCTCGGGGTTCTCCTCGGCCACCGTCTCGATCTCCACACCCCCCTGGGCGCTGAGCATGCCGAGGTGTTTCTTGGCCGACCGGTCCAGGGTGAAGCTGGCGTAGTACTCCTCGGCGATGTCCGAGGCGTGCTCGACCCAGATGATCTTGACGATGTGGCCCTTGATGTCGAGGCCCAGGATGTTGGAGGCGTGGGTGCGGGCCTCGTCCGCGTTGTTGGCCAGCTTGACGCCGCCGGCCTTGCCCCGCCCACCGGTGTGCACCTGGGCCTTAACCACCACCGGGTAGCCGACCCGGTCGGCGATGGCCACGGCCTCGTCGACGTTGTCGGTGGCTGCGCCGTCGGACACAGGTATGCCGTAGGACGCGAAGAACTGCTTGCCTTGATACTCGAGAAGATCCACGGTGGAGGCCTCCGCCTCGGGTTCGTCGACGTGTTTTTCCGCCGAGCGGGGGCGTGATGGATCTCACCCGTCGCCGTCGACGGCTCGCCTGCCGGACCGGCCGGCGACCCTGCGATACTAGAGCGGTGGCCACAGCGACCGGCAAGAACCGGCACCCATGCCGGTAGCCCAGCAGACGCGGACCCCGGCCCGCCAGGCCCTGCTCGTGGGGCTGGCGGCATTGCTGGGCGTGATCTCCCTCGTTTTCCTGATCACCCAGGCGGGACGGTTGGTGGACTCCAACCTGGAGCTCGACGTGGACCCGAACCGGGAGTACGTGGCTGGTGACGCCGAGGGCCTGGCCCTGGCCATCGGCGAGCAGGGGCCCCTGCTACTGCCCGACCTGGCCGGGGGCGACACCGACATCTGGCTGCAACACCTGAGCACCGATCCGGGCCAGGGGTGGCATGCCTTCGTGGTCCGCCCGCCCCAGGCGTCGCGGGACTGCGTGGCCGAATGGCAGACCGGGGCCGAGGAGTTCGTCGACAACTGCGACGGCACCGTCTACCCGGCCGACGGGACCGGCCTGCCGCAGCTCCCGGTCTCGGTGAACGAGGACGGCCAGGTGGCCGTCCTGCTCGGCAACGCCCCGGCCGACGATGCCGGGACGGGGGTCGACACCGACCCACCGGGGGCGGGCCCGTCGGAGACCGACTCGACCACCACCACGCCGATGGGGGAAGGTGGCTCGTCCACCGAGACCAACTGAACCCCGGTCGCCGGGGCGGAAAGGAGTGGGGCCATGACGGCGTCCCCGTTCGACCTGCTGGTGGCCCAGATCACCGACACCCACGTGCTCGAGCCGTGGAGCACCGAGGAGCAACTGGTCGACAACAACGCCCGCCTGGCCGTGGCCGTGGCGGCCATCAACGCGGAGCGGCCCCGACCGGACGTGGTCCTGGCCACCGGTGACCTGGTCAACAACTCGACCCCCGAGCAGACGGCCATCTTCGCCGAACTCGTCGCCCCCCTCGACGTACCGATCCTGGTGCTACCCGGCAACCACGACGACCGGGCCAGCCTGAAGGCCACCTTCGACCAGCCGTGGCAGGAGACCGGGGACGACCACATCAGCTGGGCCGTCGACCTCGGACCGGTGCGGCTGATCGGTCTCGACACCATCGTGCCCGGTCGGCCCGGGGGCCGCTTCGACGCCGAACGGGAGGAGTGGCTCACCGCCACCCTGGCCGAGGCCCCCGACCGGCCGACCCTGGTGGCCATGCACCATCCCCCGTTCGTCAGCGGGCTCGACGTGATGGACGGCATGGGCCTCAAGGGCATCGAGGCCTTCGCCGCGGTCATCGCCGCCAACCCGCAGGTGGAGCGGATCCTCTGCGGCCACCTGCACCGGCCGATCACCACCACCGTCGGCGGGGCCACCTGCACCGTGGGCGTCGCCACCATCGAACCGGTGGCCCTCAACCTCGGACCGGACGCTCCGATCGAGGTGGCCCTCGATCCCTACGGCTACTTCCTCCACGGTTACCGGGCCGGTGCCGGCTCCTCCGGCCAGTGGATCAGCCATCTTCGCTACCTGGCCACTGGCCAACCCCCGGTCGTGCCGGAGTGGGCGGCCCTCGTGGCCGCCGCCCGGGAGAAGGCCGCCACAGCGGAGGGCGGGGCATGAGCGCCGGGGCCCGCCTGCCGGGCACGCCGGATCCCGCCCACCGCTGGACCGGTTCGGGCGGCGTGACCATTACGGGCGACAGCTGGGGCGACGCCGGCGCCCCCCTCGTCCTCCTCCAGCACGGAGGGGGCCAGACCCGCCACGCCTGGCGGCGGGCCGGGGAACTCCTGGCCCACGAGGGCTACCACGCGGTGGCCATCGACGCCCGGGGCCACGGCGACTCGGACTGGGCCCCGGACGGCGACTACGAGCGCACGGCCATGGTGGCCGACGTGGCCGCGGTGGTCGACGCGCTCGGCGGCGGACCGGTGGCCCTGGTCGGGGCGTCGATGGGGGGCAACACCAGCCTGGCTGCGGCCGGCGAACGGGCCGTCGACGCCACCGCCCTGGTGCTGGTGGACATCGCTCCCCGCATCCGGCCGTCGGGCACCAAGCGGGTGGGCGAGTTCATGGAGCAACGCCCCGAGGGGTTCGACACCCTGGAGGAGGTGGCCGACGCCATCGCCAGCTACCAGCCCCACCGGGAGCGGCCCGACACCCTCGACGGCCTGGCCAAGAACGTGCGTCAGGGCGAGGACGGCCGGTACCGGTGGCATTGGGATCCGGCCATGCGCAAACGGCCCCGCCTCAGCGGCGACGCCCTCCGGGCCCGGACCCGGCGCCTGGAGGACGCGGCGCGGGCCCTGACCATCCCCACCCTGCTGGTGCGGGGCGGCCTGTCGGACGTGCTCGACGAAGCCGGGGCCCGGAAGTTCCTCGACCTGGTGGCCCACGCCGAGTACGTCAACATCACCGGGGCCGGTCACATGGTGGCCGGTGACCGCAACGACGTCTTCACCCAGGCCGTGGTCGACTTCCTCAAACGGTCCGTGCCGGTCTGACCCGACCCTCGCCTCAACTCCGGCCGGGATCAGGTCACGTCACGTACGAAGGCGGTCACGGCCCGGTCGAACCCGGGTTGATCCCCGAGGTTGACGGCGTGGCCGGCGGCCAGTTCGGCCACCCTGAGCTCGGGAATCCGATCAATGGCCACTTCGGCCCCGGCGGCGAAGGCCTTCTCGTAGACACCCCAGGTGAGCAGGGTCGGTACCGCGATCTCGCCGAGCCGGTCGGTGACCGGCGACGAGGGCACGGTGTGGCGCAGCACCCGGGCGATCCCGGCCGGGTCGTGGCGTCCGTAGGCGTCGATGAGGGCCCGCTTGACCGGCGGATCCAGGCGTTTGGCGTGGTGGGGGTTGAGGGGGTTCTGGTCGAAGGCCACCATTCCCAGCCGGTCGACCCGGGCCGCCTGCTTGACGGCGTCGCGGGCCAGTGACTCCCGGTTGGCGGTGGCGAAGCCGGACTGGGAGTTGGTGACGACCAGGCCCAGCACCCGGTCGGGGTGACGAATGGCGTAGTGCATGGCCAGGGCCGACCCCAGGGAGTGGCTTATCACCACCCACGACTCGATGCCGAGGTGGTGACGCAACCGGTCGAGGGCGTCGGCGAACCCGACCGGGGTGTAGACGTCGGCGTCGTCGGGGCTGGGTCCGCCGTCGTGGCCCCAGAGGTCGACCACCACCGGCCGGCTCACCTCCTGCAGGGCCGGGAGGTTGGGGGCCCAGTAGGCCATCCCGCCGGCCAGGAACCCGTGGATCAGGACCGCCGGTGGATCCGTGGTCGCGGAGGGGACGGGGGTGTGGCGCAGTAGCGGGGCCGCGGCTCCGGGGGCGGAGCCGACGAGGAACGGGGGCTCGGGATGGCCAGTCACGCCCCGAGCGAACCACAGCCGGCGGGGCCCGGTCGAACACGCCCGCTCGGCGGCCGGGCCACCGGATCCCGAGCGCCACCACCAACCGCCACCATCTGTCAAATATGTAGATATCTTGATGTAGTGAGGATGGTGGCTGGGATCGATAGGCTCCCGGCCCTATGAGCGATCCCGATCCGACCTCCCCCGACACCGACCGGCGTCTGGCCACCGCCCTGGTGCGGGGCGGCCTGGAGCGCACCCCGTTCGACGAGACCGCCGAGGCCCTGTTCCTCACCTCCGGCTACGTCTACCCCACGGCCGCCGACGCCGAGGCCGCATTCATGGGCAAGAAGGAGCGGTTCATCTACAGCCGCTACGGCAACCCGACGGTCCAGATGTTCCAGGAACGGATGCGGCTGCTCGAGGGCGCCGAGGCGTGCCGGGCCACGGCCTCGGGCATGTCCGCGGTGTACGCCGCCCTGGCCGCCACCGTCTCGGCCGGCGATCGTCTGGTCAGCTCCCGGGCTCTTTTCGGGTCCTGCCACGTAATCGTCGAGCAGATCCTGCCCCGTTTCGGGGTGGAGACCACCCTGGTGGATGGAACAGACCTCGACGCCTGGGCCCGGGCCCTCGAGGGTGGGGCCACCGCCGTGTTCCTCGAGACCCCGTCCAACCCGGGCCTGGAGATCATCGACCTCCCGGCCGTGGCCGGGCTGGCGCACGACGCCGGGGCCACCGTCGTCGTCGACAACGTGTTCGCCTCCCCCATCCTCCAGCACCCCCTCGAACTGGGGGCCGACGTGGTCGTCTACTCGGCCACCAAGCACATCGACGGCCAGGGCCGGACCCTGGGTGGCGCGAGACTGGGCGACGCCGTCTGGGTGGCCGAGCAGTTGGAGCCATTCCTGCGCCACACCGGCCCGGCCTTGAGCCCGTTCAACGCCTGGGTGCTGCTCAAGGGCCTGGAGACCCTCCAGTTGCGAGTCGAGGCCCAGTCGGCCCGGGCCCTGGAACTGGCCCAGCGGCTGGAGGAGCACGGCGGGGTGGCCCGGGTCCGTTACCCCGGTCTCGCGTCCCACCCCCAGCACGAGATCGCCCGGGCCCAGATGTCGGCCGGGGGCACCGTGGTGTGCATCTACCTCTACGGGGGAAAACCGGCCGCCTTCGCCTTCCTCGACGCCCTCCAGCTGTTCGACATCTCCAACCACATGGGCGACACCAAGAGCCTCGTCACCCACCCCGCCACCACCACCCACCGGGCCCTCGACCCCGATGCCCGGACCGCCGTCGGCATCACCGACGGCATGGTCCGCCTCTCGATCGGGCTCGAAGACGTCGAGGACCTGTACGACGACCTGGTCAAGGCGCTCGGCACGGTCGCCGGCGGCTGACGCCGTGCCCACCCGCGGCTGACGCCGTGCCCACCCGCGGCTGACGCCGTGCTCCCCCGCGGCTGACGCCGTGCCCACCCGCGGCTGACGCCGTGCCCACCGGCCAGCGTGGGTGAAATGACTACAAACATACAGATATCTTTATGTAGTCATTAGTGGGGGGCGACCCTGCTAGCATGTCGCCATCGAGCAGCTGATCCACGCCCTCAAGGCGGCCGGCGAGCCTACGAGGCTCCGTATCCTCGTAGCCCTCGACCGCACCGAGCTCACGGTCACGGAGCTGTGCCGCGTGCTCGGCCAGAGTCAGCCCCGGGTGAGCCGCCACCTCCGGCTCCTGTCGGACACCCAGCTGCTCCACCGCCGCCGGGAGGGCACCAACGCCTACTACCGGCGGGCCTCCAACCCGGTGGCCGAGGCCCTCTTCGCCGCCATCACCGCGGTGGCCAACGAGGACGATCCCATCCTGGCCGGCGACCGGCGTCGCCTGGCCCGGGTCCGGGCCGACCGAGCCCAGCTGGCCGCCCGGTCCTGGGAGCGGATCGAAGCCGAGACCGCCCTCGTCGGCCCGGTTAGCGCGGCCGATGGCGCCGTGGAGGCCACCATGAGCCAGCTGGTGGGCGTCGCCCCCGTCGGCCGCCTGCTCGACATCGGCACCGGCAGCGGTCGCATGCTCCAGCTGTTCGGGCCCCAGGCCGAGCTGGGCATCGGGATCGAGCTCAGCCGCGACATGGTGCACCTGGCCCGCTCCGCCGTCGACCAACCCGACCTCCGCCACTGCGCCGTGCGCTACGGCGACGTCCAACACCTCGACGCCGGCATCGGCCAGGTCGACCTGGCCGTCCTCCACCACGTCCTCCACTTCCTCGACGACCCGGCCGTCGCCATCGACCAGGCCGGCCTGGCCGTCGTCCCCGGCGGCCGGCTGCTCATCGTCGACTACGCCCCCCACCATCTCGACGAGCTGCTCGACCACGGCCACCGCCAGCTCGGGCTCGACCACGACGACGTGGTGGCCTGGTGCGACGCCGCCGGCCTCGACGTCACCGCCTCGGCCCAGCTCCCCCCACCCGGCGACACCACCCCCGACACCGGGTTGACGGTGGTGGTGTGGCTGGCCGAGCGGCGGGGCGGCGAACTGGCCCTGGCCGTCACCGGTTCGTCCACGTCCACCCCCGGGGCCACGCCAGTGGCCTCCGCCGAACCCGAGGTCCCCCACCGATCATGACCGACGTCTCGTTCGAGTTCTTCCCGCCCAAGACCGACAAGGGTCTCGACAACCTGCGACGCACCGCCGCCGAGCTGGCCTCCTACGGGCCCCGGTTCATGAGTGTCACCTATGGGGCCGGCGGCTCCGAGCGCGACCGCACCCTCAACACCGTGACCGACCTCAACACCCGGGTCCCGGTACCGGTGGCGTCGCACCTGACTCCGGTGGGCTCCTCCCTCGACGACCTCGACCTCACCATCGACGAGGTGGTGGCGGCCGGGATTGACCACCTGGTCGTCCTCCGGGGCGACCCACCCCCCGACGCCGATCCCACCACGATGGCGGTCTCCACCGCCGCCGACCTGGTCAGCCACCTCCGCTCCCGGCCCGACGGCGACCGGTTCGAGATCTCGGTGGCCGCTTACCCGGAGACCCATCCCCGGGCCGCCTCCCCCCAGGCCGATCTGGACAGCCTGAAGGACAAGCTCGACCGGGGCGCCACCCGGGCCATCACCCAGTTCTTCTTCGACCCCGACGTCTACCTCCGGTTCCTCGACCGGGCCCGGGCCGCCGGCATCACCCAACCCATCATCCCCGGCATCATGCCGGTGATCAGCTACGCCGGCATCGCCCGCTTCGCCGAGCGATGCTCCGCCTCCATTCCCGACTGGCTGACCAGCCGCCTGGCCGACCTCGACGACGATCCCGAGCTGCGCACCCCGGTAGCGGCGGCCATCGTCACCGAACAGGTGCGACGGCTGGTCGACGCCGGGATCGACGAGGTGCACATCTACACCCTCAACCAGCGGACCCTCCCCGCCGCCGTGTGCCGCAACCTCGACCTCGGCCGGGCCCCCGTGCCGGCCGGGTCGAGCCCCGCCCCCGGTGAGAACGGAGCCCCATGACCTCCCCCACTGACCGCACCGCACGGGTCGACGCCCTGCGCGCCGCCCTCGCCGACCGCATCCTGCTGTTGGACGGGGCGATGGGCACCCTCATCCAGGCCGAGGGCCTGACTGAGGACGACTACCGCGACCACCCCACCCTCCGGAACCACGGCTCGGAACTGGCCGGCAACGCCGACCTGCTCAGCCTGACCCGCCCCGAGCTGATCGTCGGCATCCACCGCCGCTACCTCGACGTGGGCGCCGACCTGGTCACCACCAACACCTTCTCCGCCACCTCGATCGCCCAGACCGACTACGGCACCCAGGACGACATGGTCGGCCTGAACCGTACCGCCGCCGCCCTGGCCCGGCGGGCCGCCGACGAGGTCACCGCCACCACCCCGGACCGGCCCCGGTGGGTGGTAGGGGCGCTGGGCCCCACCAACCGGACGGCCAGCATCTCCCCCGACGTCAACGACCCGGCGGCCCGCAACATCACCTTCACCGAGCTGACGGCCGCCTACGGCGAGGCCATCACCGGGCTGGTCGACGGGGGCTCTGACCTGGTCATGATCGAGACCAGCTTCGACACCCTCAACGCCAAGGCCGCCATCTGGGCCTGGTTCGAACACCGGGCCCGGACCGGGCTCGACGTGCCCCTCATGGTGTCGGGCACCATCACCGACCGCAGCGGCCGCACCCTGTCGGGCCAGACCCCGGAGGCGTTCTGGAACTCGGTCCGCCACGCTCGGCCCCTGTCGGTGGGATTCAACTGCGCCCTCGGAGCGGCCGAGCTCCGCCCCCACCTGTCCGAACTGGCCACGGTGGCCGACACCGCCGTCAGCGCCCACCCCAACGCCGGACTCCCCAACGAGCTCGGCCAGTACGACCAGACGCCCGACGAGATGGCCGAGGTCGTGGCCGGCTTTGTCGACGACGGGTTGGTGAACGTGGTGGGCGGCTGCTGCGGCACGACCCCGGAGCACATCGCCGCCATCGCCGCCACCCTGCCCGGTTCGAACCCCCGCACCGTCCCAGCAACCCCGGCCGTCACCCGCCTGTCCGGGCTGGAACCGCTCGCCATCAGCGGCGACAGCCTGCTGGTCAACGTGGGCGAACGGACCAACGTCACCGGCTCGTCGCGCTTCGCCGACCTGATCAAAGGCGACGACTACGACGCCGCGGTGTCGGTCGCCCGCGACCAGGTCGACAACGGGGCCCAGATCGTTGACGTCAATATGGACGAGGGCCTCCTCGACTCCGAGGCGGCCATGGTCCGCTACCTCCGCCTTATCGGGTCCGAGCCGGACATCGCCCGGGTGCCGGTCATGGTCGACTCGTCCAAATGGTCGGTGATCGAGGCCGGGCTGCAGAACCTGCAGGGCAAGCCGGTGGTCAACTCGATCTCGCTGAAGGAGGGCGAGGAGCAGTTCCTCGAACAGGCCACTGCCGCCCGCCGCTACGGGGCCGCCGTGGTGGTCATGGCCTTCGACGAAACTGGTCAGGCCGAGACCTACGAGCACAAGGTGGCCGTGTGCCGCCGGGCCCACCGGATCCTCACCGAACAGGTCGGGTTCCCGCCCGAGGACATCATCTTCGACCCGAACATCTTCGCCGTGGCTACCGGCATCGAGGAGCACGCCGAATACGGCAAGGCGTTCCTCGACGCCACCGCCACCATCGCCACCGATCTGGCCCCCAGCCGGATCAGCGGCGGGCTGAGCAACCTCTCGTTCGCCTTCCGGGGCAACAACGCCCTGCGGGAAGCCATGCACGCCGTGTTCCTGTACCACGCGGTGCGGGCCGGGCTCACCATGGCCATCGTCAACGCCGGTCGGCTCCCCATCTACTCCGACGTGCCCGAGGATCTGCGGGAACGGATCGAGGACGTCCTGTTCAACCGGCGGCCGGACGCCACCGAGCGGCTGATCGAGGTGGCCTCTGATGCCAAGAGCACCACGGGCGCCGCCGCCACCGACGACTCGTGGCGGGAACTGCCGGTGGCCGAACGGATCAGCCACGCCCTGGTCCACGGGATCGACACCTGGGTCGTCGACGACGCCGAGGAGGCCCGGCTGGCCGCCAACAAGGCGATCGAGGTTATCGAGGGCCCGCTCATGGACGGCATGAACGTGGTCGGCGACCTGTTCGGCTCGGGCAAGATGTTCCTGCCCCAGGTGGTGAAGTCGGCCCGGGTCATGAAGAAGGCGGTGGCCCACCTGGAGCCGTACGTGGCCGCCGACGGCACCGAGGGCCGCAGCGCCGGCACCGTGATCATGGCCACGGCCAAGGGCGACGTCCACGACATCGGCAAGAACATCGTGGGTGTGGTGCTCCGGTGCAACAACTACGAGGTGATCGACCTCGGCGTCATGGTCAAACCGGAGACCATCCTCGCCGCCATCCGGGAACACAACGCTGATGTCGTGGGTGTGTCCGGCCTGATCACCCCCAGCCTGGACGAGATGGTGCGGGTGGCGTCGGAACTCGAGCGGGAGGGCCTCCACCTGCCCCTCCTCATCGGCGGCGCCACCACCTCCGAGCTCCACACCGCCATCAAGATCGACCCGGCCTACCACGGCACCGTCATCTATGTACCCGACGCCTCCCGTTCGGTGGGAGTGGTGTCCCGCCTGTTGAGCGAGACCGCGTCCGGTTACACCACCGAGGTGGCCGACCGGTACGAGGAGGTGCGCCGGGCCCGGGAGGGCCGCACCGTCATGCCCCTGGTGCCCCTGGCCGACGCCCGGGCCAACCGGGTGCCCATTGACTGGTCGGCCGGCGTGCCTGTGGCCCCCAGCTTCACCGGGGTCCGCACCATCGAGGACGTGGCGGTAAAGACCCTTCGGGAGTTCATCGACTGGACCCCGTTCTTCCGGGCCTGGGACCTGACCGGGACCTACCCCAAGATCCTGTCCGACGACACCGTGGGGGAGACGGCCCGGCAGCTGCTGGCCGACGCCGAGGCCATGCTGGACCAGATCATCGACGAGAGCTGGCTGCAGCCCAAGGCCGTGGTCGGGTTCTGGTGCGCCAACGCGGTGGGCGACGACATCGCCCTCTACGCCGACGCCTCCCGGAGCGAGCAGGTGGCCACCCTCCACACCCTGCGCCAGCAGGTGGCCCACGCCGACGACCGGCCCAACTTCGCCCTGGCCGACTTCGTGGCCCCGGTCGACACCGGCCTGGTCGACCATGTGGGGGCGTTCATCGTCACCGCCGGAGCCGAGGTCGAGGCCCGGGCGGCCGAGTTCGCGGCCGACAACGACGACTACCGGTCGATCATGATCAAGGCCCTGGGCGACCGCCTGGCCGAGGCGTCGGCCGAATGGCTCCACCAGCAGGTCCGGGCCGAGCTGTGGGGCTACCAGACCAACGAGTTCAGCAACGAGGAGCTGATCAGGGAGCGCTACCAGGGGATCCGGCCCGCCCCCGGCTACCCGGCGTCGCCCGACCATACCGAGAAGCCTCTCATCTTCCGCCTCCTGGACGGGGCCGAGGCGGTGGGCGTGCACCTCACCGAGTCGAACGCCATGACCCCCACCGCCTCGGTGAGCGGCCTGTACTTCGCCCACCCCCAGGCCCGCTACTTCGGGGTGCGGCGCATCGACGACGACCAGATCGCGGACTACGCCGAGCGCAAGGGCATGACCGTCGACGAGGTCCGCCGCTGGCTGGCCCCCGTCATCGGCTGAGCGTCCGGTCATGGCGAGCGAGGTACTGACCGGTGACGAGATCCGGGCCACGGACAGGATGGACGACTGGCGGCCCCTGTACGCCGCCATCGAGGCCCGGTACCGGACCGGCGACTTCGGCACCGGCCTGGCCCTGGTCAACCGGATCGGTGAGGCAGCCGAGGCCGCCAACCACCATCCCGACCTGAAGCTCACCTACGGTCACGTCGACGTGCTCCTCACCTCCCACGACGCCGGCGGGCTGACCAGCCGCGACGTCGCCTTGGCCCGGACCATCAGCGGGATCGCCGCCGATCTCGGGGTGGCGGCCGATCCGGGATCGGTCCAGCGGGTCGAACTCGCCCTCGACACCTGGGACGCCGACGAGATCAGGCCGTTCTGGGCTGCGGTGTTGGCCATCGACCCCACGGCGGAGGGCGAGTTGGCGGACCCGGCCGGCGTCCACCCGACCGTCTGGTTCCAGGACGCCACGGCCGACACCGACCAGCGGTGGCATCTCGACCTGCGGGTCCCACCCGAGGTGGCCGACCAGCGGATCGCCGCCGCCCTGGCCGCGGGCGGGAGCCTGGTGTCGGACGCCTCGGCTCCGAGTTTCACCGTCCTGGCCGACGCCCAGGGCAACCAGGTGTGCGTCTGCACCCACGTCGGCCGGGGCACCTGATCGGGGTTGGTTCAGGCCAACGTCCGACGCATCACCAGACGGGGGAGTTTGCTGGCGGTGGCGTCGGTGACGCCGATGACCTCGAACCCGGCCCGGTCGAACATGGTCTTCACCCCGACGAAGGCCATGGTCAGATCCATCCGGCCCGGCGGGTCCACCGGGTAGGCCTCGATCGCCGGGGCCCCATGGTGCTCGGCGTGGGCGACAGCGCCGTCGATCAGCGCCCGGGTCACCCCCTGCTTGCGGTGCCCGCCCCGCACCACCAGGCAGATGATGGACCACACGTCGACGTCGTCGACCGGGGGCATCACCCGGGAGCGGACCAGGCGGGGGATATGGCGGCGGGGCGACACGTGACACCACCCGACCGGCACTCCGTCCCGGTAGGTCACCACCCCGGGCGGGCCCTCCCGGACCACGCTCAGCATGGCCCGCTCCCGGCTCCCGTCGCCCCGTCGCTCGATCTCCGGTGCCGGCAGCCGGTGGCTCAGACACCAGCAGTGGGTCTCCCGCCGGTTGGGGTTGATGACGTCGGCGAAATCGTCGAAGCGTTCCAGGGTCAACGGCTCTGTCGCGAACGTCATGGTGAGCACCCTAGATCCGATTCCGGACCGCAGATCCGATTCCGGGCCACAGGCGTGCGGAGGGCCGGATGGCCGGCTCAGGCGTGCTGGCGGACTAGATCGGCCACCTGCTCGGGGGTCAGGTCGACCATGGCCTCGCCGTGGAGCCGCTCGAAGTAGGTGACGTCGCTGCGATACATGGGCTCGGCGTTCGACCGGCTGACGATCTTGCCCAGCAGGGAGTACCGCCCCGACGAGCTGGGCCCGCCGCCATAGATGGCCCAGTTGAACGAGGTCAGCTGGAGGGCGTGGTAGGTGGCCAGGACGGTGGAGATGACGGCGCCCACGTCCGCACAGTCCTGAGCGGTGAGGGCCTCCAGGCGGGACTCGCCATCGATCACGAACCACACCTCGTGGAACCCGGTGGGGGCCCACGGGGTGAGGGCCGACACCCGCCCATACCGGCCGATCCACCGTTCGCCGTCACGCTCGTGCTCGAGGAGGGTCGCCCAGAACGACGTCCCGCCGCCCCAGGCTTCGCTCCGTTCGACCAGCCGCCGCTGCACCGAGGTGCCGACGTCGTCGTGGGCCGACTGGGCGTGGGGGTGGACCAGGGAGCTGCCGGCCGGGGGCAGGTAGTTGGCGTTGACCGACGACCACATGGGCCGCAGGCCGTGCACCCCGGCGGTGTAGGCCACCAGCGCCTCGATCAGGTCGCCCACCACGGTCGGGGTGAGGTCAGGCAGGTCCACGAAGTGCTGTTCGCTGTCGTAGATGCCGACCGAGGAGAACTCGGAGTAGGCGAGCACGTTGGGGAAGACCACGGCCGAGCCCCGGCGGATCCGGCCCTCGTCGGTGATGGACGCATCGAAGGTGCCGGTGGCGGTGTCGAGCCGGTCGGCGCAGAACGGGCAGAACCCCGGCTTGGCCGTCAACTCGCTGAGGTCGGGACGGGTGGTGGGCGCCAGCTTCGAGCCGCTGATCAGCCGACCGGTGTCGCCGGTCAAGGGGTCGACCCGGATGCGCAGCGGCACCTCGACCATCCTGGTCGGCTCGGTCAGCTCGGGGACCCGGGCCGTGATCGCGTGTTCCACCAGTTCGAGTCCAGCCATGAACCGGGATCCTAGTCGTAGCCGGCCGATCGCCTGATCGGCCGGAGCGGATCGGCACGGCGGCCCGGGCCCGCACTCGGGACGATCCCCGTCGTCGGCCGCGGGGGCGGGTCCTCCCACGGGAGGCGGTAGTAGCGGACGAGGTCGTGACGGTCGAGGTCCCGGGTCACGACCTGGGAGCTGGGGCTGGGGACGCGGACCCCACTCGGTGTTCGAGCGTGGTGAGCCGGGCCTGGTAGTGGCCGTGGGGCCCGGCGTCGGGGCAGCAGCCCGGGCCGGAGGGTCCCGGACCAGCACCGGCCCCAGGCCCGACAACGGCGAGAACGGCGAGGGCCGCCCGCCGGCCCGACCGCCCGTCGACCCCCGACACCCACGATCTGGCTCCGGTGTCACAGGGCCCGCCTACAGTCGAACACATGTTCTGGTTTGAGATGGAGTCTGCGGTTGAACAAGGGGGAGCCGGGGCCGACGTCGGCGCCCCCGGCGAATCGGAGGCCGGGAACGATCCGCCACCGGTCTACGGGGCCGACGGGCCCGGCCGGGCCAACCGACGGGGCTCGGCCCTGGTGGAGTGGCTACGGTCGGTGCCGCCCGGTCCGGAGCTGACGTCCACCCTGGCCGCCCTGGATCCGCGCTCGTTGAACGGTCACGAGCTGGTGGCGGTGATCGAGGCCCGGTGGCGGGTCATCGCCCACCACCACGCGGACCTGTCCACCGCCATCACAGAGCTGGCCCACAGCCCCGCCGGCGGGCCGGACAGTCCCCCGGTCCGGGGCGGGCTGGACACACCGGACACCACCGTCGACGAGCTCCGCCTCGCCCTGACGATGACCCGGTCCGCCGCCGGCACCCTGCTGGCCACCAGCCTCACCCTGGACGATCGCCTCCCCGAGGTTGGGGAGCTCCTCCGGTCGGGCGAGATCGACTGGGCCCGGGCCCGGGTCATCACCGACGGCACAAGCGAGCTCGACGATGACACCGCCCGAGCCGTGGTGGCCGACATCCTCGACTCCGCACCGGGGTCGACCACCGGTCAGCTCCGCAGCCGCCTGGCCCGAGCCGTGATCGCTGCCGACCCCGAGGGTGCGGCCCGCCGACGGCAGGAAGGTCTCGCCGAACGACGGGTCGTCGGCCGAGCCAACCCCGACGGCACCGGCAACCTCGTGGCCACCGGCCTCCCCGGCGAGCGGGTCGCCGCCATCATCCGGCGGCTCACCGACCTGGCCCGCGGCCAGCCCTGCACCCCGGACGACACCCGCAACATCGACCAGCGCCGGGCCGACACCCTCCTCCAGCTCCTCGACCCGCAGCCCCGTCGCTCCACCGGGCCCGACGAGCCGGCTACCCCGCACGGCACCGGCACCGGCCCGATCCCCGAGGCCGAGGACGACACCGCCGGGCATCGCCATCGGGCGGGCCGGCTGGATCTCCGGATCGACCTCATGGCCCTGATCGGCCTGATCGATGACCCCGGCCACATCCCGGGCTGGGGCCCCGTCCTGGCCGACCTGGCCCGGAGCATCGCACTGGAACCCACAAACGACCAGCGATGGACCTACGCCATCACCGACCCCGACACCGGAGCCGTCCTGGCCACCGGAGCCACCCGCCGCCGCCCCACCACCCGGCAACGGCGTCACACGGCCGCCACCTTCGGCAGCTGCATCTTCCCCCCGTGCGGAGCCCCGGCCACCCGGTCCGACCTCGACCACACCGAGCCGTACCAGGCGAACGGGCCGACCCTCACCCCCAACCTCCGGCCCATCTGCCGCCACGACCACACCCTGAAGCACACCCCGGGCTGGCGGTTGACGACCACGCCCAGCAGCAGCACCTGGACCACCCCCCACCAGCACGCCTACACCACCACCCGGCCAACGGTCCCCGACGACGGCCCCGTCCCGGAGGATCCCGGTCCAGGGCCGGAGGATCCCGGTCCACGAGACCCGCAACCACCGACCTGACGATCGGTCCCGAACCCACCCCGGCCGCGGCCCCAAACCGGGCCATCGGCCCCGATCCCGCCCGGCCGCGGCCCCCGCGCGGACGGCCAGCCCTGAAGCTGGTGGGGCCGGTCATCGGGACGGGTCGCGAACCCCCTTCGTCGCCGGTCAGCTCCCGGCCAACCCGGCGCTGTCCCAGCCGCTCCGGGGTCACCACCGCGCCCGGACACCGGGCACCCCGGGCGCGCCCTACACCGGCCGCGCCGACGTTACCGCCGACGCCACCAACGCCGATCAGCGGTCGACCCGCTCCAGGGGGGCCCACGCCAACAACAGGGTCTTCTCCCCCACCGACGGGAACCGGACCCGAACCTCGGTCTTGTCGCCCGAGCCCCGCACGTCGAGCACGACGCCCTCGCCGTACTTGCGGTGCTCCACGTCGCCACCCACCCGGAGATCGAGCCCGTCGGCCCCCGACGGGGTCGGCCCCGACGGTGACAGGGCCGTCTCCACCAGGCGATTGCGGCCACTGAACCCGGACGCGGCCCCCCGGGCGGACCCGTACCCGGAGCCCCCCGAACCCCGGCCGAACACGGTGGCACCCCGCCCCCGGCGCCGGCCACGGCTGGCCGACGACTCCTCGATCAGGCCGTCGGGGATCTCCCCCAGGAACCGGCTCGGCGGGTTGTACTGGGTCGACCCGAAGATGGTGCGGGACCAGGCGTGGGTCAGGTACAGCCGGTGTTCGGCCCGGGTCAGGCCAACATAGGCCAGGCGCCGCTCCTCCTCCATCTCCTCCGGTTCGGTCATGGCCCGGATGTGGGGGAAGATGCCGTCCTCGAGTCCGAGGATGAACACCACCGGGAACTCGAGCCCCTTGGCCGAGTGCAGGGTCATGAGCACCACCGACGAGTCGTCGTCGTCGAGATCGTCGGTGTCGGCCACCAGGCCGATCTGCTCCAGGAACTCGTCGAGCTCGTCGAAGGCTTGGGCGAAGCCGACCAGTTCCTGGAGGTTCTCCAGCCGGTTCTCGGCCTCGATCGATCGCTCCTCCTCCAGCTCGATCAGGTAGCCGGTGTCCCGCAGGACGGTCTCCAGCAGGGGCCCGGGACCCCGTTCCGCCTCCTCGACGAATCCGTCGTACAGCTCGAGGAAGGCGGCGATGCCCTTGAGGGCCCGACCCTTGACCCCGGCGGCGTCGGCGTTGCGGAGGGCGTCGAGGACCGTGTAGCCGTGGGCGGAGGCGTACCCGTCAACCTTGGCCACGGTGGTGTCGCCCACACCCCGCTTGGGTACGTTGACGATCCGCTTCAGTGACACCTCGTCGGCCGGGTTGGACACCGCCTTGAGGTAGGCCACGGCGTCCTTCACCTCCCGCCGGTCGTAGAACCGGGTGCCGCCGATGACCTTGTACGGGATGCCGACCCGCATGAGGTGCTCCTCGAGCACCCGGGACTGGGCGTTGGTGCGGTAGAACACCGCCATCTCGCCCCACCGGTGCTCGGCCGAATCGTGTAGACGGGCCAGCTCGCCGGCCACGAACTGGGCCTCGTCCAGCTCGTCATCGGCCTCGTACCGCAGGATTAGGTCACCGCCCGAGGAGTCGGTCCACAGGTTCTTCGGCTTGCGCCCGAAGTTGTTGGCGATGACGGCGTTGGCGGCGTCCAAGATCGTCTGGGTCGACCGGTAGTTCTGCTCCAGCAACACCACCGTCGTGTCGGGGAACGCCTCCTCGAACTGGATGATGTTGCGGATGTCGGCGCCCCGGAACCGGTACACCGACTGGTCGGAGTCTCCGACGACGGTGACGTTCCGGTCCCGGCCGGCCAGGGCCAGCACCAGGTCGTTCTGCACCGGGTTGGTGTCCTGGTACTCGTCGACCAGCAGGTGGCGGAACCGGTCCTGGTAGTGGGCTAGGACGTCGTCGGCGGTACGCAGCACCCGGACGGTGTTGAGCAACAGATCGTCGAAGTCCATGGCCTGGGCCAGCTCCAACCGCTTCTGGTACTCGAGGTAGATCTGGGCGATCCGCTTCTCGATGGCCGCCGACGCCCGGTCGGCGTACTGGTTCGCCGTCAGCCCTTCGTTCTTGGCCGAGCTGATGGCGGAGTGCACCGATCGGGGCTGGAATCGCTTGGGGTCGAGACCCTGGTCACGGATGACGTAGCCAGTGAGCCGCACCGCGTCGGCCTGGTCGTAGATGCTGAACGCCGAGGGGAACCCGAGCACGTGGCCGTCACGGCGCAGGATGCGGACGCAGGCCGAGTGGAACGTCGACACCCACATCTTGCGGGCGACGGGACCGACCAGGGCCTCCACCCGCTCCTTCATTTCCCCCGCCGCCTTGTTGGTGAAGGTGATGGCCAGGATCTCGAACGGGGAGGCCCCCTGGTCGATCAGCCAGGCGATGCGGCGGGTGAGCACCCGGGTCTTGCCCGACCCGGCCCCGGCCACCACCAGCAACGGGCCACCGGTGTGGGTGACGGCGTCCCGCTGGGCCGGGTTGAGGCCGTCGAGGATCTCGGAGGTTTCCATGCCCAAACCAACCTAGCCCCCGGGCCGTAGCCTGAGTCCCATGATTGCGAAGCTGGTGCGCAACGTGGCCCGGGGCTTCTCCATGGGCGCGGCCGACATCGTTCCGGGGGTGTCGGGCGGAACGGTCGCCCTGGTGCTGGGCATCTATGAGCGCCTTCTCGACTGTGTCTCCGACGGGGCCCGCGGCATGGGGTCGCTCCTCAAGGGCGACGTCGACGGGCTCCGGCGGCGGATGGGCCAGGTGGAATGGTCGTTCCTCATCCCCCTGGCTACCGGCGTCCTGACCGCGATCGCCCTACTCTCCAGTGTGATCCAGCGCCTGCTCCGCGACCGCCCCGAGGAGATGGCGGGCCTGTTCTTCGGGCTCGTGGTGGGCTCCATGGTGGTGGCCTGGTCGGCCCTCCACGAACGGGGATCGGCCGAACTGATCGTGATGGCCGTGGTCGGTGCCGTCACCTTCGTCCTCCTGGGCTTCCAGTCCGGACCCGCGCTCGACCCTCCCCTGTGGGCCTACTTCGGCGCCGGGGCGATCGCCATCTGCGCCATGATCCTGCCCGGCATCAGCGGCTCGTTCCTGCTGCTGATGATGGGCATGTACGCACCGGTGCTGGCGGACGTCCACGAGCGGACCATCGTCCCCCTGGCCGTGTTCGCTGTCGGCGCGGCGATCGGTCTGGGCCTGTTCTCCACCGGGCTGCGGCGCCTGCTCGACCAAGTCCACGACCCGGTCGTGGCCGGCCTGATCGGCCTCATGGTGGGGTCCCTGCGCGTCCTGTGGCCCTGGCCGAACGGGGTGGGGGTGGTGAGCGACGACGCCTCCGAGACGGTGAGTGGCACCTCGCTCGGCTGGCCCGAACCCGGCCACGCCGTGGTGCCCATCGTGTTGGCCGTCGTGGCCTTTGTCGTCGTGGTGGGCGTCAGCCGGGCGGCTGAGCACGAACCAGACCGGGAAACCGTCGGGTAACTGCCCGACAATCGCCGCCCGGGACTTCCTTGGAGACGTCCCTCGGGCTGCTCATTGTCGCGCCTTCATCATCATTCTCCAGCCACCGCCGACCTCGCCATGCGCCCACTCTGGCCAGGCATGACAGCGATCTCATTAAATAAATAACTACCAATCAGATCGAGTTCTCAACTATCTCGATGGAGACGATATCTTTTGGAATTGGAGTCCTCACTTTTCTTTCTAAGTTTTGCCACAAATACGCCCGATAGGATCTTGCCAAATTATGGGCATTCACAGTACGCTGATAGCAGAGTCGGATTAGGCGAGGCTCCGACTCGTATCACACAATCCGCCGGGCGACCCGAAGCTGTGTCGGTGTCGGTGCGTCGCCCAGATCCGTGCGCCTCCCTCCCCCAGAGGCGTACGCGGGGCTCCGTGCCGACGACCCACTCGGTCCCAAACGGGTCGTCGGTGCGGGGCCCTTTCCCGTGCCCCCGGCGCCAATCCGCTGGCGAGGAATCCCCATGGCACCACCGTACGACGACCCAACTCCCCCCGACCGCCCGATCCGCCTCAACCTGGTGGACCTCGACCTAGACGAGCTCGACGCCCGGTTGGAGGCCGTCCGCCAGGGCGGGCGGACCATCTGGCCCTGCCGGGCCAACGGATCCTCCCCCTCGACGTCGACCCGGGCGTGACCCGGACCCACCCGGAGCGGATCCGATGAGGGTCCTCTTCGCCACGCTCGAGAATCACGGCTACGCCACCATGGCCTCGTACCTGGCCCGGCGACTCACCGAGGCCGGCCACGAGGTGGCGGTGGCCACCGGGCACCGGGCCCGCTGGCTGTTCGACGGCGGGCCCCAGGTGATCCCCGCCGGCGCCCGGGACGTCAAGACCTTCGTCACCCAGGAATGGGCCGACGTCATCGGCAACGCCCTCCAGTTCAAGCACGTCGAGTACGCCCTGCGTTCCTTCCCCGCCGACCTGGTGGTGACCAGCGAGCTGACCTTCGGAGCCGTCGTGGCCGCCGGCCGGTTCGGCCTGCCCACCGTCACCATGGGCTCGGTCGTGTGGCGCTACCCCACCGGCGAGGAGTCGAGCTCCCCGCTGGGACACCGCCTCCAGCGGCTGAGGACCTACCACCTCACCGAGGCCCAGCACATCTACGACCTGGTCCGGGCCGGGCTGGGCGAGACCGGCCACGACGGTCGGCCCTACCGCTTCCTCGGTGACCGCTACCTGCTGCGGGCCGGTGAACGACTCCGACCCCACCTGGGCGACGACCTCGACGACCGGGTCCGCTGCGCCGGGGCGATGATGCCGCCCCCGGTGGGCGCGCCGGGCCGGGCCGTCGTCGGCGGCCGCTCCCGGGTCCTGGTCGCCCTGGCCCGCACCTTCGGCGAGTTCGACCCGTGGCACGACATGGTCGACCCGCTCATGGCCGACGAGCGGTTCGCGGTCGACATCCTGCCGGGCCGGGCCGAGACCCGGGAGGACCCGGCCCCCCACCGCCTCGCCGCGGGGCCCACCGTGCTCCCCGCCCTCGCCCCCGACGGCTTCTTCGACTACCGGGTGGTGGTGCTGACCGGCACCTCGTGGCAGACGGTCTGCGCCCTGCGGGCCGGCCTGCCCGTCGTGTTCCACCCGGCCGGTGCCGAGCAACCGGTGGTGGCCCTCGACCTCCACCGCCGGAAGATGGCCCGGGTGGTGGAACACCGCCCCGTCCACCCGGCTGACCTGGCCGCCACCATCGACCTGCAGACCAACCGCGGCCCCGACGTGGAACGAGATCTCCAGGTGGACACCGACCCGGCCCAGATCACCGCCGGCTGGTAGCGAGATCCCGGGCCGGCCCCGCTGTCAGCCGGGTCGATTCGCGCCCGTCGATGGGCCATGATGCTTGCCATGGAGCATGTTGCCGGCAGGATCGCAGTCATTACGGGTGGGGGTGACGGGATGGGTCGGACCCTGGCCCGTCAGCTCGCGGCGGAGGGCTGCCACGTGGCCGTGTGCGACCTTTTCGACGAACCCCTGGCCGAGACGAAGCAGCAGTGCGAGGCGGTGGCGCCCGCCGGTACCCGGATCACCACCCACCGCTGCGACGTGTCCGACGAGGCTCAGTTCGGGACCTTCCGTGACGAGGTGGTGGCCCAGCACGAGACCGACCGGATCCACCTCCTGTTCAACAACGCCGGCATCGGCGGGGCCGGCAGCTTCGTGACCGACGATCGGGCCGCCTGGGAGCGGACCTTCGGGGTGTGCTGGTACGGGGTCTACTACGGCTGCCGCACCTTCCTGCCCCTGCTCACCGCGGCCGACGAGGCCCACATCGTCAACACCAGCAGCGTCAACGGGTTCTGGGCCTCGATCGGGCCCAACACCCCCCACACCTCCTACAGTGCGGCCAAGTTCGCGGTGAAGGGCTTCACCGAGGCGCTCGTCACCGACCTGCGGGTCAACGCCCCCCATGTCAAGGCGTCGGTGGTCATGCCCGGCCACATCGGCACCGGGATCGCCGGCAACTCGTGGCTGGCCCACGGCGGCCCGTCCGACCCCCAGGTCACCGAGCGGGCGGCCCAGTTCCGCAACGCGGCTCCTACCTCGGCCGACGAGGCGGCCACCATCATCCTGGACGCGGTCAAGGCCGGCCGGTGGCGGATCCTGGTGGGCGAGGACGCCTACGTGGTCGACGCCGCCGTCCGCGACCGGCCCGAGGAGGCCTACGAACCCGAGTTCCCGGCCAGCTTCGGCGGCCACCTCCGCGCCCTGCTCGATCGCTGAGCGGCCGGACTGCCGGGCCGGTTCCCAGCCGGGACGGACCGCCCCGACAATCCATGTTGTATGCAATTTTCGGGAAAGACGCCCCGGAGTCGGGCTGAGCACCCGGTAGCCACCGTCCGGATCCAGGATTGCATACGTTTCCGTTGTCGGGTGGTCGCCCCGCTGCTAGGTTGCCCGTCCGTGACCGAGACCGCCTCCCCCGAGGCTCCACGCGCCTCCGAGGTGGTCTACCGGACCGTCCGCCGGGAGATCACCACTGGCCGCCGCCCCGGCGGCAGCTGGCTGCGGGAGGGCGAGATCGCCGACGAGCTCGGCGTCAGCCGCACCCCGGTGCGTGAGGCCCTGCGCCGGCTCTCCGCCGAAGGGCTGGTGCGCCACGAACCCAACCGCGGGGTCCGGGTGGAAACCTGGTCGGCGGTGGACCTGGACGAGATCTTCGGCCTGCGGGCCCTGCTGGAACCGGAGGCGTGTTCCCTGGCCACCCGGTCCGGGCGGCTCGATCTCGGCGAGCTGAGGCGCCTGGCGTCGGCCATGGACGAGGCCGTCGCCGGTCCCGAGCCGGACCTCGACGCCCTCACCGACCTCAACAACGCCTTCCACCACCGGATCTACCAGGGGTCGGGCAACGCCCGGCTGGCCGCCCAGATCACCACCCTCATCGACGTCACCGTGGTCCAGCGCACCTTCGCCCACTACTCCGAGCGATCCCTGCGGCGTAGCCTGGCCCACCACCACGAACTCGTCGACGCCTTCGAGGCCGGCGACCCCGAGTGGGCGGCCGCGGTGATGACCTCCCACGTCCACGCCGCCTGGTCGACGGTGCCCGGCCGCCCGGCCGCAGCCGGCCCGCCCGCCCCCTCTCGAGCCATCCGTTCAACCAGCCACCAGGAGCCCTAGGTGTCCGATTTCCTCCGCCCGTCCATCCACGACCGCCGGGCCCGGCTTCGGGCCGCCCTGGACGCCGGCACCGTCATCGCCCCCGGGGCCTACGACGCCATGAGCGCCCGCCTCATCGAGGACGCCGGCTTCGACGCCTGCTACCTGACCGGGTTCGGAGCAACGGCCAGCCACCTCGGCCGGCCCGACATCGGCCTCATGTCCCAGACCGAGATGGTCGACGTCGTCCGCCGCGTCTGCGCCGCCGTCGACACCCCCGTGATCGCCGACGCCGACACCGGTTACGGCAACGCCCTGAACGTCATCCGGACGGTGCACGACTACGAGCAGGCCGGGGCGTGCGCCATCCAGATCGAGGACCAGGTCTTCCCGAAGCGCTGCGGGCACATGGCCGGCAAGGAGGTCATCGGCCTCCCCGAGGCGGTGGCCAAGATCCGGGCCGCGGTGGCTGCCCGCCAGGACCCCGACTTCCTCGTCATCGCCCGCACCGACGTGGGCGCGGTGGAGGGGGTGGAGGCCGCCATCGAACGGGCCCGGGCGTTCGCCGACGCCGGGGCCGACATCCTCTTCGTGGAGGCCCCACCCACCCGGGAAGACATCGAACGGGTGGCCACCGCCCTGGACGGGCACCGGCTGCTGTTCAACTGGGTGGAGGGCGGCCGGACGGACACCGTGGACATCGCCCTCATCCGGGACCTCGGGTTCGACCTGGTGATCTTCCCGGTCAGCACGATGCTGGCCGTCACCCACGCCACCCGCGCCCTCCTCGACCACCTGCGGCGGACCTCGTCGACCACCGGGTTCGAGGCCATGGACTCCTTCGAGGACGCCATCAGCCTGATGGGCCTGGACCGGATGCGGGCCATCGAGGCCTCGTTCGAGGCCGGGTAGGTCAGCGCCCGGATCGGCCAGGCCGGAGGGACCGGCGGGACCGGGTCAGCCCCGGTCCGGCCGGCCCGGCCCGGTCACTCCCACTCGATGGTGCCGGGCGGTTTCGAGGTCACGTCGTAGACCACCCGGTTGATCCCGTCGACCTCGTTGATGATCCGGTTCGACATCCGTTCCAGCACGTCGTACGGCAGGCGGGCCCAGTCCGCCGTCATGGCGTCGTCGGAGGTCACGGCCCGGATGATGATCGGGTGGGCGTAGGTGCGCTCATCACCCATGACCCCCACCGACTTGATGTCGGCCAGGACCGCGAAGGCCTGCCAGACGTCCCGGCCCAGGCCGGCCTGCTCGATCTCCTCCCGGACGATGGCGTCGGCCCGCTGCAGCACGGCGACCCGTTCGGGGGTGACCTCGCCGATGATGCGGACCCCGAGCCCGGGCCCGGGGAACGGCTGGCGCCAAACGATCTCGTCGGGGAGGCCGAGTTCGTGGCCGACGGCCCGCACCTCGTCCTTGAACAGGTTGCGGAGGGGCTCGACCAGCTCGAAATCCAGGTCTTCGGGGAGACCGCCCACATTGTGGTGGCTCTTGATCTTGGCCGCGGTGTCGGTGCCGGACTCGATCACGTCGGGATAGAGGGTGCCCTGCACCAGGAACGCGGCGTCCTCGAGCCCCCCGGCCGTCTCCTCGAACACCCGGATGAACAGCTCACCGATGGTCTTGCGCTTCTCCTCGGGGTCGACCACGCCGGCCAGGCGTTCGAAGTACCGGTCGCCGGCCCGGACATGGATCAGCTCGATGCCCTGGTGGCGCCGGAAGGTGTCGACCACCTGCTCGGACTCGTTGAGCCGCATCAGGCCGGTGTCGACGTAGACGCAGGTCAGGGCGGGCCCGACGGCCCGGTGCACCAGGGCGGCGGCCACCGCCGAGTCGACACCGCCCGACAGGGCGCAGATGACCCGGCCGGTGCCGACCTGTTCCCGGATCGCCGCCACCGAACCGTCGATGATGGAGTCCATGGTCCACGACGGGTCGCAACCGGCCAGGTCGATCAGGAACCGGCGGAGCTGTTCGAACCCGTGCTCGGTGTGGACCACCTCGGGATGGTGCTGCATGCCCCAGATCCGCCGGCTCCGGCTCTCCAGCACGGCGACGGGGGAGTTGGCCGTGTGGGCGGTGGCCACGAACCCCTCGGGCACGGCGGACACGGCGTCGAAGTGGCTCATCCACACCGTGGACGAGCCCGCCCCCACGTCGAGCAGACCGGAGGCGGCGCCCTCGTCGGGGATCAGGGTGGTGCGACCGTATTCGCCCCGTTCGTTCCCGCTGACGGTACCGCCGAGCTGGTGGGCGATGAGCTGGGCCCCGTAACAGATCCCGAGGATGGGGACACCGAGCTCGTAGACGCCGGGGTCGAGCCGGGGGGCGCCCTCCACGTGGACGCTCTTGGGGCCACCGGAGAGGATGATGGCCGCCGGGGCCCGCCGCCGGACCTCGTCGGCGGTGATGGTGTGGGAGACGATCTCGGAGTAGACCTGGTGTTCCCGGACCCGGCGGGCGATTAGCTGGGCGTACTGGGCCCCGAAGTCGACCACGAGGACCACCTGGTCCGGAGTGGGGGCAGCACCGGCCGTCATCGGTCACTCACGATCACGACCTCGGCCTTCTGGAGGTCCTTGATCGTCTCGTAGCCGAGGATCCCCATGGCCTTGCGGAGCCCGCCCATGATGTTGAGCCGGCCGTCGGGCCGTTCGGCCGGGCCGAGCAGGAGCTGTTCGAGCGGGGCGATCCGCTCCACCGGGATCCGGCGCCCCTGGGGCAGGGTGGGATGGGTCACCGACGACGACCAGTGCCAGCCCCGGCCCGGGGCCTCGGTGGCGGCGGCCAGGGCGGAGCCGATCATCACCGCGTCGGCCCCGCAGGCGATGGCCTTGGCCATCTGACCCCCGGTCCGGAACCCGCCGTCGGCGATGACCTGGACGTAGACCCCGGTCTCGTCGAGGTGGCGCATCCGGGCGGCCCGGACATCCGCGATGGCGGTGGCCATGGCCGAGCCCACCCCGATCACGTCCTGGGTGGTGGCGGTGGAGCCGCCGTCGACCCCGACCAGGACCCCGGCCGCCCCCGTCCGCATCAGGTGGAGGGCGGCCAGGTAGCTGACACAGCCGCCGAGGATGACTGGGGTCTCGAGCTGGCGGACGAACTCCTTGAGGTTGAGCGCCTCGGTGCCGGGGGCCCCGATGTGCTCGGCCGAGATCACGGTGCCCCGGATCAGGAGCAGGTCGAGCTCGGCCGACAGCAGGGTGTTGGCCAACGAGGCCACGTGCCGGGGCGACACCGCCCCGGCGGCGATCACCCCGCCGGCATGGATCTCGGCGATCCGGGCCTTGATCAGCTCCGGGTCGATGGGGGTGGCGTACAGCTCCCGGAGGCGGGCCAGGCCGGCCTCGTCGTCGAGCCCGGCCAGTTCGACCAGCTTGTCCTCGGCGTCGTGGTGCCGGGTCCACAACCCCTCGAGGTCGAGCACGGCCAAGCCCCCGAGCCGGCCGATCTGGATGGCCACGGCCGGGCTGGTCACCGAGTCCATGGCCGAGGCGATGAAGGGCAGATCGAGGCGGTAGGCGTCGATCTGGCACGACAGGTCGACCAGGTCGGCGTCCCGGGTCCGCCGGTCGGGCAGCAGGCGTAGTTCCTCGAGCCCGTAGGTTCGTCGACCGGACTTTCCCATTCCGATCTCGATGGTGGCCACGGCAGCTCTCCCTCCCGGGCTCCACCCCGCTCGGCAACGAAACGATCAGGCTAACGGTCTGGGGCCGGTCACCGGGGGGATTCGGTGCCCGGGAGGGTTCCGACGGGCGTCACACCAGTCCGGTCAGGGTGGCGGCCAGGTCCCCCCGGGGCTCCACCTCGACGCCCTCCAGGTCGAGCCAGACCGCCGTCTCCGCCAGTGAGGCCGCCAGCTCCCCGGCCACCCGGTGGGCGTCCCGACCCGGTTCCAGGTAGCTTCCCCGCACCAGCAGCCGCCCCCGTTTGCGGTCGGCCTTCAGGTCCACCCGGGCGGCCAGGTCGTCGTCGAGCAGGAACGGGAGGACGTAGTAGCCGTGGACCCGCTGGTCGGCGGGGACGTAGATCTCGATCCGGTAGCGGAACCCGAACAGCCGCTCGGCCCGGGGCCGGAACCAGACCACGGGGTCGAAGGGGCTGAGGAGGGCCCGGGCCCGCACCCGCCGGGGCCGGGCCGCCCCGGGGTGCAGGTAGGCGGGGTCGTCCCAGCCGGCCACGCTGACCGGCTCCAGCTCTCCGGAGGCGACCAGGGCCTCGATGGCGGGGCGGGCCGGCCCCATCCTGATCCGGAAGTAGTCGGCCAGGTCGTGGGCGGTGCCGATCCCGCAGCTGCGGGCGGCGATCCGGATCATGTCCCGGGTGGCGGCCGCGGCGTCGAGGTCAGGGGCGGCCAGGGTGTCGGCCCCGAGGACCCGCTCGGGCAGGTCGTAGGCGATCACGAAACCGGGGCGGCGTCCGGCTATGGCCAGGCGGCCGCTGCGGTACAGGTACTCCAGGGCGACCTTGCCGTCGGAGGAGCCCCACCACGGCCCGGTCCGCTCCCCCGCCTCGGACAGGTCGCTCACGGTCAGCGGGCCCCGCGCCGCCACCTCGGCGGCCACGGCGTCGATGTAGCCCGGATGGTCGGCCTCGAGCTGGTGGGCCCGGCGCCAGCGGGTCACCCCCATCCGGTGGCGAAGGTGGGGGTGGAGCCGCTGGGAGGTGATGGCGGCCTCGTGGGCCAGGAACTCGAAATGCTCACCCGACCGGTACAGGTAGCCGTCGAGGGCGTCCCGGTCGTACGGGCCGAGGCGGGCCATCACCGGTAGGTAGTGGCTCCGGCACAGGACCGTCACCGAGTCCAGTTGGAGGACGGCCATACGTTCCATGACCCGCCGGTAGTGGCGCGCCGTGACCCGCCCGGTGGGGCGCCGGTCGGTGAAGCCCTGGGCGGCGAGCGCTATCCGTCGGGCCGCGGCCGCGGAGATCCTCACCGGCGTCGGGGGCGGGGATGGCCGGTCAGGCCGTGGGCTGGGCGGCGGCCAGCTGTTCCAACAGTTCCTTCATCCCGCCGTGCTTGAGCTCCTTGAGCAGCGTGCCGGGGGTGGTGTCACCCCGCTCCCACTCCATCCAGTGGGCGAGCAGCTTGGTGGGGTCGGGTGGTGGCCTGTCCATCGCGGCCAGGCTACCGGCCGGGCTCGTGGCAGCATGGACCAGTGTTCCGTGACTTCCTCGAGCGGATCTCCCGCACCCCACCATCCCGGACGACGGGCCGGCCGACCTCCGGCAACGGGGCATCGTCCATGCATCTGCTGTGGACCGTCCCGCCGGTGCCCCTGATCGCGGCGGAGGTGACGATCGAGGTCATCGAACCGCCCCGGGTGCCGAGGTTGTACTTCTGGGCCCTCCAGGTGGGGTTCGCCTCCCGCTCCGGGATCCCCTTGGGGGCCGCCCACACCGGCCTCCAGTACCACCCCGACTATCCGGGTGGTGGGGCCGTCAACTGGGGCGGCTACGGCCCCGGCGGGGGTGAACTCACCGGATCGGTGTCGGCCCTGCCCTCGGCCCTGGACAACGTCAACACCCGCACCTACCCGTGGCGGCCCGGCACCGGCTACCGCTACCGGGTCGACCGGGCCCCGGACCGGGACCGGGGGTGGCAGGCCACCGTGACCGACCTCCGCACCGGTACGGCCACCACGATCCGGGACCTGTGGGTCGACGCCGCCGCCCTGACCTCCCCCATGGTGTGGACCGAGGCGTTCGCTCGCTGTGACGACCCCCCGGCCACGGTCCGCTGGACCGATCCGACGGTCACCACCGCCGACGGCACCGTCCACCCGGTCACCGACGCCCGGGTCAACTACCAGAGCCACGCCGACGGCGGTTGCACCAACACGTGCTGTTCGGTGGTCGAGGCCGGGTCCGGCCGGGCCTGGGAGCAGCGCACCGGGGTCGCCCGGTCGGTACCGGTGGGGGCCCGCCTGGCCCTCGCCCGGTAGCCCCGTCCCGTCCCGTCCGGTCCGTCAGGTCCGACGAAATGCGCAGTTGGCCAGCACAGCCGGGGCAGCTGACCTACGGTCGGGTTCGCCACGGCAGAACCTGCCTGGCCCCGCCTCAACTGAAGGGACCACGATGGCCGACAAGCCCAACATTCTCATCATCATGGGGGACGACATCGGCTGGTTCAACCTCAGCGCCGTGAACCACGGCGTCATGGGCTACCAGACCCCCAACATCGACCGCATCGCCAGCGAGGGGGCGATGTTCACCGACGCCTACGGCCAGCAGAGCTGCACCGCCGGGCGGGCTGCGTTCATCACCGGCCAGTGCCCCCGGCGCACCGGCCTGCTGAAGATCGGGATGCCCCACAGCCCCGGCGGCCTCAGCGAGCTCGACCCCACCATCGGCGACCTGCTCCAGGACGAGGGCTACTTCTGCGGCCAGTTCGGCAAGAACCATGTGGGCGATCACGACCACCAACTCCCGACCGTCCACGGCTTCGACGAGTTCTTCGGCAACCTCTACCACCTCAACTCCGAGGAGGAGCCGTGGAACGTGGACTTCCCGTCCGACCCGGAGTTCCGGGCCAAGTACGGGCCCCGGGGTGTGCTCCGGTCCAAGTCGGACGGTAAGGGCGGCCAGACCGTGGAGGACACCGGCCCCCTCGACCCCAAGCGGATGGAGACGATCGACGAGGAGTTCCTGGACGCCTCGCTCGACTTCATGGAACGGGCCGTGGCCGACGACCGGCCCTTCCTGTGCTACTTCAACTCCACCCGGATGCACATCTTCACCCACCTCAAGCCGGAGTCGAAGGGCCGGACCGGGCTGGGGGTGGAGGCCGACGGGATGGTCGAACACGACGGCCATGTGGGCGTCCTGCTCGACAAGCTCACCGAACTCGGCATCGACGACAACACCATCGTGATCTACACCACCGACAACGGGGCCGAGAAGTTCGGCTGGCCCGACGGGGGCACCACCCCGTTCCGGGGTGAGAAGGCCACCACCTGGGAGGGCGGGTTCCGGATTCCCCTGTTCATCCGCTGGCCGGGGGTGATCGAACCGAACCAGGTGAACAACGATCTGACCTCGTTGGAGGACCTGGTGCCCACCCTGCTCGCCGCGGCCGGCAACACCACGGTCAAGGAGGACCTGAAGAAGGGCCGCGACGCCAACGGCAAGCACTTCAAGGTCCACCTCGACGGCTACAACCTGCTACCGGCCCTTGTCGAGGACGGTGCCGAATGGCCCCGCAAGGAGTTCTTCTACTTCGTCGACGACGGCACCCTGGGTGCGGTGCGGTACGGACGGTTCAAGGCCAACCTGAGCGGCCAGGTGGCCGACGGGTTCAGCGCCTGGCTCGACACCCAACACCCGTACAAGGCCCCGATCCTGATCGACCTGCGGTCAGACCCGTTCGAGATCGCCCCCGACGTGGGGGCCGGCTACACCGAATGGCTGGTTCGCCGGATGTACATGTTCGCCCCGATGAAGGACATCATCGCCGAGTTCGCCGAGACCTTCAAAGAGTTCCCGCCCCGGCAGACCGTGGAGAGCTTCGTCCCGAAGCAGTAGGCGTTTCGTCCCCAAAGAGTCGGTAGGGGTTGGCGCCCCGGGGCCCCACGGCGGGTCCCGGGGCTGATCCGTCGGGGCCCCGGACCGGGACTACCGGCGGATCAGGCCGAGGTCGCGGGTGGCGCCGCGGTCGGCCGAGGTGACCACCGAGGCGTAGAGCTGGAGGGCCGGGCTGACGGTGCGGTCCCGGTCCCGCGGGGTGAACGCGTGCACCCCGCGGGCCTCCTCGGCGGCCCGGCGGCGGGCCAGTTCCTCGTCGTCCACCCGGAGGTGGATCGACCGGTTGGGGATGTCGATCTCGATGACGTCGCCGTCCTCCACCAGGGCGATCAACCCCCCGGACGCCGCCTCCGGGGAGACGTGGCCGATGGACAGGCCCGACGTGCCCCCCGAGAACCGCCCGTCGGTGAGCAGGGCGCATTCCCGACCCAGGCCGCGGCTCTTGATGTAGGTGGTGGGGTACAGCATCTCCTGCATGCCGGGGCCGCCGCGGGGCCCCTCGTAGCGGACGATCACCACGTCGCCGGCGTTGACCCGTTCCTCGTCGAGTACGCCCGCCATGGCCGCCTCCTGGGATTCGAACACCCGGGCCGTCCCCGAGAAGCGGAAGATCGACTCGTCCACCCCGGCGGTCTTGACGATGCAGCCGTCGGCGGCGATGTTGCCGTACAGGACGGCCAGGCCGCCCTCGGCCGTGTAGGCGTGCTCGACCGAGTGGATGCAGCCGTCGGCCCGGTCGGTGTCCAGGGACGGCCAGCGGGTGTCCTGGCTGAACGCCTCCTGGGTGGGGATCCCGGCCGGGCCGGCGGTGAACAGCCGGCGGGCGGCGTCGCTGGCGGTGGGTCGCACGATGTCCCACTGGTCGAGGGCGGCGGCCAGGGTTTCGCTGTGGACGGTGGGCACCGAGGTGTCGATGAGCCCGGCCCGATCGAGTTCGCCCAGGATGCCCATGATCCCGCCGGCCCGGTGGACGTCCTCCATGTGGTACTGCTCGGTGGACGGGGCCACCTTGCAGATGTTCGGCACCCGGCGGCTGATCTCGTCGATGTCGAACATGGTGAAGTCGTGTTCGGCCTCCTGGGCGGCGGCCAGGATGTGGAGCACCGTGTTGGTGGAGCCGCCCATGGCGATGTCCAGGGCCATGGCGTTGCGGAACGCGGTCACCGAGGCCACGTTGCGGGGCAGGACGGACTCGTCGTCCTTCTCGTAGTAGCGGTGGGTGATGTCCACCACCCGCCGGCCCGCCTCCAGGAACAGGTCCCGCCGGTCGGCGTGGGTGGCCAGGGTGGAGCCGTTGCCGGGCAGGGACAGGCCCAGGGCTTCGGTCAGGCAGTTCATCGAGTTGGCGGTGAACATCCCGGAGCACGACCCGCAGGTGGGACAGGCGGATCGTTCCACCGCGTCCACGTCGGCGTCGCTGACGGTCTGGTCGCCCGCCTTCATCATGGCCGAGATCAGGTCGACCTTGACCTCCTGGCCGGCCAGTTTCGTCTTGCCCGCCTCCATGGGGCCGCCGGACACGAACACGGTGGGGATGTTGAGCCGCAGGGCGGCGTTGAGCATGCCGGGGGTGATCTTGTCGCAGTTGCTGATGCACACCAGGGCGTCGGCGCAGTGGGCGTTGGCCATGTACTCGACGCTGTCGGCGATGATCTCGCGGCTGGGCAGGCTGTAGAGCATGCCGCCATGCCCCATCGCGATGCCGTCGTCGACGGCGATGGTGTGGAACTCGCGCGCCACCCCGCCGGCCTCGCGCACCGCCTCGGCCACGATGTCGCCCATGTCCTTGAGATGCACGTGGCCGGGTATGAACTGGGTGTAGCTGTTGGCGATCGCGATGATCGGCTTTCCGAAGTCACTGTCGGTCATCCCGGTGGCCCGCCACAGTGAGCGGGCGCCGGCCATGTTGCGGCCGTGGGTGCTGGTGCGTGAGCGAAGTGGTGGCATGGGAACAGTCGGTCCAGTTGTCGTTGCTTCCACGGTCCCCGCACGATCCGGCGGGGGGCATGCGTCCATGGTACGCCGTGGGCGTCATCCCGAACGCCGCTCCCACGATAGCCCTCGGCGGGGCGATGGCGACCCCCGTCGGTGCGGTCAGACGATCCAGACGGTGACGGCGTGGATGAGCAGGCCGGCCAATCCCCCGACGATGGTGCCGTTGATGCGGATGAACTGGAGGTCCCTGCCGACGTGCAACTCCACCCGCCGCGCCGCGTCGCGTCCATCCCAGCGGTCGACGGTCTCGGTGATGACCGCCGTCCGCTCCTCGCCATAGGAGCGCACCGCGAACGCCGAGATGTCCTGGGCGCGGGCGTCGAACCGCGCGCGGGCCTCCGGGTCATCGCGCAGGCGTTCACCGCTCTGCACAAGTGCGTCCACACCCCGCAGCCGTAGCTCGCTGCCGGGATCGTCCGCCGCATCGATCAGCACGGTCCGCAGGTGGGCCCACACGTCGTCGAGCGCCTCGCGGAGGTCGGGGTGGGCGATGACCCGTTGGGCCATGCGCTCGACACGGTGCATCGTGGTGGGGTCGTGTTGCAGATCCCCGGCGAATTGCAGCAGCACGTCGTCCAGGCTGTGCCGGAATGCATGGTCGGGGTCGCGACGCACCTCGTCGACGAACCGCACGATCTCCTGGTAGACCCGTGCCGAGATGCGGTCGTCGGCCCACCTCGGCATCCAGCCCGGGGTCCGGTTGGCCACCATGCTCAGCACCCGGTCGTCGTTGGTCCGCAGCCAGTGGTGTAGCTGGGCGGCCACCAGGTCCACCAGACGCCGGTGGCTGCCCTCGGTGACCAGTTGTTGCAGCAGACGCCCTGCGGACGGGCTCCAGGGCCGCGAGGCCAGCGGGCGCAGCACCGCGTGCTCCATGATGAGGGCCGCATCCTCATCGCTGAGCCGTCGCAATCCGTGTGAGGTCACGCGCGCGAGCTCGGCCCCGACCCGCTCGGCGTGTTCGCGCCGGCTGAGCCACTCACCCAGCCGCGCCCCCACCTGCGCACGTCCCACCCGTTCGCGCACGACGTCCTCGGCCAGGAAATTGTCGGTGACGAACTCCTGCAGGCTGCGTCCCAGCTGCCGTTTCCGGGTGGGGATGATCGCGGTGTGCGGAATCCGGATCCCCAGCGGGTGCCGGAACAGGGCCGTCACCGCGAACCAGTCCGCGAGGGCCCCGATCATCGCCGCCTCGGCGGCGGCGTTGACGAAGCCGACCCATCCCCCCCGATCCAGCGTCGCCAGATAGATCACCGCGGCCGCCACCAGCACCCCGGCGGCGATCAGCTTCATGCGGCGAAGGCCGGCCCGACGTGTCTCGTCCGCGGCGGCCGTGTCGCGGACCCGCGGGGCGCTGGAGGGAACCGTGCCCATGTGCGGGGGATTCTACGCCCGGAGACCCTCGGGCCGGCCGGAGCCGGTCACCGCACCAGGTACGCCACCGCCACGGCGACGGCGATCACCGCGACGACGGTGCGCAGTACCCCCGGGCTTGCCCGGTGCACGTACCGGCCCGCCAGCACCCCGCCCGTTAGCGCCCCGACCGCCATCACCGCTGCGGCGCTCCAGACCACCCGCCCCGAGAACAGCAGGAATGTGGCCGCCGTGATGTTGGCCAGGAACGAGGTCAACTGCTTCAAGGCGTTGATGCGGGCGAGGGACTGCGCGATAGCCGGCGTTAGCCATTCAGTGTGATAGACACGACTCGAACTCCACAGGGCTTCGGCCCGCACACAAACGCCATCAAACAAACATATGCCGGCTTGTCGTGTGGCACTGTCAAGAGCTAGTAGCATGTGGGTTCTGTTCCTGATAAGGCGGTTCGTGCAGGTGAGGTGTATGCAGATAAGCGGGCGAAAGTGGGTCGTGCATGAAATGGTGTCGAACGTGTTTCATCTCAGTTCGGACCACTGACCCGTTATTGCGACCAATGAGAGAAATCTAGCAGTGAGGTGCCCATAGGAAGCCATTGTCAACGGCAAGGCAAAGCAGGGATCTACTCTGAAATCCCTTTGCATCAGAGCAATGCAATCCCATGCTTTCGCACTGTCAGCTTTCTTACTTATGCCCGAAATAATACGTTGAGGGTGTTATAGTTATAAACTTTAGCAATTTCCAACTGGAAAGAAGTAGATCGTTTTTCGGAACAAGGTTGCTTGTGGTTCGGATAATTCTGTCGTCCCGAGGATTACGGAGTTGCTCATTTCGAAACGCACCCAAACGATTCTGCCTCGACAATCACCATTGCACCATGCCCGACGTAAATGTATGTGATCGCCACGTGGCATTGATATCACGCACTTGCAAAAACCCGCTGCTTGAACCGAGCAACCAGCTCGCAGGCTCGTGTACCGCACGGAA
>JBKECK010000074.1:0-54352 GCA_047974625.1 Acidimicrobiales bacterium
CGGACCAGGTTCAGGTCGTTGCGTTCGTACTGCATGTCGACCAGACGGGTGAGGATGGCCCGCTGGTCGTGTTCCTCCCCGGCCCGGAGCACCAGGAGCTTCTGCCGGTACTCCTCGGGGGAGCCCAACCCGTAGATACACGACACCGAGGCGACCACGATCGTGTCCCGGCGGGTCAGCAGGGCGGAGGTGGCCGAGTGCCGCAGCCGGTCGATCTCGTCGTTGACCGACGAATCCTTCTCGATGTCGGTGTCCGACGACGGGATGTACGCTTCGGGCTGGTAGTAGTCGTAGTAGCTGACGAAGTACTCCACCCGGTTGTGGGGGAAGAACTCCTTGAACTCGTTGGCCAGCTGGGCGGCTAACGACTTGTTCGGGGCGATCACCAGGGTGGGCCGCTGCACCGCCTCGATGGTCCAGGCGATAGTGGCCGACTTGCCTGAGCCGGTGATGCCCAGCAGGGTCTGTCGGGCCTCGCCGGCCTCGATCCCCTCGGCCAGTTGCTCGATGGCGCGGGGCTGGTCACCGGCCGGTTGGAACTCCGAAACGACCTTGAACGCGGGCACCCGCCCAGGCTACCGCTGCGTTGCACGCCGACTGAACTGCGTTGCACGCCGACTGAACTGCGTTGCACGCCGACTGAACTGCGTTGCACGCCGACTGAACTGCGTTGCACGCCGACTGAACTGCGTTGCACGCCGACTGAACCGCTGGGTACGCCCCGTCGGCCCCGCTCACCCCGGGGGCGGGTTCGCCTCGTCGGGTGGGGGCCAGGGGGTCGGGTTCAGGGCGGCGAGCCAGGTCCAGCAGGCCTCCACCTGGGTGTCGAGTTGGTCGAGGTCACCGCCGTTGTCGATCACATAGTCGGCCATGGCCAGCCGATCCTCGCGGCTGGCCTGGGCGGCCACTCGGGCCTCGGCGTCGCCGCGTTCGAAGCCCCGGTGGGTCATGAGCCGCTCGACAGCCACCTCCACCGGGCAGTCGACAACGATCACCGCGGAGGCCCCCCGCCGGTCGCCCTTGCCCTCGGCCAGTAGGGGGATGTCGAGCACGACGACCTGGTCGGTGTGGGCCACGGCATCGGTCTGCGTCCGCATCTCGGCCCGTACGGCCGGATGGGTGATCCGGTTCAGGGCGGCCAGCTCGTCGGGGTCGCCGAAGGCGATGGTGGCCACCGCGGCCCGGTCGAGGCCGCCGTCGGGGCCGACGATCTGGTCACCCCACCGTTCGATCATGGCGTTGAACACGGGCCGGCCCGGCCGCTGCAGATCCTTGACCACGGCGTCGGCGTCGACGACGACCGCCCCCCGCTTGGCCAGCCGGGACGACACCGACGACTTTCCCGATCCGATTCCTCCGGTGAGAGCGACGAGACGCACGCCGGCAACCTAGCCCCCACCACCCCGGTGGGGCCAGGGGAAAGCCGTGCCCCCGCAAGTGAACCTGCTCATCATCGGTGGACCACCGCCGACGGAGGAGGGTGCAGCCCTGCGGCGGCCACCGCGGCCCGTTCCAACCGAATGACCAGGTCACCGCCCGGTCACAGCCGGACGTCCAACCATGAACGACCTGGCTGCGCCCACCGAGCCCGATTCGACGGATCGGCGGGCGGGGGTGCCTCCCGCCCAGATCCGGGACCCGACCCGCGACCGCGGCGCTAACCGGGCCCGGCGGGCCACCGACCTCAACCTGGGCCGGTGGGTTGACGGGCCGACCGTGACCGGGCGACGGCCGGCGGACCGTTTCGGAGAGGCCGCCGCCGGCCGGAGCGAGGATCCGCTCGCCGGGTTCCGGCCGGCCATCCTGGCCGTCCGGTGGGCCACCACCGGGGTCTCGCTTGCCCTGGCCAGCGCCTGGATCATCGCCGGGGACCCGGTCATGCTGGCCCTCGCCGCGATGGTCTTGGCGCACGCCATCTTCCGCACCCTGATGCCGGTGCGCGACACCGGTTCGCTGCGGGCCGTCCTGGCTATCGACGTCGAGGTGGTCGTCGCGGTCATCGCGGTCATCACCACCGGCTACTGGAGTTCGCCGCTGGTGCTGGTTCTGGTCAACGCCGTCATCGTGGCCGGCTTCGCTCGGGGTTACGGGTTCGCCCTGCGGGTGGCCGTCATGTCGATCGCCGCCCTGACCCTGCCAGCGGTGTTAAGCGAGAACTGGTCGCTGGCCGAATGGGCCGAAGGGGCTCGTTGGGCCACCCTGCTGGTGTCGGCCGGCATCGTGGCCGGGTACGGGCGCCGCCTGGCCGGCGAGGCCACCCGCCGCCACAGCATGGCCCTGGACCGGGTGGCCCGGCTCACCGACGCCAACGCACTGCTCACCAACCTCCACCGGGTGGCCCAGACCCTGCCGGCCTCCCTGGACGAGAACGAGGTGCTCGACTCGACCCTGGCCCGGCTGCGGGCCCTGCTGCCCGGTACGGCCGCCGTGATCGTGCTGCGGGAGGAGGCGAGCGGCCTCCTCACCGTGGCCCGGACCGCGGCCGGCCGCCAGACCGGCGCTCTTGACTGGTCGGCCTTCCCGGAGGGGGTGGCCGACGCCCTCGATCTGCGCCGCCCGATCCTGGTGACCGGCCTGGACAAATCCGGCTCGGGACTGGTGCCGGGGACCCACTCGGGGATCTACGCCCCCCTGCTGGCCCGGGGCCGCCTGATCGGGGTCGTGGCTGTGGAGACCGCCTCGGTGCAAGGGTTCAGCCCCGCCGATGTGCAGCTGCTCCGGGGGTTCGTGGAACCGGTAGCGCTGGCGATCGACAACAGCCACTGGTTTCGGCGGATCCGAACCGTGGCCGCCGACGAGGAGCGGTTCCGTATCGCCCGAGAACTCCACGACCGGATCGGCCAGTCCCTGGCCTACCTGGGCTTCGAGGTGGACCGCATGATCCGGCGCGACGCGTCCGGTCAACCCGTCGGTGACGGCCTGGCCGAGCTCCGCCAGGACATCCGCGAGGTCGTGAGCGAGGTCCGTGAGACCCTCTCCGACCTGCGCACCGACGTGAACGACACCATCGACTTCGCTGCCGCCGCCGAACAGTTCGCGGCCCGTCTGGCGGAACGGAGCCATCTCGACGTGATCGTCGATTGTGACACCGACCACCGGCTCCCGATCCTCCAGGAACGGGAGCTGTGGCGCATCGCCCAGGAGGCGCTGGTCAACGTCGAGCGCCACGCCCAGGCCACCACCGTGACCCTGCGGTGGCGCTGCACCGAACACGACGCCCTGCTGGAGGTGACCGACAACGGTGTCGGCCTTCCGGAGGCGACCGACGGAACGCTCGGTCGGGCCGACTCGTACGGCCTGATCGGGATGCGGGAACGGGCCGACAGCGTCGGGGCCGTCCTCGAACTCTCATCAACCCCACACGAAGGGACGACAGTACGGTGCTACCTCGCCCAGCGATGAACAGTACCGGAGCCTCCGGCTCCGCCACGCGCCCGTCCGGTGCCACCGCCGGTGCCGATCGGCGGGCCGTTCCCGGCCCGGACCGGGCCGCCGATCTGATCGGGCGCCGAGCCGCCATCCGACTCATGTTGGCCGACGACCACCGCATGCTCCGGGAGGGCCTGCGGCGCTCCCTGGAGGAGCTCGGGTTCACCGTGGTGGCCGAAGCCCGCAACGGTAGCGATGCTGTCGATCTGGCCCGGGCCGTCCAGCCCGACGTCCTCCTGATGGACGTCACCATGCCCCTTCTCGACGGGGTCGAGGCCACCCGCCAGATCAAGGACCGGCAGCCCGAGGTGCGGGTGATCATGCTCACCATGCACGCCGACCAGGACATCCTCGGCAACGCCATCCGGGCGGGCGCCAACGGCTACCTGGTCAAGGACTGTTCGGTGGACGAGATCGCCCAGGCCATCGACGCCGTGGCCGGCGGGGAGACCGCCCTCTCCCCCGGCCTGGCCGCCTCGATGCTGGCCGAGGTTAGACGCCAGGCGTCCGGCCAGTCCCAGGAGCGGCTGATCACCTCCCGTGAGGAGGAGGTGCTCCAGCTCATCGCCGACGGCTGCTCGACGCCCGAGGTGGCGGAGAACCTGTACATCAGCCAGAAGACGGTAAAGAACCACCTGGCCTCCATCTACCAGAAGCTGGACGCCCGGGACCGCACCCAGGCGGTGCTGGCCGCGGTCCGCCTCGGCATCGTCCACCTGGACTGATTCCCCACGTGGGCCCGGCTACGGGCCGCCCCGACGACACACCGGGCGCCAGTCGCTGGGCCCGTTCCAGTTGATCCTGGAGGCCCATATAGGAAGCGGGGGGGTCCGTCGATCCTTAGTGCACACCCACCACCGGGTCGACATAACACAAGCAAGTCCCCCCACCACGGAGAAATCACATGCTTCACTACCAGTTCATCGCTGCTTGGGCTCGTGCGCAGGCCAAGACCGACCGAGGCGCCAGCCTCGTGGAGTACGCCCTGCTGGTCGCCCTCATCGCCGTCGTGTGCATCGGTGCGGTCACCATGCTCGGTAGCGCCGCTAAGGGTAAGTTCTCGACCGTCAGCGGTTCGATCTCCAAGTGATGGAGATGACCCGGCCTGAGGGCTGAGGTCACGGCTCCGGGACACGATGAGGTGTTCCATTGCGGGGAGGCGTCCGGATCGGACGCCTCCCCGCCGGTCGTTTTGCCGACCATGGGGTGCAGGACTCCGATCCCCTCCTGCTCGATCCTGGGCCGGTTCCGAGCCCGATGCCAGGATCACGCCGTCATGGTACGTGGGCCGGATCCGGGACGGCGACGTCGACGGAATCGGGCCCAAGGGTCGTACCGCCGCGGGGGAACAGGCGCACGATCCTCCCCCGGGGTCGGGGCCGGCCCTGGAGCACCGCGTTCAGCCCTTCGTACCATCCGGCCCAGCGGGCGCGACACTCCAGCTCCGAGCAGGGCCGCTCGCTCTCCAGATCGCTCCACCACCCACGCCACACGCCCTCAACGATGGCGGCGGTTGAGGGGTGAACCCATGGGTCTGACGCCCCTGAACTACGAAACCGAACGGGTGGATCTACCGGTTCGGTTTCGCGGGGAACGCTCCGGATCCCCGATCCCCGGCGTTACCCCGGCCTGGGCCGATTCAGCGGCGATTGGGCCCGACAGGGCTGTTCAGGGCCGGAGGCAGCGATCGTACACCGGGCTGGAACGCCGGCAGGCCACCAGCCATTCGTCCGAGCGGAGGACCACGTCCCAGTCGTCCTCCACGTCCACCCAGCGGGCGACCGGGGTGTCGGTGGCCCACACCACCACGTCGAACTCGTAGCGGTCCATCACCGGGGTGATGTCGCCCCCGCGCAGCAGGGTGGTGTGGTCGTCGACGATCTCGATCGGATAGAAGTCGAACCGGTCGTCGATGAAGACCCGGGCCGAGGCCCCGTAGCGCCAGGTGAGGTAGTTGCCGACATAGTCACGTTCGAGGAGCCGGACGTCGACCTCGGCCACCAGGTCCCGATCCTCCAACCAGATGATCTCGGTCTCCGGGTAGGTGCCGAGCTCCAGGGCGGGCCGGGTGGCCAGGGCGGTGACGGTCACCGCCAGACCGGCCAGCGCAGCCACCGTGAGGGGGCGGGCCAGGCGGTGCGGCCGGGCCGGATCCCGGTCCGGTTCGAGCCCCAGGTACGGGGCCAGCAGGACCACCACGACCAGGGAGGCCAGGCTGATGTTGCGCACGGCCAGCAGGGCGGACACCACGAAGGCGGCGCTGGGCAGCAGGGCCCGCCACGACGCCCCCCGTCGGGCTGCGATGACCACCACCGGGACCAGGGCGAGGAACACCCATTGGGCCGGCTGGTCGTAGGTCGGAGCCTGCCACTCGACCACCGCCGCGAGGGCGTCGGACCGGGTCATCATGTAGAACGGGAACCAGATGATCCGCCAGCCGAGGGGGATCATGCCCAGCAGGCAGCCGATCCCGGCCAGCACGACAAGCTCGAACTCGGTCCAGGAGCGCAACCGGCCCCACCCGATCCGGTCGTCGGCCGGTCCGGCCCCGGACGAGGCGGCGGTCCATGCCCCAGAAGCCCGGTCGACCAGGGCCCCGAGGGCGACGAAGGTGAGCAGGGCGCCGCCGAGGACGAACGAACCGTGCGCGTCGGCCCAGGCCCAGAACAGGGGCAAGAGCCACCATTTCGACCGCTGGCCCTGGATGATCTGCAGCAGCAGGGCGAAGGCGGCCAGGCCGACCAGCAGGGGCCGGGGCGACCACAGGTAGGCGCCGATGGCCAGGGGAACGCCGGTGAGGAGCAGCCGGATGAGCAGGTGCCGGGCCGGTACGGTGAGGCGCCACACCGCCCAGGTCGTGTACCCGGTGAGCAGGCCATGGAACAGCCGGGCCGTCCACGTTCCCACCCAGGCTTCGCCGGTGGCGTAGACCAGGCTCACCAGCCAGCTCTGGACCGTCCAGGGCAGGCCGTGTCCGAGGTACGAGTACGGATCGGCCGTCGGGATCCGGCCGGTGTCGAGGATGATGCGTCCGGTGGCCAGATGGGTCAGAAAGCTGTTGTCGTGGATGGCGCGGGCGCCGACCACGAATCCGACCAAGGCCAGGAGGTGGCCCAACGACCGGGGGAGGGTCCAGGACGCCGACCGGCCGCCGCCGGGCCCAGGCGGTGCGCCGCTGTCGAGGGCAGTGCTGTCGAGGGCAGTGCTGTCGAGGGCAGTGCTGTCGACCGCAGTGCTGTCGACCGCAGTGCTGCCGGGCCGGGCGACGGTCACCGGGCGGGGAGGACGGTCGGTCTCCCCGGGCGCGGTGCTCCCATGATGGCGGTACCCGTCGCTGCCCGCATGGGATCAGAAGCTCTTGGAGATGTTGATGACGGCCGGCCCGATGACGACCACGAACAGGGCGGGGAAGATGCACAGCACCATGGGGATCATCATCTTCACCGGCGCCTTCTGGGCCTTCTCCTGGGCCATCTGACGGCGCTTGATGCGCATCTCGTCGGCCTGGGCCCGGAGCACCCGCCCGATCGACACGCCGAAGGTGTCGGCCTGGATCATGGCCAGGACGAACGAACGGATCTCGGCCACGTCGACCCGTTCCTGCATGGAGCGTAGGGCATCGGCCCGGCTGGCCCCGGCCTGGGTCTCGCCCAGGACCCGGGCGAACTCGTCAGCCAGTTCACCGGGCACGTTGGCGATCACCCGGTCCACGGCCTGCTCGAAGCCCAGCCCGGCCTCGACCGAGATGACCAGCAGGTCGAGCACGTCGGGCAGGGCCCGTTGGATCCCCTGCTCCCGTGCCTTGACCTTGCCGTCGAGGCGGGAGGTGGGGCCCATGGCCCCGGCCACCACGCCGACGCCGGCCACCAGCCACTTGAGAATCCCCTCGAACCCGAGGGGATTGACCACCAGGACCAGGATGAGCCACAGGGGAATGAACGCGAACCCGAGGACCCGCACGGCCAGGAATCGCTCCACCGTCTCCGGAGTGGCGATGCCGGCCCGGACGTGCTTGCGGCGGACCGACTCCACGTACTCTGGCGGGTTGAAACGTTGACCGACCCGGCCGAAACCGGTCAGGACGGGGGCCACGAGGCGCTGCTGGAGGGGGGCGAGGAGCTCCCGTTCCCGCTCGTTCTGGAACTCGTAGTCGTTGAGCTGGCGCAGGGTAGAACGGGCCGACGCCCGTTCCTCCGCCTGGGTGAGGATGGCGTAGAGGAGGAGGCCGACCCCGGCCGCGGCGAGGGCGACGTAGAGCTGGAAGGGGAGCTGGGCGAGGGCATCAAACATCGATCGTGATGACTTTCTTCATCCAGGCGAGCCCGATGAGGGCCAGTACTACCCCCACACCGAGCATCACGTTTCCCATCGTCTCGCTGAACAGCACCCCGATGTACGCCGGGTTCATTACGTACATGATCAGGCCGAGGCCCGGGGGGAGGAAGGCGAGGATCCCCGCCGACATCCGGCCTTCGGCGGTGAGGGCGGCCACCTCCCGTTTGAGCCGCTCCCGAGCCACCATGGTGTCGGCCACGCTGAGGAGCAGCTCGTTCAGGTTGCCACCGACCTCCCGTTGGATGCTGATGGCCATGACCGCCCAGGCGAAGTCGGCACTCGACATCCGCTCGGAGACGCCGCCCAGGCACTCCTCCAGGTCACGACCGAGCCGGGCCTCGGTCATGGCCCGGCGCAGCTCGGCCCCCATCGGGTCCGAGATCTCCCGGGAGACCACCTCCAGCCCCTGGGGCAGGGAGTACCCAGCCCGGAGAGTTCCGGCCAGGAGCTGAAGGGTGTCGGGCAGTTGGGACTCGAAGGTCTTGAACCGCCGGCGGGCCTTAAACCGCACGAAGAAGAACAGGGCACTGCCGGCGGCGGCGGCAAACATGATCCCGGCCAGGATGCTGCCGGTGAGGGCGACGCCGAGACCGCCGGCCAGGACCACCGCGGCGACCATGAGGAACATGGCCTCACCGGCCCGGATGGGCAGGTCGGCCCGTTCGAGGAGGCCCTCCACCTTGGCCAGGAAGCCCTGGCGCTCGGCGAACGATTCGCTGATGCTGACCGCCCGCTGCAGTAGGGCGGACTGGACGACCAGTTCGTCGACCTCGTCACTGTCGAACTCGTCGCGTTCGGTGTAGCGGGCCAGCATGCCCTCGAGCGACGTGGACCGGGTCGTGAGGGTCGAGGCCAGCGACCAGACCCCGAGGGAGATCCCCACGAAGGCCAGGAACAAGGCCAGGTAGAGGCCGACCGAGGATCGGAACAGGGCGAGACCAGGCGGGTTCGGTTGCGGCCGCGGGGCCAGCTGGCCGAGGTTTGTGATATTCGACCCGGACGCGTACGACAGGTCGGTGGCCGCCCCGTCGATGGTGACGGTCAAGTCACCACGCTCCCCCATCCCGGTGGAGCCGGGGAAGGTGAGCAGGACCCGGTCGGTGGCCAGGCGGACCGCCGACGCCAGGGTGGCCTGGAGCTGGTCGGACTGGTCCGCGGCCAGGCTCACCCCGCCGGTGGCGGTCGCGGCCGAGGCCAGGGCGGGCTCGCCCGCCCCCATCTGGACGGCCACCAGCTGGGCCCCCAGCTTGACCAGTTCGACCTGGGCCTCCGCGACCGACAGGGCGGAGGCGGTGTCCGGACCGGTGGAGACGGCGACCACCGACCTGACCTGACCGGTCCCGGTCTCCAGGAGGGCACCGGCCCGGGCCATACCGTCGATCACGGAGGAGCCGTTCCGGAGGGCCAAACCGTCGATGGCGTTAGCCACCCGGGCCCGGTCGGTGGTGGGGCGCACGGCGACGGTCACTGACGATCCCGCCGACACGACGCCGATGGCGGTGGAATCCGGCAGCCCGGCCACCGACTCCTGTAGCTGGGTCTTGATCCGGTCCAGCACGGCGCCGCCGTTGTCGGTCCTGGCGTTGGTGTCGACCACGAACACGACGTCGGTGGGGAGGCCGGCGGCCACGGTGGAGGACAGCTGGACCCCGCCCACCGGTTCACCGTTCTCCACCAGCTCGACCTGGCCGGGCTCCCGATCCAAGCCCATGACCGACACGGCCACCGCACCCGGATCGGACGCGTCGACACCGGTCACGGTGTACGCGGCGCCTGTCGCGTCCTGCGCCCCGGCCCCCGGCGCCAGCCCAGCCAGGACGGTCAGCACGACGAGCAGCCCGGCGGCGAGGACGCTCAGGCGTCGGCTCACGGCTGGCCGGCCGGGGCGGGAAAACCCCGGCCGGTACGGTTGATGGTCGGCACTCATCGTTTGCTCTTCCCCCCGGCCGGCGGGACCGGCTGATTGGTGAACATCTCGGGCCCGAGGCGGATCCCGTGATCGGCGAGTTTCTGGGTGAAACGCGGCCGGACCCCGGTCGAGCGCAGCTCGCCTTGGAATCGTCCGTGCTGATCGACACCCGCGTTGAAGTCGAACAGGAACACGTCCTGGAGGGTGATGACGTCGCCCTCCATGCCCACCACCTCGGTGATGTGGGTGATGCGACGGGTGCCGTCGCGGAGGCGCTGCAACTGGACGATGAGGTCCACCGCGGACGAGATCTGCTCGCGGATGGCCCGGACCGGGAGGTCGTAGCCGGCCATGAGGACCAGGGTCTCGAGGCGGCTGAGGGCGTCACGGGGGGTGTTGGCGTGCAGGGTGGTCAACGACCCGTCGTGCCCGGTGTTCATCGCCTGGAGCATGTCCAGGGCCTCGCCGGACCGACACTCCCCCACCACGATCCGGTCCGGACGCATGCGGAGGGTGTTCTTGACCAGGTCCCGGATGGTCACCTCGCCCTTGCCCTCCACGTTCGGCGGGCGGGTCTCCATCGAAAGGACGTGGTCCTGGTGGAGCTGGAGCTCCTTGGCGTCCTCGACGGTGATGATCCGCTCGTCGGGGGGGATGAACGAGGAGAGCACGTTGAGGGTGGTGGTCTTACCGGTGCCGGTACCGCCGGAGACGACGACGTTGAGCTTGCCGACGATGCAGGCCTGGAGGAAGCGGGCCCCGTGCACGCTGAGCGTCCCGAACCGGATCAGATCGTCGATCCGCAACGGGTCGGCCGAGAACTTCCGGATGGTGAGGAAGGGGCCGCCCACGGCCAGCGGGGCAATGACGGCGTTCACCCGGGATCCGTCGGGGAGGCGGGCGTCGCACAGGGGGCTCGACTCGTCGATCCGGCGGCCGACCTGGGCCACGATCTTGTCGATGATGCGTCGCAGGTGCTCCTCGTCGACGAAGTTGACCTGCTCCTCCCCGAGCTTGCCGCTCCGCTCCACGTAGATCTGGTCGGGGCCGTTGCACATGATCTCCGAGACGTCGTCGTCGCGCAGGAGCCGGTCGATGGGGCCGTAACCGAGGATGTCGTCGGAGACGTCCTGGATGAGCTGGGCCCGGTCGGAGGCCGACAGGGGCGTCCGCTCCTGGGCCAGGGCGGCCTGCAGGGCGGAGTACACCCGTGAGCGCAGCTCGTCCTCCGACATGCGCTTGTCGTAGAGGACCGGCCCGAGCTCGTCGATGAGGGCGGCGTGGACCCGGTGGCGGATCTCAGCCAGACCAGCGGTCCGGCCGACCGCGGCGGGCGCCGACCGGGCGGCCGAGTCGGCCGCCACGCCCTCGTTGAGTCGCTTGTAGAGAGACATCTACTGGCTCCTGGTCGTCTAGCCGAAGAATTTGCGCCGCTGGGGCGGGGCCGGCGGGGGTGGGGGCGCCGTGGCCGCCGGCCGCTCGATGAAGGCGAGAGCCAGCTGCTCGAAGGCCCGGGCCACGGCGGTCTTGGGCGCCGAGAGCACCACAGGGGAGCCCTTGTTGACCGAGATCGGGACGACGACGTCGGAGGGCACGTGGGCCATCGCGGCCACCTTCAGGGTCCGCTCCACCTCGGCCACGTCGAGCTTCACCTTCGAGTCGGCCCGGTTGAGGACCAGGTGGAGCTTGTCGGCTGGCACCCCGAGCATCTCCAGCGTGGCCAGGCCGATCTTGACGTTCTTGATGTTGGGGATATCCAACCCGGCCACCAACAGGACATCGTCGGACACCTCGAGGAGGCTCAGGACGACCTCGTTGAAGATGGCGGGCAGGTCGACCACGATGTGGCCGGCGAACGACCGGACCATCTCCACCAGCTTGACCATCTGTTCGCCGCTCACCTGGTCGGCGAACGCCGGCTCCATGGGGGCGGGCAGCACCAGGAGCCCGCTCGGTTCGTGCACGGTCATCAGCTGGCGCAACATGCCGGGGTCGAGCTTGTCGAGCTGGGAGACGGCGTCGATGACGGTGTACTCCGGTTGCAGCTTCAGCATGACGGCCACGTCACCGAACTGGAGGTGCCCGTCGATCAGGGCCACGGGGGCGTCGGAGTGCTGGGCCAGCACCACCCCGACATTGGTGGCCGTCACCGACTTGCCCGAACCCCCCTTGGTCGAGAACACGCTCAGGATGCGGCCGTTGCCCATGGCCTCACCGCTGGGTGGCGGTGGACCGCCGGCCGGGAGGGAGCCGGAGACGTCCTCGGCCACCCGGGCGATGGTCTCGAGCAGTTGGGCCTGGTCGATCGGGGCCGACAGGACGTCGCGGATACCGACCCGCATGGCCTGCCGGAGCAGATCGGTGCTCAGCTCGGGGGTGACCAGGACGGTGCCCACGTTGGGCCGGGTCCGGGCCCACCGCTGCACGGTGGCCAGGTCCGGTTCGGTGGTGCACGAGGGTCCGAGGACGATGACGATGGGGGCGGTGCCCAGGCGGGTCTCGATCTCGGCCAGGGAACCGGCGGTGTCGACTCGGCCGTTGATCAGGCTGGACAGGTACTCCCTGACCGCCTGATCGGCGTCGACGACGGCGACCGCCCCGCCGCCGACGTCGCTGGCCTCATTGGCCTCGGCCAGCTCCTCGTCGAGATTGTCTCCGAGGTCGAAGTCGTCGAAGCTGAAGTTGGTGAAATCACTGACGGATGGACCGGTCATCGCGGAGTCCTTCGCTCGCTTCGCTGGTGGTCGGTGGCCGACCGGGTCACTGGGCTCCTTCGGCGGCCGGCTCGGGGCCGTACGGGGTGAGCTGGCCACCGTTCTCGCCGGGGTACACGCTCCCGCCCAGGTCGATGGGGGGCAAGGGGGCCGGCTGGTAGCTGTCGGGCACCAATGACAGGTAGATGTTCTCCATGCCCACCGACAGGATCGTCTGGACGGCGTCCGGCGGGACAGCGAGGGTGATCATGCCGCCGTTGATGGCAGTGGGGGTGGTGGCCGCCGCGTCCTCGGTGGCACCCTCGGCGGCGGCGGTCTCCCCGAGATCCGGGGTGAGGGCGGTGTCAACCGCCAGCACCTCGGCCCGCTGGTACACGTAGCGGGCGGTGTAGGCGTAGTCCGGGTTGACGGCGATGGCCGTCCCCGTGGCCGGATCGACGGTCTCCTGGGAACGCAGGGCCAGAAGGTTGACGTAGTCGCCCGGGACGACCTGGTAGGCGACCCCGCGGACCTGGTCAACGCTGAAGGTCACCGTGACCATGCCCCGCTCCTCGAGCCGGTCGGTGATCCCGGTGTTGACCACGGTGGACGGGACGAAATTCCCGAGCACCAGGACCTGGTTGGCGGGAAGATCCGTCACCGCCACCAGGCCGGCGAACTGGGTGGCCGGGTCCTCCACCGCCGTCGCCGGCTTGTAGGCACTGGGCATCTCCCGCTCGCTGATCAGCTGCTGGGCGATGGCCTGGTCGATGGGCGTGCCCATGGGCACCGTGTCCCTGACCACCCAGACCTGCTCGGGGGCGGCGTTGTCGTACACCGACCCTTCCAGGTTCCGGATGTAGTTCCACAATCCGAACGCTGCGATCCCCGAGACCGCCACCGCCACAATGAGAATCACCGTTCGTCGCGAGCTCACGACCATCTCCTCGGTCAGGCAGACCGACCCAACGGTCCGCAATTTGACGTAGAGACCTGTCGGCGCACAACCGGGTCGAGCTTAGGAAAACCCCATGACCGGGGACGCGCACGTCGCCGCCGGTGAACCGACGGCGACGAGGCGCTAACAAGGTTGTTCGTTGTGGATCGATGGGGCTATTCGGTGGCTTCCTCCGCGGGGGTGGCGCCGCCGGGTAGATCGAGCTCCTGGTAGTACTCGGCCCACGCCGCTTCGGTGGCCGGATCGACCTCGGTGGGGCCGATGTAGTTGCCCTCGTCGTCGAAGGCGTGCTCCCCGAAGTGCTCCTGGTATTCCTGGGCCACGACGCCACCTTCGGCCGCCTGCTTGATCGACAGGCTGATCCGGCGCCGCTGCAGGTCGATGTCGATGATCTTGACCCAAAGCTCCTCGCCTGGGGTGACCACCTGTTCGGGCAGATCGACATGGTGGGCCGACATCTCCGAGATGTGGACCAGACCCTCGATACCGTCGCCCACCTGGACGAACGCACCGAAGGGCACCAGCTTGGTGACCCGGCCGTAGACCAGCTCCCCGACCCGGTGGGTGGAGGCGAACTCCTGCCACGGGTCCTGCTGGGTGGCCTTCAACGACAAGCTGATCCGCTCACGCTCGAGGTCCACCTCAAGCACCTGGACGGTGACCTCGTCACCCACCGACACGACGGAGCCGGGATGGTCGACGTGCTTCCAGGACAGCTCCGACACGTGGATGAGGCCGTCCATGCCGCCGAGGTCAACGAAGGCACCGAAGTTGACCACCGAGGACACGACACCGGTGCGGACCTCGCCCGGGGTGAGGTTGGCCAGGAAGTCCTCGCGCTGCTCCTTCTGGGTCTCCTCGAGGTAGGCCCGGCGGGACAGCACCACGTTGTTGCGGTTCTTGTCGAGCTCGATGATCTTGGCTTCCAGCGATCGACCCACGTAGGGCTGGAGGTCGCGGACACGCCGCAACTCGACCAGGGAGGCGGGCAGGAAGCCCCGGAGGCCGATGTCGAGGATGAGGCCACCCTTGACGACCTCGATGACCGGGCCGGACACGACCCCGTCGCGTTCCTTGACCTCTTCGATCGTGCCCCACGCCCGTTCGTACTGGGCCCGCTTCTTCGACAGGAGCAGACGACCCTCCTTGTCTTCCTTCTGGAGAACAAGGGCTTCGAGGTGGTCGCCGATCGACACCACCTCGCCCGGATCGACGTCGTTGCGAATCGACAGCTCCCGGGCCGGGATCACCCCTTCGCTCTTGTAGCCGATGTCGAGGAGGACCTCGTCCCGGTCGACTCGGACGACGGTTCCGGTGACGAGCTGCCCGTCGTCAACCGAGATCATCGACGCTTCGTAGGCGTCGTCCAACGACCCTTCGAGGTCGTTGGCGGTGATCTGACGGGGCGTGTACTCGGATTCGGTATCGGACATCGTGGGGGTGGTCCCGGGCTGGGCTTCAATAGTGGACACGGATCAGGAATGAACTTTCGTGGTACTCCCAGGCTGCGCCACAACTGTGCTCGACACCAAAACGGGCGCCCGAACCGGTGACGGCCGTGGCGCCTGACGACGACACCGGGGACGATGTTCGTCAGATGGCATTACGGATGGCAATACGGATGGCAAGAGTCGAATGCGGGCACCCGGCAGAGTCGGGACTCTCCCGACGTAGTTCCAGGGTACCAGCCTGGTCGGCGCGGGCCTCAGAGGATTGAGCGCCACCACGTCGCCAGAGTGGGCTACGACAGGGTCCCATCGACGGGGTCCCCGGGGGCCCGGGCCACCAGCAGGAACTCGGGACAGTCGATACGGGGCGGTCCGGGCCGGTAGGCGCCGGGAGTGACACCGTGGACGCCGTCCACGACGAGGCCGGCCGAACGGGCGAGAAGGCGCAGCTCACGGGGGGTGTAGCAGGTGGTCCACAGCTCGGTCGGGCGCTCGACGCCGTCGGGGTCCCGGATCGTGGTGTGCTCGTGGTTGACCCCGAGATCGGCGTCGAAGTCGTCGCCGTCCTCGAGGTAACGGAGCTGGAAGTAGGCCGAGAAGGCGCTGAGCACCAGCCGACCGCCGGGCCGGAGACCGGCCGCCATCCCGGCCAAGATCGGTTCGTCCAGTTCACGGTCCGGGGTCGGCTCGGCCCCGGGGCCGCCGGTCAGGCCGAAGGCCCCCTGGCACAACGAGTACACGAGGTCGAACCGTCCGAGTCCCCTGCTGTCCCTACCGGCCGCACCGATCCGGTCGGGGGCCGGATCGCCGACAGCACCGATCCGGTCGGGGGCCGGATCGCCGATAGCACCGATCCGGTCGGGGGCCGGATCGCCGATAGCACCGATCCGGTCGGGGGCCGGATCGCCGATGGCACCCGCCAGGAGCCGGGCGTCGAGGACCTCGAACCGGGCCCGGCCGGCCAGACCCCGCTCCGCGGCCGCCGACCGGGCCAGGTCGACGAAGGGGGCGGACACGTCCACGCCGACCACCTCGAACCCGGCCTCGGCCAGGCCGAGGGCGTGCCGGCCGGGTCCGCAGCCCACGTCCAGGACCCGGTCCCCGGGCCGGAGGCGCCCGAGTTCGGTCAGGGCCCGCACCTCCTGGGCCGTACCCCGGGTGAACGAGTAGCGGAGGTAGGCCGAGCCGAGATGGGCGGCGATCGGCTCGAACCAGTGGGTGTCGCCGGTGGGCGGTTGGTGGTCGGTGGCCACGGTCCGGGTCAGGCCGGCGGCGCGGGTTCGTCGTCGCCACCGGCCGGGGGGTCGCCCCCGTCCTTGGCCTCGCCCCAGGTGGAGCCGGTGTGGAGGTCCACCTCGAGGGGCACGGCGAGCTCGAACGCCCCCCGCATCTCCTCCAGGACCAGCTCGGAGGCAGTGTCCACCTCGTCGACCGGGGCCTCGACCAGGACCTCGTCGTGGACCTGGAGGACCAGTCGCCCGGTGAGGCCCTCGTCGAGGAGGCGGCGGTCGAGGCGGACCAGGGCCACCTTGAAGATGTCGGCGGCCAGACCCTGGATGCCGGCGTTCATGGCCTGGCGTTCCCCGGCCTGGCGGATCCGCGGGTTGTCGCTCATCAGTTCGGGTATGGCCCGGCGGCGACCGAACAAGGTCTCGGTGTACCCCCGGTTACGGGCTTCGGTGACCGTGGCCGTCATATAGTCCCGCACCGCGGGGAAGCTCTCGAAGTAGGCGTCGAGGATCTCCTGGGCCTCCCCGGTGCGGAAGCCCAGCCGTTGGGCCAGCCCGTAGGCCTCCATCCCGTAGGCAAGCCCATAGGAGACCATCTTGGCCCGGGAGCGCTGCTCGAAGTCGACCGCGCCGGGTTCCACCCCGAACACGCGGGCGGCCACGATGCGGTGGACGTCGGCGCCGGTGGTGAAGGCTTCGATCAGGCCGGGGTCGTGGGCCAGGTGGGCGATGCAGCGGAGCTCGATCTGGTTGTAGTCGGCCACCAGGAGGCGCTGGCCCGGGGCGGGCACGAAGGCGGCCCGGAAGCTGCGGCCGAGCTCGGTCCGCACCGGGATGTTGTGCAGGTTGGGGTGTTCGCTCGACAAGCGTCCGGTGCGGGCCACGGTCTGGTTGAACCGGGCGTGGATGCGCCCGTCGGGGCCGACGGCGTCGAGCAGCGACGCCCCGTAGGTGGACCGCAGCTTCTCCACCTCGCGGTAGCGGAGCAGATGTTCGATGATCGGGTGCTCCCCCACCAGCTTCTCCAGGGTGGCCTGGTCGGTGGAGTAGCCGGTCTTGGTCTTCTTCTGGGGGGTGAGGCCGAGCCGCTCGAACAGGATCTCCCGGAGCTTCTTGGTGGAGTTGACGTTGAACTCCTCCCCCGCGTCCTCCTGGATGGCGGCGGCCAGGGCCTCCGCCTCGGCCGTCATCTCGGCGTTCAGGCTCTCCAGGACCGACCGGTCCACCCCGATGCCCCGGTGCTCCATCCGGGCCAGGACGGCCACCAGGGGCACCTCGATGGTGTCGTTCAGGGTGGTCAGACCGCCCTCAGCCAGGGCCCCGACCAGGGGGGATGCCACCGCCGCGGTGGCCAGGGCCCGCCGGGCGGTGGCCTCGGCCGCGTCCACCCCGGAGTCCCCGAGGTCGAGCTGACCCTCGGGCGGGCCGTCGTCGGGAAGGACCAGATCGGTGCGGGTCTCGAGGAGTTCGGCGAGATCGTAGGTGGTCCCGGCCGGATCGAGCAGGTAGGCGGCCAGGGCGGTGTCGAGCACCAGACGCGGGTCGTCGAGACCGAGCGCGGCCAGGGCCCGCAACAGGGGTTTGGCCTCGTGGGCCACCAGGCCGGGTCCGTCCGGTCCGGCCAGGTGGGCCAGGGCGGCCACGACGGCGGGATCGGCCGCCAGTTCGGCCGGGATCCACACGGCGGTGCCGTCGTCGAAGGAGCGGACCACGGCCAGGCCGTCGAAGCGCTCCCCGCCCCGACCGCCGATCTCGTCGACCGCGGCGGCCACCGCCACCCCGAGCTCGGCCACCGGGGCCACCGAGGCCAGGGCGGCCACCGCCTCGTCGGCCCCGGTGAGGCGCTCCAGGGTCACCCCGATCGGCCGCCGGTCGACCGCCTGGCCCGCCTCGGGGGCGAACGCCTCGGTCAACCGCTCGAACAGGGTCCGGAACTCGAGGAAGTCGAATAGTTTGCGGACCTCGTCGGCGTCGTAGCCGCGGATGCCGAGCAGATCGTCGGGGCCGACGTCGAGGGGGACGTCACGGATGAGTTCCATGACGACGGTGTTGACTCGGACGTCGTCCTCGTGGGCGGCCAGGTTGGCCGACAGCTTCGGGGTCTGGTCGTCGACGTGCCGGTACAGCTCCTCGATCGACCCGTACCGGGTGATCAGCTTGGCCGCCGTCTTCTCCCCCACCCCCGGGACACCAGGCAGGTTGTCGGAGGTGTCGCCCCTGAGGGCCGCGTACTGGACGTACTGGTCGGGCCGGACGCCGGTCCGTTCCATAATCCCGGCCTCGTCGTAGACGGCGTAGTCGCTCACCCCCCGCTTGTTGTAGACCACCTTGACGTGGGGGTCGGCCACGAGCTGGAAGCTGTCCCGGTCCCCGGTGACGACCAGGACGTCCGTCCCCTCGGCCGCGGCCTGGGTGGCCAGGGTGGCCAGGATGTCGTCGGCTTCGAAGCCGACCCGTTCGATCTGGGGCAGGCGGAGGACGTCGAGGACCTCGCGCACGATGCCCATCTGCTGGCGCAGGATGTCCGGGGCGGCCGACCGGTTGGCCTTGTAGGTGTCCAACCGCTCGTGGCGGAAGGTGGGTTCCGGGCGGTCGAAGGCCACAGCGAGACCGTCCGGCTTGTGGTCGCGCACCAGGTTGATGAGCATCGAGGTGAACCCCAACACCGCGTTGGTGACCTGCCCACTGGCGGTGGCGAGATCCTGGGGTAGGGCGTGGAAGGCCCGGTAGGTGAGCGAGTTCCCGTCGACCAGCATGAGTGTGGGCATCGCACCCGAGGCTAGAGCACCGGCGCGGACAGGCACGCGCTCCCGACCGGGGATTCGCCGGACGGCGGGATCGGCCGGCGCTCCCGCCCCCGACCGGGCCGGCCGCCGGGACCGGCTACTCGGGCCGGAGGGAGCCGTCGATGACCGCCTCGGCGATCACCTTCATCGAGGTCCGGCGGCTCATGGCCGTGGTCTGGACGAAGCGGAAGGCGTCGTGCTCGGTCATGGACAGCTGGTCCTGGAGGATGCCCTTGGCCCGGTCGACGAGTTTCCGGGTGGCCAGCTGCTCGGCCAGCGACGCCGCCTCCCTGGCCAGGGCGCTGGTCTCGGAGAACCGGGCCACGGCCAGCTCGATGGCGGGGGCCAGCTCCTGGCGCCGGTACGGCTTGACCAGGTACGACATGGCCCCGGCCTCGCGGGCCTGTTCTACCAGGTCCCGCTGGGCGAATGCGGTCAGGATCACCACTGCGGTGAGGCGCTCGGCCACGATCTCCCGGGCCGCGGTGAGCCCGTCCATGACCGGCATCATCACATCCAGGATGGCCACGTCGGGTTGGAGGTCGCGGATCAGTTCGAGGGCGGACGCCCCGTCTCCGGCTTCGCCGACGACGTCGTAGCCTTCCTCGATGAGGATCTCCTTCAGGTCGAGCCTGATCAGGGCCTCATCCTCCGCCAATACCACCCGGGTCGGGCTCATACCGCTCCTCTCGCGCTGGCCACCATCGTCGCGTGGGGTGCGGTTCCGGCGCCCGTTCGTTCGACCAGGAGATCGAGCAGGGCGTCGACCTGCTGCTCGATACCGGCCAGTTGTTCCGCCCGCGCGTCGCGACCTGTGCGGGTCACCGCGACGGCCCGCACGGCCATCCGGTAATCGGCGGCCGCCTGCGGGGTCTCCGACAGGAGGGACCGCAGGCGGGCTTCGTGGGCCCGCCGGGTCCATCCGGCCAACTCGTCGTCCAGGTCACCCAACGATGACCGGACCAGCCGGCATTCCTCGGCCAGCGACCGGAGCTGTCGTTCAATTGCGGCTGGTAGCACGGGAACCGAATTCCAGACTTCGTGATGATGAATCTGCTCGTCTTTGATCTTGTCCGGTGCCCGGGGTGGGATTCGAACCCACACGCCCTCTCGGACAGCGGATTTTGAGTCCGCCGCGTCTGCCGTTCCGCCACCCGGGCAAAGATGGGTCCCGCAGCTTAGCGCGTCGGCCGAGACCGGTGCTCGACCAATACCCACCCACCGGATCCGGGAAACTCGGTGAAACCTTTGTCGGCCCGGCTGGGTCAGACTGTCCGTGACCCCAGTGATGATTGCGTTCACCTACCCCGGTCAAGGCTCCCAGACACCCGGTATGGGGGAGGCGTGGCGGGACCACCCGTCCTGGGAACTGGTGGGTGAGGCCTCCGAGGCATCGGGTCGGGACATCGAACACCTGCTCCTCCGGGCCGACGCCGAGGAACTCCGCCAGACCCGCAACTCACAGCTGTCCACCTATGTAGCCAGCATGATCGTCCTCGACGCCGTCGAGCGGACCGGCCTGGCCCCGGCGTTCCACGCCGGTCACAGTCTCGGTGAGTACTCGGCCCTGACCGGGGCCGGGGTCCTGTCCTTCACCGACGGCGTCCGGCTGGTCACCGAACGGGGCAACGCCATGCAAGCGGCCGCCGACGACCGGGCCGGCACCATGGCCGTGGTCCTCGGCTTGGACGACGAGGTGGTGGCCGAAGCCTGCCGGGCCACCGGCGCCCAGGTCTGGCTGGCCAACAGCAACGCCCCGGGCCAGACGGTGGTGGCCGGCGACCCCGCCGCCATCGAGCTGGTGGCCGCGGCGGCCTCCGATCTCGGAGCCAAACGGGTCATGCCGATCCAGGTGGGTGGAGCCTTCCACACCCCGTTCATGGCCCCCGCCCGTGAGCACCTGGGCAAGGCGATCGCCGGTACCGATCTGCGCGACGCGGTCCGGCCCGTGTTCGCCAACGTCGACGCCCGCCCCCACGTGGCCGGCTCCGAATGGGCCGAGCTCCTGATCGCCCAGCTGACCGCCCCGGTGCGGTGGCGGGAGACCCTCGGGAACATGGTGGACGCTGGGGCGACGGTGTTCGTCGAGATCGGTCCCGGTTCGGTCCTGACCGGCCTGGCCAAACGGACGGCCAAGGACACCAAGGCCATCGGGGTGAACTCCCCGGCCAAGGTGGACGAACTGGTCGGCACCCTCGGTGGGGTGGTCGAGCGGCGGGCCGAGGTGGAGGGCGAAACGCTCTACGCCGCCGAACGCCTCGTGGTCAGCCCCCTGACCGGGGTGTTCCAGCCCAGCGCCGACCTGGCCACCGGCAGTGACATCGAACGCGGTCAGGTGGTCGGCACGGTCAACGGTACGGAGGTCCGCTCCGTGTTCGCCGGCGCCCTGGCGGGTCTGCTGGCCATGGCCGGGGAGCGGGTCAACGCCTCCCAGCCTCTGGCCTGGCTCCGCACCGCCACTATCGGCCTGTCATGACGACCGCACCGGCCGGGCGACCGGGCCAGAACGCCCCCCGGGTCGCGTTCGTGACCGGCGGCAGCCGGGGTATCGGCTTGGCCGTGGCCCGTCGGCTGGCCACCGAGGGCCACCAGGTCGCCGTGGGTTCCCGGTCCGAGCCCGACGATTTGGACGACGACCTGCTCTGGGTACCGATCGACATCGCCGACCAGGCGTCGGTGGACGACGCCTTCGCCACCGTGACCGGAAAGCTGGGGGCGCCCGGGATCGTCATCGCCAACGCCGGCATTACCCGCGACACCCTGGTGCTGCGGATGTCGGAAGACGACTTCACCACCGTGGTCGACGTCAACCTGAACGGGGCGTTCCGAACCGCCAAGGCCGCCCTGCGGCCGATGATGAAGGCCCGCTGGGGGCGGATCGTGTTCATCTCGTCGGTGGTGGCCGGCCTCGGCCAGGTCGGCCAGGCCAACTACTCGGCGGCCAAGTCCGGACTGGGCGGCCTGGCCCGTTCCCTGGCCCGCGAGTACGCCAGCCGCGGGGTGACCGTGAACGTGGTGGCCCCCGGGCCGATCGACACCGACATGCTGGCCGAGATCGGCGAGGACGGGGTGGCCGCCATGGTGCAACAGGTGCCGGTGGGCCGGGTGGGCACCGCGGTCGAAGTAGCTAGTGCGGTGGCCTATTTGTGTTCCGACGACGCCGGCTACGTCACCGGGGTGACCCTCGGTGTCGACGGCGGACTGGGAATGCGACCGTGAGGCGCGGCCGCGATCTCGCTAGGTTGTGCCGGCCGGTGCTCGGTCTGCGACACCGGACACCCGATCCTTCCGGTTTGCCGTACGGGCGGCGGCCGGGCGTTACTGGTCTCAGGAGGACCGAGCATGAGTGATGACAGTTTCGAGCAGTTCAAGAAGTGCGCGGTGGAGGTTCTCTCCGACGTCGACCCCGCCCAGATCACCCGCGAGGCCCGCTTCGCCGAGGATCTCGACGCCGACAGCCTCGATCTGGTTGAGCTCGTGATGGCGCTGGAGGAAGAGTTCGGCGTGTCGGTCGAGGAGGAGGAACTCGAGAACATCGACACCGTCGGTGCCGCCTACGACCTGGTGATGAGTAAGCGCTGATGGCTCAACCCGTCGCCGCCGTCACCGGTATCGGCGTCGTCGCCCCGTGCGGGATCGGCGCCGAGGCCTTCTGGCAGGGGCTGCTGACCCCGCCGGCCGACGGCCGGCAACGGGGTGTCGACGATTGGGATCCGAGTCCCTGGATCCCGAACTCCAAGGAGGCCAGGCGCACCGATCGGTTCGCCCAGATGGCGGTTGCCGCCGCCGGCCTCGCCGTTGAACAGGCCGGTGAGATCGACGCCGATCCAGCTCGGATCGGCGTCATCATCGGCACCGGGATCGGGGGTATCGGCACCCTCGAGGATCAGATCATCGTCCGCGCCGAGAAGGGCGAACGACGGGTGTCGCCGTTCCTGGTCCCGATGATGATGCCCAACGCGGCCGCGGCCACCGTCTCCATGCGCCACGGGTTCCAGGGCCCGTGCGAGGCGACGGTGACGGCGTGCGCCGCCGGCACCCATTCGCTCGGCAACGCCCTGCGGCTGATCACCAGCGGGCGGTGCGACGTAGTCCTCGCCGGGGGCAGCGAGGCGCCGTTCACCCCCACCGCCTTGGCCGGCTTCGGCAATATGACGGCCCTGACCTCGAGCGGGCGGTCGATGCCGTTCGACGAGCGCCGCGACGGTTTCGTGATCGCCGAGGGCGCCGCCGTCCTCGTGCTCGAGTCCCTCGACCGGGCGGTGGCCCGGGGTGCCACCCCCCTGGCCCTGATCCTGGGGGCGGCGAGCACCGCGGACGCCCACCACATCACCGCCCCGGCGCCGGGGGGCAGCGGTGCCGTCCGGTGCATGGAACTGGCCATCGCCGACGCCGGGCTGGAACCGGCCGACATCGTTCACATCAACGCCCACGGCACGTCGACGCCGCTCAACGACATGGCGGAGGCCGAGGCCATGGCCAAGGTGTTCGGCACCGGGCACGGGCCCGCCGTCACCTCCACCAAGGGGGTCACCGGCCACGCCCTGGGCGCCGCCGGCGCCCTGGAGGCGGCCGCCGTGGTCCTGTCGATGCAGCACGGCCTGATCCCGCCCACCATGGGCCTGGAGCAGCCCGATCCGGCCATGCCCGCCCTCGACTTCGTCACGGGTAAGGCCCGGCCCTGGGAGCCGGGACCGTCGCTGTCCAACAGCTTCGGCTTCGGCGGCCACAACGGGTCCGTCGTCATCGCTCCCGCCCCCTGATCGCGGCCCGGCGGGCCGGGCGGGTGTTCCCCGTCCGGGCCGCCGGGCGGGGCCTCAGCGTTCGGCGAGGACGAACAGCAGCTCGGCCTGGGCCGCGACCTCACCGTCGACGGTGGCCCGACCCGTGCCCTTCCCAGCCCGGGAACCGAGGCGGGTCATGGTCACCGCCAGGTCGAGCCGGTCGCCGGGGACGACCTGACGGCGGAACTTCACCTTGTCCACCCCGCCGAACAGGGGGAGGCGGTCGGCGAACCGCGGGTCGGCCAGCACCGAGCACGCCCCCACCTGGGCCAGGGCCTCGAGCATGAGGACCCCGGGCAGGGTGGGCCGTCCGGGGAAGTGACCGGCGAAGAAGTCCTCCTCACCGGTGAGGTCCCACCAACCACCCGCCCGCTCCCCCGGGTGGAGTTCAACCAGCCCGGTGACGAACAGGAACGGCGGCCGGTGGGGCAGCAGTTCCGCGGGAGCCGGCAGATCGGCCAGCCTGGCCCCACCGGCGGCCCCGTCGGGGGCGCGAAGCACGAGGGGTGGTACGGGAAAGCGGAACATCTTGACGACAACCTCGATGGATCGACCTGACCGGGAACCGGGACGAGGGTAGCAACCGCTCGCCCACCCCGGCGGCGCCCCGGACGCCGGGCCCGCGATGGTTACCCTGACCAGGGTGGGCCCCGTCCGACGCACGACCAGACGCACGACCAAGGGCCGGGAGACCCGGCGGACCGTGGTCGAGGCGGCCACCACCGTGTTCCGCCGCAAGGGCCTGTACGAGGCCCGGATCTCGGACATCGCCACCGAGGCCGGCCTGTCGAAGGCGGCCTTCTACCGCCACTTCTCCTCGAAGTCCGAGGTCCTGGCCGAGGTGATGGCCCGCACCCGGGACCAGTCGATGGCGGCTCTGGCTGCCCGCGGCCCGGACGAATCGGCGGGGCCGCTGTTCGTCCGGCTGGCTCACGCCAACCGACGGTACGTGGTCGCCTACCACGACTACGCCGACGTCATCCGCCTCGTCGAACAGCAGCTCGCGGTGGACGACACCATCCGGAGCGCCCGGAGGGACTGGCATCCCGAGTTCGTCAAACCCCTGCTCGACAGCCTCAGCCACCATCAGGAGGCGGGTCGGGTCGCGGCCGAGGTGGATCTCGTCCACGCCACCCCGGCCCTGACCGCGGCGCTCGACAACCTGTCCTACGTGACCTTCGTCCTGCGCGGCCTCGACACCATGCCGGCCCCGATCCTGGACGCCGTCGACATGGTGTGGGGCAACGTGCTCGGCCTCCCGTGGACTCTCGACGACCTGGCTGTGGTCCGACCCGAACCGGCCCCCGGGGACCCCTGGGCCGGCGCCGTTCCCTCCCCCGGCCCCGCCCCGGCTCCCGCCGGTGTGGAGGCGACCCGCAGCCAACTGCTGACCGCCGGCCGGGCCGTGTTCGAACAGGCCGGCTATCTTGACGCCCGGGTGGCCGACGTGACGGCCCGGGCCGGGGTGGCCCACGGCACGTTCTACAACTACTTCCGGTCCCGGTTCGACATCTTCGGTGCGCTCACCCTTGACCTCGGCGACGACTATCTGGCCACGGTCGGTCCGCCCTGTGACCCACCGTCGGCCGCCGGCCTGATGCACGAGCTGCGGCTTGCCATCGCCTTCTACCGAGACAACCTGAAGCTGATCGCCGTGGTCGAACAGTTCGCCACCATCGACCCGGACTGCGCCGCCGTGCGCCTCCGGCTCCGCAGCGTCCTGACCGACCGGCTCCGAGCCATGATCCTCGCCCTCCAGGACACCGGTCGGGCCGACCTCCGCCTGGACGCCGCGGCCACCGCCGAGGTCCTGGTCTCGATGTTCGACCGGTCGATGTTCGAATGGCACCTGCTGGGCGTACCCGCCGACGTCAACGCAGGCGAGGCGTACCTGCCCACGGTGTGGCGTCAGGCCCTCGGATCACCACCCACCCCGCGATGAGGCCTCGGCCGAAGAGCCAACAGACCGTCTCGCCAGGGCTGACGAGACCGCGATGAGGCCTCGGCCGAAGAGCCAACAGACCGTCTCGCCAGGGCTGACGAGACCGCGATGAGGCCTCGGCCGAAGAGCCAACAAAACAGCCGAAGAGCCAACAAAGCAGCCCAAGAGCCAACGGCACCGCGCCGGTCAGGGCCGGAAGGTCCGGCCGGACGGCCCCACCGGCCCGGCCCCGAGCCGGTGGTAGGCGGTGTGCACCCACCGGCACAGCTGGGGTCTGGTGTCGGCCGGATCAATGATGTCCTCGACCAGGAACTGCTCGGCGGTCCGGAACGGTGACCGCACGGCCTCGAGTCGGGCGTGCAGCTCGGCCCGGGCCCGATCGGGGTCGTCCGCCTCCTCGATGACACGCCGGTAGGCGGCGTCGACCCCGCCTTCGAGCGGCAGCGATCCCCAACTCCCCGACGGCCAGGCGACCCGGAACGAGTGCCGGTTCTCGTTGCGGTGGGTGGCGCCGCCCACCCCGAAACATCGGCGGACCAGGACCGACGCCCAGGGGACCCGGGTCTCGTGGACGGCCGAGAGGGCGCGGCACCCGGCCCGGAGACTACCGGCCTTCTCAGCGGTCAGACCGATCGACACCCCGGGGTTGTCCACCAGGTAGACGACGGGGAGGTGGAAGGTGTCGGCCAGGTCGACGAACCGGGTGAGCTTGTCGGCCGCCTCGGCGAGGAAACCACCCCCATCGAAGGCGGCGTCGGTGCCGAGCACGGCCACCGGGTGGCCGTCGAGTCGGGCGAGGCCGGCCACCACCGCCCGGCCATACCGGGCGCTCACCTCGAACAGGGTGCCCCGGTCGACCAGGCTGCGCATGATCCGCCGGGTGTCGATCGGCCGGCGGGTCGTGGGTACGGCGTTCCGCAGCCACGGGTCGGACCGGTCGGGGTCGTCGTTGCCGGCGACCACCGGTGGCAACTCGTGCACGTGGGACGGGAGGTACGACAGGAAGCGCCGGATCTCGGCCAACGCCTCGTCCTCGGTGTCGACGGCGTTGTCGACGGTGCCGGCCCGGGTGGCCACGGCCCAGCCCCCGAGCTCCTCCTTGGTGAGCTCGCCCCCACCGGCGGCCGCCACCAGGGGCGGTCCCGCGGTGAACACCTGGGCCTGCCCCTTCACCATGACCGAGAAGTGGGAGGCCGGCACCTCGGCGGCCGGGAGGCCGGCCACCGGACCGAGGGCGGCGGCCACCACCGGCACGGTCGAGAGGTTGCGGACGGCGTAGTCCCACCCGTCGATCTCCGAGATGTAGGAGTAGCCCCTCGACTCGATCGACCGGACGCTCCCGCCCGCGCCCTCCAGGAGCCGGACGATCGGGACCCGCAGCTCGTTGGCCATCCGGTCGGCGTAGGGCCGCTTGGCCCCTACCGCCCCGTCCGCGGCACCGCCCCGCACCGTGAAGTCGTACCCGGTGACCACGGCGGGTCGCCCGTCGATCCTGACCTCCCCGAGCACCACGTTGGACGGCATGACGTCCACCAACCGGCCGAGCTCGTCGTAGCGACCGGTGCCGGCCAGGCGGCCGATCTCCCGGAACGACGCCGGGTCGGCCAGCCGGTCGATCCGTTCCCGCACCGTCAGCCGGCCCTTGTCGTGGTGGCGGGCTACCGCCTCGGCACCGCCGAGCGCGGCGGCGTGGGCGATCCGGGTCTCGAGCTCAGCAAGCTGTTCCGCCCACGGCCCCGGTTCGTCGCCGCCCTCGACCGGGACCGCCGGGTCCGGGTTCCCGGTCCCGTTCCCCTCGTCGCCGGTTCCGGGCGGTCGGTCGGCGATCGTGCCGGTGGCGGCCAGCGAGGCCCGGTCGGTGTGGTCGTAGCCGAGTTCGGCCAGGATGGCCGGGTTGTGCTCGCCGAGACGGGGCGCCGGGGTGAGCACCACCGGGGTGGCCCCGAGGTGGAGGGGGGAACCCGGGAACCGTTGGCTGCCGATGTCGGGCCGGCTCTGGGTGACCATGAACCGCCGGGCGGCCAGGTGCGGGCTCTCCACCAGGTCGTTGCTCCGGAAGGCGGGGCAGGCCCGGACCCCCACCGACTGGAGCTGTTCGGCCGCGGCCAGCGGGGACCGGGTGACGGTCCAGCGTTCGATCAGGCGGTCGATCTCGTCGTGGCGGGCCCGCCGGGCGGCCCGGTCGGCGGTGGCGAGGCCGGTTGGCGGCCCGCCGTCGGGGTGGTCGGCCACGACGCCGAGCAGGGCCGTCCACTCCTCGTCAGTGGTCACCGACACGGCCAGCCAGCGGTCGTCGCCGGCGCACCGGTAGACCCCGTGAGGGGCGAACCAGCGGGATCGGTTCCCGATCGGAGACGGGGTCCCGCCGGTGGCCGACGCCTCCAGCAACGCCTCGCCGGCGAAGTTCAGGACCGTTTCGAGCTGGGACAGGTCTACGTGGACCCCGGAGTCGGCCAGCTCCCGCTCCCACAGCCCGGCCAACACGGCGAAGGCCCCGTGGATGCCGCCGACGGGATCGGGCATGGCCACCCCGACCCGCATCGGATACCGGTCCTGGTAGCCGGTGGCCTGGTCGAGGCCGCCGGACGCCTCGAGGATCGGCCCGTAGGAGCTGTGACCGGCCAGGGGTCCGTCCTCGCCATAGCCGGTCATGGCCACCGTCACCAGTCCCGGGGTGGTGGCGGCCAGGGTGCCGGCGTCGATCCCGAGCGACACGGCCCCCCGAGGGGAGTAGTTGTGCACCACCACGTCGGTGGTGCGGACCAGCCGCTCGAACACGGCGCCGCCCCCCGGGGCCTTCAGGTCGAGGCAGAGGCTCCGCTTCGACCGGTTCATCTTGTTCCAGACCCCCATCCGGTTCCACGGGCGCCGGCCGGGATCGGCGTCGGGAAACACCTCGGCCCGAACCGCTGGCGGTGCGAGCTCCCCCCACGACCACGGCTCCCCGGCCGCGTCGGGGCTCACGCCGGACATCCCGAGTCCCCGCGAGGTCGGATGCTCCACCTTGATCACGTCGAGTCCGAGATCCCCCAGGAACCGTCCGGTCAGCGGGCCCGCCCAGGCCACGGAGAACTCCACCACCCGGACACGGTCCAGGTCGATCGAGGGCCGCTCCCGCTCGGCCGGGTGGTCGAGTTCGGCCGTCCACCAGGCCCGGTCGGCGTCGAGGTCGGGGGCCGGGCCCAGCTCGGTGGGGGTCGCCACCCCGGACGCACCCGGCTCGTCGGCCAGGGTGAAGGCCCGGTGCGGCATGACGGCGCCGGGCCCCTCCGCCGGAGCCGGGGTGAAGAAATTCCGCTTGGCCAGCTGATCGAGCCGGAGCACCTCGGTGTAGTCGAGCACCTCGCTGGCCGGCACCCGGGCCGCCTGGAGTGCTTCGACCGCGTCGCGGGCCCCGCGGCCGTCGAACCAGGGTTGGGCGGCGGCGTCGATCTCGTCCGCCCGTTCGAACCGGACCCCGGGGGCGAACAGGGCGTCGTCGGCCAGCAACTCGACGGCGTCGACGGTGATGCAGAAATTCTCCCACTGCTCCAGACTGGCCGCTCCAACGCAGATCGAACCCCCGTCGCCGCACCGGTAGAGCGACATCGGGTGGTAGGCCTCCCCGAACCGGGTCCCCCAGCGTCGCTTCACCCCGCCGGTGTGGGTGTACATGGTCAGGGTCCACTGGTGGGCCGAGGCGACCGCCTCCATGGCGCCCACGTCGACCAGCTGACCGACCCCGGTGTGGGCGGCCCGGACGGCGGCGGCCGCTCCACCGACGGCGGCGGTGGCCCCAGTCAGGTAGGCACCCCACGGGCCTCCTCCCTGGAGCGGGGGCCGGTCGGGTTCACCGGTGAGGTGGAGGTAGCCGCCGGCGGCCCAGTCGGTGAGGGGGTCGGAGCGCCACCCGGCGTACGGTCCGGTGAGACCGAACCCGCTGGTGACCACATGAACGGTGTCCGGGTGGTCGCGCCGGATCGCGGCCTCCCGCCCCAGGACGGGTCCCGGTGGGCCGTCCGACGAGGAGACGACCACGTCCGCCCAGGCCACCGCGTCCGGGGGGAGGGGGCCGTCGGTCCGTCCGGCCACCGACCGCTTACCCGCCCCCAGGTAGGGGTGGAGGTACCGGTCGGGGTGGTGGCGGAGGCCGTAGCCCCGGTCGGGCTCGTAGAGCACCACCTCGGCGCCGGTGGTCGCGAAGAGGCGGCCGCAGTAGGCGCCGGCCAGGGTGTCGCTGCAATCAAGAACCCGCAAGCCCCGCATCGGGCCCTCCTTCGGTCGGTGGCTGGACCGGCCCGGAGCCCTGGGGCCGGACCGTCGTGCTCATGTCCGGGCTCCGCCGGTGGCCCCGGCCCGCCGGCCGGAACGGCGGTGACGGCGGTTCGACCGGCGCAGGCGGCGTCGCGCCGCCTCGACCGGGTCGAGCGAGTCCCGCAGGGAGTCGCCGAGGGTGTTGAAGGCCAGGACGGTCAGGGCGATGGCGATCCCGGGCAGGTACACGGCGTTGGGGGCCTGGTAGATGAACTGGGCCGCCCGGCGCAACATCACCCCCCAGCTCGGCTGGGGGTTCTGCACCCCAAGGCCGAGGAACGACAGGCTGGCCTCGGCCAGCAGGGCGAGGCCCATCATGAGGGTGGCCTGGATGACCACCGGTTGGATGGCGTTCGGTACGACGTGGCGGACGATCACCCGGGTGTTGGAGCTCCCGTAGGTGAGGGCCGCCTCTACATAGGACCGACTCCGGACCGACAGGACCTGGCCCCGCATGATCCGGGCGATGCTGGGCGAGAACACCACCCCGACCGCCACCATGGCGTTGACCAGGCCGGGCCCGAGGGCGGCGGTGACGCCGATGGCCAGCACGATGCTGGGGAAGGCGAGCAGGGTGTCAGCCACCCGCATCAGGGCCGAGTCGACCCAGCCACCCCGGAACCCGGCGATCAGGCCGATCGGCACCCCCACCACCACGGCCACCACCACGGCGATGACACTGGCCAGCAGGGAGACCCGCCCCCCGTAGACCAGCCGGCTCCACACGTCTCGCCCGACGTCGTCGGTCCCCAACCAGTGCTGGGCCGACGGGCCCTCCAGGACCGCGGTAACGCTCTGCTCGTTGGGCGGGTGGGTGGTCACCAACGGTGCGGCCACGGCCAGGACGACGACGATGATCAGGTACGAGGTGGCCAGCCGGGCCCGGCCGTTCCCCCACAGCCATTCCCGGACCAGCTGCTCGTCACCTGCGACCCGGCTCATCGGCTGATCCTCGGATCGACCATCCGGTACGACAGGTCGATCAGGAAGCTGGTGGCCACGACGATGACCACCATGACCAAGACGACCCCCTGGACCAGGGGTACGTCGTGCTGGCGGGTGGCGTTCACCACCAGGGTGCCCAGTCCCGAGATCCCGAACACGGCCTCGATGACGACCGTGGCCCCGAGGAACCGGTTGACCTGGAGCCCGAGGATGGTGAGCAGGGGTACGGCGCAGTTCCGGAGGGCGTGACGCCAGATCAGGGACCGTTCCGAAATGCCCTTGGCCCGCAGGGTGCGGACATGGTCCGAAGCGAGCTCCTCGATCATGGCCGCCCGGAGCTGGCGGGTGACCTCAGCCGCGCCCACCAGGCCGATGGCCACCGCGGGCAGGACCGTGTACCGCCACGACTCGATCACCCCGGAGCTCATCCCCCGGAACCCGGTGGCGGGAAAGACCGGGTAGCGGAGGGCGAACACCGAGACGAGGACGAGTCCGAGCCAGAAGCTGGGCATGGCCACCCCCGCCGTCGACGCCGACGAGACCGCCCCGTCGACCGGGGTGTTGGCCCGCTTGGCCGAGATGACCCCGGCCGGGATGCCGACCACGGTGGCCACCAGCATCCCGCCGACCACGATCTGCAGGGTCGGCGGGAAGGTCCGGGCGATGGCTTCGCCGACCCCTTCCCGGGAGTGGATCGACGAGCCGAGGTCGCCCCGGAGGACCCCCGAGAGCCAGTGCCAGTACTGGATGAGGATCGGGTCGTTGAGACCGAGCTGGTCGCGGATGAGGGCCAGCTGCTCGGGGGTGGCCTGCTCACCGGCCATGGTCACCGCCGGATCGCCGGGAACCAGTTTGACCAGCAGGAACACCATGAACGTGGCCAGCAGCAGGGTGACCAGCAACGCCCCGATGCGGGACAGTACGGTGCGGATCAGCACCTTACCCCTCCTGGTTCCAGATGAAGGACAGGTCGGGTTTGCCGTACAGGTTCGGGGTCACTCCCCCGATGCGGGGGTAGTAGGCGATGATGTCGGCCTGGTGGATCAGGGGGAGGACGAGGGCGTCTTCCTGGCTGATCCGGAGGACGTCCTCGAAGGCAGCCGCCCGCTCGTCCTGGTCGGTGCTGGCTCCGGCCGCGTCGAGGGCCTCGGCCATGCCCGGGGCTCCGTAGTGGCCGGCGTTGTAGAAGGCGTCGGCCCCGAACACGCTGAGGGCGGTCTGGCTCGGGTCGGGGCGCCCCGTCCAGGCCGCGCAGTACAGGTCGTAGGTGAGATCCTCGAAGAAGGTGGAGGTGGCCGCCCCGACCTCCATGAGCTCGAAGGTCATGTCGATGCCAACCTCACCCAGCTGGGCCTGGATGATCTCGTTCTTGCGGGCCTGGCCGGCGGCATCGTAGGCCACCGCGGTGATGGTCACCCCGTCCCCGAAGCCGGCGTCGGCCAGCAGCTGCCGGGCCTTGTCCTGGTCGAAGGTGAAATAGCCCTCGCGGGCATCGGAGTGGGCCCAGTAACCGGGCGGGTAGATCTCGTTGGCCGGCACCGCGGTGCCGAACACGTAGAGCTGGTTGAGGGCGTCCCGGTTGATGGCGTACGCCGCGGCCGCCCGGGCGTCGGGATTGTCAAACGGGGGCCGGCTGAAGTTGAAGTAGCACAGGTCGGTGAACAGGGACGGGTTCTGCACCACCACCAGCGACGGGTTCGCCTCCAGGTTCTCCACGTCAGTTGGGGACACCCGCAGCTCGAGGTCGGCCTCCCCGGCCAGCAGGGCGTTGACCGCGGTCTGCTGGTCGTTGATGTAACGGAAGGTCAGCCCGTCCAGGTACGGCAGGCCGTCCTGCCAGTAGTCGGGGTTCTTCTCCATCACCAGGCGGTCGTTGGGGAGCCATTCGACGAACTTGAAGGGCCCGGTCCCCACCGGGTTCCGGCTCAGGTCGTCGCCGTGGGTCTCGATGGCGGCCGGGGACACCATCATCCCGGGCCGGTCGGCCAGGATGAGCAGGAGGGAGGCGTCGTCGCGGTTCATGTGGATGGTGACCTCGAGGTCGCCGGTGGCCTCCACCGATTCGATCATGGACACGTCGGCCTTGACCGTGGAGCCGTCGTCGCTCAGCGCCCGCTCCAGGTTGGTCACCACGGCGGCGGCGTCGAAGGGGGTGCCGTCGTGGAAGGTCACGCCCTCCTGGAGGGTGAGCACCAGGGTCTGCGGATCCGGGTAGTCCCAGGCCGTGGCCAGACCGGGCAGGGCCTCCAGGGTGGCGGGCTCGAAGTTGATGAGCCGGTCGTACATCGGATACAGCGACACATGGTCACCGCCGGAACCACCGGTGACCGGGTCGAGCGACGAGGGGTTGGCCTGGTGGATCACGGTGGCGGTCCCGCCGGTCACCGGGTCGCCCTCGGCCTCGGGGGCCGAGATCGAGGTGCCCGGCCCCTCGGCGGCCGCGCCGTCGCCGCCGGCGGTGTCGTCGCCCGACCCTCCAGACCCGCAGGCGGCGGCGACCAGGGCCAGGGTCAGCACCGCCCCCAGGAGGCCGGCGGGGTTCCGCCGGTGCCCTCGCCACCAGCACCGTCCCGATCGGGCCGATCGCTTCGTCGTCATGGTTGATCCTCCAGCTTGTGACTGATTGCGGGGGTGAGCAGGGGTTCGTCCCCACCGGTGGTGGCGGGGCCGCGGCCCGACAGGTGGAGCGAATCGGCCAGGTGACATGCCACCCGGCCCGGCCCGAACTCGACCAGCGGCGGGGTCTCCTCGGCGCAACGGGCCTCGGCGTAGGGGCACCGGGTCCGGAACCGGCAACCGCTCGGCGGGTTGAGCAGGCTGGGCATGTCGCCCCCGAGGGGCTCACGTCCGGTCCGCCGGTAGGCGCGGGGCACCGGCTCTGGCTCCGCCGCGAGCAGGGCCTCGGTATAGGGGTGTCTGGGCCGGGTCAGGATCTCGACCGTGGGGCCCACCTCGACCAGGCGCCCCAGGTACATGACCCCGATGACGTCGGCCAGGTGGGCCACCACCCCGATGTCGTGGGAGATGAACAGGTAGGCGAGACCGAGGTCGTTCTGCAGGTCGAGAAGGAGGTTCAGCACCCCGGCCTGGACCGATACGTCCAGGGCCGAGACGGCCTCGTCGCAGATGAGCAGCTCCGGTTCCGGGGCCAGGGCCCGGGCGATGTTGACCCGCTGCTTCTGGCCACCGGACAGGCCGTAGGGTTTGCGGCCGGCCAGTTCGGGATCGAGACCGACCCGTTCGAGCAGGCGGTGGATCCGGGGTTCCAGCCCGGCCCGAGCCGAACGGTCGACGGCGACCAGGGGCTCGGCGATCGACCGGCCGGCCGTCATCCGCGGATCGAGGGAGTCGTGCGGATCCTGGAAGACCATCTGGACCCGTCGCCGGGCCACCCGCCGTTGGCGACCCTTCAGCCCGTGCAGCCGCTCACCGCCGACGCGGATCTCCCCGGCGGCCACCGGGGCCAGGCCCATCACGGCCCGGGCCACGGTGGACTTGCCGGAACCGGATTCGCCGATAAGCCCGAAGGTGGATCCGGCCTCCACGGTGAGACTCAGCCCGTCGACGGCCCGGAGCGGGGTCCGGGACCGGGGCACCGGGTACTCGACCACCAGGTTCTCGACGGTCAGGGCCGCCGGGACCGGCCCCGGTCCGGCCGATCCTGAGGGGTGGTCCGCCGGGCCCGTCATCGGACCGGCTCCACCCCGGACCGGACGCTGCCGGCCAGGGTCAGCTGGTCGGCCCGGTGGCAGCGGACGGCTCCCCCGTCGTCGGGGAGGAGGCGCTGCTCCTGCCCACAGCCGTCCGCGGCGTGGTCGCACCGTTGCCGGAAGCGGCAACCGTCCGGCATGGCCTGGAGGGTCGGCACCCGCCCCGGGATGGTGTAGAGGTGCCGACGCCGGTCCTCCACCCTGGGGATCGACGCCATCAGACCCGAGGTGTAGGGGTGCCGGGGCCGGATCAGCAGGGGGTCGGTGGCCCGCTGTTCGACGATCTCCCCGGCGTACATTGTGTTCACCCGGGCACAGGTCTCGGCCACCACCCCGAGGTCGTGGGTTATGAGCAGGATGGCCATTCCCCGTTCCTCGCTCAACGACCGGAGCAGGGTGAGGATCTGGGCCTGGATGGTCACATCGAGTGCCGTGGTCGGCTCGTCGGCGATCAGCAGCTTCGGTTCCGACACCAGGGCGATGGCGATCATGACCCGCTGGCGCATACCACCCGACAGCTGATGCGGGTAGGCGCGGGCCCGGGTCCGCGGGTCTGGGATACCGACCGCGTCGAGGAGCTCGACGGCCCGTTCGGCCGCCTCGCGGCGGGAGATGTCCCGGTGAGCCCGGACCGTCTCGGCGATCTGGTCCCCGACCCGGAACACCGGGTCGAGGGCCGTCAGCGCCTCCTGGAAGATCATGCTGACGTCACGACCCCGGACCTTGGCCATGTCCGAGGCGCTGAGGCCGACGAGGTCCCGCCCGCCCAGCCGGATCCGGCCGGTGACCCGGCTGAGGCCCTCCGGCAGGAGGCCCATGATGGCCAAGGCGGTCAGCGACTTCCCGCTACCGCTCTCCCCCACCAACCCGACCATCTCCCCCTGACGGATGGTGAACGACACCGCCCGAGTGGCCTGGACCTCCCCGGCGTCGGTGTCGAGATGGACGGCCACGTCGTCCAGTTCGAGCACAACGTCCTGGTTGCTCATGTTCCCCCTCTGTCTCCCCCGTGTCGTTGGTCCGGCCCGGTCGTCGACCGGCGCCGGTCTAGGGACTCCGGCGATGTCCCCCACCCACCGCGCCCGCCCTCACGGCCGATACCGGTTCGGCGGCGGGCCGACCTGATCGGCCAGCAGGCGTTGGGCGTCGGCCACGAACTCCACCGCCGCCGCCCGGCTCCGTGATGGGGCGATGATGTCCTGGCCGGTGGCCTCCGCGGTCCGGAACGGGGAGGCGATCCGCAACAGCCGGGCCTCGATCTCGGCCCGCTTGGCCTCGGGATCGTCGGCGGCCTCGATCTCCCGGCGATAGGCGGCCGCGGCACCGCCCAGGATGTGCATCGACCCCCACGCGGCGGACGGCCAGGCGTAGCGGCGGTACATGCCGCGGGGCCGGTGGTGGGCCTGCCCGCCGACCCCGTAGAGGCGACGGACCACGAAGGTGAGCCAGGGCATCCGGCTGTCGATCACGGCGCAGATGAGACGGGCCCCGGCCCGTTCGATGCCGGCTCGTTCCGAGTCCAGCCCGACCATCAGGCCCGGTTCGTCGGCCAGATCGATCAGGGGAAGGTGGAAGGTGTCGCACAGGTTGATCAGCCGGGTGACCTTGTCGCCGGCGGCCACGTCGGTGGCCCCGCCCAGGTGCATCGGGTTGTTGACCATGATCCCCACCGGGTACCCGTCGATCCGGGCCAGGCCGACGGTCCGGGCCCGGCCGTAGCCGGGGGCGATCTCGAAGAAGCTGTCCTCGTCGACCAGGGCGGTGATCAGGTCGTGGGACCGGAACGTGGCCCGTGGATTGCGGGGTACCACATCGTCCAGATCCACCGCGTCGGCGGCCGGCGGGCGGGGCTCGTGCCGTTCCGGGACCTCGTGCACCGACGACGGCAGATAGGACAGGAACCGGCGGATCATGGCTATGGCCTCGTCCTCGGAGCCGGCCACATTGTCGATCACCCCGCTGACCCGGGTGTGGATCTGGTGCCCGCCGAGCTCCTCTTTACCGATCTCCACCCCGGTCGCCTCCCGGACCACGGGTGGACCGCCGGGGAAGACCTGGCCGGTGTCGCGGGTCATGACGTTGAAGTGGGCCAGGGCCGCGTGCAGGGCGGGCAGCCCGGCCACCGAACCGAGCACGGCCGACACGACGGGCACGACGCTCAGGAGGTCGACATCGTACTGGGTCCAGACGTTGCCGTCGGGCAGGTAGGTGCGACCGAGCTCCTCGAAACTCCGCACGCTCCCCCCGGCCGAGTCCAGCAGCCGGACGTACGGGATCCTCCATTGGATGGCCCGTTCCTGGGGCAGAGGCTCCTGCCCCAGGCCTCCGCCGGCCCCGCTCGCCGAACCACCCCGCACCGTGAAGTCACCGGCCATGACCACGACCTTGCGCCCGTCGATCCGACCGAAACCGTCGATCTGGGCCAGCGGGGTGAACCCCTCGAGCCCGCCCCGCTCGTCGTAGACGCCCTGGCCCCGGAGCTGCCCCAGCGCCTCGAACGAGCCCGGATCGACCAGCCGCTCGATCCGTTCGGTCACCACCAGCTTGCCGTTGCGGCGTTGCCGGGCGATGCCCTCGGGTCCACCCCGTTCGGCCACGAGGTCGATCCGCCGACGGAGTTCGTCCAGTTGGACCGACCAGCCCCCCATCAGACCAGCTCCACCAGGACGTCGCCCTCGTCGACGGCCTGCTCGGGTTCAACGTCGATCCGACCGACCCGTCCGGCCACCGGGGCGACCACGTCGATCTCCATCTTCATCGACTCGAGGATGAGGAGCCGGTCGCCGGCGGCGACCTCGTCGCCCACCTCGACCAGCACCCGCCACACCTGGGCCGCCATCTCGGACATCACGATCATGCATGTTCCTCCCCCTGCGGACGCTCGACGGGGCGCCCGCAGGGGCGCGCACCATCAACCCGGATCGTTCCGCTCGTCCCCCGACCTCGTCCCCCGACCTCGTCCCCTGCCACCGCCCCGGTAAAAGTGACCCTGACGTCACCGTACGCAAGATGACATGGCGGTCACAAATTGGCTGGCCGCGAGGGGTGGGAGGGCCGGCCGCCGCCCGAGCCGGTTACGGCCTTCCGCCCCCGGACAGGTGTGCCCCGGCGACCCGGATCAGGCCGGGTCCGGGCCGTCGAGGCAGCCGGCGGCCGGCAGGACCACGGCCACCGGTTCCACGGTCACGCCCACCCCGGGCCGGAGGTCGATCCGGTTGAAGGATCCCGACGCACCCGGGCCGTGGGGGGCGCCGGAGTACCAGGCCACCACTTCGGCGGCGCTGACCTCGGTCCGGCGGTGCCAGTGGCCGAGGGCCACGTAGTCGGCACCGGTTCCGACGATCTCGTCAGGCGTGAGCGGCGACGAACGGTCGAATCCGCCCTCGGGGACGGTCGGCTCGTAGTGGCCGTGCCCCATCACCACCCACCAGGCGTCGGCCCGGGGCCGGGCGGGCACCCCGTCGAGGGGCCGGAAGCCGCGGTGGTGATCGTCCATGGCCTTGCCCCAGAGCATCATCGCCCCGTCCATCAGCTCCACGGTGACCCCGTCGGGACGATCGAGCACCACCAGGTCCGGGTGGTCGAGCCAGTCCCGGTAAAGGGAGCGCCCGTCGTGCAGATCATGGTTGCCGCTCGTCACCACGCAACGGCCGGGCAGAGCGGCCAGTCGGCCCATCACCTCGTCGACGAAGTCGGCGCTCACCCGCTGGTGGTCGAACAGGTCGCCGGCCACCAGTACCACGTCCGGGCCGACGTCGTAGGCCGCCCGCTCCAGGGCGTGGAGGGGGCATAGGCACCACCGGTGGTGCCGGCCCGACTCCGGGGCCAGGAAACCGCCACCCAGGTGGACGTCGGAGGTGTGCAGCAGCCGGACGGGACGCATCGCCCGCGTCACCCTAGCCGGTCGGGCCCGAGCGGTCCGGGCCGGATGGAGGCCGGATCCGGCCCGGACCCGGGAAAACGGCGGTGGACGGCAGGCCCGATCGACCCGTCCACCGCCGTTGTGTGATCTCGACCTCCGTCCGTCCCCGACCGAAACGCCGGGAACCCGGCGTCAGGCGGGAGGAGCCTCGTCGCCCTTGGCGTAGGCCTTCAGCTTGTTGCCGGCCGTGACCTTCACCGCGGTAGCCGCCGGGATGGTGATCGGCTCACCGGTCTGCGGGTTGAAGCCCTTGCGGGCCTTCCGATCGACCTGTTCGAACGACACGAACCCGGGAATGGTGATCTTCTCGTCGCCCTTGGCGACCACCTTCGATACCTCAACGAACAGACCGTCGATGACCGAGCCGACGTCCTTCTTCGACACTCCGGTCCGGTCGGCGATCTGGTCGATCAGTTCCGTCTTGTTCATCTGCGAACTCCTCATGATCAGCACGTGATCAGCTTCATGATCAGCCGGCGCACCACATCGGTGGGCCGGACAAAGTGGAGCCTCAGTGAATCACAATGTCAAGGATTTCAACCTTCTGGGAGGGGATTCAGCCCGCCTCAGAAGCGGGATGTCGGCCCCGAGGCCAAATGACATCTGTCTCATCGATGGAGGATTCGGCCATCCCGATCGCCCGAACTCGGGACGTGATCCGACCGTGGTCGGCCACCGATGTGGACCCGTCTCCCCCGCCCGCCGACCCCACCCACTGACGGCTACGACGGGTGGTTGATCATGGCCTGGCTGGCGTGCTCGAAGTAGCGGTCCAGCATCAGGCCGATCTCCGCGACCGCGTCGTCACCCAGCCCCGCCGGCAAGGGCACCACCCCGACAGCGGCCCGCATGTGCTCCAGCCAGGCCGACCGTTCGGCCTCGCCGATGACGAACGGACCGTGCCGCATCCGGAGGCGCGGATGGCCCCGCTCGTCGCTGTAGTCGGTGGGACCGCCCCAGTACTGGATCAGGAACAGGGTCAGCATCCGGCGGGACTCGACCAGGTCGTCGGGGTACATCGGCTCCAGGACGGGATCGCTGGCCACACGACGGTAGAACTCGTCGACCACGGCCGTGAAGTAGGGTCGGCCCCCCACCGCTTCGTAGAGGGTGACCGGGGTGCCCGGCTCGGCGTCAGTCATCAGGGCGGACCCTACCAGCCGGGGACGCCGCCGTTTCGGCCCACTTTCGGTCGGTTCGTGTCAGGATGACGGAATGTCTTCCCGGACCAGTCGGTTGCGTCGCGTGTGGTGGCCCTGATGACGAGCCCGACCGACGCCGACCTCTCGTTCGAGCAGTACGTGCGTCCGGAACTCGATCTCCTCTACCGGACGGCGTGGTCCCTGACCCGGTCCGAGGCCGACGCCCAGGATCTGGTCCAGGACACCCTCCTACGGGCGTACCGGGCCATCGACCGGTTCGACGGCCGCTACCCGCGCGCCTGGCTGCTGACCATCATGCGCAACGCCAACATCAACCGGGTCCGGAAGAAGCGTCCCGACCTGCTCGACGATCCCGACACTGCCTTCGAACGTTCTGCCGAGTTCGCCAACCACGACGACCCCGAGTCCCTGGTCATGAAGGACACCTTCGACGCCGAGGTGGAGGAGAGCTTCCGCCAGCTACCGGACAACTTCCGTTCCGTCGTCGAACTGGTCGACCTCGACGGCCTCTCCTACGCCGAGGCGGCCACCACGCTCGACATCCCCATCGGCACGGTCATGAGCCGCCTCCACCGGGCCCGGAAACGGATCCGGGACCACCTCGAGACCGTCGCCACCAGTGGGCGGGAGGACCAGGCGTGATCGGCCGGCTGCGGGCCTGGTTCACCCGATCGAGACCGGCGACGGCCCCGTTCACCGGACACATCGACCCGGCCGACGCCGCCACCCCCCTCGTCGAGGCCACCCTGCCGGATCCGGCCGAGGCGCTTGGGCCCCGCCAGCCGGTGCCGATGGGCCACGACGATCCCCCCGCCGGCACCATGGACGTCCGCTGCTCCGAGGTGCTCGGGGTGCTCCAGTCGTATCTCGACGGCGAGGCGGACGAGGCCATGGCCCGCCAGGTCGCCGACCACCTCCGACGCTGCCCGCCCTGTGATCAGGAGCTGCGGGCCTATCGCCGGATCAAGGTGAGCCTCTTCGCCTGCCGGCACACCGTCGACCCCCGGGTCCGGCAGTCGCTGAACGACTTCCTGGATCAGGTGGTGCGGACCAACAGATCGCTCTAAGCTGCGAGGTGGTGTTCGCAGGATCCGCTCTCCGACTTCTGTACCCGGCCGCCTGATCAGGCGAGCCGGGTATCTGGCGTTTCCACCAGCGAACCGAGCAGCAACCGACGTCCCCGTGCGACGGCCCGAACCGGGTCCCGGGGGGACCGACGGTGGGGCCCACGGCGAACACCCCCGTGACCTCCTTGGCCCGCCACCGCACCGTAGGTCCGCTCCGGCCCGTTCCACCGGCACCAGGCGTGCCGGCCCACCCACCCGGTCGGGTCCCGACCGGAGCCCCATCCCAGCCCTGCCGGTACCACCCGACCGGTATCCCGAACAAGAGGAACCCCAACCGTGACTGCCCCTCAGATCAAACGCATGCCCACCGAGAAGTACCAGTCGTTCGCCCCCGTCGACCTCCCCGCCCGGACCTGGCCCGACACGGTCACCACCGATGCCCCGCTGTGGTGCAGCGTCGATCTCCGCGACGGTAACCAGGCCCTGATCGAGCCGATGGACCCCGAGCGCAAGCTGATCATGTTCCAGACCCTGATCGACATGGGCTTCACCGAGATCGAGGTGGGCTTCCCCGCCGCGTCGGATACCGATTTCGACTTCGTCCGCCAGATCATCACCGAGGGCTTGATCCCCGACCATGTGACCATCCAGGTGTTGACCCAGTCCCGCGACGAGCTGATCGACCGGACCTACGAATCCCTGGTGGGGGCCGAACAGGCCATCGTCCACCTCTACAACTCGACCTCCACGGTGCAGCGCCGGGTGGTGTTCGGCCTTGACGAGGCCGGCATCGTCGACATCGCCGTCAAGGTGGCGCAGCGGTGCAAGGCCAACGAGGCCAAGGTGCCCGGCACCCGCATCCGCTACGAATACTCGCCCGAGAGCTTCACCGGCACCGAGCTGCCCTTCGCCAAGGAGATCTGCGAGGCAGTGATGGACGTCTTCCAACCCACCCCGGATGATCCCCTGATCCTCAACCTGCCGGCCACGGTGGAGATGTCGACGGCCAACATCTACGGCGACATGATCGAGTGGTTCCACCGCAACATCCGCGACCGGGACTCGATCGTGCTGTCGCTGCACCCCCACAATGACCGGGGCACCGCCGTGGCCGCGGCCGAGTTCGGGGTCATGGCCGGCGCCGACCGGGTGGAGGGCACCCTGTTCGGCAACGGGGAACGCACCGGCAATGTCGACGTGGTCACGCTGGCCCTGAACCTGTTCAGCCAGGGGGTAGACCCGAAGCTCGACATCAACGAGATCAACGACCTGCGCCGGGTGGCCGAACACTGCAACCAGCTGCCGGTCCATCCCCGCCACCCCTACGTCGGCGATCTGGTCTACACCGCCTTCTCCGGCTCCCACCAGGATGCCATCAAGAAGGGCTTCGAGGCCATGGAGGCCACCGGTCAGACCCTGTGGGAGGTCCCGTACCTGCCCATCGACCCCCAAGACGTGGGCCGGACCTACGAGGACGTAATCCGGGTCAACTCCCAGTCCGGCAAGGGCGGCGTCGCCTACCTGCTGAAGACCGAGCAGGAGCTGGACCTGCCCCGCCGGCTCCAGATCGAGTTCACCCGGGTCATCCAGCACATCACCGACACCACCGGCAAGGAGATCACCGGCAACGAGATCTGGACCGAGTTCCGCAACCACTATCTATCGGTCAACAAGCCGTACGAGCTGATCTCGTTCTCGACCGCCCACAACATGGCCGGCGGTGACCGGTCCACCGTCGACGCCAGGATCCGGGTCGACGGTGAAGAGGTGTCCGTCGACGGTGAAGGCGGCGGCGCGGTGGAGGCGTTCGTCAACGCCGTCAGCGTGGCCAGTGGGCGCGAGGTCCGGGTCCTCGACTACAACGAGCACGCCATCGGCGGCGGCGCCGACGCCAAGGCGGTAGCCTACGTCGAGCTCATGGTCGACGGCCGAGAGCTGTGGGGCGTCGGGATCCACTCCGACATCACCACCGCCTCCCTGCGGGCCATCGTCTCCGGCGTGAACCGCGCCATCGTCGACGGTTCCGCCTGATCCACTCCGGGGACGGCGGCCCGCCCCTGGGCCGGTCCGTCCGCACCCTCCGGTGCGGACGGCACCCGGCCGGCGACACGATGAGTTCATCCCGAAGTCGTGGCATCGTCACCGGCATCGGCCAAGATGAACCCATGGCCCCGATCAACACCAGTCAGCCGTCCCGGTGCGTCGAGTTCACCGCCGCCCCGAACTTCCGCGACCTCGGGGGCTACCCGTCGACCCTCGGCGGATCCACCCGGTGGCGGCGGGCGTTCCGGGCCGGCGGCCTCGACCGGATGACGGCCGACGACCGGGCGGGCCTCGACTCCCTCCGGGTGGCCACGATCTTCGACCTGCGGACCGCCATGGAGCGGGACCGCCACCCCGACCCCGTCCCGTCGGTGCACCTGCCCCTCATGGGCGCCTTCGACGCCGGCCCCCCGCTGCCGGACATGGCCGCCATGACCGAGGCCGACCACGGCATCGCCTTCATGCGGGACATGAACCTGGGGCTCATCGAGCACGCCACGGCCTCGATCGGTCATGTCGTCACCGCCATCGCCGCGGCCTCGACCGCCCCGCTGGTCTTCCACTGCACCGCCGGCAAGGACCGGACCGGCCTGGTGGCCGCCCTCCTGCTCGAGGTGCTCGGCGTCGACCATGACACCGTGCTCGACGACTTCACCCTGAGCGAGCGGTACGCGGGCCGGCCCGAGGACTCCCACGGGTTCGCCCACATGATCGCCATGGGCATGGCCCCCGAGGCGGCCGCCGGAGCGTTCGGGGCACCCCGGACCGTGATGGGCGAGGTGCTCGACACCCTCGACCGGCGCTACGGCGGAGCCGAGGCCTACCTCACCGGGCCGGCCCAGGTGGCCGACGCCTCCATCACCCGCCTCCGCGACGAACTACTGGAGACCTGAGCCCGCTCCCGCCGGGTCGGGCCGAACGATCCGCGCCGGGCGCCCGGCGGGTCGGATCAGTCGGGGTCACCCCAGGTCGAGACCTCACGATCGCCGCCGACGCCGGTGTAGCGGGACATGGCCCGGGTGAACCGCCGGTCCCACCAGTGCCGGTCACGGGCATGGGCGTGGAAGTGCCCGGGTACCTGGCGCATCGTGGTGTCCAGGCTCCACTCCCCCACCCCGAAACGGTCGTCGGCGGCCGCGGTCAGCTCGGCCAGGAGCCGGGCCCGCACCTCTTCGTCCACGGTCGGGCCGTGGGTCCAGGCCACCATCATCGGAACCGAACACACCTCGCAGTCGGCCACCCAGCCGTCCGCGGTGGCCGCGTACCAGTGGGTGAACCGGTCGGCCCGGCACAGCTCGCAGTCCGGGTCCTCCGGGGGGAACGGCCGGTCGTCGGCGGGGTCGGTCATCGCTCCGGTCGTCCCCCGTCAGCCGCCGCCGTCACGCCGGTCGGCCCACCGAGTCGAGCCCGGCCCGCAGTTCGGCCACGAACGCGGCCGCGGCATCGGGTCCGCCCCCGTCCAGGAGGCGCCGGACCAGGGCCGAACCGACCACCACACCGTCGGCCACCTCGGCCAGCTCGGCCGCCTGAGCCGGGGTGGACACCCCGATCCCGATCAGCACCGGCTTGTCGGTGACCGCCTTCAGGCGCCTGGCCATCGTCATGGCCGAATCAGCCAGGGCCTCCCGCTCCCCGGTGGTGCCCAACAGGCCGACCCCGTAGACGAAGCCCCGGGACCGTTCGGCCACCCGGGGCAACCGTTCGTCGGGGGCGGTGGGGGCGGCCAGCAGGACCGTCTCCACCCCTTCGGCGTCGGCCGCCTCGGTCCACGGGCCGGCCTCCTCCAGAGGCAGGTCGGGCAGGATGGCGGCCGCGATCCCGGCCTCCCGAAGGGCGGCGGCAAATCGACGGTGCCCCATCCGGAAGGCGATGTTGTAGTAAGTCATGACGGCCAGGGGGACGTCGACGTCCAGCCCGGCCACCCGGTCGATGACCGTCGGCGGGGTGGCCCCGGTCTCCAGGGCCAGGACCGACGCCTCCTGGATGGTGGGGCCATCCATGACCGGATCGGAGAACGGGATGCCGATCTCGACCGCGTCGGCCCCGGCGGCCGCGACCGCCTCGATCACCCGGGGCCAGTCAGCGGGAAAACCACCGGTCACGTAGGGCACCAGCAGCTTGTGGCCGGCCGCCCGCCGGGCCCGCAGGTGGGATTCCAGTTGGCCGGGTCGGGTGGCCGTCATAGCCGCACCGTCTTCAACGCCTCGGGGTCACCGTCGTGGATCGCCTTCACCTGGGCCACGTCCTTGTCGCCCCGACCCGAGAGGTTCAGGATGACGGTCCGGCCAGCCAGCTCGTCCCGGGCCCGGACCATCCAGGCCAGCCCGTGGGCGGATTCGAGGGCCGGGATGATGCCCTCGGTGCGGGCCAGCAGGGCGAAGGCGTCGAGCACCTCGGCGTCGGTGACCGGCTCGTAGCGGGCCCGGCCGATGTCGGCCAGGTGCGAATGCTCGGGGCCGATGCCGGGATAGTCGAGCCCGGCCGACACCGACTGGGCCTCCTCCACCTGTCCGAACTCGTCCTGGGTGAGGTACGACAGGGAGCCGTGCACCACCCCCGGGATGCCGTTGCCCACCGCGGCCCCACCGGCCGGTTCCGCCCCGACCAGCTCGGCGGCGGTGTCGGCGAAACCGGCGAAGATCCCGGCCGCGTTGGAGCCGCCCCCCACACAGGCCACCACCACGTCCGGGTCGGCCCCGGTCTGGTCCCGACACTGTTGGGCCGCCTCCCGGCCGATCACCGAGTGGAACTCCCGGACCATCCACGGGTACGGGTGGGGCCCCATCACCGAACCCAGGCAGTAGTGGGTGTCGGCGACGGTGGCCACCCAGGCCCGCATGGCCTCGTTCACCGCGTCCTTCAGGGTACGGCTGCCCGACAAGGCGGGCCGGACCTCGGTGCCCAACAGCTCCATACGGAACACGTTGAGGGCCTGGCGGGCCATGTCGACCTCGCCCATGTACACCACACAGTCGAACCCCATCAGGGCGGCGGCGGTGGCGGTGGCCACGCCGTGCTGGCCCGCCCCGGTCTCGGCCACCAGCCGACGCTTGCCCATCCGCTTGGCCAGGAGGGCCTGGCCAAGCACATTGTTGATCTTGTGACTGCCGGTGTGGTTCAGGTCCTCTCGCTTGAGCAGGACCCGGCACCCGAGCTCGGCCGACAGGTTGGCGCACTCGGTGAGGGGAGACGGCCGCCCAGCGTAGTTGGTGAAGAGGTGGTCGAGCTCGGCCCGGAAGGCCGGATCGGCCCAGGCGTCACGGAACGCGGCCTCCAGTTCAGCGCACGCCGGCACCAGGGTCTCCGGCACGAAGCGGCCACCGAACCGGCCGAAGCGGCCGGTCGGGTCGGGGTCGCCCATCACCATGCCGACGGGCGCCGGGTCGGCCGTCGTCGGGTCGGTGGGTGCACGGTCCGGTGCCGTGGGGTCGGCGGTCGGGCCTGGCGTCATGCCGGATTATCCTCCCAGTCGAAGATGGAGCCGTCATCGTCAAGATCGAAATCGTCCCGGCGGACGGCAGGTACGGAGCGGGCGGCCGTGACGAACCGCCGGATGAGGGTGGCGTCCTTCCGGCCGGGCGACGACTCGACACCGGTGGCGACGTCGACACCCCACGGACGCACCGTCCGGATGGCGTCGGCCACATTGTCCGGGCCGAGCCCGCCGGCCAGGACGAAGGGCCGGTGGAACGGGGCGTCGTCCAGGACCGCCCAATCGAACACCTGACCCCCGCCGGGGGTGGGGGCGTCGATCATCAGCCGGGCCGGGAACCGGTCGGCATCGGCCAGCCCGGGGTCGGTGGCCGCGAACACCTTGATGACCCGGGGGATCCGCTCCGCCACCCAGGCGGTGTCCTCCGGCGACTCGTGACCGTGGAGCTGGACGGCGTCGAGTCCTACCGAGACCGCGGTGGCCACCACCTCGTCGCGGGGATGGTCACGGAACACCCCGACCGACAGGACCTTTGGCGGCAACGGCCGCACCAGACCCCGGGCCGCGTCGGGTTCGACGAACCGTTTCGACGACGGCACGAAGTTCACCCCGATGGCGTCCGCCCCCAACCCGGCGGCCAGCAGGGCATCGTCCACCGTGGTCACCCCGCAGATCTTCACGAACATCACCACGCACGGTAGCGGCCCCGCTCGCCGCTCGACCGCCATTTCCCCACCCACCTTCGGGCCGCCCCGATCAACCCCGGGTGACCGCCCGCAGGGCGGCCCCGATCAACCCCGGGTGACCGCCCGCAGGGCGGCCCCGATCAACCCCGGGTGACCGCCCGCAGGGCGGCCCCGATCAACCCCGGGTGACCGCCCGCAGGGCGGCCACCGTGGCCGCGGGGTCGTCGGCGGTCATGAGGGTCTCGCCGACAAGGACGGCGTCGTAGCCGGCGGCGGCCAGGCTGACGGCATCGTCGACGGTGCGGACCCCGGACTCGGCCACCCGGACCACCCCGGCCGGGATGGCGTCGGCCACCCGGACGGCCCGCTCGTGGTCGACCTGGAAGGTGACCAGGTCCCGCTGGTTCACCCCGACCACAGTGGCCCCCACGGCCAGGGCCCGTTCGATCTCGGCCTCGTCGTGGGCCTCGACCAGGACGTCGAGGCCGACCTCGACGGCCAGGGCGTGGAGGTCGGCCAGCTCGGTGTCGTCAAGAGCGGCCACGATGAGTAGGACGGCGTCGGCCCCCATGATGCGGGCGTCGCACACGTCGGCCGGGGCGACGGTGAAGTCCTTGCGGAGCACCGGCACCTCTACCGCACCGCGGGCCGAGGCGAGGTCGGCGGGCGAGCCACCGAAGAACTCCTCGTCGGTGAGGACCGACAGGGCGGTGGCCCCGCCCTTGGCGTACCAACCGGCCCGTTCGGCCGGGTCGACGACGTCGGCCAAGGCCCCCTTCGACGGCGACCGGCGCTTGATCTCGCTGATCACCCCGAGCCCGGTGACCGCCCGCAGGCTGGCGGCGAACCCCCGGGCCGGCGGTTGGCGCCGGGCGGTGTCGATGAGCGCTTCGAGCGGGCGGCGATCAGCGGCCGCCGCCGCCCGGTGCGCCGCCAGGATGCCGTCGAGATAGGTGGCCATCGGCCCATTGTGCCCGGGGTCAGGCCGGTCGCCCCCGCACCGTGACGCCACGGGATCACCCCTGCCCAGCGACGCCCGCCGACCCGGGGAACGGTCAGACTCCCATCAGAGGTCGAGGCCCTTGGCCACCACCGGGTCGAGCTTGATGATCTCCGGCGCCCCGGCCAACAGGCCCCCCAGGCCCCGCATGGCGTCCTTCATGTCCTCGCCCTTGCCGTGGACGGCGAACGCTTCGTCGTCGGCGTAGATCTCGAAGAAGTAGAGGTCGGTGTCGTCCTTGGCGTTGGTACCGGCGAAGTAGACTTCGAGCCCGGACTCGCTGTGGGCGGCCGCGATCAGCGACTCGAGGGCGGACCGGAGTTCGTCGGCCTTCCCTTCGGCGGCGGACAGCTTGGCGATGATGGCGATCTTGTCGGTCATGACCGGCGACCGTACCCCATCGGCCCGCAACCACGCCCGTGGCGGAGCGCCGCCCACCGGATCACGGGTCGGCCCGGCGTGACGGCCGCCTAACCTGGCAAGGTGAGTGACGCATCCCCGACCGAGCTGGCCAAGGCCTACGTTCCCGCCGAGGCCGAGCCCGAGATCCGTGCCCGCTGGGCCGACGCCGACGCCTTCCACGTGGTCCCCCCGGCCGCCGCCGATCCCCGGCCCCGCTACTCGATCGTCATCCCTCCCCCCAACGTGACGGCGGCCCTCCACCTGGGGCACGCTCTCAACAACACCCTCCAGGACGTCCTCATCCGATACCACCGGATGAGGGGCGACGCCACCCTCTGGATGCCCGGGACCGACCACGCCGGCATCGCCACCCAGACCGTGGTGGAGAAGCGCCTCCTGGCCGAGGGTTCGAGCCGGCTCGAGATCGGCCGCGAGGCCTTCGTGGCCCGGACCCAGGAGTGGAAGGACGAGTACGAGGCCACCATCCTCGACCAGCTCGACCGGATGGGCGCCTCGGTGGACACCGCCCGGACCCGGTTCACCATGGACCCGGTGTGCGTCACCGCCGTCCGGTACGCCTTCCACCAGTTGTTCGCCGACGGTCTCATCTACCGGGGCAAGCGGCTGGTCAACTGGGATCCCGTCACCCGCACCGCCCTGTCCGACGACGAGGTCGAGTCCTACGACGTCGAGGGCCACATGTGGTACCTGCGGTACCCGCTCAGCGACGGCTCGGGGCACGTGGTGGTGGCCACCACCCGCCCCGAGACGATGCTGGGCGACACCGCGGTGGCCGTCAACCCCCGCGACCCCCGGGCCGAGGGACTGGTCGGGCGGACCGTGACCCTCCCCATCGTGGGCCGCACCATTCCCATCGTGGCCGACGACTATGTCGTCATGCCCGATCCGGACGGCGACGCCAAGGCCCGGTTCGCCACCGGGTTCCTGAAGGTGACCCCAGCCCACGACCCCAACGACTGGGACATCGGGATCCGCCACGACCTTCCCGTCATCAATATCCTCGGCCCCGACGGCGCCGTCACCGACCAGTACGGCTGGGACGACGTGTCGGAGGAGGCCCGGGCCTTCATCGGCCTCGACCGGGACGACGCCCGGGTGGGGGTCGTCGAGTGGTTCCGGGAGCACGACCTGCTGGAGAAGGTGGCCGACTACACCCACGCCGTCGGCCCCTCCTACCGCAGCCACGCCCCCATCGAACCCTGGCTGAGCGACCAGTGGTTCATGGCTGTCACCGACGACCGGTTCCGGGGCTCGGCCATGCGGGCCCAGCGGCCCGACGAGGTGCCCCCGCTGCCCGAGGACGTCGGCCCCCGGGGCGACACTCCGGGCGACGGCGAACTCCGGGTCATGCCCACCCGCTACGCCCGCACCTATCGCCAGTGGCACGACGGCATCCGTGACTGGTGCATCTCCCGCCAGCTGTGGTGGGGTCACCGCATCCCGGTGTGGCTCAAGACCCTCACCCACGAGCCGGGCGCCGCCCCCGCCCTCGACCCACGCTGGGTCGAGATGGGCGCGGCCGCCACCGTGCGCCCCATCACCGACACCGAGACCGAATACGCGGTGTGCGTCCCCCCCGACTCGACCCTGCGGCGCACCACCCGGACGGCAGAGGCCGACCTGGTGGCCGCCCTCGAGGCCGACGGGTTCGCCCAGGACCCCGACGTGCTCGACACCTGGTTCTCGTCCGGGTTGTGGCCCCTGTCCACCATGGGCTGGCCCTACCCGGAGGACTTCCCCGACACCGTCGGGCTGCTCGAGGCCTTCAACCCCACCTCCGTGCTGACGACGGCCCGGGAGATCATCACCCTGTGGGTCTCCCGCATGGTCATGTTCAACCGCTACTTCCGCGGCGGAACCCTCCCGTTCGACGACGTCTTCATCCACGCCATGATCCAGGACGGCCACGGTCAGAAGATGTCGAAGAGCCTCGGCAACGGGATCGACCCCCGCGACATCATCACCACCCACGGAGCCGACGCCCTCCGGTTCGCCCTGGTCCACATGACCACCGACACCCAGGACGTGCGGATGCCGGTGGACGTCATCTGCCCCCACCATCCCGGCGAGAGCTTCACCCCCGAGTTCACCACCACCCCGGCGGGCCATGTGGTGGCCGCCGCCGTCCAGGCCTGCCCCAGCGACCCCGGCCTGGAGATGGTCACCTCCTACGGGGTGGCGTCGGGCACCGTGGGGCCCACGGCCGAACGGCCCCTGGCCCTGAACAGCTCCCCCAAGTTCGACCTCGGCCGCAACTTCGCCAACAAGGTGTGGAACGCCGCCCGCTTCGCCATCCGCCGCCTCGACGGGTCCCCGGCCGGGGAGTCCCCGGAGGTCACGGTGACCGTCGACAAGCTGCGGTTCGTGGACCGGTGGATCCTCGTCCGCCTGGCCGAGACCGTCGCCGCCATCGACGCGGCCGTCGACCGCTACCAGTTCAATTCGGTGGCCGACGCCCTCTACAGCTTCGTCTGGAACGACGTGTGCGACCGCTACCTCGAGGCGATCAAGCCGACCGTCGACGACGACCCCAACCAGCGGGTCGTGCTCGGCGTCGTGCTGGACGCCGTCCTCCGGCTCATGCACCCCGTGACCCCGTTCGTCACGGAGGCGTTGTGGCCCCACGTGGCCGCGGCCCGCACCGGGAGCGTGGCCGGGGTCGACCTGGCCCCCGCCCCCCTCGCCGCCCTGGCCCCGTGGCCGGTGGTCACCGCCGACACCCCCCTGGCAGAAGCAGTGGTGCCCCTGTTCGACCGGGCCGACGCCCTGGCCGGGGCGATCCGCACCCTCCGGTCGAGTCGGAACGTGAAACCCCGCCAGCGGGTGACCCTCCATGTCACCCCGGCGGTGGCCGAACTGGTGGAGGCCACCGACGGCACCGTGGAAACCCTGGCCGGGGTGGGCACCGTGGTGGTCGACGACGAGCGACCCGCCGACGCCAGCGGATTCGTCTTCGAAGGCTCGGAGCTGGCCATCTCCGGCCTCACCGATACCGTCGACCTGGCGGCCGAACGGTCCCGGCTCGACGCCACCATCGCCAACCTGGAGAAACGGATCGCCGGGTTCGACGCCAAGCTGGCCAATCCCGGCTACGTCAACAACGCCCCCGGGCACCTGGTGGCCGAGACCCGGGAGCTGGCCGAGGCCGCCCGGGCCGACCTCACCGCCGCTGAGACCGCCCGCGCCGGCCTCGGCGGCCGGGCCGACCGGTAGGCGCCGGCCTCCGCCAGAGCCCGGCCGGCGGGGACGGGTCGGGGCCCGGATCGGCCTGAGCCGGTCGCCGTCAGAGCCCGGCCGGCGAGGCGGGTGCGACCGGTACTGGATCCACGGTGACGACGGTGCCGTCGACGGCCGCGGTCGCCGGCGGCTCCACCGAGCGGCGTACGTAGGCCAGGGCCAGGGGGCCGGCGGCGGGTGAGGTGGCCACCGTGGTGAGGGTGCCCACCTCGGCCCCGTCGACCACGACGGTCTGGCCGACCCGGAACGGCGCCGCCCCCGGCGCGGCGGTCACGATCCGCAGCCGGGTGGGGGTGGCCGCCCCCCGAGCGTCGATCCGGGCCACCAGCTCCTGGCCGACGTAGCAGCCCTTGGTGAAGTCGACCGACTCGGCCACCACCCCGGCCGCGGCCGGGATCGTGTCGGCGGTGAGCTCGGCCCCCATAGCGGGCCCGCCGGCCCGGATCCGGTCCAGGACCAGGCCCTCGGAGTCACCGATCGGGACCGGACCGGCCACCGCCGCGGCCCAGGCGGCCAGGGACCCGACCGGATCGGTGAGACCGAGCACGTCGAAACCGGCCGGGGCCGCGGTGCGTGGGGCGGGAACGACCACGGCCCCCTCGGGCACGGCTATCCCGATCGGGTCGGGGCCACCGGCGGCCCCGGGGCCCCGCACCCCCAGCATCGGGCGGGCGACGACGGTGACCGTGACGTCCACCCTGAGCTTGAAGCGCTCCAGGCGTTCGGCCACGGCGTCACCATGGCCGGGCTCGACGTCGTAGACGAACCCGTCGGTGGTGGCGGTGAGGCGGCCCCAGCCGGCCACCTTTCCCTGGGGGTGGAGCACGAACGTGGGCGTCGAGTCCCCGGGCCGGAGGGCGGCCACGTTCTGGCTCAGTTGCCCCTGCAAGTAGTCGACGGCGTCGGCGCCGGTGATGCTCACGACGTCACGCCGGGCCGGGACGGCCACGACACCGTCGGCCATGCCGGCCTCGGTGGCGGCCAGGTCCAGGGCGTCGGCGGGAGGGGTGGGGGTGGTCATGGGCCCAGTATGTCGCCGACCGGCGGCATCCGCCGGGGTCGGGTCCGAACGGGCCGTGACCGACGGTGGCCGGTCAGCTCGACCGGGCCCGGGTCATGCGGCGGGCAGGTTCCACCGCGGCCAGCAGGGCGCTGGCCTTGTTCCAGCACTCCTTGTCCTCCAGTTCGGGGACGCTGTCGGCCACGACCCCGGCGCCGGCCTGGACCGAGGCCGTGCCGTCGGGCCGACACAGCATGGTGCGGATGGCGATGGCGGTGTCGAGGTTCCCGGAGAAGTCGAGATACCCGACCACGCCGGCGTACGGGCCCCGTTTGACCGGTTCCAGCTCGTCGATGATCTCCATGGCCCGCACCTTGGGCGCGCCGGACACGGTGCCGGCCGGCATGGTGGCCCGCAGCACGTCGATCACCGACACGTCGGGCCGGGCCCGGCCCGACACCTGCGAGGTGAGGTGCATCACGTGGCTGTACCGCTCCAGGGTCATCAGCTCGTCGACGGCGACGGTGCCGAACTCGGCTACCCGGCCGACGTCGTTGCGGGCCAGGTCGACCAGCATCACGTGTTCGGCCCGCTCCTTCGGATCCTCCTGCAGCTCGGCGGCCATGAGCCGGTCGTGCTCGTCGGACCGACCGCGCCGGCGGGTCCCCGCGATGGGTCGGGACAGCACCGTGCCGTCCACCACCTGCACCAGCGGCTCCGGGGAGCAGCCGACGATGGTGAGTTCCGGCCTCCGGATGAAGTACATGTAGGGACTCGGGTTGATCTGGCGGAGCACCCGGTAGAGGTCGATCGGCTCCGCCCGCAGATCGACGTCGAACCGCTGGGACAACACGACCTGGAAGATGTCCCCGGCCCGGATGTACTCCTTGGCCGCCTCAACCGCGTCCTGGTAGAGGCCGTGGGGCATGGAGGAGGCGACTTCGGCCACGGGCAGGTCGTCGGGGGGCGGCAGGAGCGGCTCGTCGACCGGGCGGGAACCGTCAACGGTGAGCTGGTCGAGACGGACGACGGCCTCGTCGTAGGCGGCGTCGATCGTGGCCCCGTCGGCGTCGGCCGGTAGCAGGGCCACGGCCAGGAGGGTCACCCGTTGCCGCCAGTGATCGAACACCGCGGCCTCGCCGATCACCTCCAGGATGGCGTCGGGCTGGCCGAGGTCGTCGTTGGGCACGTCGGGCAGGGACTCGACCTCACGGACCACGTCGTAGCCGAGGTAGCCCACCACCCCGCTGGTCAGTGGGGGCAGGTCCGGCAGCCGGGGCGCCTCGTAATAGTCGAGCACGGCGGAAAGGGTGGCCAGGATCCCGTCGTCCAGGGGCGGTTCGCACCCGGGGAGCTCCCCCTCCAGGGTGATGTGGCCGTTACGGGAGGTGATCACGGCGTGGGGTCGGCGACCGACGAAACTGAACCGGCTCCACCGTTCGCCGTGCTCCACCGATTCGAGCAGGAACCCGGGCTCGTCCCCCACGCACCTGAGGAATGCGGCCACCGGGGTCGTGAGATCGGCCAGGACCTCACGGTGGACCGGCACCGCCCGGTACCGACGGGCCATCGCCCGGAACTCGTCACGGGTGGTGGTCATGGCTGGTCTCCCGGATCGGCGGGTTCGGTGGATGTGGGTTTGGTGGATGCGGGGTCGTTGGATGCAGGGTCGTTGGATGCAGGGTCGGTGGATGCGGGGCCCGGGGCCGGTTCGACCCATTCGACAATGGGGTTGTGGAAGCACGACACGGCGCCGGTGTGGCATGCTCCCCGGCCCTGCTGATCGACGCGGACGAGCAGGGCGTCCCCGTCACAGTCGTAGGACATCGAGCGCAGGTACTGGACGTCGCCCGAGGTCTCGCCCTTGCGCCACACCTCCCGGCGGGACCGGCTCCAGAACACCGTCCGCCCCTCGGC
>JBKECK010000075.1:0-8812 GCA_047974625.1 Acidimicrobiales bacterium
AGATCGGCCATCCGGACCTCTCCTCCACCACCCTGACCGTCGGGGTGATGATCGAGACCCCACGGGCCGCCCTGGTGGCCGGGGCGCTGGCCGGTCACGCCGACTTCTTCTCCTTCGGGACCAACGATCTGACCCAGCTGACCTACGGCTTCAGCCGGGACGACGTCGAGGCCCGGCTGCTGCCCACGTACGCAGCCCACGGGGTGCTCGCCACCAACCCGTTCGCCGAGCTCGACCGGTCGGGGGTGGGGACCCTGGTGGAGATGGCCTGCGTGGCCGCCCGGGCGGCCCGGCCCACCATCAAGTTGGGGGTTTGCGGCGAACACGCCGGTCACCCGGACTCGATCCGGTTCCTGGTGGACGCCGGCGTCGACTCGGTGTCCTGCTCCCCCTACCGGGTTCCGGTGGCCCGACTCGCCGTGGCCCAGGCCCTGCTGGCCGGGGGGCGGGCCGGCCCCGAGGGTCTCAGCTTCTCCTTCCCCCGGGCCACCGGATCGGCTGGGGTCAACGACACTGCACTCAACGACACTGCACTCAACGACACTGCACTCAACGACACTGCACTCAACGACACTGCACTCAACGACACTGCACTCAACGACACTGCCGCGAACGACGTGACCGAGGAGATGGTCCTGCACGTGCTACGGGTGCGGGGCTTCGTCAGCGGTGGCGGTCTGGTGGAGAGCCTCGGGGTCATGCCCGACGGCGTGGTCTCGGTTCTGGTGGACGGCGGCTACCTGCAGCACATGGAGGCCCGCAACCTGTACTCCCTGACCCCGGCGGGTCGGGAACGGCAGGAGGAACTGCTGGCCGAGTACGGGGATCCCGCCGTCACGGCCCTGCTCGACCCCCCCTACCAACGGTTCCTGGACCTGAACGACTCGTTCAAACAGCTTTGCACCGACTGGCAGATCCGAGGCGGGGAACCGAACGACCACAGCGACGCCGAGTACGATCGGGCGTGCGCGGCCCGACTCACCCACCTGCTCGAGGACAGCCGTGCGGTGCTGGCCGATATGGCCGGTGTCGTGCCCCGGTTCGCCCGCTACGAGCAACGCCTGGGTCGGGCGGCCGCGGACGTGATAAACGGGGACGCCCGCAAGTTCACCGGGGTGATGTGCGAGTCGTTCCACGACATCTGGATGGAGCTCCACGAGGACCTCATCGTCCTCCAGGGCATCGATCGCACGGCCGAGGGCAGCTTCTAGCGTTCCGGCGCCTCCTCCCCGGAGATCCGCTTTCCCGCCGCCGGGCGTTCGCCCCCTCCGGGCCTTTTCCCTGAGCGCCTGAGGGGCCGGGAACGCCTCCACCACCGACCCGGCCGGCTCCGATGTGACCGGCGTCGCCGGGAGGGCGAGCGGTGCGCCATGATGTGGGCCATGAGCGAGCATCCGTTGGATCTGTCCACCCGTCTGATCGACTCGGGGGGCCTCGGGGACGGGGCGGCCGAGGTGAATCCCAACCGGATCACCCAGGAGCTGAGCGAGCTGGCCGACGGGATCGCGTTGGTGGAGTCCTTCAGCCATGTGGTTGCCGTCGACACCGGGGACGGCCTCGTGGCCTTCGACACGTCTGGGCCCCGCACCGGGGGTCCGGTGATCGAGGCTCTGCGTGGCTGGTCGGACGAGCCGGTGCGGAGCATCGTGTACACCCACGGCCACGTCGACCACGTCGGCGGGTCGGCGGCGTTCGCGGCCGAGGCGACGGGTCGGGGCCGGCCGGTCCCCGAGGTGGTGGCCCAGCAGGCGGTGGACACCCGCTTCCACCGGTACCGGGCCACCAACGGCTACAACAAGGTGATCAACGCCCGCCAGTTCGGTGGCGCCCCCAAGGCGGCCGGCCAGGCGGTGGAGAAGCCGTTCCTGCCCGACGACACCCTCCCACCCGGCCGGACCTACGAGACCCAGCTCTCCTACCGGGTCGGTGACGTCGACTTCGTCCTCAACGCCTGCAAGGGCGAGACCGACGACCACACCTGGACCTGGATCCCCCAGCACAAGATGATCTCGGCCGGTGACCAGTTCACCTGGACCTTCCCGAACTGCGGCAATCCCCAGAAGGTCCAGCGGTACCCAGCGGAGTGGGCGGAGTCGCTGCGGGCCATGGCGGCGATGGAGCCCGAACTGTTCGTGCCCGCCCACGGTTTGCCGATCACGGGGGCGGAACGGATCCGTACCTGCCTGCTCACGGTGGCCACCACCCTGGAGCAGCTGGTCGCCGACGTGGTGGAGGCCATGAACTCCGGGGCCGTCCTCGACGACATCGTCCACTCGGTGTCAGTCCCCGCCGAGAGCCTGGCTACCCCGTTCCTTCGGCCCGTCTACGACGAGCCGGAGTTCGTTGTCCGGAACCTTTGGCGGCTCTACGGCGGCTGGTGGGACGGCAACCCGGCCCGGTTGAAGCCGCCGTCAGACGAGGCGGTGGGGGTGGAGGTCGCCGCCCTGGCCGGAGGGGTCGACCGGGTGATCGCCCGGGCCCAGGCCTGCTCCGCGGCGGGCGACCACCGGATGGCGTGCCAGCTGATCGAGTTCGCGGCGTCGGCAGAGCCCGAGTCGGCTGAGGTCCACAAGGCCCGGGCCGAGATCTACTCGGCCCGTCGCCCGGCGGAGACGTCGCTCATGGCCAAGGGCATCTTCCTGTCGGCCAAGGCCGACTCCGAACTGGCCCTCACCGGTGAGGTGCCCGAGGTGAAGACGGTCCTACCCATCGACTCCTGAGGCCGACCGCGGCCGACGGGCCCGCCCGACGTGCGAGCGGTGGGCTCGTCGGCCATGCTGGCCGGAACCGAGTGACCCGGGTCTCAACCGACCCGGTTGTCGGGCCGATCGATCCCGAGCGACCTAGTTGAGGGGAAGCCTCCCGAATGACCGACGCCAGCGCCAAAGGCCACCCAGCCATCCCACCGATGCGGTTCGGCATCTTCCTGCCGCCGATGCACCCCACCGGCCAGAACCCGACGCTGAGCATGCACCGGGACCTCGAGCTGATGGAGCACCTCGACCGGTTGGGGTTCGACGAGGCCTGGATCGGTGAGCACCATTCGAGCGGCTACGAGACGATCGCGTCGCCCGAGGTGTTCATCGCCGCCGCCGCCCAACGGACCCAGCGGATCAAGCTGGGCACCGGGGTCAGCTCGTTGCCATACCACCATCCCCTGATCCTGGCCGACCGGATCCTGATGCTCGACCATCTGACCCGGGGCCGCATGATGTTCGGGGTGGGGCCGGGCCAGCTCACCTCGGACGCGGCCATGCTCGGCATCGACGTCGATCAGCAGAGGCGGATGATGGAGGAGAGTTTCGAGGTCATCATGGCCCTGTTCCGGGGCGAGATCGTCAACGAAACGACCGATTGGTTCACGGTGGCCGACGGTCGGCTCCAGCTCCGCCCCTACTCCGACTTCGACGTGGCGGTGGCGGCGTCGATCTCCCCGTCGGGGCCCAAACTGGCCGGTCGGCACGGCACCGGGTTGCTGTCGGTGGCCGCCACCAACCCGACCGGCTTCGAGAACCTCGCCGGCCACTGGAAGGTGATGGAGGAGCAGGCAGCCGAGGCGGGCCGGGCCGTCGACCGGTCGAAGTGGCGGATGATGGGTCCGATGCACATCGCCGAGACCGAGGCCCAGGCCCTGGAGGACTGCCGCTACGGCTACGAGCGGGTGATGGGGTATCTGGCCCACGTGGTGCCCACCAACGCCCCTGAGGCCACCACCTACGAGGGCAAGGTGGCCGAGACGAACGAGACCGGCGCCGGGGTGATCGGCACCCCGGACATGGCCATCGCCCAGATCCAGCGCCTCATCGACCAGTCCGGCGGTTTCGGGGCTTACCTGGTGTTCGGTGGCGACCTGGCCGATTGGGAGGCCACCAAACGGTCCTACGAGCTCTTGGCCCAGTACGTGATGCCCCACTTCCAGGGTCAGCTCGCCCCGCCCCAAGCGTCCTACGATTGGATCGTCGGGAGCGACCACGCCTTCGTCCAGCGCACCGTGGAGGCCATCGACCGGTCCCGCCAGGAGTACGCCAAGGAGCGGGGGGAGGAGCCGCCGCCGCTACTGGCCGAGATGTGACCCGTTTCGCCCCCGGGTGCCCGATCGGGCGAGAATGGGGCGAATGAACGTGGACGACTGGCCCGGCCCCGAGGGGGGGTGGGCGGCCCGGTGTCCCCACCGGCCGCCCCACAGCTGGGCCCACCGGTAGCTGAGGAGCACATCATGAGCCAGCACGACCTTGTTATTCGTCAGGGGACCGTCATCGACGGCAGTGGCGCCCAGCGGTTCGTCGCCGACGTGGCGGTGACCGACGGGGTGATCACCGAGGTGGGGGAGGTTTCCGGTCGGGGTCACCGCGAGGTCGACGCCGATGGTCGGGTGGTCCAGCCCGGGTTCGTCGACATCCACACCCACTACGACGGCCAGGCCACCTGGGACGCCCAGCTGGCCCCGTCGAGCTGGCACGGCGTCACCACCGTGGTAATGGGCAACTGCGGGGTCGGGTTCGCTCCGGTCCGCCCGGCCGACCACGAGCGGTTGATCCAGCTCATGGAGGGGGTGGAGGACATCCCCGGGATCGCCCTCCACGAAGGCCTGCCGTGGTCGTGGCAGAGCTTCGAGGAGTACCTCGACTACCTGGACACCCGCGAACGCGACATCGACCTCGGTGCCCAGCTCCCCCACGCCGCGGTCCGGTTGAACGTGATGGGGGAGCGGGCCATGACCCAGGAGCCGGCCACCCCGGACGACATCGCCCGGATGGCCGAGATCGCCCGCCGGGCCGTCGAGGCCGGCGCCGTCGGTTTCACCACCTCGCGGACCCTCAACCACAAGTCGTCCCTGGGCGAGCCCACCCCGACCCTCAAGGCCGAGTTCGACGAACTGGTCGGTATCGCCGAAGCGGTGGGGACCACCGGCAAGGGCGTGCTCCAGCTGGTCACCGACTTCATCGACTTCGACGCCGAGTTCGGTCTCGCCCGGGCCATGGGGGAACGGTCGGGCCGTCCGGTGTCGATCTCGGTGGCCCAGGCCAAGGCCAAGCCCGATCTGTGGAAGCAGGTGCTCGACGCCATGAGCGAGGCCACCGCCGAGGGGGTCACCATGCGGGCCCAGGTGGGGGCCCGGCCCATCGGGCTGCTGATGGGCAACGAATGCACCCTGAGCCCGTTCATGGGTTGCCCCACCTACAACGCCCTGCGGGCCCGGCCCCTCCCCGAGCTGGTGGCCGAGCTCCGCCGTCCCGAGGTGCGGGCCGCCATCCTGGCCGAGCGGGAGCAGCCCACCAGCTCGTTCGCGCTCGGCTCCCGCCTGATCGACAAGTTCCACGTCATGTACCCGCTCGGCGACCCGCCCTGCTACGAACCCGATCCGGACTCCAACCTGGCCAACGAGGCGACCCGGCGGGGGGTGCCGGCCGACGGACTGGTCTACGATCTGCTGGCCGGGGGGGACGGCACGGCCCTTATCTATGTGCCGAGCCTCAACTTCGTGGAGGGCAACCTCGATGTGGTCCGCGAGATGCTGGTCCACCCGGCGTCCGTGCCGGGCCTTTCCGACGGCGGGGCCCACGTCGGCACCATCTGCGACGTCTCCTTCCCGACCACCCTGCTCCAGTGGTGGGGTCGGGACCGGCCCGATGGGCGGATCCCGCTGGAGACGGTGATCCACAAGCAGGCCCGGGCCACCGCCCAGGCGGTCGGGTTCGACGACCGGGGCCTGATCGCCCCCGGCTACAAGGCCGACATCAACGTCGTCGACCTCGACGGCCTGACCCTGCACCGGCCCGTCATCGTCCACGACCTCCCCGCCGGAGGCCGGCGTTTGCTGCAGCGAGTGACCGGCTACAACCACACCTTCGTCTCGGGGGTCGAGGTGGCCGCCGACTCCGAATCCACCGGGGCGACCCCCGGTCGGCTGGTCCGTGGCCAGCAAACCGTCGGCTGACGTCATGAAACCCTGGGTCTTTCGGTTCGACGAGCTCGACGCCGCCCGCGACGCGGTCGGCGGCGACTGGGACGCGGTGCGGGGCCTGCTGGGCGGCAAGGGCGCCAACCTGGCCGACATGGGGGCCATGGGCATCCCCGTCCCGCCCGGCTTCACCATCACCACGGAGGCCTGCCTGGCCTACACCGACGGGGGCGTCCTGCCCCCGGGCCTGTGGGACCAGGTCCTGGCCGCCCTGGGGCAGGTGGAGCGGGAGCTCGGCCGGGGCTACGGCTCGACCACCAACCCTCTGCTGGTGGCGGTGCGGTCGGGGGCCAAGTTCTCCATGCCAGGGATGATGGACACCGTCCTCAACGTCGGCCTCAACGACGAGGTGGCCAAGGCCATGATCGCCCGGACCGGCGACGAGCGCTTCGTGCTCGACTCGTACCGGCGCCTGATCCAGATGTTCTCCACCGTGGTGCTCGGGGTTGACGCTGAACCGTTCGAACGGATCCTGGCTCGCCAGCGGGGCGAGCACGGGGTGGCCAACGACGCCGAACTACCGGTGCCGGCCCTGCGTGAGGTGCTGCAGGCGTTCCGGGCCGTGGTGGTGGAGCGGACGGGTCGTCCGTTCCCCGACGCCCCCCTCGATCAGCTGAGGGCGGCGGTCGAGGCGGTGTTCGCCTCGTGGGACTCCAAGCGGGCGATCGACTACCGGAATGCCACGAACATCCCGCACGATCTGGGCACGGCAGTGAACGTGGTCGCCATGGTGTTCGGCAACACCGGCCCCCGGTCCGGCACCGGGGTGATCATGTCCCGCAACGCCGCCACCGGGGAGCCCGGGTTGGAGGGCGACTACCTGATCAACGCCCAGGGCGAGGATGTGGTGGCCGGTAACCGGCCCACCAAGCCGATCCACGAGCTGGCCAGGGACCTGCCCGAAGCGGCCGCCCAGCTGGCCGAGCTGGCCCAACGTCTCGAACGGCACCACCGCGACGTCCAGGACATCGAGTTCACCATCGAGGACGGCCGGCTCTGGCTGCTCCAGACCCGGAACGGGAAGCGGACGGCCCAGGCCGCGGTGCGCATCGCCGTCGATCTGGCCGCTGAGGGCCTGATCACCCAAGCCGAGGCGGTGCAGCGGGTCACCCCCGAACAGGTGGAGGTCTTCCTCCACCCCCAGTTCGACGAGGCCCAGTTGAAGGCCCTGACCCCGGTGGCCCGGGGCCTGAACGTGTCGCCGGGGGCCGCCGTCGGGCAGGTCTGCTTCGACCCCGACGTGGCCGAGCGCTGGGGGGCTGAGGGTCGGGAGGTCCTGCTGGTCCGCCAGGAGACCAAACCCGACGACGTCCACGGGATGTTGGCCGCGGTCGGCATCCTCACCTCGGCCGGGGGTCGGACGAGCCACGCCGCCCTGGTGGCCCGGCAGTTCGGCAAGCCGGCCGTAACCGGGGCCAGCGACGTCGAGATCGACCTAGCCGCCCGCAGCTTCATCGTGGGCGAGCATCAGGTGGCCGAGGGCGAATGGGTGTCGATCGACGGCACCACGGGCGAGATCTACCTGGGTCGGGTGGAGACCGTCGCCCCCGACCTCGACAACGAATGGTTGTCCCGCCTGCTGGGCTGGGCCGACGACTTCCGGCGGCTCGGGGTCCGGGCCAACGCCGACGACCCCGTCGAGGCGGCCCGGGCCCGGTCCTACGGGGCGTCCGGGATCGGCCTGTGCCGCACCGAGCACATGTTTTTCGACCCCGAGCGGCTACCGCTGGTGCGCCGCATGATCACCGCCGACACCCTGGCCGAACAGAGGGAGGCCATCGACGGTCTGCTCGGCTACCAGCGGGACGACTTCGTGGGGATCTTCGAGGCCATGGACGGGCTGCCGGTCATCATCCGGCTCCTCGATCCGCCCCTCCACGAGTTCCTGCCCTCGTGGGAGGAGCTCCAGCGGACCACCACCGACCTCCAGATCCGGCTGGTGCACGCTGGCGACCTGGCCACCGTTGAGGCCCTGGTGTCGGAGCTGTCGGAGACGACCGCTCTGCTGCGACGGGTGGAGGCCCTCCGCGAAGCCAACCCGATGCTGGGCCTGCGCGGGGTCCGCCTCGGGGTGAAGATGCCGGACCTGATCCGGATGCAGACCACGGCCATCATCACGGCCGCTCTGGCCGTGGCCGCCGAAGGCGGGGACCCCCACCCGGAGATCATGGTCCCCCTGGTCAGCACGGCGGTGGAGCTCGAACGCCAGAGGGCGGTCATCACCGAGGCGGCCGAGGCGGCCATGGCCGACGCCGGCCGCCGGATCGAATATGCGGTCGGCACCATGATCGAGGTGCCCCGGGCCGCGCTCACCGCGGAGACCATCGCCGTCCACGCCGACTTCCTGTCCTTCGGCACCAACGACCTGACCCAGACGACGTTCGCCATCAGCCGCGACGACGCCGAGTCGAGCTTCCTACTGGACTACCTGGCGTCGGGGATCCTGCCCGAGAACCCGTTCGCCTCGATCGACGCGGACGGGGTCGGCCGGCTCATGCGGATCGCCCTTGATGGTGCCCGTTCGGTGGACACGGGGATCAGCACCGGCGTCTGCGGCGAGCACGGGGGCGATCCGGCGTCGATCGCCATGTGCCACGAGCTGGGCCTCGACTACGTCAGCTGCTCGGCCTACCGGATCCCGGTGGCCCGGCTGGCCGCCGCCCAGGCGGCCCTGGTTAGGCCATGGCCGTGTTGATGGGCCCTGGTTAGGCCATGGCCGGGTTGATGGGCCCTGGTTAGGCCATGGCCGGGTTGATGGGCCCGGGTTCGGCCATGGCCGGGTTGATGGGCCCTGGTTAGGCCATGGCGGTGTTGATGGGCCCTGGGTAGGCCATGGGCGTGTTGATGGGC
>JBKECK010000076.1:0-7995 GCA_047974625.1 Acidimicrobiales bacterium
CGGCACCATCACCTTCACCCCAGAGGCCACGACCGTGGCCAACGAGGCCATCCTCACCGGGACGGGCCGGGTCACCGGCGCCAACCTCAGCGACCGATCGGTGGCCGGGAGCGACCCCGACCCCGACGGTGACGGGAATCCGTCCGAGGCCGGCGCCACCGCGCTGACCCTTCCCTTGGCGGCCCGGATCGGGGTGGCCAAGGCCGTCGATGGCGAGCCGGTGGTGAACCGGGACGGCACCGTCACCGTCGCCTACCGCCTGGTGGTGGAGAACCTGGGGAACGAGGTTGCCACCCACGTGCAACTGACCGACGATCTCGCCACCCAGCTCGGCCCGGTGACCGCGGTGTCGTTCCCGTCCACTGACGGTCTCACCCCGAACCGGGCCTTCGACGGGACCAACGACATCAACGTCCTGGCCGGGACGGACACCCTGCCGGTGGGGGCCGCCGCCAGCGTGGTGATCGAGGTGACGTTCCGCTCCCGCTCCGGCGAGGTGGCCAATTCGGCCACCGGCTACGCCACCGGTGAGATCGACGGGGTGGTGGTGAACGACGCCTCCGCCCCGGGAACCGACCCTGACGCCAACGGCGACGGTGTGCCCGACGAGGAGGGGGCCACCACCGTCGACCTCGGCCCCCGCTCCGGTACGGCCTCGGGCACGGGTGGTGGTGCTGGTGGCGGTGTTGCTGCTGGCGGTGGTGGTGGTTTCGGCCGGGCCAACCCGGCCGGGCGCCTCGCCTTCACCGGCGGTGCTCTGCGGAGCTTTGTCGGCTGGGGCGGCCTCCTGCTGCTGGTCGGCGGAGGCTTCGTTGGGGCGACCCGTCGACGCCGTCACCCCCGGGCCGGCTAGGGGCGTGGCTCCCTAGGATGGCGTCCGTGCGACACGACGGTCACCCCCATCCCCACCCCCACCGGATCCAATGACCAGGCCGGGAGTGGTCCTGCTCAGCGGCGGGCTCGATTCGGCCACGGTAGCCGCCATGGCCCGGGCGGACGGCTACGACGTGTACGCCCTCAGCTTCCGCTACGGCCAGCGCCACCAGGCTGAGCTGGCCGCCGCGGCCCGGGTGGCCGCCGCGGTGGGGGTGGTGGAGCACAAGGTGGTCGACATCGACCTGCGGGCCTTCGGGGGCTCGGCCCTGACCGCCGACATCGACGTCCCCACCTCCGACGCTGCCCCGGACGGCGACGGGATCCCGATCACCTACGTCCCGGCCCGCAACACGATCTTCCTGTCGTTTGCCATGGCCTGGGCCGAGGTGCTCGACGCCGCCGACGTGTTCATCGGTGTCAACGCCCTCGACTACTCCGGTTACCCCGACTGTCGGCCTGAGTTCATCGTTGCCTTCCAGGAGATGGCCCGACTGGCCACCCGGACCGGGGTGGAGGGCACCACCACCCTCACCATCCACACCCCCCTGATGACGATGACCAAGGCGGAGATCGTGCAGAGCGGAACCGGGCTCGGTGTTGACTACGGGTTGACGGTGAGTTGCTACCAGGCTGACGACGACGGCGCCGCCTGCGGCCGGTGCGATTCCTGCCATCTTCGGCGCAAGGGGTTCACCGAAGCCAGGTTGGGCGATCCGACCCACTATCGGGCCGGGGGCGGCTGAGGGGATGGGTCTGGATCCGCCGAAGGGGTGAGGCGCCGGGTGCCTGCTCGTCCGCCCTGGGTGGCGGCCGGGAGGGACGGTGCGGGTGTGCTCATCGCGAGCTGGTGACGCCCCGGTCCAGGGTGACGATGGTTGTGGCCGTCCCGGGTTGTCCGGCGCCGGCGATCACTGATGGCTGGGAGGTGGTGTTGATGGCTCGGGAGGAGGTGGTCTGCCCCACCGCCTCCGTACTCGGCGGGGGTGCTGCGCGCGTCCGCGGGCGCGTTGGTGGACGCGGCACGGTGGTGGAGCCAGAGACGGTGGTGGAGCCGTACGTGTTGGTCAGCGGTGGTGAGCTTGCCGGCGGTCGTGCGGTCTGGCGGCGGTCAGTTGGTGGGGTGGTGATCTGGCCCGGAGCCGCTGCTGGTCGAGCTCGCTCGACCAGCCTAGCGATGGGGTGTGACACCGTCGGAGCGTCGGGCTGTGCTGATGCCTGGAGCCGCGGTTCTGTCCACCGTCTCTGTTCTCGGCTGGCCACCAGACGCGTCCGGCTCGCTGTGAGTGGTGTGCGCGGCCGAGTCCGTGACCGTGCGTGCTGGTCGGCGGGCCTCGCGGCGGGGTGGTGGACCAGCAGCGCCTGGCTGTGACAGCTATCTATGGGTCCACCTGTGGTCGGTGACGCCCGCCCATGCTCTCAAGGATCGGAGGCTCTACGCGTCCGCGGACGCGTTGAGGCTCAACGCGTCCGCGGACGCGTCAGCCCGGCCCCGGCGAGCGGCGCCCGTCCGCTGACGTGTCGAACTGCGGAGATCCTGCCGGGCCATCCGCCGCCACGTCGCCCGTCGTCTTCACCCCGACACCGTCGAACCACGGCCGGGTCGGGGTTGTAGGGGGGTGGGATCAGTGATGCTCGCCCCGACCCGATCGGTTGGCTAGAGTCGAGCCGTTCGTACGGGAACACCGGTGTGATTCCGGGGCTGTCCCGCAACTGTGACCAGGGAGCGACCCTCCATTGATGCCACGGCCCTCGGGTTGGAAGGCGGAGGTGAGCGGAGATCTGGGAGCCAGGACACCGTCCGAGCGCAACAACCACGAGGATGGAGAAGTACCTATGGCTGCGATCATGCCACGCGTCGGGCTCACTGGACCCGCAACCACCGTCGAACCGGTATCCCTCCGGGTTCCCGGTGACGCCGGGATCGGCTTGGTTCCCGCCCACCTGATGCCCCAGGAGAACGGGGCCCTATTGGCCACCAGCTGGGAGAGCCTGCACAAACTGTTCCACGACGGCCGGCACGCCCCCGCCGCCCTCTGTCACTGAAGCGCGGCGTCACCGACATGCGCATTGACTTCAGTATGGTGCTGTCGCGCGCCCTGGTCGCCGCCGCCATCGCTGTCATCCTCATGGCCCTCTGGGCCGTCCACTGGATGGTGCTGGCGGCAGTGTCGATCGCGGTCGCGGTGGCGCTCATCCGGCTCATCGGTCTGGTCACCCCGGGCTGCGGTGGATCCACCCCGGAGGTGGCCCGATGACGCCCCCCGGCAGCGCCGCCGACAGCCTGGACCGGGTCCTGGCCACCGTTGACTATCTTCGCGTCACCGTCGGCCCAACCGACCGGACCGACTGGTTGCCCTGCGCCGAGCTCGTCTCGGACCCGGACCGGCTCCGGGCTCTGGTCCGCTCGACCGCGGCCGACCGGGGCACCGACCGTGACGATGTGGCGATGTCGTTGTTCGTCCAGGGGTACGCCTTCCGGATCGCCTCGGTGGCCGTGGGCGCCTGGCTGCTCGACGACCTGGTGTTCGACGTCGACCCGGCGGCGATGTCGATCGCCCTCGGCCGCAACCGACCGAACGCCGTCCACTTTGCCGAGCTGCGGGCCGTCCCGGGCCAGGGCTCGTTGGCCACCCTTCACGAGGTCCTCGTCGAGGGCCACCTGGCCCCGTTCCTGGCCAACGCCAAACGGGCCTGCCGGGTGGGTGACGCCCTGCTATGGAGCAATGTGGGCGCGGCCTTCGCCTCGTCGTTCGGCGCCTTCATGGTGCCCCGGCCCGATCTGCACGGCGAGATCCGGGACCGGTTCGAGGCCTTCCTCGCCGCCGGCCGCCCCGAATTGGCCGTCTCAGGGCAGGTGGCCCGTCTCGGGTCGGTCTGGGCCTGGGAACGGGCCGCCTGCTGCCTGTTTTACAAGACGGACTCGGGCTTCATGTGCGAGGACTGCTCCCTCGTGCCTGAGGATGAACGCCGGGCCCGCTACGCCCGGATCGTGGCCGAGATCGACCTTGAGGGTCGGTCCGACCCGGCCGCCGGGTCGGACCGACCGGCCGGGGGCGGAGGGACCCAGGGATGATCATCTTCGGGGCCAATACCGATACCGAACTGCTGGCCCTGCGGTCGGTGGTCGATGACTTGCCCGACGGATTGGGTCCCGTCCGGTGGTTCCACCCGGACCGCACCGGTGAACCACCGGAGGTTGCCGGGGCGAGCCTGGTGGTGGTCCGCCTGCTCGGGGGGATCGAGTTGTGGGAGGACGGGTTCGCCGACCTGCGACGCCGTTGTGTCGAGGCCGGAGTGCCGCTGGTGGCGGTGGGGGGCGAACGCCAGCCGGACCCCGAGCTGCTGGCTGGCTCCACCGTGCCGACCGGGGTCACTACCGCGGCCCACAAATACCTCCACGCTGGCGGCCCGGCGAACATTGCCAACCTGCTCCGCTTCCTGAGCGACACAGTGGCCATGACTGGCTTCGGGTTCGAAGCTCCGGTGCCCGTCGAGCCGGTCGGTATCTGGACCGGGGCCGGGTTGGGGGCCGAGGCCCAACAGGGGAACCGGGACGACGGCCACGACGGGCGACCCCTCGTGGCCGTCGTGTTCTACCGGGCCCACCTGGTGGCCGGGAACATCTCCTACGTGCGTGACCTGTGCGCCGCCATCGAGGCGGCGGGCGGCGACGCGGTGGCGGTGTGGACCTACTCGTTGCGGCCCGACCCGGATGGGGCCGTCCCGGCCCTGGACATCTGCCGGGAGATCGGGGTCGACGTGATCATCACCTCGGCCCTGGCTGCCGGGGCTACCAGGGACGACGGTGACGGGTGGGCGGTGCCCGGCCTGCACGGTCTCGACGTGCCGGTGATCCAGTCGCCACCGTCCAGCCGGTCCCGGGCGGAGTGGGAGGCCGACGAGGCCGGTCTGACCCCGGTCGAGGTGGCTTCCGGGGTGGCCATCCCCGAGTTCGACGGTCGCATCATCGGACCGACGTTCGCCTTCAAGGAGGTCGTTGACGACGACCACGGCGAGATCCTGGCCACCCGGGCCGACCCGGAACGCGCCGCCCGGCTGGCCTCGCTGGCCGTCCGCACGGCCCGGTTGGGTCGTATCCCGAGTCCAGAGCGGCGGGTGGCTGTCGTCCTCTCGGCCTATCCGACCAGTCGAGCCCGGCTCGGCAATGCGGTGGGTCTCGACACCCCGACGTCGGCGGTTGAACTGTTGGCCGCCCTCCGCCGGGACGGGATGCGGGTGGACCGCATTCCCGCCGACGGCGATGCCCTGATGGCCGAACTGGCCGACGGGTTCACCTACGACCATGCCGACCTCAGCCCGGCCCAGGTGGCGGGGGCCGCCGGCCGGCTCCCCACCGACCGGTACACGGCCTGGTTCGACACCCTGCCTGATCCCACTCGGGAGGAGATGGTGGCCCTGTGGGGCGACGCCCCCGGCCGGGTGTACGTGCACCCGGCCCCGGACGGTGCCGAGGCCCTCCATTTCCCCGGTCTCGACCTGGGAAATGTGCTGGTGGCCATCCAACCGCCCCGGGGGTTCGGGGCCGACCCCATCGCCACGTACCACGCTCCCGACCTGCCCCCGCCCCACCACTACCTGGCCTTCTACCGGTGGCTCACCCGACCCCGGTTCGAGGGAGGGTGGGGCGCTGACGCCGTGGTCCACCTGGGCAAGCACGGCACCGTCGAATGGTTGCCCGGCAAGGCTCTCGCCCTGTCGGGAGGCTGCCACCCCGACGCCGCGGTGGCCGACGTGCCGTTCTTCTACCCGTTCGTGGTCAACGACCCCGGTGAGGGCACCCAGGCGAAGCGGCGGATCCACGCCGTGGTCGTCGACCATCTGCCTCCCCCGTTGACCCGGGCTGACACCTACGACGACCTGGCCCGGTTGGAACAGCTCCTCGACGCCCTGGCCAACGCCGAGGCCATGGACCCGGGTAAGGCACCGGCCCTGCGGTCCCAGGTGTGGGATGTGATCGTTTCCGCCGAGATCCACCGCGACCTCGACCCCGGCGACGAGGCCCCCGACGGCGACCAGGCCTTCGGCGACCTCGTCCTCCACGTGGACGGCTACCTCTGCGCCCTGAAGGACGCCCAGATCCGGGGTGGGCTGCACGTCCTGGGCCGGGTCCCCGATGACGAGGCCCTGACCGACCTGGTCCTGGCGGTGACCCGCCTACCCCAGGGGCCGGTGCCCTCCCTGCGGGTTACGGTGGCCGCCGAGCTCGGGGTGGATCTCGCCGACGCGGGCCGGGCCGAGACCGACCGGGTGGAGGCCGAGGCCCGGGCCCGGGTGGAGGACCTAGCCGCCACCGGCTGGGATCCCGACGCCGGGGCGGTGCGGGCCGATCCCACCCTGCAGTGGGTGGCCCGCCAGCTCGTCCCCGCCCTGCGGGCCACACCCGACGAGATCACCAACCTGGTGGCCGGTCTGGGGGGAGCCGCCGTCCCCTCGGGCCCCAGCGGGGCCCCGAGCCGGGGGGCGGCCAACGTCCTGCCCACCGGCCGGAACTTCTACTCCGTCGACCCGAAAGGGGTCCCGTCCCCACTGGCATGGGAGGTCGGCACCAAGCTGGCCGACCGGCTCCTCGAACGCCACCTGGAGGAGACCGGCGGGTACCCGGCGACGGTTGGCCTGGTGCTGTGGGGGACGGCGGCCATGCGGACCGGTGGTGACGACGCCGCCGAGGCCCTGGCCCTGCTCGGGGTGCGTCCCACCTGGGATGAGCAGAGCCGTCGCGTCACCGGCCTCGAGGTGGTCCCCCTGAACGAGCTGGGCCGGCCCCGTGTCGACGTCACCCTCCGGATCAGCGGCTTCTTCCGGGACGCGTTCCCCCACGTGATCGCCCTGGTCGACGAGGCCGTGGGGTTGGTGGCCACGCTCGACGAGCCCGCCGCCGACAACCCCGTGGCCGCCGCCGGTGCCGCCGACGCCCGCCTGTGGGGCCCACCGCCGGGCGGGTACGGGTCCGGCATCCTGCCGGTGCTGGAGCAGGGCTCATGGCGGACCCAGGCCGACCTGGCCGAGGTGTACCTGGCCTGGTCGGGGTTCGCCTACGGCCGGGACCGACACGGTGAGGCCGACCACGAGGCGATGCGGCGCCGCTTCGCCGCCATCGAGGTGGCGGTGAAGAACCAGGACAACCGGGAGCACGACATCTTCGACTCCGACGACTACCTCCAAGACCACGGTGGGATGGTCGCCGCGGTGCGGGCGCTCACCGGCAGCGCTCCGAAAGCCTGGTTTGGCGATTCGGCCGACCCATCCGATCCCAAGGTCCGTTCGCTGCGCGAGGCGGCCGCCCGGGTGGTGCGCAGCCGGGTCCTCAACCCGAAGTGGATCGCGGCGATGCAACGGCACGGCTACAAGGGAGCGTTCGAGTTGGCGGCCACCGTCGACTACCTGTTCGGCTACGACGCCGTCACGTTCGGAGATGGCGCCGTGGTGGTCGAGGACTGGATGTACGAGCGGGTCACCGACGCGTATGTCGGCGACCCGGCGATGCGCGAGTTCTTCGAACGATCGAACCCGTGGGCCCTACGCTCGATCGCCGAACGGCTGCTGGAGGCCAATCGTCGCGAGATGTGGGACGCCAGCGAGGTCGCCCTCAAGACGTTGGCCGACGCGGTACTCGAAGCTGAAGGGTGGGAGGAGTCTCGATGAGCAGTCGTGATTCGCGTCAGCCGGCGACGTTCCCGTTCGACGCCGTAGTCGGTCAACCCGACGCCAAACTCGCCTTGCGTCTGGCCGCGATCGACCCGCTGATCGGCGGTGTTCTACTGCGCGGCCACAAGGGTTCCGCCAAGACCACGCTGGCCCGTGGCCTCGCCAACCTGCTCGGTGATGCCCCGTTCGTCGAGTTGCCGCTCGGCGCCACCGAGGACCGTCTGGTTGGCAGCCTCGACACGCTTGCCGAGATCGCCGAGGTATACGTACGCTTCCATCCGGGGTTGTTGGCCGCGGCCGATGGTGGGGTGCTGTACGTCGACGAGATCAACCTGTTGGCCGACCATCTGGTCGATGTGCTGCTCGATGTTGCCGTGTCTGGTGTCAACCGGGTCGAGCGCGACGCCGTTTCATACCAACATCCGGCGCGCTTTGTGTTGGTCGGGTCGATGA
>JBKECK010000077.1:0-69507 GCA_047974625.1 Acidimicrobiales bacterium
CCGACGGCTCCGAACTCGCCCTCAACTTCGGCCGATTCCAAGACCCCGAAATGGACGCCCAATTCGAGATCATCCGCCAAAACCCAGACCCCGCCGCCCGCAAAGCAGCCGCCGAAGAAGTCAACCGACTCTTCGCCAAAAACGTCTGGAACTTCTGGTACGTCTGGACCCTCTGGGGCGTCATCGCCAACCCCAACGTCCAACACATCACCAGCATCCCCATCCCCGACGCCGGCGACTCGATGCCGATCATCGGCGGCAAACACCGCGTCGCCCAGATCTGGTGCCTCAACGGCAACTGCCAAGGCTGACCACAAACCCCCACCCCCCAGACGAGCCCGGGGGGCCGGACGGCCGCGAGCCGTTCGGCCCCCCGGGTCGTTTGCGGGTCCCCCGAACACCTGGCGTTCGGGCGACAGATTGTTGACGTTCGACGACGAGGAGGTGTCGATCCCCCGACCGGCCCCGTGGAGCTTGTGGACAGCCGGCGAGCCGAGCACTATGACGTGACCAGCGTCACGATCACGGTCGGGCGCTGCAGATCACCCAGGGGGAACACATGGTGAGATCAACGACAACCCGGCTCATCGCGCTGTTGGGCGCGTTGGCGATGGTGGCGGCGGCCTGTGGCGCCGCCGACACCAACGCCGACGACACGACGTCGGACGGCAGCACCGACAGTTCGGTGGCCGCCGATCGGTCACAGGGCGAGGCGACGGGTGCCGACACCCGGGACGCGGGCGAGCCCGTACGCGGGGGCACGCTCGTGTACGGGGTGGAGGCCGACTCAGCCAACCCGTGGGTCCCGTACGCGACGTCATGTGCCATCAGCTGCCGGATGATCCTCGGTGCCATCTCAGATTCGTTGTTCATCACCCAGGACGACGGCGAGATCATGCCCTATCTGGCCGAGTCGGCGGAACCGAACGACGACAACACCGTCTGGACCGTGACCATCCGGGACGGGATCACGTTCCACGACGGCACCCCCCTGGACGGGGAGGCCGTGGCCTACAACATCCGGACCTGCTGGAAGAGTCCGCTGACCGGACCGTCGTTCCTCGGTCTCGAAGACGTGACCTTCGAGGGCCAGACCGTGACCATGACCTACGCCAATCCGGAAGCCGTGGGGCCCAAGCTGCTCCGTGAGGAGGTCTGTGGGTTCATGTTCTCCAAGGCCTGGTTGGAGACCCTGCCCAACAACCCGTTGCTGACCGACGAGGAGAAGGCGGCCGCCACCGGCGACCCGGCCCGACCGGTGGGTCTGGGGGCGTTCAAGTTTGTCTCCTACACCCCAGGTAACGGCAACAGCTTCGTGACCGAGCGCAACGAGGACTACTGGCGGGGCGACGGCCCGAACTCGGTGACCGGTGAGGGCTACCCCTTCCTGGACGGGATCGAGTTCGTGGTGGCCGTGGACATCCAGGGCCGCTCCAACGGCCTCCAGTCCGGCCAGTTCGACATCATCCACACGGCCAACGGTGACGAGATCGCCAAGTTCGAGGCCGACCCCAACTTCTTCACCCTGCAGGCCAACGACTTCGGGGAGACCAGCTACATCCTGTTGAACGACGCCGTGGGCGAGAACCCCGCCCTGGCCGCCATCCGCGGGGTGCCGACGCTGGAGATGGACCCAGGTGGGGCCAACGCCACCAGCCCCCTGATCCACCTGAGCTGCCGTAAGGCCTTGGCCCACGCCATCGACCGGGACCGGTTCGCCCAGGAGCGGTACGCCGGGATCGTCAAACCGGCCAACGGCCCCTTCCCGGAGGGTTCGCTGGGCTACCTCGAGGACACCGGTTACCCGGCCTTCGACATCGACGCCGCCAAGGCCGAGTGGGAGACCTGCAAGCAGGAGGTGGGCACCACCCCGGTGAGCCTCACCTTCAACACCACCAACGACCCGTTCAACGTGGAGTCGAACGAGCTGACCGCCTCCATGTGGCGGGACGCCTTCGGTGAGGAGCTGCAGGTGAGCATCTCCCCGGTGGAGCAGGGGCAGTACATCGGATTGGCCTTGGCCGGCAGCTTCCAGGCCCAGGCCTGGCGGAACCACGGCGGGGTCGACCCCACCGAACAGTGGTACTGGTGGAACTCCGCCACCGCCAGCCCCATCGCCCCCGACGGCTCCGAACTCGCCCTCAACTTCGGCCGATTCCAAGACCCCGAAATGGACGCCCAATTCGAGATCATCCGCCAAAACCCAGACCCCGCCGCCCGCAAAGCAGCCGCCGAAGAAGTCAACCGACTCTTCGCCAAAAACGTCTGGAACTTCTGGTACGTCTGGACCCTCTGGGGCGTCATCGCCAACCCCAACGTCCAACACATCACCAGCATCCCCATCCCCGACGCCGGCGACTCAGTACCCATCATCGGCGGCAAACACCGCGTCGCCCAGATCTGGTGCCTCAACGGCAACTGCCAAGGCTGACCACAACCCGGCGGGCGCCGGCAACCCGGCCGAGGGATGGGCTGCGTTGCCGGCGTCGCCGAAGCGAACGGAGATCGTCATGGATGAGCAGGGTGGGAGAACGCCCGAAGAGGTGATGCGGATCTACCTCACCGAGGTGGCCGCCAACGGCCGGATCGACCTGATCGACGAGCTGGCCCAGCCGGACATGGTCGACGAGGCCAACCAGGCCTTCGGCGGTCCGCCCGGTCGCGCCGGCCTGGTGGCTCACGTGGTGGGGTTCCGCCGCAACGTCGGTGACCTCCGGATCACGGTGGAGCGGATCGTGGCCGGTCGGGACCAGGTGATGGCCCAGTGGTCGTTCACGGGGACCCACGTGGGCCCCTGGCTGAACCAGGCGTCCACCGGGGAACCGATCTCAGGCACCGTGTTCAGCTTCTTCGACCTGGAGGACGGCAGGATCAGCCGCTACCGGGTCTGGCTCCACGCCGAGCTCGCCCGTCCCGTCGTGTTCGACTCGGCCCGCCCGGAGAGCCTCCCCGCAACCACCTGACCCCGGGAGCGGCCGTCCGGACCCGCCGGCCGGGGGCCGCCGCGCCCGCCGGCTCCATTCCGGGCCGGGCGCGGCGGACCGTACCCTGTGCGTCCCATGTCTGCCCTCCTCGCCCTGGCCTCCGCGGCCGTCTTCGGTGCCGCCGACTTCGCCGGCGGCTACGCGACCCGGCGGCTACCTGTCCTCACCGTCACCCTGCTCACCAACATCGTCGGAGCCCTGGTGGCCGGCGTCCTGGTGCTCACCCTGGGTGGAACCTGGAGCCCGGGAGCCGTCGTCTGGGGCGCCCTCGGCGGCGCCTGCGGTCTCCTCGGCCTGCTCCTCCTCTACGAGGGTCTGGCCACCGGACCCAACCGGCTCGTCAGCCCCCTGAGCGGTGTGATCTCGGCCGCCATCCCCGTGGTGATCGGCGTGGCCAGCGGAGACCGGCCGGGTGGGCTCGCCATCGCCGGCCTGCTCCTCACCCCGCCCGCCATCTGGCTGGTGGCCGGCGGCGACCACAGGGCGGCGGCGGGTGAACACCGGTCGATTGTCATCGCCGCCGGGGCCGGGGTTGGGTTCGGCCTGTTCTTCGCCTGCATCGCCCAGACCCCCGACGACGGCGGCGCCGTCCCCCTCCTCGCGGCCCGGATCACCTCGACCACCCTGCTCCTGTTGGCCGCGGCCCGGCAGCGGCCCGGGGCGCCGGAGGGCACCGGCTGGGCCCTGCCGATCCTGGCCGGCCTGCTCGACATGACCGCCAACGGCCTGTTCCTGTGGTCCTCACGGGGCGGCGACCTGTCGGTGGTGGCCGCCCTCGTCGCCCTGTACCCCGTCACCACGATCCTGCTGGCGGTGCTGATCCTCCACGAGCGGCTTACCCGGTCCCAGACCGTCGGTCTCGCCATTGCCGTGACTGCCGCCGCCCTGCTGAGCTGATCGTCCGGCCCGCGCGATGGGGCCCGACAGGAGTTGCCCCGGGGCCGGCGCGTCCTCTAGACGCGACCACATGGACGCTCGTCTCCGGTTCCGCCACGCCCTCGCCGGGCCCCGACCCGTAGTCGCCCCCCTGTGCCTCGATCCGCTCGACGCCTGCCTGATCGAGGAGGCCGGTTTCGAAGCCGGGTACCTGAGCGGCGGCGCCCTCGGGTTCCGCTACGCCGTCGGCGAGGCGCTGCTCACCATGACCGAGATCGCCGCCGCGGCCCGCCGGATCACCGCCCGATCGGACCTGGCCCTGATCGTGGACGGCGGTGTCGGCTTCGGTGATGCCGTCCACACCGCCCGGGCCACCGCCGAGTTCGAAGCCACCGGAGCGGTGGCCGTCGAACTTGAGGATCAGGTCGCTCCCAAACGGCTCCACCACCATGTCGGCGTGGAGCACCTGGTGGACACCGAGGAGATGGTAGGCAAGCTGCAGGCGGCGGCCGGGGCGAGGACCGACAGCGATTTCCTCATCATCGCCCGCACCGGGGCCTTCCGCCACGAGGGCTACGAGGCCGGCATCGAGCGCCTCGCCGCCTACCGCGACGCCGGAGCCGACGTGCTCATGGCCCTCGTCGGCGGGGAGGACGCCGGCCGTCTCGGCGCGGCGGCCCCGTCCCGTCTCGGTGGTGCCCCGCTCGCCATCATCACCTCCCTCGACACCCGCCCCCTCGCCGAGTGGGGGCGGCTCGGTTGGAGCCTGATCATCGACGCCTTCACCACCCAGGCCCTGGCCGTCGCCGCCACCCGGGCCGCCTACCGCTCGTACCGGACCACCGGGGTCACCGGAACGGAGATCAACGGGATGGGCCTCCACCGCGAGCTCGTCGAGCTCACCGGGCTCGACCCCCTCCTCGACATCGAGCGGGTCACCACCGAACGGGTCGAGCCGACGACGGACACCACGGCCCCGACCGATCGGCCCACGGGATCGGCGTAGTCGGGTCCGCGGGCCCGCGGGAAATGCGGCCGGCCGCGGAACCAGGGAGCCCGGCGGTTTCGTCGGAGCGGGCATGAAACGACCAATCGTGATCCCGCTACTGGTCTCCCTGGTGGTGCTGGGTGCGTGCAGCTCCGGCGAGCTGAGCACCGACACTGCCGTGGCCATAGACCCTTCCGGCGAGTCCTCGATGATCCAGCCGGCCCCTCAGGAGGGGTCCGGCCCGATCGATCTGGCCCCGACCGAGCCGAACGAAATCGGGGTGACCGAGGCCAACACCTTCGAGGACGCCGGGGACACAGGATTCGTCTCCACCGCCACCGACCCCCAGTCCACTTTCGGGATGGACGTCGACACCGGCTCCTACACCGTCGCCCGCCGGCTGATCTCCGAGGGATACGTGCCTCCGCCCGAGGCGATCCGGGTGGAGGAGTGGATCAACGCGTTCGGCTACGACGATCCGGCTCCCACCGACGACGACTTCGCCATCACCACCGCGGTGGGTTCGGCCCCGTTCAGTGACGACGGCACCCTGCTGGCCCGGATCGGGCTCCAGACCCGCACGATTCCCGACGAGGACCGGCCCCCGGCCGCCCTCACCTGGGTGGTTGACACGTCGGGGTCGATGTCCATCGAGAATCGGCTCGACCTGGTCAAGGAATCACTCGGTCTCCTGGTGACGTCGCTCGATGACGACGACACCATCGCCATCGTTACCTACGACGACGAGTCCCGCCCCCTGTTGGCGCCGACCCCGGTGTCGGACGCCGACGAGATCTACGAGGCCATCGACGAGCTCGAGATCGGGGGCGGCACCAACATGGAGGCCGGACTGCTACTCGGGTACGAGCAGGCCCGCGAGGCCTATCGGGACGGCGCCGTGAACGCGGTGATCCTGGCCTCCGACGGGGTGGCCAACATCGGCCTCGACGAGGGCGAGCCACTAGCCGATCGGATCCGTGAGGAAGGGAACGACGGCCTCCACCTGGTGACGGTCGGTTTCGGGATGGGCAACTACAACGACGCCCTGATGGAGCAACTGGCCGACACCGGCGATGGGATGTACGCCTACGTCGACACCATCGACGAGGCCGAGCGGCTGTTCGTCGAGGATCTCACCCCCACCCTCACCCCCGTGGCCGGTGACGCCAAGGTCCAGGTGTCCTTCGACGCCGACGTCGTCGAGTCCTACCGCCTGATCGGCTACGAGAACCGGGCCCTGGCCGACGAGGACTTCACCGACGACACCGTCGACGCCGGTGAGCTCGGGGCCGGCCACGCCGTAACCGCTCTGTACGAGATCCGCCTCCACGACGGCGCCGCCGCCGGGCCCGACCCCGCCCTGGGCGATGTGTCGATCCGGTGGGAGTCGGTGGCCGACGGTGAGGTCCATCAGCTGGACCAGACCCTGTCGACCGCGGGGGCCGCCGAGGCCGACCCGGCCTGGCAGCTGGCGTCCACCGTGGCCCTCACCGGCGAGGTGCTCCGGGGCAACTCTGCCGTCTCCGAGCGCCGGATTACCCTGGACATGGTGCGTGAGCGGGCCGAGGATCTGCCCGGCGACCAGGGCGAGGAGCTTCGTGGACTGATCGACGACGCCCTCGCGGCCGAGCCGTACCAAGCGGGCTAGTTCGCCGACGGGTGCGAGCCCGCTCCGGTTGTGACTGAGAGCACAGCGGCCATGCCCGACCGGTGGTCGCCGGTCGCGGTACGTTCGGAGGTCCCGGTTCTATGAACGTGCCCCGTCTCCTCGCTCCTGCCGTCGTGTTCGCCGCGGCGGCCGCCCTCGTGGCCGTCACCTTCCTGACCGGTGACGACGCGGCCCTGGTCGATACCGCCAACGTCGTCACCACCTCCACCACCGCCGCCCCGGGCTCGGCTGAGGCCGCCGGGCCTCCCACCCCCACCACCGAGCCCCTTCCCGACGGTCCGAGCCGGGCCCGGATGGCCCCGCTCCAGGTCGCCGACGACACCATGGCCATCGGGGATCCGAACGCCCCGCTGATCATGGTCACGTTCGAGTCGTTCGGCTGTGGCTGGTGTGGTCACTTCCACCAGCTGACCATGCCCGAGGTGATCGAGAACTGGGTCGACACCGGGCGGTTGCGGGTCGAGTCACGCATGATGCCCTACGAGGAACGGGCCACCCCGGGTGCCCTGGCCGGGGTGGCCGCCGGGATGCAGGGAAAGTACTGGGAACTGGCGGACATCATGTACCCCTACATCACCGCCGGTGGTGAGCCCCTGTTCGACCGGGATCCGACCGCTGCCGAGATGGACGCCTACCACGAGCGTCAGAGCGAGACGGCCATGCTGGCCGAGGTGGAGGCGGCTGCCCCCACCATCGATCTCGACTACGACCGGTTCGTGGCCGACTTCCACTCCCCCACCGCCCTGGCCTCGATGCAGGCGGACACCCAGCTCGGCTACGCCCTCGGCTTCACCGGCACCCCGGCGATCGTGGTGAACGGCGTACCCCTCGGTGGTTTCGCCAGCTACGAGCGGTTCGACGATTTCCTGGTCAGCGTGCTCGACGCCACCGTCGACAAGCCGTGACTCTCTCCGGCGACGTCGGCTACGTCGTCGCCCTGGTCGGCGGGGTCCTCGCCCTGCTGAGTCCCTGCGGGGCCCTGCTCCTGCCCGCCTTCTTCGCCTACGCCTTCGACCGGCCCGCCCAGCTGCTGTCCCGGACCGGCGTGTTCTACCTCGGCCTCATCACCACCCTCGTCCCGCTCGGGGTGTCGGCCTCGGCGGCCACGATCTTCGTGCGCACCCACCAGCAGACCGTGATCGCGATCGCCGGGGTGGCCATCATCGTGCTCGGCTTCATCACCGCGTTCGGCGGGGGTTTCGTGCTCTACCGCCGATCGAACGCGTCGGCCGAGGTGGGCACCAACCCGGCCGCCGTCTACGCCCTGGGTCTCGCCTACGGGCTCACCGGCTTCTGCACCGGTCCCATCCTGGGCTCCATCCTCGTGCTGGCCGCCGCCGGCGGGCAGCCGGTACGCGGTGGTCTCCTACTCGCCGTCTACGCCCTGGGCATGGTCATCCCGTTGATCCTGCTGGCTCTGGTGTGGGGACGCCTCGGCCAGTCCGTGACCCGCTGGCTCCGGGGCCGGCCGGTCACGGTGGGCCGGCTCACCCTCCACTCGACGTCTCTACTGTCGGGCCTGGTCCTCGTGGCCGTCGGCGTGTTCATGCTGGTGAACGGGGGCAACCTGGTCGAGTCGAACAGCCTCGCCCTGGCCGGGGCCCGGGCCGAGGAGTGGGGCGCCGACGTCGGCGGCTACGTGTCCGACGAGCTCCTGGCCGTGGCCGCCCTCGCGGCTGCCGGCGTGTGGCTGGTCGTCCGGTGGCGCCACGACCCCGCGGAGCCCGGCGACTGACCAACGGGCCCACCCGCCCCGCCTGGCCGCGATCCTGAAATCGTGCCCTCCCGCTCGCCGGGCCCGTTCCGGCGGTCAATTTCTCCCACTTCTGGGCGATCTATCCCGGGCCGCATCCGTGTCGATACCCAGAGTCAACAAGCACGAATTGGCCTTAATATGCTCAAATCCAAGACCACACGAAACTGACTCGACGCTGGACCGACGCCGGTGGCGTGGCCCCCCGGTCGGCCACCGGCCCTTCGGCCAAGATCTCATCGCTCGATCCCGTCGGTGGCCATGGGCTATCCGCTGGCCCCTGTACCCCCGATATCTTCTCCGGCCGCCGATGATTGAGCGGTCCAACCGGGTTGATGGCCGTGGGCAGATTCCACCAGGAACCGCCGGCCCACCTCAGAACACATCACAGGCACAGGAGGGCGACCAATGAACGACGGCCCAGCGAGTCCGGGCGCGACACCCCCACACGACACGACACCCCCACACGACACGACACCCCCACACGACACGACACCCCCCCACCGCCTCATCTCCCGGCGGGAGCTGATCCGCCGGGCCGGGCTCTGGACCGCCGGCCTGGCCGTATCCCCCACGATCCTGGCCGCGTGTGGAACCGCCGACAACCAGGCCGCCACCAGCGGGTCGGCCAGCGAGAGCACCTCGGCTCCGCCGGCGGGCGCCAGCGGTGCCACGGGCTCGACCATAAAGGTGGCCACCTACGGGGGCTTCTTCGAGGAGAACTTCCGTGAGTTCTACCCCCGGTTCACCGAGGAGACCGGCATCACCGTGGAGTCGGTACCGGAACCCGACGACAGCGAATGGGTGATCCAGCTCCAGCAGGCAGCCCAGTCCGGAACCACCCTCGCCGACGTCTCGATCCTCAACAACATCAGCCTGAAGCGAGGAATCAAGGGCGACATTATTCACAGCTACAGCCTCACCGACATACCCAATTCCCAGTATCTGGCCGACGGGTTCATCGCCACCAACGACACCGACGACGTGGTGGGCATCGGCGCACTGTCCTGGTACTACACCCTAGTTTCCAACACCGACAAGGTACCGGAGAGCCCCACCTCGTGGGCCACCCTGTGGGACCCCATATGGGCCAATCAGGTGGCATTGATGACCGGCCCATACCCGTCCTTCCTGCTCGACATCACCGCGGCCGCGTGGTATCCCGGCGAGGCGATCCTCGACACCCAGACCGGTGCCGCGGAGGTCATGAACAAGCTGGCCGAGCTCAAACCGAACGTGAAGCTCTGGTGGCGTGACGAATCCACCGCCCAGCCGGACTACAACTCGGGAGAGGTGAGCATCGGCCAGTTCTTCCACGACATCGCCAGCTACGCCGCCAGCGAGGGTGAGCCCCTCCGTAGCGTGTTCCCGACCGAGGGGGCTGTGCTGGATTCCGGCCTGTGGGCGATCTCGTCGACCACGGCTGAGCCCGAGGCCTCGGTTACGTTCGTCGACTGGATGTGCCAGCCCTCAATCCAGGAGGAGCTGGCGATGACGTTGGGAACATCGCCGACGGTGGCCAGGGAGCACATGGCCCTCACCGACGACGACTACGAGACGATCTCCGGGCCGGGCCCCGAGGCAGCGATCCAGCCGAACTTCCGCATCTACGAAGAGTGGGAGTCTTGGCTCAACGAGAAGTGGGCCGAACTGATCTACGCGGACTAGTTCACAAGATCATGGCGGCGGCGGTACAACTCTCCCTACGGGGCCTCACCAAGAACTTCGGCGACGTGGTGGCCGCGGACGACGTCTCGGTGGAGATCCCGGCCGGGGCCCTGGTGTCCTTCCTCGGGCCGTCGGGCTGCGGCAAGACGACGGTGTGCCGGATCATCGCCGGGTTGGAGCAGCCCACCGCGGGAACGGTGTGGCTGGACGACACCGACGTCACCGGTCAACCCGCCCACGAACGGAGCGTCGGCATGGTCTTCCAGTCACTCGCCCTGTTCCCCCACCTCGATGTGGCCCAGAACATCGGATACCCCCTGCGCATCGCCGGGAGCAGGCGCGGCGAGATCCGGGAGCGGGTGGACGAGCTCCTGGACATGGTGCAGCTGCCGGGGTTCGGGAGCCGGCCGGTCCAGCAGCTGTCGGGCGGGCAACGCCAGCGGGTGGCGATCGCCCGGGCGCTCGCCCGCCAACCATCACTGTTCCTCCTGGACGAGCCCATGTCGGCACTCGACGCCAACCTGCGGGAGACCCTGCAGATCGAACTCCGCCTACTCCAGCGGCGTCTCGGCGTCACCACCATCATGGTGACCCACGATCAGCGCGAGGCGATGACGATGTCAGACCTCGTAGTCGTCATGAACAACGGCCGGATCGAACAGACCGGCCCCCCACTCGAGGTGTACCGGCGGCCGGACACTGCCTTCGTGGCCCGGTTCATGGGCACCACCAACCTGCTGCCGGCCAAGATAGTCGATTCGGCCACGGTGGAGATCGCCGGCGGGCACACCCTGGATCTGCCGTCGAGCGCCCACGGCCGGGAGCCGGGGGGCACCATCCTGCTCTCGGCCCGGCCCGGGGATTCGACCATCCGACCCTCCGCCGAACCGGACGCCCCCCGGACCCCGAACTCGCTCACCGGCCAGGTCGTCTTCATCCGTGACCTGGGCACCACCTTCGAGTGCTTCGTCGACTGCGGCCTGGACGAGAATCTGGTGGCCTCGGGGTTCAGCCGGGACCTGCCCCCAGTCGGGCCGGGCGACCCGGTCGAGGTCCAGCTCCACCCCGACCGTTGCGTCGCCGTCGAGCCGTGACCGCCCCGAGGCCCCGCGCCCCCGGCTGGAAGCGGTACGCCATCATGGGGGCACCGCTCACCGTGCTGGCCGTGTTCTTCCTCGTGCCGTTCGCCATGGTCGTGGCCGCCAGCTTCTACCGGAACGTCGACGGCGGCTTCTACGAGCCGGCGTTCGTGCTGGACTCCTGGGAACGCCTCGCCGCCCCATACCACCTCGACCGCATCGTGTTCTCGGTCCTGATCTGCCTGCTCGTGGCCGCCCTCACCACCGCGGCCGCCTTCCCCTTCACCTGGTTCCTGACCCGGATGACCCCCCGGCGGCAGGTGACGCTGCTGGTCGTGGTTCTGGCCTCGATGACCCTGTCCGAGGCCATCGTCGGGTTCAGCTGGCACCTCCTGCTCGGGCGGTCCACGGGTATCGGCCGGATCCTGGTGTGGGTGGGCCTGACCGACACGGCGACGGCCTACACCCCGGGCTTCTGGGCCGTGGTGATCGGCTTGAGCTATTCGGTGTTCCCCTACTGTGTCCTCGTCCTGTTCCCGCCCCTACGGGCCATCGGGCAGCAGCTCATCGAAGCGGCGGGGACCCTGGGGGCGTCCCCGTTCCAGACCTTCACCAGCGTGGTGTGGCCCCTGGCCCGGCCGGCGGTGACGGCATCGTTCCTGCTCGGCTTCGTCTTCACCCTGGGGATCAACGTCGTCGTCGAACAGTTGGGTCGGCCGGAGCACTGGACTCTGGCCGTGCTGATATCGGACGCCGCGTCGAGCCAGGCCAACACCCCGCTCGCTTCGGCCCTGGCCGTGTTCGTGGCCCTCGTCAGCCTGGGTGTGGTAGCCCTGGTTAGCGTCGTTGAGTCGCGTCTCGACCCATCGGCGGCCCGACGCCGGGGCGGTTGAGCGGGATGAAGCTGTTCAGGGTGGCCGTCGTCTCGGCGGTGGTGCTGTTCCTGGCCGGGCCCGTGCTCATCGTGGCGATCGCCTCGCTCAACGAGGGCCGGTACCTGGACTTCCCGGTGGAGGACTACTCGCTCAGGTGGTACGCCGACCTGTTCACCGATCCGCTGTGGCGCGCCGCCATGCGGAACTCCCTGATCGTCGCCCTGTCGAGCGCGACCCTGGCCGTGGCCATCGCCCTCCCTCTCGCCTATTCCCTCCACACGTACCGTCCCCGGTTCGGGACGGTCCTGTTCGGGCTCGGTCTGCTGCCGTTCATGCTCCCGCCGGTCATCTCGGCCATCTCGATGCTGGTCTTCTGGGGCGAGCTCGGCCGCCCGGGACGGATCGAGAACGTCATCGCGGCCCACGCCGTCTTCTTCTCGAGCGTGCCGCTGCTCACCATCACCCTGGCCCTGCGTTCCCTCGACCCGATGACGGGCGAAGCGGCCACCACCCTCGGGGCGTCACCAGCGGTGCGGTTCCGCACCGTCACCCTGCCCCTGCTGCGGCCCAGTATCACCACCGGATTCGTCATCACCCTCATCCTGAGCCTCAACGAGTACATCATCTCGTTCGTGGTCGCCCAGGCCGCGTTCGAGACCCTCCCCATCAAGGTCTTCAATTCGTTGCGGTACGGCTTCACCCCCACCGTGGCCGCCATGGCCGTGGTCTTCACCCTGATCAGCGTGGTTGTGCTGGCCGCCCTGGCCCGCTTCACCGACCTGGGGGCCCTAACCGACACGGGTCCGGAACCCGAGGGTCCGTCCCCGTCCCCGGATCAGCCGGCCGTATAGCCCACGTCGACGCGGACGTCGGTGCCGGTCATGGCGGTGGCGTCGAGGGCGACGTGTTCGATGGTGACGGCGATCTCGTCCGGTTCGGCCACCCGGTCGAGCAGCATCCGGGCGAGGTCCCTGATGTTGGCCTCCTCCAGCTCACGGCTCGACAGGTTCCGGCGGGCGGCCGCCACCTGCTCTCGCAGCATCGCCGTGCGGGTGGCGCCCGGGCTGACACAGTTCACCCGGGCCCGGCCCCGGAGCTCGGCAGCCAGGTTGACCACGAAACCCATGACAGCCGCCTTGCTGGCCCCGTAGGCGCTCTGGCGGTCCCGGCCCCGCACCCCCGACACCGAGCCGACCACGACGATCCCCGCCCCGGGCACCAAGCGGTTGAGCAGGGCCTGGGTGATGAAGTACGGGGCGACCAGGTTGACGGCCATCATCTCGTCGAACTCGGCTCGGGTGGTTTCACCGAACGCCCCGGCGATATCCCGGCCCGCCGAGTGGACCACCGCGGCCACAGGTCGATCCCCCACCGCGGCGACGATGGCGTCCACGGCCGCACCGGTGCCGACGTCGGCGACCACGGCTCGGGCGGCTCCCCCGGTCGACTCGATGATGGTCACCGTACGGGCCAGCACGTCGGGCCGGCGGCCCACGCACACCACGGACAGGCCCCTTCGGGCCAGGCGGACGGCGGTGGCAGCCCCGATCCCGGAACCACCCCCGGTCACCACGGCCACCCCGTCTCGGTTCGATCCGGTGGGGGCCGACGTGGATCCGGCCCCCACCGGCGGATCGACCGGCTCCACAGGTTCGGTCACGGTCAGGGAACGTCGGCCAGGCCGCCGGGGGTGTCGTCCCGGGGATGGAGCTGGTGCGGTGGCTGTTTCGGCTCGCCGTCGGCGGGCACGGTGCGGGCCAGGAATTCGATCACGGCGTCGGTGAAGATGTCGTTGCGATCCCCCGCCACCATGTGGGCAGCGTCGGTCACGTTGACAAACTCGGCGTGGGGGCAGCTGTCGAGGAAACTCTGCGCCCCGTCCATGCTCAGGATGTCCGACAGGCCACCCCGGACCAGCAGGGTGGGCAGGGTCAGGCGGCGGGCACAGGCCTCCAGGTGCTCGGTGCGTTTGTCCAGCTCCCGGTTGCGGCCGATGAAGGCCGGATCCCAGTGCCAGTAGTACCGCCCGTTCCCGCCGAGCCGAACGTTCTTGGCCAGGCCGTCGAGCTTGCGGGGTCGGGGCCGGTGGGGCTGGTAGCTGGCGATCGCCTCTGCCACCTCGTCGAGGCTGGCGAAGCCGTCGGGGGCCTGGCGCATGAAATCGATGATCCGGTCGGCCCCGTCCGGTTCGATCCGGGGGGCGATGTCCACCAGTACCAGGGCGGTGGCGTCCACCAGATCGTCCCCGCAGGCGTGCAGGCTCACCCCGCCCCCCATGGACGCCCCCACCAGGACGGGGCGGTGGCCACCGAGGGCGTCGATCACCGACACCAGGTCGTTGACCATGTCCCGCTGGTCATAGTGCCCCGCCTCCGACCAGGAGGAGTCACCGTGGCCGCGGGCGTCGATGGCGACGGCCCGGTACCCGGCGTCGCCCAAGATCTGCCCGGCGCCCTTCCAGGCGTGGCGGGTCTGTCCGCCCCCGTGTTGCAGGATGACGAGCGGACCGTCCACGGGCCCCCAGGCGTCACCGGCGATGGTGATCCCGTCGGCCCCCGGCCAAGTGAGCATCGGCTCCGGCGCGCCCGGAAGGCGTGTCCGTGCGGCACCTGCCCCACCACGAGTCTCGGTCATGCTTGGTCCCGCCCCTTCCCTGGCTTCTGAACGGCCGAACGCCAACCCCACATTCGACGTCCCGTGTCGATCCGGACCGACCGTACCATTCGGGCGCGGCGGGGGGCACGGCCAGGTCACGAGGCGGATGGGAGGCGGCGTTGGGGCAGGGGTAGGGGTCGGGCGCACACCGGCGGGTCCGGCACCGACTGGAGGTGGCGACCCGGCGTGTCCAGGTTGGACCGGGGTTCGACCCGGGGCGACCACGGCACAGCGCTGGGCTCGAATAGTTCGAGCAGGACCCGCTCGGGTGCCTCGACGGTCAAGTAGCTGCCGTCGAGGTAGCGCTGCACCCCGCGGACGAGCGCGATCCCGGCCTCGATCATCTCCTCGGCCAGGCGTTCGATTCCGGGCACGGTCAGGCAGATGTGGGTGCAAACGTCCTCGGCCGGCCCACCGGTGCCGACGGCCCGGGGCGGTCGGCCGTGGAGGTGCAGCCGGGTGGACCCCACGGCCATGACCACGTTGCGGGCCCCGGCGTAGACGAAATCGGCCACGACCGCGGCGTCGAACCAGCGTCGATGGAACTCGAGCGACGGGTCGAAGTCGTTGCTGGCCAGGTGAATGTGATGTACCGAAGCTCGCCACGGCGACATGAGCATCGACATCCTTTCCTTCTCGGCACGGGTCGGCGGATCTCCCGGGTGGGACGCGTGACGGCTACCCCAGGGAGCGGCCCGGGGGGCAGAGCCAGGATTCATCTCGTCACGAATCCGTAACCATTGTGGCGTCAGGAGCGTCCAAAACCCGCGATCCGGTCACCCGCCCCCGACATCGGGTAGTGGGCGGCGTACTCGAACCCGAGGCCGTCGGCCAGGCCAAGATCCTGCTGGTGCCGGTAGAGGTCCTTGTAAGCGGCTATCGAATCGGCACTGTTGGCCGCGATCAACCCGGCCATCTCGGCCACGGTCGCGTCAAGCTCCCCCGCCGGCACCGACGCCGCCGCCAGGCCGATGACGGCCGCTTCGTGCCCGAGGAACGTCCGCCCGGTGAACGACAGCTCCCGGGCCCGGGTGATACCCACCGCCGCGGCGAGCCGGGCACTCATGCCCCAGGTGGGCCGGAGTCCGAACTTGGCGTGCGTATCCCCCATCTTGGCGTCGTCGGCGCACACCATCAGGTCGCAGGCCAGGGCCAGCTCGAGCGCGCCGGTGAAACAAAAGCCGTTGACCTTGGCGATGGTGGTCTTCGGCATGGTCGACAGCAGGTCGGTGACCCGCCGGGCCGGGGCGTTGAGGGAGTCCGACACGTCCCCGCCGTCGACGGGGGCCTCGGCCAGGGCCTTCAGGTCGACCCCGGCGCTGAATGCCCGACCCGTTCCGGTCACGACGACGACGCGCACCGACCCGTCGTCGGCGGCCAGGGCGAGCGCATCCCCGAGCTCCTCGAGCAGGGCCGGTGTCAGCGCGTTGAGCGCGTCGGGACGGTTGAGGGTGAGGGTCCGGACCGGACCCGCGTCGGCAGGGAGAACCAGCATGGCGCCAGTGTTCCAGGAGGCCGGGCCCCGATGCGAGCGCCGGCCCCCGGGCCGGGATCGGGGAATCGATTGATCGGCCCCGCGCGCCTCCCTACGATGACGGCCGCGCCCCCCCGATGCGCCGCCGCTCCACGGCCGCACCACGCGCCTGTCGCCCGGCGCAGCACCCAGATCGGAGCCGAACCGTTGTCCGTCCAACTCCTGCCGTCGTTCCGTGGCGCACCGTCCAAAACGGTCGCTCCCGACCTGTTGGCCGGCATCACCGTGTGGGCGGTGCTGATCCCTGAGGCGATGGCGTACGCCTCGATCGCCGGGATGTCCCCGATCGTGGGCCTCTACGCGGCCGCCCCGGCCCTGGTGCTCTACGCCCTGTTCGGCTCGTCGCGGCAGCTCATCGTGGGCCCGATGGCGGCCACCGCCGCCCTGTCGGGGGCCACAGTGGCCGAGCTGAGCACGAACGGCAACGCCGCCGCCATGACCGCGGCCCTGGCCATCATGGTTGGCGTCTGGGGTGTACTGGCCGGCATCATCAAGCTCGGGTTCCTGGCCTCGTTCATCTCCGAACCGGTGATGAAGGGCTTCATCATCGGAATGGCCATCAGCATCATGGCCGGTCAGATCCCGAAGCTGTTCGGCCTGGACGGAGGGAGCGAGGGGGGCATCGGCTCCCAGATCTACCAGTTCGTCACCTCCCTCGGGGATGCCGACGCCTGGACGATGGCGGTGGGATTCGGGTCCCTGGCCGTGGTCCTCGGTCTGCGGGCCACGGTGCCGCGGGTGCCGGCCCCCCTGGTGGCCCTCGTCGGCAGCATCGCCCTGTCAACCGTGCTCGACCTGGCCGACAAGGGGGTCGCCGTCGTCGGGCAGGTCGACTCCGGGTTCCCCGCCCTCGGCCTGCCCGACCTGGCGGTCAGCGACTACGCCGCCCTGGTCGGCCCGGCGTTGGGCACCCTGCTGGTCGGCTATGCCGAAGGGCTCGGGGCGGCACGCACCTACGCCGACGAGCACGACTACCGGGTCGACCCCAACCAGGAGCTGCTCGGGCTCGGGGCGGCCAACCTGGGGGCCGGGCTGACCTCGGGGATGGTGGTCAACGGGTCACTGTCCAAGACGGCGGTCAACGACTCGGCCGGCGCCCGGTCGCAGATCTCCGGTCTGATCGTCGCCGCCCTGGTCGTCCCCACCCTCCTGGTCACCTCCCTATTCACCAACCTCCCGGAGGCCACGCTGGCCGCGGTCGTAGTGGCCGCGGTGGCGGAGCTCGCCAACCCGAAGATCCTGATCCGGCTGTCGCGGGTGTACACCAGCAAGCTCGGACGCGACTACGGCGCCCTGGCCCGGGTGGACCTGATCGCCGCTGTGGCCGCCCTGGCCGGGGTCCTGATCTTCGGCACCCTGGCCGGTCTGTTCATCGGCATCGGGGTGTCGGTGACCCTGCTCGTCTACCGGGCCTCCCGGCCGAACGTGGCCGTGCTGGGTCAGCTCGTGGCCCAGGAACCCTGGGTGGACGTCGCCCGGCACACCGCGGCCACCACCGTGGCCGGTGTGGTGGTGCTCCGCCCCGAAGGTGGGCTGTTTTTCGCCAACGCCGACAACGTCCGGACCGCGGTGCGCCAGCACATCGACGACACGACCCGTGGGGTGGTGCTCGACCTGGCCGACGTGCCCGTCGTCGACATCACCGCGGTCCAGATGCTGGCCGGCCTCGACAAGGAGCTCGACCGGAAGCACATCACGATGTTCCTGGCCCACAACATCGGGCAGGTCAGGGACCTGCTCGATGCCGCGGACGCCACCCACCTGCTGCAGCAGAGCCAGATGACGGTCAGCCTGGCCGTGGCCAAGGTCAACGCCCTGCTGGAGGCCGAGGCCGGCCGGCTGGATGGCGTGGTCGACGGCGACCGGGACCACGGGGACGGGGACAGCGACGACCACGGCCGCGGGGATCCGGCGTCGCCCGACGCCAGTGACCACCGTGACCCGGCCGAAGGCGGGTAGCGGACGTTCGCCGGCCGGGGTGGCGTGGCGCCCGAACGGCGGCCATGCCGCGCCGGGGCGAGGAACGAACCGGCGCTCAGCGGCAGGTGGGAGGAGCGGCCGGGGCGGGAGCGGGGACGCCGGCGGTGAACCGGACCACCGCCTCACGGGCCGCCCGGTTGAACCGGCCGGCATAGCCCTGGCATAGGTGGCTGTCGGCGTCGCCGGTCCTGATCTCAGCCTGCGAAGCGCAGCCACCGCCGCACCACAGAGCGTAGGGGCACCGCCCGCACACGGGATGGGTGCCGACCAGGCGGTTCCGCCAGCGCAGCTCCTGGTGGAGGTTGGCCCGGTAGTGACCGTCCGGGGTGACGAACCCGATCCGGGTGGCCGGGGACGCGGTCCGTTCCCAGCAGGCGTACACGTCACCCACCGGGTCGAAGACGTACATACTGCTGGCGGCGGCACAGAACTGACCGCTGCGCTCAGGGACCCCGCCGGTGGCCAGGGTGTTGTAGATCTGGTCCCGCAGGTCCCGGTCCACCGAACTCAGCCGGGCCAGGCGGGGATCGGCGGCGGCGTCCAGGCCCCGGCTCAGACCGAGATGACCGATCAAGAGGTCGGCTTCCGCCCCTGGGCCACCGGGATGGAGCGGGGCGACGTTGACCGAGAACAGGGGCGACGCCAACCAGCCCCGGGCCTCGACGTCGTCGACCAGCCGGGTCAGAGACCCGAGATTGCGGGCGTCGAGGGTCACCCGCAGATCGACCCGGCAGCCCCGGCTCAAGGCCCGTTCGATCCCGGCCGCGATCCGGTCGTAGGATCCGCGACCGTCGGCGCTGACCCGGCGGCGGTCGTGTTCCCGACGGGGGCCGTCGACCGAGATCTGCAGGCTGGCGATGCGGTCGGGTCCGAGCAGGTCGCTGTACCGCTTCAGCTCGGTGCCGTTGGTGACCGCCCACAAGGGTGTGCCCTCGTCGTCGGCTAGGCGGGCCACGAGGTAGCGGACGGCGGGCTCGGTGAGGGCCGACAGCGGCTCCCCCCCGAACAGACCGACTGAACGGTGGTGCCGGTCGGGGTCGAAACCGGCCCGGCGGGCGATGTGGGCCATGGCTCGGACGGTGAGGTCGGCCCGTTCGACCGTCATCGGTTCAAGGATGTGCCGGTAGTGGGCGTCGTGGCGCAGATGGTCCTGGAAGCAGTAGTCGCACCGGAGATTGCAGTCGTAGGCGGGCATGACCACGAACACGAGGTCGTGCCGGCGCTGCTCGTGCAACCGTTTCGAGAAGTCGGTGAACACCTCGAGCTCGTCGGTTCCAGCGTCGATCAGGTATCCCCGGCGACGCAGGAAGGCCCGGTCGTCGGCCCCGATCCCCTCCAGCGGCCGCGGTGGCCACGACCCGGGTGGCGAACCCCGGTCCGGGCCGGGGCCGGCCTCGTCGGCGGACGGGTCCGCCCAGCGACCGAACCGAGGGGCGTGGCCCCGGACACGGTTGGCCACCAGGATGTCGTAGAGGCGTCGGGGGACGAGATCGAACGTGCCGTAGAGGCCGTGGCTGATCAGGTGACCAGCCGGGGTCTCCCCGGCGAAGATCGTGTAGCGGGACACCACCTCGGATCGGCCCCAGTCCCGGCCGGAGAGGACCACGGGAACGCCGACGTCGGGGTCCGGTCCGTCGAGCGGTTCCGGGCCGGCCTCGCCGGGGCCAGGGGTCCGAGCGGCCAGGTGGACCCGGTGGCGCCGGGCCAGGTCAACCGCCCGGGCCGTGCCCGGAGCGCCGTCGTGCCGGAGCCAGTGGTGGGCCCGTTCGAGAGTGTCCACGGTGGCCAGCTCGGCGACCAGGACCGGATCGGGGCGGAGGTCGTCCCCGGTGAAGGCGGTGAACACGTGGACGTACTCGTGCTCGCTCAGCCCGGAGCCGGGATCGGTGGCCCGGTAGGTGAACCGCCCACAGAGCTCGAGTCCGGCGATCCGGCAGCCGAGGGCCGCCTCCACCCCAGCTCGGGCGGCGTCCTGCGGATCCTGACCGGGACGGACGTGACTGGTGGAGCTGACCGACCAGGCGCCGGGGAAGACCAGGCGGCCGAAGGCCCGCCGGGGCAGGATCCACCCCAGCTCGACGTGACGGACCAGCACGGCCACCGCCTCGTGCCGGCGCCCCCGGACGTGGGCGGTGAGACCGTCCAGCCGCCCCTTGGGGTCTCCGCCCGCGGTACAGAGCTGGACGTCGGATCGACGGAGACGCCCGTTCACGACCGTCTCCGGTCGGCGGCCGGTTCGGGCCCGTTTGCGGAGCGGGCCCCGGCACCGCGGCGGGCGGACAGCGCCGCCGTGCCGATGGACAAGGCTCCAGTGCGGCGGGTTGCCAGGCTCACCTTACGCCCCTTTCCCGGCCGACCCGCCCCCGACGGGATGGAGGGCGTGCGAGTGGTCGAACAGCGAGATCGTTGGACAAAGAACCTAGCTCAATTTCCAGGAATGAGACAAGTCACACCAGATCAGTTCCAATTCCAGTTTGACGCATATAAACCAAAACTAATCGGGGCAATTGCTCGCAGATTGAACCAAATCCGGGACAATCGATCCAACCAGACCCGGACCACGTGCCGGCTGAACACCCTGGGTTGCGGGGACGGATGGAGCGGTCCGCGGCGAGGCCGGGAAGCTCAGGGGAGGTCAATCACGGTCACCTGGCCGGTGTCGCCGTTGACCTCGACGGTGGCCCCGTCGGGGATCCGCGCCGTGGCGTCGGTGGCCGACACGACGCACGGGATCCCCAACTCCCGACTGACGATGATGGCGTGGCTCAGGGCCGCACCAACGTCCACCACCACCCCACCGGACGGAACGAACAGGGGGGTCCACGCCGGATCGGTGTGGGGGGCGACGAGGACGTCGCCGGCCTCCAGCTCCCCGCCCTGCGACGGGTGAAGCACCACCCGGGCCCGGCCCCTGAACGTGCCGGGGCATCCCGGCACGCCCTGAATGACCTCACCCGGCTCCGCCACCGAAATCTCCCGTTCACCGCGCCGCTTCCATTCGGAATGAGGGGGCGGTGGACCGTTGATGATGAAGGGTGGTTCGAGGGTCAGTAGGTACTCATAATGTTCATTGCGACCGGCCAAAAGGCCGGTGATGTCATCCAAACTTCCGTCGATAAGGGCCTGCACCTCGTCCTCGAAGAGGAGGCACAGGTCGATCGGATCGTCGAGTTGGCCCCGCTCGACGGCCCGTCGCCCGATCTCCCGCACGGCAACGCGGATCTCGTTGATGACCCGGATGATGTTTGTCTTGGAGCGCTCACGGCCCGGGATGAACACGCTCGAACTGGCCAGGGCGGCCTGAAACTGGGCCAGGGTGACCGGGTCCCCGGCGAGCAGGCCGGCGATCTCCTCGCCGAGCTGTCGCCGTTCCTGTTCCCGGGCGGCATTGGCGGTGGTGGGATCGGCCTCCTCCCCCTGGTGACGCATCGGGTCGATCAGGGCCAGGGCCAGGTCCGGATCGGTCTCCCAGGTCTCCCAGGCGATGTCCCATTCGTTGGGCCCGCGGGAACCGTACTCCTCCAGGAACTCCCGGAGATCGGCCAGGAAGCCGGCGGCCTTCCCGTCGTCCACCAGTCGCTGGTGGAGTCCACTGATACCGGCGTCGAACTGGGCGGTGAGGGCGGGGTCAGACCGGACGTGGCGCGACAGCTTCCACAGGGCGAACGACGGGGCGGCCGAGTCGACCCCACCGAGACCGGCCAGTAGCCGCATGGTGGCCTCCGGGCGGCCCACCGCGGCGCACACTGCGCCGATGACCCCAGGGCCGATCGAGGCGGCGCCGCTCTGATTGATGTGCATGTTGAACATGTCGCGGCACACCGGCCGCAGCGACCGGGCCCGATCGAGCAGAGCCTGGTCCGACAGGGCGGCGAGATCGGGGCGTTCGGCCCGGACCTGTCGAGCCTGAAGGCGTTGGCCCTCCAGTTCGGACTGGTCCATGCCCCCCATCACCCACTCCAGATAACGGGTCATCACCTCGGTGGTGTGGGGATTGTCGTGCCAGGGTTCCGGGACGTAGGGGGGAACGTCGGGATGGTCGCCGAAGTAGGCGGCGTCGATGTCGGCGGCCGACATTCCCGGGGTCCGCTCTGCCCACAGCCGGATCCAGGTGGCCCCGAGGTAGCCGTAGCCGCCGATGAGCCCCACGAAGTCGCAGCGGTCCCGGTCGGCGATCAGCTCGTGGTCCTCCACCCCGAGCCGCTGGACGGCGCAGTCCCGCCAGCCGGCCACACACCCCCCGTTGGCCCAGCCCAGATCCCAGGACAACGGCCGGGGCGGCTTGGGCAGCACCTCCCCCACATTGGCCCTCGTCCAGAACGGGGTCCGTTCCCCGTAGGGATGGTTCTCGATCCAACGCACGTCGCTCATGACTTCCCCTCGTGGTGTGACATCCGACTCATGACCCGAGCGGCACCCTACCCGACGCCCCGTCGCGGCACCGAGCAGGACCCCGCTAAACAAGTACCGCCGCGCTACCGTGCCCGTCGGCTGCTGACCGACGACGGCTGTCCATTTGCTGCAGCCAACCGACAATGCTCGTGCCGATTTACGGACGTTTCACCCACCACTGACACGATCAATGAGCACGCCAACCACCAGCCCTCCGATCCCCGGATCCCCACCGGCAGATCCGCCATTCGTCGGCACGCCATTTGCCGAACGGCCACGAGAGATACTAGACCGTCATCAACCCCGGATGTCCACGACATCCGGGGAGAGATCGGTCGCAGCAGGATCCCGAGCCTGGTGCCGGCCCGCGCAGGGTGCAAGACGAACCTACCGCCGCAGGATTCAACCATGAGCCCGTCAGACCCTCCTGGTGACGACCCCGACGACATCTCAAGCCGCGATTTCCGGCAAATCTGGGTACGACTACCCAGTGAAGACCTCCTGAACCGGGCGCGTATCTGCCTCGAATTCGACCAATACGATCACGCCAACACCTTCGCTACTCCCCGGGTGGGACAGGACGATCCCATCGCCATCATCATCTGCGACCTGGCCCAACGGTTGCGCTACCACCAGCAGAAACGGGAACCCGCCGACATCGCGACCTTCGAATCGTGGGTCACGTTGATCCGGGACAAGCTCGGTCGGGGAAGCCCCGAGCACCTGCTGATGACGATCCGGCTCGCCCGCCGCCGGAACCTGACCGCCTCCATCGAATCGGCCGACACCTACGACACCATCTCGGCGCAGATCCGGGAGGTGAGGGAGGAGCTCCGGATCCGGAACCGCCTGAGGGCCCCGGACCGGGTGCTCGGGTTGTCGACCATGGAGATCGAGCTCGATTACCAGCGCATCGCCCTGGAGATCGACGACCGCAGGTTCGAATCGGCCTACGAGCACATCGAGGCGTTCCGAGACCGACACGGCCCGGTGGTGCACGGCGCCCTGTGGGTGGCCATGGCGCGGACCCGTCGGGCCCTCGGGCACCGGCGCCACACCCGGATCGACGACCTCGAGGCCGCGATCGAGCGGCTGACCGAGGAGGCCTTCGAGGCCACCATCGGCACCCGGCCGGTGGTCTTCACCCACTCCCGCTACCTGGCCCGGCTCTACCGCCACCTCGCCGTCGCCCACGCGGCCAGCGATCCGGCCGCCGCCATGAACGCCATCGTGTCCGCCGACCGGCACCGGTCGATCGAGTTCGGTCAGGCGTGGCAAGAGGATCCGCCCGTCCACTCCTACGCAGGGCCCCTGTACGCACTGATGCTCAACGACGGCTCGGGCGCGGTCGACCTGGCGGCCAAGTTGCTCATCGAGCGCGGCAGCACCGAACTCGCCACCGAGCTGCGCCGGACCACCGGCGCCGACGGGGACACGTCGTCGGGCCCGGACGTCGACATGGTCTCGCCCGGAGCCCGGCGGGCGTTGTCGACCCTGTCCGAGGCGAATACCCGGGCCGTCCTCGCCGTGGTCCGGGTCCTGCGGGCCGTTGGACGGACCGACGTCGCCTGGTACTGGCTGGACCTGATCCCCGACGGTCACCTCCGCAACGCCCACCGCCTCTCGCTGGAACGCGAGATGGGATGGGCCGCGGCCGGGATCGAGTCGTTCGACCCGGAGCGTGAACCGCTCGGGTCCTTCACCCGAACCGCCGACTACGACGCCGTCGAGCTGCGGTGGAGCGAGTACGGCCGCAGCAACCTGGCCGCGGCCCACCTGGACACGGCCGAGCTGGTCTTCTCCGAACTCAGCCGATCCACCTGGTTCGAGTCCGAGGCCGACGGCCGGGCCGGCCTCGTCGACGTCAAACGCCGTCGCCGGATGCTGCGGGCGGTCAGGGGCGACGTGGAGGGGTACACCCACCAGTACCGACAGGCCGACCTGGACCCCCCGGCCGACCTGGAGGCCGCGGGAGCGTGGACCGAGTTGCAGATCGGCGATCCCCGCCGCGCCGTCGTCGCCCTCCAACGGCCCCTGGAACGGGAGCCGTACAGCGCCACCGCCTGGATCGGTCTCGTCCGCGGCCTCCGCCTGCTCGGCCGGCCCAAGGACGCCCACCGGGTGTGCCAGCTGCTCTCCGGCCACGACCCGCACCTGATCGAGCAGATCCAGCTCGAGTGGCTGCGCCTGTGGCTCGTCGACCACCCGCCGCCGTCGCTCCACACCCGCCACGGTGGCCTGATCGACAGCGAGGCCGGGTGGTGCGCCATCGACGCCTCAGCGTGGGACCTCGCCCACGACCACTTCACCCGCTCGCTCCGGGCCATGCCGTACTTCGTGTCCGCTCACCGCGGTGTGGTGGCCGCCACCACCGGCGACGGCTCACAGGACCTGGACCGGATCATCGACGACCAGCTCGCCCATGCCGCCCGGCGCCTCCCCCACCCGATCCGCCGCGACGGGACCGCCCTCGAACTGCTCGAACTGGAACTGCACCTGGAAGCGGGCGCGGTGCGGGCCGCCCAGCACCTCCCGGACGAGGCCCGGCGCCACCTCGCCCGGGCCGCCGAGCTGAGCCTGACCACGCCCGGGGCCGACCGACACCGCACCGACCGGACCATCGCCAGCATCCACATCGACCTCGGCGACCTCACCGGGGCCGCCCACACGATCCCGTCGCTCCGCGACGCACCATCAGGGGCGGCCGATGACCGGCAACAGATCCTCGCCGCCCGCTACGCCATCAGGGCCGGGCAGCTCCCCGACGTCTGGGTGGAGGGGCGCGAGGTCCGCTGGTCGCTCGGGACCGACGACCCGCTGGAGCCCGGTTCGGCCTCATGGATCACCGCCGTCATCTGCCTGTTCGAGGCCCGACGCTTCCACGAGGCCGAGCGCGTCCTGGACGCTGCGGCCGCGGGACCTGCACACGGCACCGACCCGGCCCCCAACCAGACCCTGGCCATCCTCAGGTCCTGGGTGGCCCTGGCCCGCAGTGAGCTTCCGTATGTAGCCGCCGACGAGCGGAAACGCCTGATCCACCAGGCCTACGACCACACCAACCAGCTCGAACGGTGGACGGTGGACGACCTCCACGTGTCCGCCATCGCCGAGGCCCGCCGGGCCCAGATCGACCAGGGGAGCATGGCCCCGGCCCGACGCCAGATCCAGGCGGCGCTGGCCGAAAGGCCCCGCGACATCAGCGTCCTGCGCGACGCGGCGGCGATCGCCAACATCACCGGCGACACCCAGACGGCCCGTCGCCATCTGCGCCTCGCCCTCGAGCTCGACCCCACCGACCCCCACTCCCACCTGGTCCAGGGTCTCGTCCGGTGGTCGGACCACGACCGGGCCGGGGCGGTCCAGGCGTTCACCGCCGCGGTCCAGTACGGACCCGAGGAGCCCAGCCACCATCGGGCCCTGATCGTCGGTCTGCTCGAGACCGGCCGTCCCCACGACGCCCTCATGGCCTGCGACGAGGCCATCGTCAGGGCCAGGACCGCCCTCCACGGGGGGCACACCAGGTCGGCGTCGGACACCGACGGCCAACGCACCCTGGTGGAGATGGAGGTGCTGCGGGCCCGGGTCGCGGCCGCCGTCGCCGGCCGCGCCGACGGCCAGGCCGGTGACGCCGTGCTGTGGGACGCGGCCCGGCGGCTGCACACGATCGGCGACCAGTACCCGGGCCGGCCCGACGAGGCCCGGGCCGAGCTCCTGACCCGGGAGGCCTACCTCTGGTTCCGGGCTGGCGACCGGCGAACGGCCCGCAAACGCCTCGACGCGGCCAGCAGGATCATCCGATCGGGTGGTGGGCCGCGGTCGAAGGACCGGCCGGAAACCGGAAACGGGGGCCGCCGATCGGACGGACATCCGTCGGGCCCGGCCGAGTACAACCAGCTCGCCGCGGCTCTGAAGGACCGGCGGTCGGCGTCGTGGAAGGAGTGGACGGCCATCGCCGCCGTGGTCATCGTCCTGGTGGGCGTGGCCGCCGTCGAGGTGACCCGCTATGTCCTCTGGCTGACCGATCACGAACAGCCGGGGCCCACCTTGAACGGCGTCATCCTGCTGATCGTCAGCTTCGCCCTATTGGCCCTGGCCCCCCAGATCGTCCCCCGGATCCGGGCCATCAACGTGCGGGACGTCAGCGTCGAACTGGCCGAACTGCGGCCGGGGGACGACCTGGTACGAATCGACCTCGACAGCAGCGCGGGCCGTATCACCCAGATCAGCGGGTTCACCAACTTCCGGCCCAGCGTCCCCCTGGAAGAAACCGAGTCCCGGATCAAGGACCCCAGCCTCTGACGGTCGTCGCTCCACGATGCCGACCACCCGGGGGTCCGGATGTCGAAGGTCCCGAATGTCGAGGTCCGGGGCCGAAACGGCCCGGACCGGGGAGCCGGTGGGCTGCCATACTGGTTCGAACCACCTGACACCTTACCTACCTGACAACCTGCCACCAGACGCCGGGGAGACATTGCCATGGACGACACCAACCACCGAAGCCGGACCGAGCTCGACGCCGCCCTCGACCACCTCCACGCCAGTCCACGCGGGCGGGGCACGGTGGAGCTGATCGTGCGCCGCCCGACCGTGGACCAACGTGAGGTGCTCGACGAGGGCGAGCTGGTGGTGGGCCGGGGCCTGGTGGGCGACAACTACCCCGAACGCGGCAGTTCAGCGACCGAGGACGGCAGCCCCCACCCCGAGGCCCAGCTCAACCTGATGAACGCTCGGGCCATCGACATCGTCTGCAACGGCGACAAGACCCGCTGGCCGATCGCCGGCGACCAGTTCTTCGTGGACCTGGACCTGTCGGTGGACCATCTCCCGGCCGGCACCAGGCTCACCATCGGCACCGCCGAGATCGAGATCTCGGCCAAGCCGCACACCGGCTGCGCCAAGTTCCGGTCCCGGTTCGGCGTCGACGCCATGCGCTGGGCCAACGCCGAACGGGACGAGCGTCGCCGGGGCCTGAACGCCATGGTGGTGAGACCCGGGGTGGTCCGCACCGGGGATGCCATCGTCGTCGTGAGCTGATTCCGCCCCCGCCCCCGCCCCGGACGGGTCACCCGGCGATCAGCGGGCCAGCCACCGGTGGAAGGCGTCCACCTGCTCGTGGGTCCCGAGCACGATGAGCACGTCGTCGGCGGCCACCCGTCGGTCGACGTCGGGCCGGTGCACGAACGACCCGTCCGGATGCCGGATGGCCAGAACCGTCACCCCGGTCTCCTCCACCAGGCGGGTCGCCCCCAGGCCGTGCCCGGCTAGGGGGCTCGCCCCGGTGACCACGTGCTCGGCCATGCGCAGAGCGAGACCCCCGTCGGTGACCGTCTCCCCCAGGAAGTCGACCACGTTCGGATGCAGCATCAACGCCGCCATCCGGGTCCCCCCGATCTGGTGGGGGTTGACCACCCGGTCGGCGCCCGCCCGTTGGAGCTTGGTGGTGGCCTCCCGCTGATTGGCCCGGCTGACGATGAACAGCTCCGGATTGAGCTGGCGGGCGCTGAGGGTGACGTAGAGGTTGGCGGCGTCGGAGTCGAGGGCGGCCACCAGGCCCCGGGCCCGGGATACCCCGGCCCGGCGCAGGACGTCGTCGTCGGTGGCGTCTCCGGCGACGACGGGCACGGCCACCGTGCGGGCCGCGTCCGGATCGTGATCGATGACCACCACCGACTCGCCGGACCCGCTGATGGCCGCGGTGATCGAGCGTCCCACCTGACCCGCCCCGCACACGATGGTGTGGTCCTGCATTCCCTCCACGGTCTTCTCCATCCGGTTCCTCCCCAGGGCGTCGGCCAGCTGGCCCTCCATCAGCACCTCGAACACGGCCCCGATGGTGTACAACGCCACCCCACAGCCCCCGAGGATGACCGCGCTGGACACCAGCCGGTAGGTGGCGTCCACGGGGGCGCCCACCTCGGTGTAGCCGACGGTCGAGATCGTGATCACCGTCTGGTAGTAGGCGTCCACCCAGGTCAGGCCGAGCAGCCGGTAGGCCAGGGTCCCGATGATCAGCACCGAGACGAGGGCCAGGACCCCGTCCCGGATCCGTCGCCGGGGATCCCGGCCGCGGGGGGCCGGGCGCGCCACCGGCGACGATTCAGGGGCGACGGGCACGGCGGTGATAATAGACGCCGGCGGGTGCCGGGACGGCGGCAGCGGCGGCCGCCCCGGGCCGGACGCCGCCGGGCCGGGGCCTACACTCGACCGGCGATGAGCCCGGCCCGGATCACCCCCGACCGCAACCCCCTGCGCGACCCGAGGGACAAGCGGCTACCCCGGATCGCCGGACCGTCGTGCCTGGTCATGTTCGGGGTCACCGGCGACCTGGCCCGCAAGAAGCTGATGCCGGCGGTGTACGACCTGGCCAATCGGGGCCTGCTCCCCCCCGGCTTCTCCCTCGTCGGGTTCGCCCGTCGGGACTGGGCCGACGAGGACTTCGCCCGGGTGGTCCACGATGCCGTCCGGGACCACGCCCGCACCCCGTTCCGGGAGAGCACCTGGCGGGCCCTGGCCAGCGGGTTCCGGTTCGTCCCCGGCGAGTTCAGCGACGACGTGGCCTTCGACACCCTGGCCGCCACCGTCCGCCAGCTCGACCACGAGCGCGGCACCGGCGGCAACGCCGCCTTCTACCTGTCGATCCCACCCCGCTGGTTCGGGGAGGTCTGCCGCCAGCTCGACCGGTCCGGTCTGGCCTCGCACGGACCGGGGTGGCGGCGGGTGGTGGTGGAGAAGCCCTTCGGTCACGATCTGTCCAGCGCCCGGGAGCTCAACGACGTACTCTCCCGGGTGTTCGAACCGGACTGTGTGTTCCGGATCGACCACTACCTCGGCAAGGAGACGGTCCAGAACATCCTGGCCCTCCGATTCGCCAACCAGCTGTGGGAACCGGTCTGGAACCGGCGCTACATCGACCATGTGCAGATCACCATGGCCGAGGACTTCGGCATCGGCGGCCGGGCCGGCTACTACGACGGGGTGGGCGCCGCCCGCGACGTCATGCAGAACCACCTCCTCCAGCTCCTCGCCCTCACCGCCATGGAGGAGCCGGTGTCGTTCGGGGCCGCCGATCTCCGGGCCGAGAAGGAGAAGGTGCTCTCCGCGGTCCGCCTCCACCGGGATCTGGCCGGCTCCACCGCCCGAGGCCGCTACGCGGCCGGCTGGCAGGGAAGCGAGCAGGTGGTCGGATACCTGGACGAGGAGGGGGTGGCCCCGGACTCCACCACCGAGACGTTCGCCGCGGTGGCCCTGCGGATCGACACCCGCCGCTGGGCGGGGGTCCCGTTCTACCTCCGCACCGGGAAACGCCTGGGCCGCAAGGTCACCGAGGTGGCGGTGATGTTCCAACGCGCCCCGCACCTGCCCTTTGAGGCCACCGCCACCGAGGAGCTGGGCCACAACGCCCTGGTGATGCGGATCCAGCCCGACGAGGGGATGACGATCCGGTTCGGGTCCAAGGTGCCGGGTGCGGCCATGGAGGTTCGGGACGTCACCATGGACTTCGGCTACTCCCACGCCTTCACCGAGTCGTCACCCGAGGCTTACGAGCGGCTCATCCTGGACGTCCTGCTCGGTGACCCGCCCCTGTTCCCCCGCCACCGGGAGGTCGAGCTGGCCTGGGAGATCCTCGACCCGGTCCTCCGTCACTGGGCCCAGCGGGGCCAGCCCGAGCCGTACCCGGCCGGGTCGTGGGGGCCGCCCTCGGCCAACGCCCTCATGACCAACAGCCGTCACTGGAGGCGACCATGATCGTCGAGCTGCCCGACACCTCCACCGCCGACCTGAACCAGCACCTGGTCCGGATCCGCGACGACGGAGGGGCGGTGGCCCTAGGCCGGGTCCTCACCCTGGTCATCGTGACCGACGACGGGACCGTGGAGGCCGCGATCGAGGCCGCCAACCTGGCCAGTCAGGAGCACCCCTGCCGGATCCTGGTCGCCGTACCGGGGACCGGCCGTGGCCCCGCCCGGCTCGATGGCCAGGTGAGGGTCGGCGGCGACGCCGGGGCCAGCGACGTGATCGTGCTCCGCCCCTCCGGCCCCCTCGCCGCCCACCCCGACGCGGTGATCGTGCCCCTCCTCCTGCCCGACACCCCGGTGGTGGCCTGGTGGAGCGGACGGCCCCCGGCCTCCCCGTCCGAGGAGCCGGTGGGGCGCCTGGCCCATCGCCGCATCACCGACGCCGCGGCCACCCCCCGGCCGGCCCGGACCCTGGCCGGACTGGCGACCGGTCACGCCGCCGGCGACACCGACCTGGCATGGGCCCGGATCACGGGTTGGCGGGCCGTGCTGGCCGCCGCCCTCGACCAGCCCCCGTTCGAGCCGGTGGTGTCGGCCACCGTGACCGGTGCCGGATCATCGGCGGGATCCGCCCTGATGGCCGCCTGGCTGGCCGTCCGCCTCAGCTGCCCGGTTCACCGGGTCACCGACGGCAACGCCACCGGGCTCGTCTCGGTCCGGCTCGACCGCCGCTCGGGTCCGGTGGAGCTGGTTCGGACCGACGAATCGGTGGGCCACCTCGACCAGGCGGGTCAGCCCCGGCGCCGGGTGGCCCTGCCCCGACGCGACCTGGCCGGCTGCCTGGCCGAGGAGCTCCGCCGACTCGACGACGACGAGGTCTACCACGACACCCTGACCCGGGGCCTCGGCCTCGTGACCTGAACGCCGGATCCGGTCACCGCCTATCCCCGCCGCCGGGGTGGCCCGGGGCGCCGGCTCCTCGGTAGCGTCGCGTCCAGGATCGACCCCCGGGGAGCCACCATGGACGAGTACCGCACCATCACCATCGACACCGAGGGTGAGGTGGAGGTCCTCAGCCTCAACCGGCCCGAGCGGATGAACGGGATCACCGGCACCATGATCGGGGAACTAGCCGACTATTTCACCGCCAAGCTCACCGACACCGACACCCGGCTGATCATCATGCGGGGCAACGGGCGGGCGTTCTGCGCCGGCCTCGACCTGAAGGAACGGGCCGGCGGCGACGACCACCCCGAGTTCGTTCCCGGCCGCCCCAGCCTCAGTGACCTGCCCGTCCTGATGCGACGCATCCCCCAACCCATCGTGGCCCTGCTCCACGGCGGTGTCTCCGGCGGCGGGTTCGCCATGGCCCTGGCCGCCGACTTCCGCTACGCCGGGGAGAGCCTCAAGATGAACGACGCCTTCGCCCGGATCGGGATGTCGGGCTGCGAGATGGGGGTCAGCTACTTCCTGCCCCGGCTGGTCGGCCTGCCGGTGGCCCGGGAGCTCATCTACACCGGCCGGTACGTCGACGCCGCCCGGGCCCTCGAGATCGGTCTGGTCTCCGGAGTCGCCCCAGACGAAGGGCTCCGGGCCCTGGCCCAACCCCTAATCGACGACCTCCTGGCCGTGTCCCCGACGGGCCTGTGGCAGAGCAAGCAGACCCTCGACGCCGCCCTGGCCGTCGACGACCTGGCCACTGTCATCCAGCTCGAGATCAGCGCCCAGCGCACCTGCCAGGAGACCGGCGACTTCCGGGAAGCGGTCGCCGCGTTCGTGGAGAAGCGGGAACCCAAGTTCCGTCCCCTGGGCGGCTGATCCCCGGGCCCGTCATCGACACCCGCCCGCCGCGGCGGGATAATCCCCGAGGCCCAACGCGGGGCCCCGGTCATCCGGACCGCCGACCACCCGTTCCGCCGACCACCAGGAGCGCCCGGACCACCCGGGCCCGACGATGGCCCGGACCGACGATGTCCCGGACCGACGATGCCGTCAGCCACCAAACCAGGGAGCAGGCCGTGACCAACCGCAACATCTACATGACCGACGAACTCCAGGCGATCTACGACCAGACGGTCGCCTTCGTGGCCGCCGAGGTCACCCCGAACGGTGAGGGGTGGGAGGAGGAGGGCAAGGTGCCCCGCTCCGTGCTGCGAAAGATGGGCGGGCTCGGCATGCTGTCGCTGCGAGTACCCGAGCGGCACGGTGGCCTCGGCCTCGGCCCGCTGGCGTCGGCCACCTTCTCCGAAGCCCTGGGTGCGTCCACGTTCGCCGGGTTCGACGTCACCGTCCTGGTCCACACCGACATGGCCGGGCCCCACCTGGTCAACTCCGGGAGCCCGGAACAGCTGGAACGGTGGCTCCCGGGGGTGATGGCCGGTGAGACGATCCTGTCGATCGGGGTCACCGAACCGGATGCTGGATCCGACGTGGCCGGTCTGCGGACCTCGGGGGTCCGCGACGGTGAGGGATGGCGGCTCAACGGCACCAAGACCTTCATCACCAACGCGGTGTACGGGGACATGACTATCGTGGCCGCCCGCACCAACCCCGACGACCGCTACGGCATCACCATGTTCCTGGTCCCGTCCGGCACCGAGGGGTTCTCGGTGGCCAAGAAACTCGACAAGCACGGTTGGCGGTGCTCCGACACCGCCGAGCTGGTCCTCGACGACGTCTGGGTCCCCGACGACCAGGTACTGGGCACCGTCCACCGGGGCTTCTACGAGACGATGAAGAACTTCCAGAACGAGCGGATGGTCCTGGTCGGCATGGGGGTGGGCTCGGCCCAGGTGGCCATCGACCAGACCCTGGCCTACACCCAGGACCGCAAGGCGTTCGGCGGACACCTCTACGACCTGGGGGCGATCCGCCAACGGATGGCCATGAACCAGGCCCAGCTCGACGCCGTGCGGGCGTCCATGTACCACGCGGCGTGGATGGGAGAGCAGGGCGAGGACAACGTCAAGGCCATGTCCGGGGTCAAGGCGCTCGGCGCCGAGGTGGTCAACCGGATCATGTACGACTGCGTCCAGTTCCACGGCGGCATGGGCTACATGCGGGAGACCCCGGTGGAACGCATGTACCGGGACGCCCGGATCCTCCCCATCGGGGGCGGGGCCACCGAGGTCATGCTGGAAGAGGTGGCCAAGCGGTCCTTTGTCGGCTGACCCCGGCCCCCGATGGCCGGGGTCAGGCGGGGCTCAATGGGCGTCGTCCTCGCTGAGACCGGCCACCGCCAGGGCGCTCCGCTTGGCCGCGTCGAGGTCATAGTGACGGCGGGTGACGATCCGCTGGGCGTATAGGCCCCCACCGGCTTGCAGGTTGGTCACAAACTTCCAGCCGCCATAGGCGTCGGCGGTCAGGTCGCGGATCGTGTGCATGAGCCGGGCCCGGTACTCGCCGTCCACCCCGTGGCCGGTGGCCATGTACTTGCGGGCCAGGTCGCCCACCTCAGCGTTCTCGAAATCGGCGGGGACCGGCGCGGTGAGCACCGCCCCACCGGCGATGTCGTGGAGGTGCCGGACCATGAGGTTGTAGTTGGCGGCGGCGTGGAACTTGCCGGCGTTGACGAACAGCTCACTGGGGAACGCGGCGCCCTCGGGGCCGACCTGGCAGTTGGAGATCGCCGCCTCCAGGGCGGACCGGATCAGGGTGGCGTGGATCATCATCTCGGAGATCTTCTCCCGGACGTGGGAGATGCCGGCGGTGCCGTTGGCCTCGGCCACCAGCTGGGCCAGGCCAACGAGCTGGTCCGCCTCCTCCACGAAGGCGGACAGGCCCCCGAGACGCTCCCACAGGCCGAGGCTGTGGGCGAACACGGCGGCGAAGGCCGTCTCGCCGTCAAGGAATACCCGCTCGTGGGGGACGAACACGTCGTCGAAGATCACGAACCCCTCGGGGTAGTGGTAGTGCCCGGACACCGGGAAGGCCCGGTTGTCCTCGTGGCGGGGAGCGTAGGTGGTGTTGATGATCTTGACCCCGTCGGCGTTCACGGGTACCACGCACCCGATGGCCCAGTCCTCCTCCCCGGGCTTCATCGCCTTGGTGGGGATCGTCAGCAGGTCGTGACCGAACGACGCCCCGGTGATGTGGAGTTTGGCGCCACGGATGACCACCCCGTCGCGTTGGCGGTCCACCACCCGAACGTAGGCGTCGAGATCGTCCTGCTTGGCCGGGGGCCGGCTGCGGTCGCCCTTGGCGTCGGTGATGCACTGGGTGATCCGCACGTCACCCCGCTGGGCGTCGGCGATGTAACCGGCGATGCGGTCGAGATAGGCGGGGTTGGTGTCGGTCATCCGACCGGCCGCCGTCTTCAGGGTCTGGATCGACGTGGACGTTACGTGGGCCATCATCCCGGCGTCGTGCAACATCGGGATCAGGGCCCGCAGGTCGTCGGCTGAGGTGGGCACCCCAAGGAGCGGACTGACCGCCTCCGGATCCGGGTCGTAGTGCTTGTCGTAGGCTCGGGCGGTGAACTCCGCGGTCTGGCCGAGCACGGGATGGCCGGGGAGATCCGCGATCCGTTCACCCTCGAAGTAGGTGTGGCGACCGTCGTCGAGCGAGTCCTTGTACTGCTGGCCAGTGAGCATCGTACGCCTCCGTGAGATCCGGCCCCGGTGAGAATCGACCCCAGCTCATCACGCCCACCCACCCGATCGCCAGCCCGGTGGACCCCGCCCGGTGGTCCACCTCGGGGCCGGCCCGAGGCCGTCCACGGTGGTTCAGCGGTCCTCGAGGGTGGCTTGGGGCCGGGCCTGCGGGTCGCAGAAGGCGGTGATGACCGAGGTGTTGGTGCCGTCGTGCAGGGTCACGGTCAGGACACCGTCGACGAACGACTGGCCCACCTCGTAACCCGGGGCCGGCCGGGCGTCGTGCAACACGATGGCACCGTCAGGTTGGAATAGGATCGACACCGTTCCCCCGGCAACGGTGTAGGTGCGCAGGTCACCGTCGGCGGCCGCGGCGGTGGCCGACGGCTCGGTAGACGACGGGGCGAGCCCAGTGTCCGCCGGTCCAGTCTCAGACGGCTGCGTGGTGCCGAGGACAGTGGTCGTGCCGAGGACAGTGGTCGTGCCGAGGACAGTGGTCGTGCCGAGGACAATGGTCGTGCCGGGCGCCGCGGGCATTCCCGCTCCGTCGATGGTCTCCGACGCCAGGGTCGGAGACCGCTCGCCCTGGAGGCCGGCCAAGTAGCCGACCCCGAACGCGACCATCGCCAGTACCGCCACCAGGGCCAGGCGTTGCCAGCCTGGCCGGCGTTGTTGCTCGTCCGCCACGAGTTTCGCCCTCTCGCTCCGCCAACCGATCACCGTAGCGGAGGACCGAGAGGTCGGTCACTCATCCGGGTGGGTCTCCCCAGCCTGCTTGGCCGCCCACTTCGGCCCATCCCGGTACCGCCACCGGTCCGATCCGTTCATGGCATCAGGGGGAGGCCGGCTCGGAATATGTCCCTGATCTCGGTAGCGCCGAGTTGCCGGGTCCAGATCGAGGCGTCGTCGAGGTAGCCCTGGAAGGAGCGCTGCTGGATGTCGCCGTCGGTAATGCCGAGGAACCCGTTGGACAGGTAGGCGTAGCCGAATCGCCAGTAGGTCGGCGTGGCCGCCTGGTAGGCGCTGGTGACCGTGGCGTCGCAAGTACCGGCCAATAGACCGTCCACGTAGAGGCACTGACCGGCGGAGCCCAGGGTCATGGTGGCCATGTGCCACTGGTTGTCGGCGTAGTCGACGGTAGTGGTCCGGAACCGTTGGGCGCCGGGGAACACTTCGAAGGTCACGTGCCCGGCCGAATCCAGATACAGGATCCGGTCGGTGGCGGTGACCTCGACGTTGAGCGACGGGGAGAACGCGGCCAGCACGCCCGCCTTGTCCGCACCGGTGACGTGGTCGGTCTTGAACCAGACGTTCACCGAGAATGTGATCCAACGGGCCCCAGCTGGACCGTTGGAGCTTTGGGAGGCCGTCTTGTGCCGCACGTACTGCAAGTCGGCTGTGGAACTGCTCTGGACGAGCTTGACCGAACGGCTGAGGCCGTCGCGCCTACACGCCCCGCTGTTGCCGGCAGCCGGAGTCACCGCGGTCGCCGACGAACCGACGAAGTAGACACCGTCCCAGTCGGCGATGGAGTCCTGGAAATAGGCGTTGGCCTCCGACGATTGTGGTAGCCCGGTGTTCTCGTCGAACGACAGGTGCGCCCAGGGCTGGCTTCCGTAGGCGGCACTGCTCATCGCCTGGGCGCAGGTGAACCATTGGGCGGCGTCGAGACTGCCGGCCGGGCTGGCGAGCTTCGGGGTGTCGCTGAAGTACGCCACGGTCCCCGTCACGGGAGCGGCGACCGTCCCGGCCAGGACCGCCGGGATAGCGGCCACGACCGCCAGGAGATAGGCGGCGGCATCCCGGCGCCCGGTACCTCCGGCGCCGGGAGGGACGGAGGCGTCGTCGTCGGGCCGGTCGTCGCCGCCGGTACCGGCCCCCTCGGACCGTTCCCGCCATCCCACCACCAGGCAAGCGACCAGTAGTCCCCCACCGGCGGCCATTCCCCACGGTGACGATGCCCACAGGAGCAGATACCCGAGGACGGGGACGTGCCCGACCACCCGGTCGACCCTGGTGACCGTGTAGTCGCCTGCGTCGGGGGAACCGTTGGCGTCACCCCGGAGCCTGAGTGTGACCGCAGTGTTGTCGGGCGTGACCGCAGTGTTGTCAGGCGTGACCGCAGTGTTGTCAGGCGTGACCGCAGTGTTGTCAGGCGTGACCGCAGTGTTGTCAGGCGTGACCGCGATGACCCGGTGGGTGACGCGTGTGCCGGTTTCGGTGGTGACGCTGACGATGTCGCCGATCTCCACCCGGTCAGCCGATACCGTCCGGGCGAAGCCGACGTCCCCGACATCGAGGGCGGGCGCCATGGAACCGCTGAGCACCACAAGGGCGCGCAACCCGAACACGCCCAGCCCGATCGTCCACAACAGGCAGGCCACGCCGACCGTCGCCCCGAGGGTGAGGACGGCGGAACGTGCCGCGGCGTACCGTGCCGACCCGCTCACGGTGCCCCGACCTGGGTGCCCTTGAACTCAAATACGATGCCACCGGTCTGGTTGAGCAGGCTCGTGTCCTCGTAGGTGGCCGGCGCACCGGACATGGCGATGATGATGCAGTAGGACACGGACTGACCGACGTTGAGCCGCACCTTGGCCGAGACGATCGACGTGGGCGTGGCGGCCGTGCCCAACCGGCGCCAGCCGGTGATCCGGGTGGCCCCGGTGCAGCCGGACTGCCGCCAGGACGACGGGTTGACCACGTCCTGGGGCAGGGGCACAGTGGGGGTTCCCGTACTCCAGAGCTGAACGTCCAGGTAGGGCCCCAGGGGGCCGGTGGCATACCCGTCCAGGAGCACGTCGAGGGGCATGCTGGAGGACCCGCCGTTGGTCGCGGTCAGGGTGACGGCGGGGTACTCCCCGGGAAGCAGATCCACGGCCCGCCAGGTCACCTCCACGTGGGTGCTGTCGATGTTGGCCACGTTCGCCAACTGGCCGTTGGCGACGACGTCGAGCTGGGCGGCCGTCATCGGCCCAGGATTGGCGGTGGTGGCGGCCGACAGCGACGCCATGGTGTTCAGGCTGCCGAGACCGAGGGCCACGCAGCAGCTGAGCAGCACCCGGATCGGGATGGTGCGACGTCGCGCCAAAGGTTCGTCGGGGGTCACCGGGGACCCCCGGTCCATCGGTGGTGCCCGGCCGCGGCCAGGACGGAGCCGCCACCGATTAGGACGAGCGGCACCCAGAGAGCGATCCCACCCCCGGGCCCGGTCATGGCCAGGCCACCGCCGGACCTCGACGATCCGGACTTCGCCGTGACCGGGTGGAAGCTGGTCGCCGGCACAGGGTCGGGGTCCGAAACAGGGTGGGGTTCGGGTTCGGGTTCGGGTTCGGGTTCGGGTTCGGGTTCGGGTTCGGGGACACCGGGATCATCGGTGAGCACGATGTCAAACCGCAGGTCGAGGCGCCGCTCCTGGGACAGGTTTGTGGCCGTCGGATCGATGGTCACCCGCACGTCGACGGTCTGCACCCCCCCGGCACCGAGGGGCCCGGAGCTGAGTCGGGCACTGCCGGCGGTGTCGGTGCCGGTCCAGGCCGCACCACCGGACCTCACCTCGACAGTCATGTCCCCGAGGTTCAGGAGCTCGTCCACCCCGGTGTCGACGAGGTCGACGTAGAGGTTCGCGTCAATCGACGAGTCGTTGCGCACCAGGAACCGCGCGATCCGGGTATCTCCGGGCACCCAGCGGATCCCCGGGTCGAACAAGGGTCCGCTCAGCCCGTCGGTCCAGGTGATGCCGTCGCGGCTGAACGAGAGACCGTCGGCGGCGAGAGCGGCGGTGGGAAACACCACCGACAGCAGGGCGACGACCGCCACCGCCGACACCCCGGCCAACCGCGGCTTCATGATCGCCTCCAGGGCAGGCGTGTGGCGGCCACCGACGCCATCCGGGCCGCCGGGGATCCGCTCCGATGGTCGCGCCAGGCACTGGCGAACATCCAAACCCCGTAGGCCAGGAGGCCGAGACCGATGGCGTCGACCGCGGCACGGCGTTGCTCGGCCCTCAACGCGATGCTCACACGGCCGATCGCCGGGATGGCGTACCAGACCTTGCCGCGCAGCTGGACGGGCAGCCTCAGCTCGGCGTCGGGGGTCCCGTTGGCATCACCCTGGGTCTGGAACCGGACTCGCCCGTCGAGGCTCTGGTGGACGCCGACCACCCGGTGGGTGACCAGCGTTTCCCGGCCCGATTCGAGCTGAACGGTGATCACATCACCGACCGAGACCTCCAGGGGCGCTACCGGACGGACTACGATCAACGTGCCCGGTGGGTAGGCGGGCGCCATCGAGCCCGTTGTGATGGTGTAGGGGGTTGCCCCCGCCGCCCGGGGGACGATGACGGTGGCGAGGATCACCGCACCAGCGGCGAGGATCACCGACCAACCCGTTACCCGCGACAGAAATCTGAGAACGGACTTCACGCCAGACCGTTCCGGCTAGGGATTCGGATTTTCTTGGGTGAGCGTCACGGTGAGGGCGTTGAGGGTGGCGACCCAACCCTGGGTGTCGTTGGCGTTAACAGTCGACGCGGTGCCAAAGGGGAAGGTCACCGTGAACTGAGCGCTGAGGACCCGGTCAGTGGCCGATTCGGTGATCTGGGTGCCCGCCAACGTGCCGTCCTGGTCGACGATGGCCGCTCCACCCAGCAGGTAGGCCACGGCGACCGTGGCGGTGCCCGTCGTCGTCGAACCGGTGTCGATGGTGACCGTGGTTGGGGTGGTCAGGGTGGCTAGTAGGTTGTCACCGGTGGCGGTGACGGTGAACGTGCAGTTCTTGGTGATCACGTCCCCCGGTACCCACAGGGTCACGGTGGAGCCGGCGCTGGCCTGGCCCGGGGCGTATACCCAGTTGGTGTCGCAGCTGGCGGTGCTGAGGGCGAGCTCGCCCGCGGTGACGGTTCCACCGTTGATGCTCCCGGTGGCGGTCCAGTAGGCCAGCGACGTTCCTCCCCCGAGCAGGAGCAGGGCAGCGACGCCCGATGCTATGGCGCCTTTAGTGGTCTTGTTCACAACGCTCCTCGAGATAGACAGGCCGAGCCCGGCCTTGTCCGACCTTGCCTGGGACGACGGGCGTGTATCCCACGGTCCTTATCGTCCCCTGAAGGAGCTACTTGAGTTGTGCTAAACGACGTTCGAGGAGATCGTGCTCACCAGTGGGGCCGGGACCGGGTCTCAGCGCGGCCCGGGCCCACCGGGCCGCTGGTTGAGCCGGCCGAACTGCTCGATGGTCTCGAGGGCCTCGTCCTGCTCCGTAGATGCGCAGCGAATGATCACCTGCTCGAACCCGAGCGCTTCCAGGTCGGCCAGCGCGGCCGCCGCGTCCTCAGCGTCGCCCACCAGGAGCTGGTCGAGGCCCATACCCCGGTAGCCGGCCGCCACCAGGGCGGCCGCCCGCTCGGTGGCCCGGTCACGGTTCGCCAACACTAGGACGTCCTGACGGACCACGGCCCGGGCGGTCGTGCCCCGGGCGGAGCACGCCGACCGGTAGCGGTCGAGGAGGCGGGCCATGGTGTCACGGTCGAGTCCCGGCCCGGCGTACCACACGTCGCCGTGGGCGGCGGCCCGGTCGAGGGCTGCGTCGGCGTGACCGCCGATCCACCATTCGACCCCGCGTTCGGGGCGGAGACCGATCCGGGTCGGTCCCACCCCCAGCCGCTCGCTGGTCACCGTCTCCCCGGCCAGCAGGCCCTTGACGACCCGCACCATCTCGTCGGTGACCACCCCCCGGGTGGACAGATTCGCCCCCATGGAGGCGAACTGGCCGCGGCCCCGGCCGATACCGGTCTGGAGGATGAACGGGGCGTCGAGCAGGCCGGCGAGGGTGCCGACCTGTTCGGCCACCAGAACCGGCGACCAGAGCGGGAGCAGGAACAGGCAGCCGGCGGGCCGGTCGGACCATTCGGCCAGGAGCCGGCCGAGGATCGGGGTGTTCTGCTGGTAGGGGCTGGGCTCGGCGTGGTGGTCACCGACGGTCAGGGAGCTGAGGCCGGCCCGGTGGGCGGCAATCGCCCGTTCCACCATCACCGCCCCGCCGCGCGACGGTGGGTCGGTGTCGTGGGACGAGGTGAGGGAGATGCCGATGTGCATGGTTGGGCTCCGTCCGGGTGGGGTCGGGGTTACGGGGAGGGCGGGACGGGGGTCACCGGGACGGGACGTCGGCGGGGACGGTCAGGGGCTCGCTGGTGACGGTGGCGGCGGCCACCGCGGCCGGGGAGTAGGCCATCGGCAGCAGCTCAGCGGCCAGCCAGGCGGGCCGCTGGTCCTTGTCGTGAGCGCCGCCGGGCACGCCGCTGACCCCGTGGGGGACCACCCATCCGGAGCGATCCCAGTCAGCGAGATCGAACACGTACCGGGCCACCGACGCCACGCTGGCGCCCGTCCCGGCGGCCGGGTTGACGGCAGCACACCGGACGGTGTCGCCATCGCCCGGGCAGGGGTCGGCGGGTGGGCTCCATTCGGCGGGGCCGATACCGGCGGCCGCCAACGGGTGGGCGTTGACCGTGGGGTGCAGGGGACCCCATGACCAGGTTGCCGGGTCCGGGCCGAACCGGTCGGCCAGGCGGGCGGCGACCTGGTCGACGATCGACCCCAGGGTGCCGGCAAGTATCGCGGGGTCGGGTGGCTCCGACCCCGGGGCCAAGACGAGCCCCCAGCGGCCACGGGCCAGCAGGGCGGTCGCGTCGTCGTGGAGCATCCGGCCCAAGCCGAGGCGGGAGGGCCAGCCGGCCACCCCGTCGGGTCGGAGCCCGAGCCGACGGGTGATCTCCTCGGCCCATTCCGCCCGAATCAGGCCGTAGACGGCGGCGGCCGCGCTCCCGGCGGTCAGGTCGCCGTCCCAGGCCGCCAGCAGGGCCAGGGCCCGCCGCCCGCCGTGGGTGGCCGGAGTGGCGGTGGCCAGGACGGGCAGCAGGGCCCGGGCCCGGACGGACACGGTGTCAGCGTGGATGTCCACCATGTCAGCCACCGTGGCCCGGTCGAGCGGATCGAGTCGTTCGACGAGGCGGTCGTGGCGGGGGGAGTCGGCGAAGTCGAGCGAGACATAGGGCCCACCCCCGGCCAGGAGGTTGTTGGCGGTCACGAGGTAGCCCCGCTCGGGGTCTCTCCAGCGGGGCAGGGCGTCGTAGGCCACCACGGTGGCCTGGTCGGCCCAGCCGTGCTGGGCGTCACCGGGCACCGGGCCCCAGCGGTTGGCCGCCGGTCGTTCCAGGATCCGACCCCGGATCCGTAGGGAGATGGCGCCGTCCACGTCCGCGGTCAGCAGGTTGTTGACCGGGACCACCCAGCTCCCCATGATGGCCTCGAAGCCGTCGACGTCGCCGGCCTCGAGCATCGGCCACAGGCAGTCGAAGGTGGTGTCGCCCCGGCGGCCCGGGTCTTGGGTGGCGGTCCAGGCCATGCTCAGCACCGGGGCGTCCCCGCCCGGGTCACCGAGGACGACGGGCCCCCGCTCCGTCCGGGCCCGGGTGACGGTCACGTCCGCTCCCCCGGCCACAACGACCGTCTCGGTGCCCACCACCGCCACGGGACCGTCCTCGACGAACAGGTCGGTGTCGTCGGCCATCCCGTGGGTGATGCACCAGGCCACCCGCTCGTTGTGGCCGAAGTGGGGCAGACCGGGAACCCCGGGGAAGCCGAGCCCAATGGCGTCGAACCGGTCGCAGCGGAGGTGTACCTGGTGGTAGGCGTTAGGGAACTCGATGCCCCGGTGCGGATCACCGGCCAGCAACGGCGCCCCCGAGGCGGTCCGGCCGGGGGCCACGGCCCACGAGTTGGATCCGCCCTCGGCATCCCCGGCGGACGGACCGTCGCCGTCGGCCCCCGTCCCCGCCCCAGCCACCGACCGGTTGAGGGCGTCGAGCCAGGTCGTGACCCCGGCCAGGGTGGCCACGCCCACGGCGGCACCGTCGGCCCCGGTCAGGGCCGACCCGGCGGCACCGTCGGCCCCGGTCAGGGCCGACCCGGCGGCACCGTCCCCGAGGGCACCGGGCGGGATCATCGGGGTGGCCCACCGGTCGCCGGGCGGGGTCACGGTGGCCACCGCCACCTCGGCTCCGGCGGTGTCGGCCACCAGGGCCCGGTAGAGCTTGCGGGTAAGGGAGCCCATGAACAGGTGCCGCACGTGGTAGACGAGCAGGCAGTGCCAGGGGGCCCACGGTTCCGGCGGTTCGGGGTGACGGGCCACGTCAGCGGGCAGGCGGTCGGCGTGCTCGCCCAACCAGGCGTTGACCCCAGCCGCGTATGCCTCGGTCATCCGCCGGGTGGCCGGGGCCAGCGTCGACCATTGGGCCTCGGCCGACCGGGCCAGCCCGAAGCGCCGGAAGAACACGTCCTCGGCCACGGCCGCGGCCCCCACCACCTCGGCCCAGCGGCCCTGACCGCGGCGCCGGTCCCACTCCATCTGCCAGAGGCGGTCACCGGCCGCCACCCACCCCTGACCCCAGAACACCGCCAGCGGATCAGGGGCCTCGAGGTGGCTGATCCCCCACCGGTCGACGTGTCGGGTCAGGCTCCTCGGCTCGGTCACGCCCGGAGCCTACCGAACCCGGCCCCGGCGGTCCCGTCCCTGGCCACGCCGGCCGGGCCGGTACGATCCTGGACCGGTGAACACGATCAAGGACCTTCACGGGCGACGGCCGGACGCCACCGGTCAGATCCGCCGCCTGCGCGACGAGATCGATGAGATCGATCCCCTCCTGTTGGCCTCGTTGACCGACGCCGACGCTCTGCTCGACGAACTGGCCTACGCCGTCCGCCCCCCTGTGCACGAACGGCGGGTCCCCAGCTACGGCAGTATCGTCCGACCGCGGAAGGGCTCGGCGGCGTGGGCCGACGAGACCCGGATCGGTGCGGCCCACCGTCGGGTAGAGTCCCTCCCCGACAACGCCGTCCGGCGGTTCGCCGACGGGATCACCAGCTTCACGGTGCACGGGCCCGACGGTGTCAACGACCTGGTGGTGTTCGACCGGAGCGTCGGCTCCGAGCGCGACATCACCATCGTGGCCGAGGCCTCGGGGGCAACCGTGGTCCAACGCCACCCGTCGGGGGTGGTCAGGGCGGCCGGGTCGTTCGGGGTACTCCGCCTCCTCGGCTACGATTGGCACCTCGAGCCGCCGGTCAGCCGCTGGCTCGACGTCTCCGCGTGCGGCGAGGATCCGCCCGCCCGCGAGGTGATGGATGAGCTGCTCCGGTTCGCCGTTCACGACGTCGCCTCCCGCAACGTGGGCGCCACGTTCGTGGTGTCCCCCAACGGGCGCCTCCGGCCGGGTACCGACCGGCGCTGGCGCACGGTACCCGAGTTCCAGATCACCCGGCCGTCGGATCTCGCCCCGCTGTACCACATCCTCGGCCAGATGGACGGGGCGGCCGTGTTCGACCGGCACGGCACCCTGCGCGAGCTCGGCGCCCGGCTGGTGCCCTCGGTGGAGGCGGAGCTGGCCGTCGGCCCCTACCGGGGCACCCGCCACACCTCCGCCCTCCGCTACAGCTACGACGACCCCGGGGCGATCCTGATCGTGGTCAGCGAGGACGGCCCCGTTTCGGTGCTGCGCGGCGGACGACGCCTCGGTCATTCGAGCTAAGGGACACACCCCCCCGAGCGATGAGGCCTCGGCCGAAGAGCCGAACAACACAGGGGGCCAACCACAACGCACCGGCCGGCACAACACCCCCGAGCGATGAGGCCTCGGCCGAAGAGCCGACAACACAGGGGCCGCCGTGGACCGGACCGGCCTCAACCCCTAGCATGGCATGTGACCTGAGTCACTCTCCTTGCCTGCAGGGTGGCCCGAGCCGTCCTGGGGGACCGAAATGACCGAGATCCGATCCATCGCCGACATGATCCGCCACCACGCGGCGGAACGGGGCGGGAAAACAGCCCTGGTGTTCGAGGACCGGAGCTGGACCTACCAACAGCTCCACGACGAATCAAGCCAGGTGGCCCAGGCCCTGATGGCCGCCGGGGTCGGGCCCCAGGACCGGGTGGCCTTCCTGGGCCGGAACGCCCCCGAGTACTTCACCTTCCTCGGCGGGGCCGGCAAGGTCAATGCGGTGACCGTGGCCGTCAACTGGCGTTTGGCTCCGCCCGAGATGGAGTACATCCTGAACAACGCCGAGGTCGGGGTCCTGCTCGTCGGCGAGGACTTCATCGACCATGTGGCCAAGATGGACCTGGCCACGGTGTCGACCATGGTGGTCATGGGCGAACCCGGTGAGGGCCAGGTCTCCTACCCGGATTGGATCGGCGGCCAACCGGCCGAGGACTCGGCCGTCGAGGTGCCGTGGGAAGCCCCCTGCTACCAGCTCTACACCTCAGGGACCACCGGCCTGCCCAAGGGGGTGGAGCTCACCAACCGCAATTTCTTCGAGATGCTGCCGACCGCCAGCCGTGAGTGGGGCTTCGATACCGACAGCGTGAACCTCGTCGCCATGCCCCTGTTCCACATCGCCGGCAGCGGCTGGGGCGTGGTGGGCCTCTACAACGGGGGCACCAACATCCTGCTGGGTGATGTGGACCCGGGCCGGATCCTGGAACTGATCCCGAGCGCCGGGGTGACCAACATGCTCCTGGTGCCCGCAGTGCTCCAGTTCCTCACCGCCACGCCGGGCTATGCCGAGACCGACTACTCGACCCTGCGGAGCGTGGTCTACGGGGCGTCTCCCATCACCGAGTCCGTGCTGGTCACCTCCATGCAGACCATGGGTTGCGACTTCGTCCAAGCCTACGGCTTGACCGAGACCACCGGCGGGATCACCATCCTGCGGGCCGCCGACCACGACCCCGGCGGTCCCCGGGCCCACCTGTTACGCTCGGCGGGCGAACCGTGGGGCGACGTCGAGTTGCGCATCGTCGACACCGCGTCCGGCACCGACGCCGCCGACGGTGAGGTGGGCGAGGTGTGGTGCCGGACCGTGCAGAACATGGCCGGTTACTGGGCGAATCCGGAGGCCACCGCCGACGCCTTCCCTGAAGGACGGGACGAGGACGGTCGGGGCTGGTTCCGCACCGGTGACGCCGGCTACCTTCGCGACGGCCACCTGTTCATCCACGACCGGGTCAAGGACATGATCGTCTCGGGCGCGGAGAACATCTACCCCGCGGAGATCGAGAACGTTCTGATGAAGCACCCGTCGATCGCCGACGCGGCCGTGATCGGCGTCCCGGACGACACGTGGGGGGAGTCGGTGAAGGCCATCATCACCCCGGCGGCGGGCGCCGATCCGACCCCGGAGGAGATCATCGCCTACTGCCAGGAGAACCTGGCCCGCTACAAGTGTCCCCGCACCGTTGACCGGATGGACGTGATCCCCCGGAACCCGTCGGGCAAGATCCTGAAGACCGAGCTCCGGGCCCCCTACTGGGCCGGTCGTGACCGCCACGTCAACTGATCCGGGCCGCCGGCCCGGCAACGTACCGGCGCCGCCCGGTCGACCGCGGACGGCCGGACGCGCGAGCCTAAGGCCGGGCCCGGCCTGACCGAAGGTCGGCCCCGGGACCGGGTCACCCACCCGGCCCCGGCACTGTCCCCGGACCAGAACTGGATCATGACCGACACCGACGCTCGACCGGACGCTGACCCCACTCCCCCCGCCGACGACCCCGCCACCCTCCACCAGCGGCTCGAAACGATGCTGCAGCGACGCGCCGGCGCCGAGCGCCTGGTCAGTTTCGAGCGGTTGTCGGGCGGGGCCAGCCAGGAGACCTACCGTCTCATCGCCGTCATCGACGGGATGGAGACCCCCCTCGCCCTCCGACGGGCCCCCGGCGGGGAGACCGGCGCGGTGGAGGGCCGGCCGGGCCTCGCCGTGGAGGCCCAGCTGATGATCGTGGCTGGTGAGGCCGGGGTGCCCGAACCGACCGTGTACGCGGTATTGGAACCCGACGACGACCTCGGCGACGGGTTCGTCATGGAGTGGCTGGACGGCGAGACGCTGGGAGCCCGAATCAACCGGTCGCCCGCCCTCGACGCCGTCCGGCCCGGCCTGGCTCAGGAGTGCGGCCGGATCCTGGCCACCATCCACGGCATCGACCCGAAGGCCACCGGCCTGGCCGACCGGCTCGAGGTCAAGACCCCCGGGGCCTTCCTCGAGGAGATGGTGGAGCGGTACCAGCTGCTCGGCTCACCCCAGCCGATGATCGACTTCACCGCCCACTGGTTGGCCGACAACCTGCCCGAGGACCAGGAACCGAAGCTGGTCCACAACGACTTCCGCAACGGCAACGTCATGGTCGGTCCCGACGGGGTGATGGCGGTGCTCGACTGGGAGGTGGCCCACCTCGGCGATCCGATGCGGGACCTGGGCTGGATCTGCACCAACTCCTGGCGGTTCGGTCAACGGGACAAGCCGGTCGGCGGCTTCGGCGACTACGCCGACCTGTTCGCCGGCTATGAGGAGGTCTCGGGCCGACCCGTCGACCCCGACCACGTCCGGTTCTGGGAGGTGTTCGGATCGTTCTGGTGGGCCATCGGCTGCCTGTCGATGGCGGAACGCTGGCGGACCGGCCCCGACGCCACCGTCGAACGGCCCGGCATCGCCCGGCGGAGCTCGGAGTGCCAGGTGGACTGCGTCAACCTGCTGATCCCGGGCCCGGTGGAGGTGGTGACCGCGGGGAACGATCCGACCGCCTCGTCGTCCACCGACATGCCCACCACCCTGGAGCTCCTGGTGAGCGTGCGCGACTTCCTCCGCACCGACGTCATGCCCGCCATCGAGGGCCGGACCGGCTTCATGGCCAGGGTGGCGTCGAACTCGCTCGACATCGTCCGCCGGGAACTAGAGCTCGGCCCGCCCCACCGCCGCGGTGAACTGGCCCGGCTCCGCAGCCTGCTCGGAGCAGGCGGGGGTGACGGCCCAGAGGCAGGCGGTGACGACGCCCCGGCTGTCCTGGTCGAACTGCGGCGACGGCTGATCGCGGCCATGGCCGACGGCACGATTGCTCTGGACGACCCGGCGCTCCACCATCACCTGCGCACCACCGTGGTCAACCAGGTGGGCATCGACCAGCCCGTGTACTCCGGCTACCGGGCCGCGGTCGACCAGACGGTCTGACCCCACGGGGCCCGGGTCACGGCAGGCGCCGGGCCCGGGCCGGGTCGAGACGGGCCCGGACCGCTCCCACCTCGAGACCGGCCGCGTTGCGGACGGGTACAGGCCCACCAGGCCCGGGCAGGACCCCGAGGTGGACCAGGAGGGCGCTGGTGGCCGCCTCCACCGCCCGCATCGCCCCGTCCTCGGCCTTGAGGGCGAAACCGACCCCCGATCCCGGGACGGCGCCCATCATCACCCCCTCGGCACCGCTCTTGACCAACACCGGCCGCTGGGCCGTGGCCTGGGCGACCGCCTCGTAGCGGCCGGTCCCGCTCACCCAGTAGCCGAGCCGGGCCGCGTCCACGATCCGGGGGGCGGCGGCGGCCAACTCGTCCGGCAGGCCCGACGGTTCGACCAGGCGGGCCATCCCCCGGGCCAGGGCCCGCAGGGGCAGGGTGTGGACGGGGAAGCCGCAACCGTCGACGGCCGGGGGGTCGGTGAGGGGCACCCCGGTCACCGAGGCCAGGGCGGCCGTGATCCGCCGCTGGGCCGGATGGTCGGGCGAGAGGTATCCGGCCACCGGTTCGCCCCGGCTGCGGGCGGTGGCCAGCACGCCGGTGTGTTTACCCGAGCAGCAGTGGAGCAGCGGCTCGTCGGGGCATCCGGCCCGGATCCAGCTCCGGGCCACCGCCTCGCCGAGCGGAGCCGCGCTGCCGCACCGGAGGTCCGCGGGTGAACAACCGATCCGGCCCAGCACCGAACGCACCGTGGCCACCTGGTCCGGCTCGCCGCTGTGACTGGCGCAGGCCAAGGCCACTTCCTCCACCGACAGCCGGGCATCGTCGGCGGCCCCGGTGGCCACCAGGGGCAGGGCTTGGAGGGCCTTGACGGCCGAGCGGGCCATGGTGGGACGGTCACCGTCGCCCCAGGCCCGCCCCGAACCGCCGGCCTCGACGATCACGACATGGACCCGGTGCCGGCTTTCCGTCCGGCCGCCCCGGGTCACCTCCACCGTGCACGCATCCATCAACCCGACAGTACGCAGTGACAACTGCACCGATCCACCGGTCTTCGGACCCAACTATCATCGTTCGATGGCGCCTTCGGGTAATGACCTGGTCAAGAAAACGCCGTGTGAACAACTGCTCACACGGCAACGGACGGCGGGGTGGTGCGCATGAGCATCATCGTCGCCCTCCAGCACCGAACCAGCTATCACTACCCCCGACCTGCATCGTTGTCGCCCCAGATCATCCGGCTGCGTCCCGCCCCCCACACCCGGACACCGATCTTGTCGTATTCACTGACGATCGAACCCCCGGATCATTTCCTCAATTGGCAGCAGGACCCATTCGGCAATCATCTGGCCCGGCTGGTGGTCCCGGAACGCACCGATCATCTCATCGTCACCGTGGATCTGGTGGCCGAGCTGGTGACGGTCAACCCGTTCGATTTCTTCCTCGAACCCGAGGTGGAGACCATCCCGTTCGACTACGAACCGGGCCTGGCCCACGACCTCGCCCCCTACCGGGCCACGGTGGAGACCTGGGGTCCCGACCTCGATGCTTGGTATACCGACACGGTGGCCTCCTGCGGCCTGGACCCGGCCCGACCCGCGGCCGGTGACGGGGTGGACACGGTCAGCTTCCTGTTGCGGCTGACCCAACGGTTGGCCGACACCATCCGCTACGAGATCCGTTACGAACCGGGGGTCCAGTCGAGCAAGGTCACCGTTACCCGGGCCGCCGGATCGTGCCGGGACTCGGCCTGGCTGCTGGTCGAGACCCTGCGCCGGCTCGGACTGGCCGCCCGGTTCGTGTCCGGTTACCTGGTGCAGCTCACCCCCGACGTGAAACCCCTGGATGGCCCGGGCGGCCCGGACGCCGACTTCACCGATCTGCACGCCTGGACCGAGGTGTTCCTCCCCGGGGCCGGCTGGGTGGGGCTCGATGCCACCAGCGGCCTGGCCGCCGGTGAGGGCCACATCCCCCTTGTCGCCTCCCCGGAACCGCAGCGGGCGGCCCCGATCACGGGCAGCTCCGACATCGCCGCCGACCGGTTCGACTACGCCAACGAGGTCGTCCGGCTCCAGGAGGCCCCCCGCTCGACCCTCCCCTACGACAACGGCGACTGGGAACGGGTGGTCGATCTCGGTCACCAGGTCGACGAGGTGCTCACCGCCGAGGACGTCCGCCTCACCATGGGTGGGGAGCCCACCTTCGTCTCGGCCGACGATTTCGAGTCCGAGCAGTGGACCACGGCCGCTGACGGGGCCGACAAGCGCCGCAAGGCCCGGGCGTTGAGCGCCCGCCTCCACGACCGGTTCGCCCCGGGTGGGGTGGTCCAGCACGGCCAGGGCAAATGGTATCCGGGGGAACCGCTGCCCCGGTGGGAGATCAGGCTCGTCTGGCGGCTCGACGGCGTCCCGGTGTGGCAGGACCGGTCCCGCCTGGCTGACCCCAGCGATGATCTCGGCCACGACCACACCACGGCCCGCACCGTGGCCGAGGCGATCGCGGGCCGGTTCGCCGTACCCGCCGACCTGGTGCGGGACACCTACGAGGACCCGGTCTACGGCTTGTGGCGGGAGGCCTCCCTGCCCGTCGACGTCGACCCGACCTCCACCGACCTCGACGACGAGGACCAGCGCCGAGCCCTCATGAGCCTGTTCGACGGGGGTCTCGGTGGGGTGGTGGGAACCTTCTTCCCGCTCGGATTCGCCGGCGGCCGGTGGCAGACCAGCACCTGGCCCCTGCGCCGGGCCCAGGTCTTCCTCACCCCGGGCACCTCACCCATGGGTATGCGGCTGCCGCTCGACACCCTCCCCACCGACCCGGAGACCTGGCCGGACGCCGAGGAGGAACGCGACCCGCTGGAGGACCGTGGACCCCTGGCCCCGGACGGGCCGAGTGGGCCGGGCCCGGCCGCGATGACCGACCCGGTGATCGTGCGGACCGCCCTGGCCGTGGAGGCCCGCGACGGGGTGGTGCGGATCTTCCTGCCCCCCCTGCCCACCATCGAGGCCGGCCTCACCCTGCTGCACACGGTGGAGGACGCCCTGGCCGCCACCGGGGTGACGGCCACGTTGGAGGGCTACGCCCTGGCCTACGACCCCCGGGTCGACCGGCTCAGCGTCACCCCCGATCCGGGCGTGATCGAGGTCAACGTGCCCCCGGCCCGGTCATGGGACGAGCTGTACAGCATCACCGACGGCCTCTACGACGACGCCCGCCAGGTGGGCCTGGCCACCGAGAAGTTCCACCTGGACGGCCGCCACACCGGCACCGGAGGTGGGAACCACATCACCATCGGCGGACCGACCCCGCGCGACAGCCCCCTACTGCGCAACCCGGCCCTGCTGGCCAGCATGATCACCTACTGGCAGCATCACCCGAGCCTGTCGTACGCCTTCTCGGGGATGTTCGTGGGCCCGACCAGCCAGTCGCCCCGGGTGGACGAGGCCCGCCACGAGAACCTCCACGAGCTGGAGATCGCCCTCGGCGAACTGGACCGGGCCCCCGACCCCAGCCCCTGGTTGGCCGATCGCGCCCTCCGGCACCTGCTGACCGACCTGACCGGCAACACCCACCGGGCCGAGCTGTGCATCGACAAGCTGTACTCCCCGGACCACGCCCGGGGTCGTCTCGGTCTGCTGGAGCTGCGGGCCTTCGAGATGCCCCCCCACCCGAGGATGGCCATGGTGCAGTACCTGATGGTCCGGGCCATCGTGGCGCGACTGTGGAACAAGCCGTACCGGATGCCCCTCGTGCGGTGGGGCACCGACCTCCACGACCGGTACCTCCTTCCCCACTACCTGGCCGAGGACGCCCGGGCGGTCACCCACGACCTCAACGCGGCCGGGTTCGCCTTCGACGCCGGCTGGCTGGAACCGTTCTTCGAGTTCCGCTTCCCCCGCTACGGGACCATCGTGGCCGGCGGCACCTCCGTCGAGCTCCGGGCGGCCATCGAACCCTGGCTCGTGCTGGGCGAGGAGGCCCGCCAGAACGGCACCGCCCGCTACGTCGACTCCTCCATGGAGCGGCTCCAGGTCAAGACCCACGGCTTCGTGCCCGGCCGGCACGCTCTCCTGGTCAACCGGACGCCGGTGCCCCTGCGGCCCACCGGCCGCCCCGGGGAGGAGGTGGCCGGGATCCGCTACCGGGCCTGGCATCCCCCCTCGGCCCTCCATCCCACCATCGGGGTGCACCACCCGCTCACCTTCGAGATCGTGGACCGGTGGAGCCGGACGCCGATCGGCGGGGCCCGCTACCACGTGGCCCACCCGGGCGGGCGAGCCTACGACATCCTCCCGGTGAACGCACTGGAGGCCGAGGCCCGACGCCAGAGCCGCTTCGACGACTGGACCGTGGCCGACCAGGCCCGGCCCGAACCGCGGCCCGACCTGGACGGGCCCGGCGTCGGCGACCGCCTGCCCCGGCCGGCCACGGCCGAGGCGACGGTGTTGGAACCGTTCGTGGCCGACGAGTCGCCCGAGGCCGAGGTCCCGGTCGACGTCGAGTTCCCGGTCACCTTCGACCTCCGGGGCCGCTGACCGGCCCGGGGCGGGAGCTCCGCTCAGCTCGACTCGGTGACCCGGACCTCGATGTCCAGCGTCTCCTTACCGGGGGCCGAGCGGTACACGGTACCCGAGGTTGGCGTGGCGTCGCGGTAGTTCCGCCCAACCGCCACCCTCACATGGTCGCCCCCGGCCCGGGTGCCGTTGGTGGGGTCGTAGCCGCGCCAGCCCATCAGCGGCAGGTAGGTCTCCACCCAGGCGTGCGACGCCTCCGACTGGAGCGTGTTGTCGTAGTCGGCGCCGGTGTAGATGTAACCGACCCGGTAGCGGGCCGGGATGTTCAGCATCCGGGCCAGGCAGATCATCAGGTTGGCGAAGTCCTGACACACCCCGGCCCGCGTCTGGTACACCTCGTAGGCGGTGGTCTCCACCGAGGTCAGACCGGGCCGGTACTTGTAGTCGTTGTGGATCGCGGTGGTGATGTCGTCGAGGGTGGGCAACAGCTCGTACTGGTTGCGCACCGCGAAGGACCGGGCGTACCGGGTCAGTTCAGCCAGCTGGGTCTCGGGTAGCTCGGGGGGCAGCAGGTAGGAGTGGAGCATGTGCTGCTGCCAGGGCATCCACACGATCGGCAGCTTCTGGGTCTGGGGGAGCATGTCCGGCCGGTCGACCGGGGCCATCACCTTCACCGACGACCGGGCGGTGATGACCAGTTCCTCGTAGGTGTCCGAGAGCTCGAAGCCCGCCACCTCGTTGCCGAACACGTCCTCGAAGTCGAACCGGAGGCCGGGCACGCTCAGGGTGACGTCGTGGGAGAACACCTGCTGGAACCGGTCGTTCACCGGGCGTAACCGGAGCCGGTGACTGGACCGGATCACGGGGCTGGAGTAGCGGTAGCGGCTGACGTGCTCGATCTCGAGGCGCCGGGTGGTGGCCCGGGGCTGGGTCCGGTTCGGCGGCCGGGTCACCTTGGGGGTGGCCACCCCGTCGAGCTCGAGGCTGGTGACGGTGACCTGGCCGCCGGCGGCCACCGCCATCCCCCCCGGGGCCAGGGCCTCCGCAGTGTCAGAACCGAAGGCCAAGGTGGACAGCAGGACGAGTGACGAGTTGCCGCTGCCGAGCCCGCCCATGCCCACCGAGACGCCGGCCTCCACCAGGTCGAGCCCGACGGTCTCGGGAGGTACGTACCGGGCGCAGAACAAGGGCTGGAAGCCGGTCACGCACCGATAGGCCATCAGCGAGGTGCCGTCGCTGAGCAGGACGTTGAGCGAGCCGAGCTGGTTGGCCTGGGCCATGAGCTGCTCCACCCGGGTCCAGCCGTACTCCTCCAGGGTGGACGTGCCGGCCTCGGCCATCCGGCCCAGTAGCCAGCAGAGGAGGTGTTCGGTGTCGGTGGACCCGATCGGGGCCAGGGCCGGATCGTCGGGAAGGGGAAGGACGTCGTTGAGATTCCCGAGCAGGTCCCCATTGTGGGCGATCGTCCACGACCGGCCAGCGAAGCTCCGCACGAACGGGTGGGTGTCACGGTGGGTGGCCCGTTTGGCCGCCCCCCGGAGGTGGGCGATCAGAAGGGAGGCATGCAGGGTGCCCCGGTCGGCCAGGACGTCGATGACCCCGTCGGAGACCCCCGATCCGGGGTTCCGGACCGCGGCCGCGGCCAGTTCGTCGTCGGGATACCAGGCGACCCCCCAGCCGGTACGGCCGTCGTCGATCGCCCCGGGGATGTGGCTGAACGACAGCAGCGGCGTGGCCGGCTGGTCGAACGACATACCGATGAGCTCGCTCACCCCGACCGCCCCGCTCCCGGGTCGTGACGACCCGACGCCCGACCGGCGCTAGCGGCCGGCCTCGAAGAACTCGGCGTGACCCTCATCACTGAACTGCTCCAACCCTGCGGCGACGGCCCGCAACGCCCGACTCGGATCGTCACCGAGCAGGTCCGGCAACGGTAGCGCCACGCGCTCGGCCAGCTCCACCATGAGCGAGAGGGCCCGACTGTCCTGTCGACGGTCGAATCCGGTCATGGCGCCGACGAGGGCGGCCGAATGCTCCAGATTCCACCGCAGGCTCCGGGGGAACTCGGCGTCTCCGACCAGGAAGGCGATGGCGTCCAGGGGTTCGAGCGAGGTCTGGAAGACCCGCCGGTACTCCTGGAGGGCACCCGCCGCCCGCATCAGGTTGATCCACACCCGAACCGGGGGGCGGGAGTTGCCCATCATCCGCACGAAGTAGACGTCGATCAGGCGAGCGTTGAGGAGGGCCCGTTCGGTGAGCCGCCCGAGGGACAGGAACCTCCAGCCGTCGTTGCGGCTCATGCCCACCTCGGTGATGCCGTGGAAGGTCTCCGAGGACCGGGCGACATGGATGAACAGGTTCTGGGGGGCGTCCCTCAGCTCGGCGTCGAAGTCGATCGCCTGGAGCCCGGCCCAGGCGTCGTTCACCGCGGTGCGCAGCTCGATCGGGATCTTCTCCCGCACCTGGCGGAGGTTGGCCCGAGCGCTGGCCAGACAGCTCATGATGGAGCCGGGGTTGTCCCGGTCGTCGACCAGGAACCGGGTGACCTCGGTGGTGGCCCGTTCCCGTCCGGTCTCGGCGTAGTCCTCGGTGAGGGTGAGGACCTCGAGCAGTTCCCCCCAGCGGAGACCAGCCTCCACCGGCAGGCCGGACAGTACCCCGTGGTGGGCCTCGGCCAGGAAGCGGGCGGTACCGTCCATGCGCTCCAGGTACCGGCCGGTCCAGAACAGGGGCTCGGCCACCCGGGCCAGCACGGTGTCGGTGTCGAAGCGGCCCTGCTGATCGAACGACCGGGAGATCCCCTGCTTGTGGTCGGGGGCCCGTTCGACCCAGGTGTCCTTGGATCCACCCCCCTGGGAGGAGTTGACCACCAGGGACCCCCGCCGCAGGGCCACCCGGGTCAGGCCACCGGGTAGGACGTCGATGTACTCCCCCCCGACCACGAAGGGCCGGAGATCCACGTGACGGGGTTCGAGACGACCGTCGATCATGGTCGGGTGGCGGCTCAGCTTGATCACCTTCTGGGCGATGAACCGATCTGGCTCGGCGGTCACCTCGGCCACCATCTCCTCGACCTCGGCCTCGGTGGCCTGGGGACCCACGAAGATGCCGTAGCCCCCGGAACCGTCGACCGGTTTGACCACCCAGGGGGTCGGGTCGCTGAACACCGCGGCCCGGCGGTCCGGGTCGGACAGCATGAAGGTCTCCACGTTCGGGAGGATCGGCTCCTCGCCCAGGTAGTACCGGATCATCTCCGGCACGTAGACGTACATCGCCTTGTCGTCCGCGGCCCCGTTCCCGAGCGCATTGGCCAGGCTGACCCCACCCGCCCGGGCCACCGACACCAGGCCGGGGACGCCGAGAACCGAGTCGGGCCGGCCCACCTCCGGGTCGAGGAACTCGTCGTCGATCCGCCGGTAGATGACGTCCACCCGGGTCCGGCCCCTCGTGGTCCGCATCCAGACCGACTCGTCCTCCACGAACAGGTCGCTCCCCTGGACAAGCTGGATGCCCATGTTCTCGGCCAGGAAGGCGTGCTCGAAGTAGGCCGAGTTGAACGGACCGGGGGTGAGCAGCACCACCGTCGGGTGCTCACCGGCCCGGGCCGGGGCGATGGACTGGAGCGCCCTCAACAGCAGGGTGGGATACTGCTCGACGGTGCGGATGTTGATCTCGCCCATCACCCGGGGCAGCAGGCGGGTCATGGCCAGCCGGTTCTCCAGGACGTAGGAGGCCCCGGAGGGCACCCGCAGGTTGTCCTCCAACACCACGAACCGACCCTCACCGTCCCGGACCAGGTCGATCCCGGCCACCAGGGCCCGTGCGTTGTACGCCTGGGGGATTCCCTGGGCCAGCTTGGTGTAACCGTTCGCCTGTTCCAGGACCCGGCGGGGGACGATCCCGTCGTTGACGATGGCGCAGTCCCCGTCGTAGACGTCGCCCAGGAACTGGTTGAGGGCCCGGAGCCGCTGACCCAGGCCCCGTTCGATGTCCCGCCACACATCGGCGGTGATCAGGCGGGGCACGAGATCCAGGGGGAAGGTCCGTTCGGTGCCCGTGTCGTCGCTGTAGACCGTGAAGGTGATGTCGCGGGTGTGGAACAGCTGATCCTTGAGCTGCTGACGGCGGGCAAGCTCGTCGGATCCGAGGGTTCGCAACCGCTGGACGACGAGCTCGTACTCGGGCCGGACGGCACCGTTCGGTTCGAACACCTCGTCGTAGAAGCCAGCAAGGTCGTAGTCGGCAAACGGGTCGGACGACGTCATGGGGCAAACCTACTCGGACCGGCCCCCGCCGGGTGTCACATCTCCCTGTCGAGGCCCATCGCGTCAGAATTCCCAGGTCGGCGGACGATGGTCGCTGGATGGCGAGGGTTGGACCCCCTGTTTACCGGTAACAAGCGGTAAGGGGCGGTGCGACCGGACCGAGTCCTCCGTACCGGCCGGGCGGGACGGCTGGGGACGCCGCCGCGGCCGAACTCCCCCCGGCGGCCGATCCCCCACCCCGTACACGACGCCCCGGATCCCGCTGACCAGGGGGTACGCCGGGACGGGTTATCCCGAGACCAGGCCCGGGCCGGCTCAAGGGCGACCGGCCGGACGATCGTCGATGAAGCTCCGGTGAACATGATCTGTTGCCGGGTCGTCCGCCGTGTCATCTGCTGCGTCCACGATCGAGTAGGCGTAGCCCTGTTCGGCCAGGAACCGCTGACGGTTCCGGGCGAACCGGCTGTCGTCGGTGTCGGCGGCCACGACGGTGTAGAAGTTGGCCTGACGGCCGTCGGACTTGGGCCGGAGGATCCGGCCCAGTCGTTGGGCCTCCTCCTGGCGGCTACCGAACTGGCCTGAAACCTGGATCGCCACCGACGCCTCGGGCAGGTCGATGGAGAAGTTGGCCACCTTGGACACCACCAGGAGTCGGATCCGACCCGAGCGGAACCCGTCGAACAGCTCGTCGCGGCGCCGTTGGGACGTCCGGCCGGTGAGCAGGGGGGCGTCGAGCCGCTCGGCCACGGCCCGCAGCTGATCGACGTACTGGCCGATTACCAGCACGCGGTCATCCCGATGTCGCTCGACCAACCGGTCCACCACGGCCAGCTTCTCGCCGGCCGTGGCCGCCACCTTGTAGCGCGATCTCGGCTCCGCGTCGGCGTAGCGGCGCCGGGTGTCGTCGCCGAGCGCCACCCGCACCTCGGTGCAGACGGCGGGAGCTATCCAACCGGCGGCCTCCAGCTCCAGCCACGGAGCGTCGTAGCGCTTCGGGCCGATGAGGCTGAAGATGTCGCCCTCCCGGCCGTCCTCCCGGATCAGGGTGGCCGTGAGCCCGAGCCGGCGGACGGCCTGGATCCGGGCCGTGGCCCGGAACACCGGCGCCGGCAGCAGGTGGACCTCGTCGTAGATGATGAGGCCCCAGCCCTGCTCGTCGAACAACCGGAGGTTGGGGTGGCGGGCGTCGATCCCGTCCCCCTCCGACGACGACGGGTCGGACCACACCAGGGACTGGTAGGTCACGAAGGTGACCGGCCGGAGCTGTTTACGCCGACCGGACCATTCCCCCAGGTCGTCAGCGGTGAGCCTGGTCTTGTCGATGGCCTCGTGCATCCACTGCCGGATCGACGACACGGTGGTGCACACCACCAGGGTGTTGGCCCGGGCGGCCGCCATGGCGGCCAGGCCGACCACCGTCTTGCCGGCCCCGCAGGGCAGCACGACCACCCCGTTGCCACCCGATTGCCCGCCGTCGCGCCACCAGCGGTCCACGGCGTCGGCCTGGTAGGGGCGGAGCCGCGCCGTGATCTCGGCGGCCGCCAGGATGTCACCGTCGAGGAAGCCGGCCTCGTCGGCGGGCGGCCAGCCGCAGGCCAGGAGGGCCTGCTTCACCGCCCCCCGGTCACCCTCCCGCACGGAGATCGTGTGATCGTCCACGCGGCGGCCCAACAGCTCCCGGACCTGGCGGTGGCCGGAGACCTCGTCCAGCAACAGGGGATCGTCGGAGGCCAGCACCAGGTCCCCACCGGCCCGGGTGAGCCAGAGGCGCCCGTACCGACCCATCATCTCGACCACCTCGTCGTCCACCGACGCCGCCACCGGGTACTTGGCGTAGTCGTGGAGGACCTGGCACACGTCGTCGGCGGTCAGGCCGGCCGCCGCCGCGTTCCACAGGGAGAGGGCGCTGATCCGGTAGGTGTGAACGTGCTCGGGGGCCTTCAGCAACTCGGCGAACCGGGCCAGCTCCCGCTGCCCGTCGGCCGCCTTCGGAGTCGCCGTCTCCAACAGGACGGTCAGGTCGCTCTGGACGATCAGGGGGTTGACGGGATCAGACATGGCGGAGCTGGTCCAGCACCAGGTGGGGATCGGTGGCCAGGGGCCCCGTCACCCCGAGCCGTTTGGCCGGATCGCTCAGCTCGTCGGCCATGCGGTCCAGCCGGGAGGCCAGGGTGCGGTCGGGATCGCGCCCGAACCGGGCGGCGGTGGCCCGCGACCGTTCGGCCCGGGCCCGGAGCTCGGCCGCGTCGTCCAGGGCCGACCGGGCCGGCGGTGGTTCCGGGCCGGCGCCGGTCACCGTCGGGGCCAGGCCCTTCCGGTCGAGGGCCTGGCGTACCTTGTCGATCGCCAGCGGCGAGACGGCCACATTCGCCGCCACCGGATGCAGCCGGGCCGATCGGACGGAGCAAGCCAGCTTCAGGTCGGCGGGATCGTCGATGATCACCACAGTGGTGGCGTTCACGAGCCGCACCCGATCGGCCCGCCCGGCGGCGTCATGGACAAGCCGTACCACCGGATCGGCCAGGGGCACCGAACTCACCGAGTCGAGGAAGGCCACGATGTCTCCGGGCGGCCACCCGGCCTGGACCGCCTTCACGATGCGCGCCTCGTCGAGGCGGAGCACCTCCACCGTGTCGCCGCTCTCCCGCTCGGCCAGCTCCGTCAGGCGGAGGTGGAGGTCGGGATCGAGGTCGGGCGGGACCAGGACGGTGAGGTCGGCCTGGACGATCACCGACGTGCCGGTGGCCGTCACCACCGATTCGGCGCGTCCGGGGTCGGCCAGGACCTGGCGGGCCTGATCGGTGAGCCCGACCGGCCCGTCGGCCGGAACGAGGGCCAGGGCCCGGAGCTCCCCCAGCACCTCGGTCACCGCATCGGACAGGCCGACGGAGGCGTATCGGTCGCCGATCCAGCGGGCCAGGGCCTCGTCGCCGTCGAACCCCGTACCGGGATCGAGACCGCCCATCTCCCAGAGGACGAGGTGGCGGTTGGACAACAACTGCTGATGGTGACCGACCTGGGTCGGCCGAGCCCAGGCCGCCACCAACCGGGCCCACCGCGCCGCCGTCGGCCGCTCGCGCCAGGCGCGCCACAGGAGTGGATCGGGCATCCATGCCCGGTCGACGGTGCGCCGCCGGCCCCGCCCGGAGCTCGAGACCACGTTGGGGAGGATCAAGCCGATGTCGATGAGCAGGTTGGCCGCCAGTTCCACCAGGCCCTCGTCCACTGCCAGCGACCGGGCCGTCGAACGGACCGCCGGCCTGGGTAATCGGGACTCGTCGTTCTTCAGGACCTTCGGCGGTGCCTCGGCCCAGAGGGCCAGGGCCCGGTCGGCCACGGCCACGATCGGGGCCAGGCGGGCCGGGGCCGGCCGGCATCCGCCGGTACCCGGCCGCGGGGCCGGTTCCCATTCGCGGTGGAGGGGAACGTCGAGCACCGGGATCGCCTCCTGCCAGATCCACAGGGTGCCCTCCCACGCCGAGTAGCCGACGATCCCCCGGTCGACCAGGGGCGCCAGCGCCGCCAGGGCGGATTGGCGGGACTGTCCGGCTCCGGACGACCTCCTGACACGGGCGAGCAGGTGGAGCAGGTAGGGGTCGACGTCCACCCGGTCGGCCGGTACCGGACGGGCCGCCCCCTGCTCGACGAGCCGCTCCAGCAGCGAACGGGCGCTCCGGCTCAGCCTGTTCAGCACCCGTTCCCGCCCCTCCGGGCCGGCGAAGTGCCCGGCGATGGCGGCGATCCGCTCCCCCTTCCGGGCCGGGGGCTTCAGGTCGAGGGCGAGACACATGAGACGTAATTCGTCGGAGTTGACGGCCTGGTGGTCGGCCAGGGACGGGGGCATCGACATCCCGTCGGACAGTGCGGGGGTGAGGCGGACGGTGCCGTCGGCGGACATCGTCACGAGACCACCGTCGAGCATCCGACCCAACGCCTCGGCGATCACGGCCAGCTCGGCGTCGGCGGTCTGGAACCGGAGCTGCCCGTCGGAGATCCGGCCGCCGTGGGCCGTGATCACCTCGAGCAACTGCCGGGCCACCACACCGCACGACTCGGCCCCGATCCACACGTCGACCTCACCGTCGCGGCCCAACACCCGGCTGGTCAGGGGCCCCAGGCCGACGGCCGAGATCGCGGCCAGAGGGGTGGCCAAGAGCCTCCGTTCGGTCTCCGCCGCTCCGCCCGATGGGGATCGTCCAGCCATCACACCAGTCTGGACCGTTGCTGGAGCATCGCGGTGGACGGACGCCCGATCAGGATCTGACGTGGGTGGTCGACCCGAGGCCGGGTCCGATCGGTGACGGGGGGCCGGTGGCCGCTCACGCCCCGGGGCGGGCGGCAGCCCATCCGAAACCCGACCCCACACGGGTGCGGAGGGGGGCGATGCCCTCGATCCGGACCTCGCACACGTCGCCGTCGGTCATGAACACTGGCGGGGTCCGGCCTGCCCCCACCCCCTCCGGGGTGCCGGTGGCGATCACGTCGCCGGGGCGCAGGGTCACCACCTGGCTGATGAAGGCGATGGTCTCGTCGATCCGGAACAGCATCCGGTCGGTGGTCGAGGACTGCATCACCTCACCGTTGACCCGGGTCTCGATGCTGCGCCCGTACGGGTCCCCGAACTCGTCGGCGGTGACCACGTGGGGCCCGATGGCCCCGGAGCCGTCGGCGTTCTTGCCGAGCGCCCACTGGGGGGTGAGCCGCTGGTGGGTGCGGGCGCTGATGTCGTTGAAGGCTGTGTAACCGAGCACCCCGGCCATGGCCTCCCCGGCCGGCACCGCGGTCATGGTCCGGCCGATGACCACGCCGAGCTCGCATTCCCAGTCGAGCCCCGGTTCACCCCCGGGGACGGGGATGGTGTCGTCGTGACACGACAGCGAGGCGTACCAACGGGCGAAGATGTTGGGGGCCGGAGGGCGCTCCCGCCCCGGCGCCGCCATCTCGTCGATATGGGCCTGGTAGTTGAGGCCGAGGTAGAAGATCTTCGACACCGTCGGCACCGGCGGGACCCGCCGGACGTCAGCCAGCGGGGTCCGGGCACCGGCGGGTGCGGTGGCCCGCCAGCGGTCCGGTTCGGCGTAGAACTCGTCGAGCCGGCACAGGCCGACCAGGTCGTCACCCTCCTCTACGCCGATCATCGTGCCCCCATCCACCACGTACGCCACGAACCGCATCCCTTGCCTCCATCGTCGGGGTGGGGAGTGTCGCCGGCCACGGCCGTCCCACCCGGGGCCGATCCTAGAAGATCGCGCCCGGCTCTCCGGCCGGGGCCACAGTTCACGCGCCCGGACCCGGGCACTAGCGTGAGGGCCATGACCCGTATGCCCTACCTGACGAGCCGGCTGCAGGGGTTCGGGAACACCATCTTCGCCCGGATGTCGGCCCTGGCGGTGGAGACAGGCTCGCTCAACCTGGGCCAGGGCTTCCCCGACTGGGAACCGCCACCGGTGGTGACCGGGGCCGCGGTGGCCGCCATCGGCGACGGGTACAACCAGTACCCGCCCCTGACCGGCGTCCCGGCGCTGCGTGAAGCCATAGCCCGGCACCAGGAGCGGTTCTGGGGCCTGCGGTTCGACCCGGCCTCCGAGGTGCTGGTGACCGCCGGGGCCACCGAGGCGATCGCCGGGGCCCTCCTCGGCCTGTGCGAGACCGGCGACGAGGTGATCGCCTTCGATCCCAGCTACGACTCCTACGCGGCCGGGATCGCCATGGCCGGGGCCAGCCTCAAACCGGTGGCCCTCCGGCCCGACCCCGACACCGGCCGGTTCGCCTTCGACCCCGACGAGCTCCGCGCCGCGTTCGGGGCCCGGACCCGCATGATCCTGGTCAACACCCCCCACAACCCCACCGGCACGGTGCTGAACCGGGACGAGCTCGCCCTCATCGCCGAGCTGTGCCAGACCCACAACGTGACGGCAGTCACCGACGAGGTGTACGAGCACATGGTGTTCGACGACGCCGAACACCTCCCCCTGGCCGGTTTCCCCGGCATGGCCGACCGTACGCTCACCGTCTCCTCGGGGGGCAAGACCTTCTCGTGCACCGGCTGGAAGGTGGGCTGGGTGTGCGGCCGGGCCCCGCTGATCGCCCCGGTCCTGACGGCCAAGCAGTTCCTGACCTTCGTCAACGGTGGTCCGTTCCAACCGGCGATCGCGGCCGGCCTCGACCAGTCCGACGCCTTCTACACCGACCTCGCGGGCCGGTTCACGGCCAAGCGCGACCGTCTCAGCGAGCGTCTCGACGCGGCTGGGTTCCGGGTGCTGCCCGCGGAGGGGACCTATTTCGTATGTGTCGACGTGCGACCCCTCGGGTTCGACGACGGGGTGGAACTAGCCCTCGCCCTGCCCGAGCGGGCCGGGGTCGTCGCCGTCCCCGTCTCGGTGTTCTCCACCGATCCCGCCCGCTGCGCCCACCTGCTCCGGTTCTGCTTCGCCAAGTCCGACGGGGTGCTGGACGAGGCCGGTGACCGGCTGGTGCGGGCGTTCGGCCGCTCGACCGGCTGACCGGGCCCGGCCGGCTCCGGCTCGTCGGTCGGGGCCTCATCCGACCGGGTGCCTGATCCCGCCGGGTCCACCGGCCTCGCGTAGGCTCGGGTCGTGGCCCCCTCCCCCGAGCCCCAACCAGGTCTCCGGATCGGCACGGCACTGCAACTCCTGGTCGCGGCCGTGGCCGTCATGTGGGCCGTCGAGATCGTGGACACGTTACTTCTCGGTTCCCGCCTCCAGGCCAACGGGATCCAGCCCCGCGAGGCCGGCGGTCTGGACGGCATCCTGTGGGCGCCGTGGCTGCACGGCAGCTTCGGTCACCTGTTGTCGAACACGGTGCCGTTCGTGGTGCTCGGCGGTCTGGTCGCCCTGAGAGGGCTGGATCGCCTGCTGAGCGTGACCGCCATCGTGATCGTGGTCGGCGGCGGGTTGACCTGGCTGTTCGCCGGATCCGGCAACCACCTCGGGGCCAGTGGCATCGTGTTCGGCTACTTCGGTGCCCTCATCGGCTCGGCTATCTGGGAACGGCGCCTGGCCACCCTGGCCGCCGTCCTGGTGGCCCTGATGCTCTACAGCGGCATGGTGGTCGGGCTGGTACCCCAGGAGCGGATCTCGTGGGAGGGCCACCTGTTCGGCCTGCTCGCCGGCCTCCTGGCCGCCCGACTTCTGGCCCGGCCGCCCGAGCCGCCGGTCGACGTCCCCGAACCGTGGGAAGCCGACCGGCCGTGGCTCGAACCCTGATCCCGGGGTGCGGTGGGCCCGCTTCCCAGGATGCGCTCAGACCATGGCGGGACGGAGCCGGTAGCGGATGGGCAGGGATTTCGTGCCGCCCACGAAGGTGGTCCGCATGCTGGACGGTGTGCCCGCCAGTTCGGCCCACTCGAGGCGATCGAGCAGGAGCCGGAACATGGTCCGCATCTCCATCCGGGCCAGTCGGGCCCCGAGGCAGAAGTGGGCCCCGAACCCGAAGGCAACGTGCCGGTCGGCGTTGGCCCGGCCGACGTCGAACCGGTGGGGGTCGGTGAACACCCGCGGGTCACGGTTGGCAGCCAGGTACGACATGTAGACCAGGTCGCCCTCGGCGATCGGTACCCCGCCGATCTCGGTGTCGGCCTGGGCGGTGCGGGTGAAGTGCCGCACCGGGGACACCCAGCGAATCATCTCGTCGACCGCGGTGACGAGCAACTCGGGGTCATTCTGGAGACGGGCCAGCTGATCGGGGTGTTCGATGAGGGCCTGGAGGCCGCCGGTCATGGCGCTGGAGGTGGTGTCGTGGCCGGCCGCGGCCACGATGACGTAGTAGCTCATCTGTTCGAGCTCGGGCATGGGCTGACCGTCGATCGTGCCGTTGGCGATCAGGGTGGCCAGGTCGTCGGTGGGGTGGGCCCGCCGGTCGGCGGTGAGCTCGCCGAAGTAGCGGAAGAAGTCGAGGACGGTCTCGATGAGACCCTCGATACCGCCCCGGCCCATATCCTCGTCGGAGGCGCCGAACAGCTCCTGGGTGAGCTGCAGCATCCGCGGGTAGTCCTCGTCGGGCAGGCCAAGAATGGCCAGGATCACCGCGAGCGGGTACCAGACGGCCACGTCGGCGGAGAAGTCGCACGACCCGTCAGCCGCCTCCATCCGTTCCAAGGCCTCGACGGCCAGATCGTCGAGTCGGGACTCGAGCTGACGGAGACTCGACGGCTTGAACCAGTCAGCGGTCAGTTGCCGGTACTTCGGGTGGTCGGGGGGATCCATCTGGACCAGGGAACGGATCCGGGCCCCGGACGCTTTGGACGCCTCGACGTCGGAGAGCTTGCTCAACACCGACATCGGCTCGTTGGTGAACAACGCCGGCTGCCGTTCCACCTCCAGCACCTCCTCCAGACCGAGGACGGCCCAGAAGGGCGGGAAGCCGTCCTCGCTGCGATCGATCCAGTGCACGGTGCCTTCGGCCCGCAGGGCGTCGGCCTCCTTGTGCCAGGCGTCGAGGTCGGCGTATCGCCAGTGGTTCGTGAACAGGTCGGTCATGATGTGCTCCCTTGGGCCGGGTGCTTCGATTGTCTTCCGGCCGTGCCGTCCGACACCAGTCGGCTCCCCAGACAGGTCCGGACACCGCATCGCCTACCAGGCCGCCTACCAGGCGGTCGAGATGTACGCACCGCCTACCAGGCGGTCGAGATGTACGAACCGCCTACCAGGCGGTCGAGATGTACTGCGTCTCGGTGAACTCGTAGATCCCTTCGGTGGCGCCCTCGCGACCCAGGCCGGACTGCTTCATGCCCCCGAACGGGGCCGCCGGGTCGGACACGGCGCCCCGGTTGAGGCCGACCATGCCGGATTCGAGCCGTTCGCTCACGGCCAGGCCCCGGGCCAGATCGGTGGTGTAGACGTAGGCGGCCAGGCCCATCTCGGTGTCGTTGGCCTGGGCGATCATGGTGTCGGTGTCGGTGAAGCTGATGATGGGGGCCACGGGGCCGAAGATCTCGGCGGCCGTGATCGCCGCGTCCGGGGCGACGTCGGCCAGCACGGTCGGAGGGTAGAAGTACCCGGGCCCGGACCCGGGGTGTCCGCCGAGCACGGCGGCGGCCCCGCCGGCCACGGCCCCGGTGACCAGACGGTCGATGGTGTCCACCGCGTCGGCGTTGATCATCGGCCCGAGGGTCACGCCCTCGTCACGCCCGTTGCCCATCCGGACCGTGGCCATCGCCTCCGCCAGCCGGGCCGTGAACGCCTCCCGCACCCCGGCCTCGACGAAGAAGCGGTTGGCGGCCGTGCAGGTCTCGGCCGAGTGCCGCATCTTGGCCACCATCGCGCCCGCCACCGCGGTGTCGAGGTCGGCGTCGTCGAAGACGATGAACGGGGCGTTACCGCCGAGCTCCATGACCACCTTGAGGACCCGGTCGGCGCTGCGCCGCAGGAGGTTCCGGCCCACCTCGGTGGACCCGGTGAACGAGACCATGCGCACAGCCCGGTGGTCGACCACGGCGTCGAACCACGCCCCGGCGGTGGCGGTGGGGGTGACGTTGACGACCCCGGCCGGGACGCCGGCCTCGCCCAGCAACCCGGCGATCCGCAGGGCGGTGAGCGGAGTCTCCTTCGGGGGCTTGATCACCACCGTGTTCCCGGCGGCGAGCGCGGGAGCGAGCTTGCGGGTGATCATGGCGGCCGGGAAGTTCCACGGCGTCACGATGGCCACCACCCCCACCGGCGGGTGACGGACGATGATCCGGTTCGCCCCCGACGGGGCCAACCGGAGCTCGCCACCGATCCGGACCGCCTCCTCGGCGTTCCAACGGAAGAACTCGGCCGCGTAGTCGACCTCACCGGTGGCGTCGGCCAGGGGTTTGCCGTTCTCGGCGGTGATCAGCTCGGCCAGTTCGGCCCGGTGGTCCACCAGGATCTGCCATGCGGCCCGGAGGATCTCGGCCCGTTCCCGGGGGGCGGTGGCCGCCCAGGCCGGCTGGGCCGCGGCGGCCGCGTCGCAGGCCATGACCGCGTCGGCCGGGGTTCCCGCCGCCACCGCGGCGATCCGACCACCGGTGGCGGGGTCGACGACGGGGATGGTCTCCCCGCTCGATCCCGGGATCCACCGCCCCTTGACGTACAACTGATCGACCATGATCCCCCCTGCCCGATCGGGCCGTCCCTCAGCCGGGGACCGGCTCCCCGACCCCGGCGACCAGCCGGGCCATCTCGACCGCCCCGATGGCGGCCTCCTCCCCCACATTGTGGCCACCGTCGGGCTGGCTGCGGGCCAGGGCCTGCTCACGGTCCTCCACAGTCAGCAGGCCGAACATCACGGGCACCCCGGTGGCGAGCTGGACCTCGGCCACCCCCCGGGCGCAGTTCTCCGACACCAGTTCGTAGTGGGTGGTCTCGCCCCGCACCACCGCCCCGATGCAGACGACGGCGTCGACCCCGCCCCGGGTGACCAACGCCTGGGCGGCCAGGGGGATCTCGAACGATCCGGGGACCGAGACGTGCACCACGTCGTCGACACCCATGGCCTCCAGGCCCCGGCGGACGCCGCTGGCGAGCCGGTCGACCAGGTCCACGTTCCAACGGGCCCGGACCACGCCGATCCGTAGTCCCGTCCCGTTGAGTCCTTCCGGCACATCCGCCCGTTCGTCTCCACTGGCCATCCGGAGACCTTAACCCAGCGGCAACCCGGTGACCGCCCGATGACAGCCCGACGACCGCGCGGGTGATCACCGGAGTCGTCAGGGCCGCGCCGCGCCCGGGGGCCGAAGTCGCCGCGGTGGTCGCCGGTGCCGTACCGTTACCGCTCATGGTCTCGCCCGGTACGGGCCGTGACGCCGAGCGTTCCGCCCCGGCCGCGGCCGACAACTCCGCCTCCCCGTCCCCTAGCGACGCCGTCGACCACCCCGAGCACGACGACGTCCCCCACACCGGGGAGCTGAGGGAGCGCCTGGCCGCCAACCTGGCCCGGCACGAGATCCGCCACCACCCGCTGGACGGTCGGCGGCACGCAGCGGTCGGGGTGGTGGTGATCGACAGTGACCGGGAGGAGCACGGCCACGACCCGACCGAGTTCGACCGGGTCGCCCTGGTGGCCGAGATCCCCGGTGTCGACCCCGGGTCGCTCACCGGGCGGGTGGACGGGACCGCTGGAGGGTCCGCGGTGATCCTCACCCGCCGCGGGTCCCAGCTCAACGACCACGCCAACCAGTGGGCCCTGCCGGGGGGCCGGGTCGACCCCGACGAGTCCGCCTTCGAGGCCGCCGTCCGAGAGATCCGGGAGGAGATCGGTCTGGAGGTCGGCGAGGCCGACCTCCTAGGCCGCCTCGACGACTACCCGACCCGGTCCGGCTATGTCATCACCCCGTTCGTCTTCTGGGCCCCCGAGGGCGCCGAACCGGTGGGCAACCCCGACGAGGTGGCCTCCGTGCACCGGATCGCCCTGCGGGAGCTGATCCGGTCCGACTCCCCCCGGTTCGTGACCATCCCGGAGAGCGACCGGCCCGTGATCCAGATCCCGATCGGGGGCGATCTCATCCACGCTCCCACCGGGGCCGTGCTCTACCAGTTCCGGGCCGTCGGCTACGACGGCCACCCCACCCGGGTGGACGGCTTCGAACAGCCCGTGTTCGCCTGGGGCTGACGGGCTGCTGGCGGCCGTCACGGTCCGTCGAGCTCCAGGGGGGCGCCGAAACGGTCGCCGTAGGCGAGGGCGTCCGGGCCGAGCCGGGTGATGGGTCCGTGGCCACCCCCGACCGGGTAGCCGATCGGCACCATGGCCGCGGTGGCCCACTCGTCGGGGATGTCCAACGCCGCCCGTACATCCGCCTCGCGGAAGCAGTGGAGGGTGGTCAGGGTGCAGCCGAGGCCTTCGGCCACGCAGGCCAGCATGGTGTTCTGGACCGCCGGGTACACCGAGGCGCCACCGATGATGCTGGGACGGTCCAGGCCGAGGTCGGTCACGGCCATCCGGCGGAAGTCGGCGCAGAACACCAGGATCACGGGTGCCTCGGCCAGGTGAGCGGCCAGGTGGTCGCCGGCCGCGATGACCCGTTCCAGCTTGGCCCGACCCTCCGGGTCGAGGGCGTCGAGGCGGGCACCGTAACCCCCGGAGAACCGCGCCCACTCCGGGGCGTAGAGGTCGGCCAACGCCTGCCGCCCCTCGGCGTCGCGGACGACCACCACCCGCCACGGTTGCTGGTTTCCCCCGCTCGGGGCCCAGCATGCGGCCTGCAGGACCCGACCGAGCACGCCGTCGGGTATCGGATCGGGCCGCAGGCGCCGCACCGCCCGCAGATGGCTCATCGTGGTGTACAACGGCGGACCGGTGTCAGTGCGGTCCGTCTCCCCGGTGGGTTCGGGCTCGAAGCGGTTCACGGGCTCTCCCTCGAAGGTGTCGGGCCCCGACCGTAGACGGCCCGGGCGGTCAGCCCGAAGTTGGGGCCGGGTCCTCGGCGCCCCCGGCGGAGACGGCGGCGTCGACCGTAGGCTGCCACCGGTCCCGGTTGGCGGCGATCCACTCCCCGGCCGCCGACTCGACGCTACGCCCCTCCACCTCGACCCGATACAACAGGCCGATCTGGTCGGCTGTGGTGAGCTCGAAGCCGGTCAGGAACTCGGCCACATCGGGGGCCTTGGCGGCCAGGTGGGGCGACACCGCCTTGAACAGCACGTCTTCGGGATAGGCGCAGTCCACCCCTCCGTCACCGGCCACGGCGGCCGCGGCGCAGGCCTCGGTCCGGGGTGGCAGCTCCACCTGGACGAGATCGAACTGCTTCACGGCCGCGGTCGGCGTCCACCAGTAGGCCAGCACCGGCTCACCCAGGCCCACCCGCTGCTCCAGGGTCTCGGTGGTGGCGTGCTCCGAGCCGGTGAAGACCACGGTGAACGGCAGGCCGAGATTGGTGATGATCTGCTCGTCGTACTGCTCGTAGCCGGCCGCGGTGCCGAGGA